>MNEL01000014.1 GCA_001917665.1 Gemmatimonadetes bacterium 13_1_40CM_69_22 | reverse complement strand
GAGATCGGGATGCTCAACGCTGCCGCCACGTAGCGCAGCGCGTCGAGCCCGCCGCCGCCCTTGGTGGGGACCACCACCTCGTCGCCCGGCTGCAGCTGCAGCTCGTCCAGGGTGCGGCCCGCCGCGACCGCCTGCCGCAGCGCATCACCCTTCCATACCGTCTTACCGTTGCGCGCGATCTGCAGGTCGGTGAGCTTCGCTTCCTTGGTCGAGCCCCCGGCCGCTATCAGCACCGCGGAAATCACCGCATCGGCCGGCACGGTGTAGTACCCCGCCTTGTTCACCCCCCCCGTCACCGCCAGGCTGATCAGGGGTCGCGCGTGCACCACCGGTTCCTTTATATAGCGCGCGATCTCACCGCTCAGGAACGGCTCCAGCTCGGTACGCAGCACGCCGTGCAGCGACACCACCCCGACCCCCGGCAGCGTCAGCTCCTGGGACGCACCAACCGTGAAGGTGTCGGTGAGCTGCTGCTCGGGAGACTTGACCGCATTCCTGTCCGCCGCCCCCCCCGGCCCCCCCCCGGCGCCTCCGGGCTCCTCGACGGCGATGAGCAGGCGGTCGCCGACCCGGAAGTCACCCTCCTCGAGCCGCCGGACCACGTAGCTGGTCTCTGCACGCACCCATTCCGGGGAGAGCTTCCCCAGCTTGCCGGACTGCGCCAGCAAGCGCAGCTGGCTAAGGTGCTGCTCGAGCTCCGGGCGGGTTGCCCTGAGCCGGTGGACCGGCGTCTCGTCGGGCAGCTGCGCCGCGCCCGTGGCGGGCGCCGCCAGAGCAATGGCAGTCGCGAGGGCCGCGATGAAGCCCCCGATCGGATTCATCGGACGCATTGGTCTACTCCACTGTGACGCTTTTGGCGAGGTTGCGGGGCCGGTCGACGTCGCAGCCGCGCAGCACCGCGATGTGATAGGCCAGGAGCTGCAGCGGAATCGTGGTCACGATGGGCGAGAGCAGCGGGGCCGTCTGCGGGACGCGCAGCTGGTGGTCCACGAGACCACTCAGACTGCCGTTGCCCTCCGTGGTCACCGCGATGATCCGCCCACCGCGTGCCCGCACCTCCTGCATGTTGGACAGCACCTTGGTGTACACGTCGTCCTTCGGAGCCACGAACACGGCCGGCATGTTTTCGTCGATCAGCGCGATCGGGCCGTGCTTCATCTCGGCCGCGGGGTAGCCCTCGGCGTGGATGTAGGAGATCTCCTTGAGCTTGAGCGCCCCTTCGAGCGCCACGGGGAAGTTCACGCCCCGGCCCAGGTAGAGGAAGTTGTGCTCGCGCGCGTAGCGCTCGGCCAGCCGCTTCACTTCGGGCTCGAGCTCGAGCGCGCGCTGCACCAGGCTGGGCAGCTGCGCGAGGCGGCACACGAAGTCCCGCCCCTCCTCCTCCGTCAGGCCCCGCTGGCGGCCGAGATGGAGCCCCAGCATGGCCAGCGCCGCGATCTGCGAGGTGAACGCCTTGGTGGACGCGACGCCGATCTCGGGGCCAGCATGCAGGTAGATGCCGCCGTCGGATTCCCGCGCGATGGTGCTGCCGACCACGTTCACGAGGCCGAGCACGAGCGACCCCGCGGCGCGCGCGGCCCGCATCGCCTCGAGCGTGTCCGCCGTCTCCCCCGACTGCGAGATCGCGATCGTGACCGTATCCGGGACCGGGAGCGGCCGGCGGTAGCGGTACTCCGAGGCGTACTCCACCTGCACCGGGATGCGGGCCAGCTCCTCGATCATCGCGCGGCCGACGAGCCCCGCGTGCCACGATGTGCCGCACGCCACGATCGTGATGCGGCGGATCTGGGCGCTCGCCTCGGGAGTGAGGTTGAGCCCGTTGAGGCGCGCGGTTCCCTCGGCGAACAGCAAGCGCCCCCGCAGCGTGCTGCGCACCGTCTCGGCCTGCTCGCAGATCTCCTTCAGCATGAAGTGCGGGTAGCCGCCCAGCTCGATCGCATCGAGCTCCCACTTGATGTCGTCCACCGCCCGCACCTGGACGTGCGACTCGCTGTCGATGACGTGATACGCGCGCGGGGTCAGCACCGCGATGTCGCCATCGTCCAGATAGACGACCGAGCGGGTGTGCTCGAGAACCGCCGAGGCATCGGAGGCGACGAAGCACTCGTCCGCGCCGATGCCAAGCAGCACGGGCGACCCCTGGCGCGCCACTACGATCTTTTCGGGCTCGGCGGCGGACATGACCGCCAGGCCGTACGTCCCCTCCACGTGGCCGAGCGCGGCGATGACGCGCTCCTCGAGGGTCGCGCCGGGGGCGTCTTCGATCAGGTGAGCGAGGGTCTCGGTGTCCGTCTCGGTCCGGAAACGGTGCCCGTCACGCTCCAGCGCGGCGCGTAGCGCGTCGGCGTTCTCGATGATGCCGTTGTGGACCAGCGCCAGCCCGCCGCCGCAGTCAGTATGGGGATGGGCGTTGCGCTGGTTCGGGGCACCGTGCGTGGCCCAGCGGGTGTGGGCGATGCCGCTGGTGCCCACGATCGGCGCCTGCTCCAGCCGGTCTTGCAGCGCGTGCACCCGTCCGGCCAGCTTGGCGACGACGATCCCGGCGCCGTTCTGGACCGCGACGCCGGCCGAGTCGTAGCCCCGGTACTCGAGTCGCCGCAGCCCGTCCACCAGGATCGGCGCGGCCTGGCGCGCCCCGACGTAGCCGACGATGCCGCACACTCTACAGACTCTCCTCGAAGGAGGACGGTTCGCGCGGCGCCGGCGGCTTGAGGATGGGCGCCGCCCGGTCGAGCAGTCCGAAGCGGGACAGCTCGCACAGCTTCGCGAACAGCCGCTCGGCCATGCCGACGGCGGGGAGCAGCCGGCCGCACCCGACACACAGCACGCCGGCCCGCATGGCCCCGGTCCCGAGGCGGCCCATGGGGCGCGGGAGCAGCAGGCTCCCCGCCTCGTGGACGACGCTCTGACAGCGCTGGCACAGCATGGCTTCCCGCATTTCCGGTGTCGTCCGTTGAGCATTCAAGTTTGAGGCCGCCAGCGCGACCTTGCGGCGACCCCGGCGAGGCGCCGGGCCGCGGCAGGCCCGCTACAAGCTTGTGAGCATAATCCCGCGACTGAGTGTCGCGCGACCGCCGCGCGACCGGAAAACCCGTTCCCCTAAAACGAGTTGCCCCCGCGTCCCAGGGCGCACGAGGTATGCACTTCACCAGCCCATGTCCAACGCCCCAGCGCGGACCCGCCCCCCGTTGCTGCTGCTCGCCAACGCGCACGAGTGGTCTTCCCGCGCGCTCGAGAGCATCCTCCGGCCGGCAGGGTACGCCGTGCTCAAAGCCTACACCGGCCGCGACGCGCTCGAGGGTGCGCACCGGGCGCGACTCGACGCCATCGTGCTCGACACGGAGCTTCCTGACGCGGACGCCCTCACGCTGTGCCGCGCCCTGCGCGTCGACCCCGACATCTCACCGAGCACGCCCATCTTCCTTACGACGCCCGGTCCGAGCCTCCGCGCCGACTTGCTCGCTGCGCTGCGGGCGGGCGCGAATGGGCTGTGGGGGCAGCCGCTCGACACCGAGCAGTTCCTGCTGCGGCTCGAGGGACACCTGCAGGCGAAACTCGACGCCGACCGCGCCCGCGAGCACAGCTTGTTCGATGAGCGCACCGGGCTGTACAACCTGACGGCGCTGGAGCGCCGGGTCCGGGAGCTCGCAGCCCAGGCCGAGCGCTCGGGCACGGCGCTGACGTGCGTGGCGCTCGCGCCCGATGGCGCGCCACACTCGCGCGCCGACGACGGCCCCAGCTCCGATTCCCGCGTCGAATCGCTCGGCCGCATGCTCCGCAAAGCCGGCCGCCTGTCGGACACCGTGGGCCGGGCGGGACCCCGCGAGTTCGCGGTGCTCGCCCCGCAGACCAGCGCCGCCGGCGCCGTCGGGCTGGGCGAGCGGCTGGCGCGCGCGGTCGGGGACCTCACCCGCGCAGCGGGAGAGCCGCCGCTCCGGCTGCGCGCCGGCTACGAGACGGCAGTGGGTGTGCGCGGCGGATCGGCCCAGCCGGGTGAAGTGGTCGTACGGGCGCTCGCCGCGCTGCGGGCGTCGGAGGCCGACCCGCGCGGCAACTGGATCCGATCCTTCCACGGCTGACCCCCCGCGGGCCCCGCTATTCGGGCGCGCGCACCAGCTGCCAGGCGGGCTCAGGCTCTTCTTTGACTTCGTAGCCTTCGAGGTAGTACGAGTAGTAGCGGTACAGCCCGCCCCGCACGTCGTTCAGCACCGCGCCGAGCATGCGGATGGGGAGGTGCGCCAGCACCTCGAGCTTCGTCTGCGCCAGCTCGCGGTCGCTGACACCGGTGCGCAGCACCAGCACCATGCTGCCGGTGGCCGTCCCGATGGCGAATGCGTCGGCGCCGGCGGCGAGCGGCGGGCTGTCCACGATGATGGCGTCGTAGCCGGGCCGCAGCGTGGCCAGCAGGCGGGGTAGCGCCGCCGAGCTGACGAGCGAGGGCCCCGTGTGGGTGCGCGTGCCCGAGCCGATGAACGAGAGCGCGCGATAGCTGGTCGCCTGCACCACCAGCTCGGTGCTGGCCTTGCCGCCGAGCACGTCGACGAGTCCCGGCTTGCGCGCGAGCTTCAGCGCCCGATGCAGCGTGCCGCAGCGCACGTCCCCGTCCACGAGCAGGGTGCGGTACCCCGCGTCGGCGAACGCCAGCGCCAGGTTGGACGCCAGGAACGACTTCCCGTCGCTGCGTCCGGGGCTCGTCACGGTCAGGACCGCGGGGCCCGCGCCGTGGGCGTGCAGCACGTTCAACCGGATGCCGCGCACCGCCTCGACGACCTGGAGCACGGCGCCGGACTTCTTGCCGTTCCGGCCGCGCTCCAGGTGCGGCACGGCACCGAGGATGGCGAGCCCCATCGTGCCGGTGACGTGCTCCGGGTAGTGCACGTGGCGGTCGGTGCGGTCGCGCAGCACGGCGCCCGCCACTCCGGCGCCGAGACTGCCGAGGAACGCCAGGGCGACGAGCAGCACGGACCAGCTGGCGGCCGGCTGCTGCGGCTCGATGGCGGGATCGATGAGGCGCACGTCCGGGATGGCGCTGACCTCGGCGAGCCGCGCTTCTTCATACCGCCGCTGCAGGTTGGTGACCACCTGCTCCGCCAGCGTCACGTCGCGCTGCAGCTGCGTCTCCGCGACGGCGAGCGGCGGGATGCGCCGCAGGCCGCCCGCCGCCGAGTCGACCCGCTGCGCCAGCACCCTTTCCTGCACCGCCATCTCTTGGGTGAGCTTGGTCGCGAGCGCCGGAATCGTCTGCTGCTCGAGCACGGCTACCTCGTCGCTGACCCGGCGAACCGCCACATTCGCGTCGGTGTAGCGGCCGCGCAGCGCGCGCAGCTCCGCCACCTTGCCGGTGAGATCGCGCAACGCCTGGATCAGCGCGGTGGACTTCTCCACCGATCCGATCATGGCGAGTGCGTCCACGGCGAGGCCCGAGTCGCGCCCCTGGGCGAGGATGCGGGCGATCGCCTCGCGGTCGCGCCGCAGCTGCTCACGGCTCACCTTCATGTCGAGCAACCCGGCGAACACGGGATCGCGGGGGAACTGCATGTTCGGCGTCACCGGCGCCGCGCCGTCGGCGTACTCGGTGACGGCCGATACGCGGAACGTCTTGAGCGTGGTCTCGGCGTCCCGCAGGTTTGCCTGCGCGCGCTCGAGCTGGCCGTTCAGGATACGGGTCAGCTCAGTGAGGTTCTGGCGCTTGAGGTCGGCCGCGGCGGCCACGAACCGCTCGGCCACGGCGTTCACGACGGCGGTGATGCCCGCGGCGTCGGGGCCGCCCAGCTCCAACCGCAGGAAGTTGCCGTCCAGGTCCAGGCTCGTCTTCAGGCGCTTGCCGAGCGCCCGTGCGGCCTCGTACGGCGCGCTCACCGTGAACTCGACCGTGCGGCCGCGGGTGAGTGCGGCGGCTGGGGGCACCCACACGAAGCCCAGCGGCGCGCCCACGGAGTCTCCCGCGGCACCGTGCTGCAGCACGCCGGCTTTCTTCTCTTCCAGCGTGAATGCCGTGCCCGCGTCGTTCACGACGAGCCGGTACGTGCCGCCCCGCACGCGGTCCTTGATGCCGAAGCCGGTGAGGGCATCCGCATCGCCCGGCTCCTTGGGCGTGACGTACAGCCGCTGCTGCCGCACCACGTCTTCCAGCACGACGTTGGTTTGCAGCAGGTCGGTCCACCCGGAGGAGATCGGCAGCTGGCCGGACCAGATGGGGCCTTCGTCGCGCGTCGGACGCTGCGGCACCTGGATCCAGACCGTGGCCCGCGCCACGTAGCTCGGGGCAAGCAGCATCTTCCCCGCCACCCCGGCGGCGGTACCGAGCACGGTGACGCCCGCCACGGCCCACTTGTAGCGCCACACTGCGCTCAGGTAGCGGCGCAGCTCGGCGAGGGCGTCGGCATCCCGCGGCGCCCCCGCGGCAGGGGGAGCGTAGCGGGCGATGGTGTCGAAAGGGGCAGCAGTAGAAGGAAGGCGCTCCGGCCGTTCCGGATCGAGCGCTGCGGGCAGGTCGCCGGTCTCCATATCTGTCTCGGGGCTCTCCTTCATCCCGGCACTACACCGCAAGGTCGGTACCGCGGGTGCCGATCGGCCGGCGAGCGCAACGCATCACGGCGCAGGAACATACGGCGGCGGCGTGCGCGAGGCGCTCCGCACGCGTGCGCCCTTTGTAACGCAACTGCTACAAAGCTGGCGGCCCGCTCCGCTCCTCTCGGCGGCGCGGCGCGCGCGTGGGGGGGGACTCACGCAATCGCCCGGCGTACGCTAATGTTATCCAGCCCCGACGAGGACGATGCGCAGTCGGGACTCGCTCCCGGCCTGCCCGCTGTGTCCGGCGCCAGTGGGCGGTCAGGAACACTTTAGGAGAGGATGATGCCCAGCCCCACCCTGCCGAGTCCGGCGTCTGCGGATCGCCGGACCGCTTCGAGTACCCCAGTGACCGACATTTCCAAATTGCTCCCGGTAGACGCGGCGACGAAGGCCAGCGTGCGCATCCTCGTGATCGACGACGAGCGCACGCTGCGCGAGAGCTGCGCCAGCGCGCTCCAGGTCGAAGGCTACCGCGTGCAGACGTGCGGTCGCGGGGACGAAGCGCTCGAGACCCTCAAGCGGCACACGTTCGACATCGTGCTCGTCGATCTCTACATGGGCCACGTCCCCGGGATGCAGCTGCTCGCGGCCGCGCTCGCCGCGAACCCCGAGGCGATCGTCATCGTCATCACGGGGAAGCCGAGTGTCGAGACCGCGCTCGAAGCGCTCCGCGCCGGGGCCTGGGACTATTTGCCCAAGCCGTTCACGGGGACGCAGCTGCAGGTGCTGATCGGACGGGCGGCGCACACCGTGCAGGTGGCGCGCGAGACGCGCGCGCAGCAGGAGCGCACCGGCGTGGACCCCGGTGGGCTGAGCGTCCTCGGCAACGCGCCCGTGTTCCGCGACGCGATCACGCTGGCGCGGCGCGTCGCGACCACCGACGCCTCGGTGTTCATCACCGGCGAGAGCGGCAGCGGCAAGGAGATGATCGCCCAGTTCATCCATCAGCACAGCCGCCGCTCCAGCCGGTCGCTCGTCGCGGTGAACTGCGCCGCGCTTCCCGAGACGCTGCTCGAATCGGAAATGTTCGGCCACGTGAAGGGCGCCTTCACCGGCGCGATTCGCGACAAACCCGGCCTGCTGGAAATGGCCAACGGCGGCACGCTGTTCCTGGACGAGCTGATCGAGATGCCGAAGCCGATCCAGGCGAAGCTGCTGCGTGTGATCCAGGACGGCGTCGTGCGGCGCGTGGGCAGTGAGGGGACCGACGCGGTGGTGAACGTGCGCTTCATCGCGGCCACGAACCGCGACCCCGAGGACGCGCTGCGCTCGGGGATGCTGCGCGAGGACCTGTACTACCGCCTGCGCGTCGTGCCGATTCCCGTCCCCGCACTGCGCGAGCGGCCCGACGACGTGCCCGTGCTCGCGGCGCATTTCCTCGAGCACTACTGGCGCCGCCACCGCGGCGCCGACGAGCCGCTCCCCACGTTGAGCCACGCCGCGATCTGGGCGCTGCGCGCCCACTCCTGGCCCGGCAACGTGCGCGAGCTGCAGAACGTGATGGAGCACGCGGTCGTGCTGCTCGAGCCCGGCGCCGACGTCGGCCCCGAGGACATCCCGTTCGTGAGTGACCAGAAGGTGGACGTCGAGCTCGCGGCCGAAGCCGAAGACGTGAACGCCGACGACGGCTACTACGCCGCGCGGGGCCGCCTGCTCGCCAAGTTCGACCGCCGCTATCTCACGCGGGTCGTGCTCCGCGCCGGTGGCAATCTCTCCAAGGCGGCCCGCATGGCGCGTGTGGACCGCACGACGTTCTACCGGCTCATGGAGCGCCACGGTCTGCAGCGCAACCTGCTGAACGGCCCGGACGAGTGACGCCCGGCCGAGCCACGCCGCCCCGCCTCCGCCGCCGCGACACTCCGCCAGAGAGCGGTACGAGCGCCCCGGCCCCCGACGCGGCGGAGCCGCTCGCCGGGGTCTCCTCGGCGATCATCACCGCCGCGACGCGCCGCGTGGCCCGGCGCTGGCGCGACGAGGCCGCCGCCGCCGGCAAGCCCGCGGCGGAGAGCGAAACCATGGCGGGGCTGCTCGCGGCCATGGCGCTGGCCGTCGATCAGGGGCGCCCCGGCTACGTCACGTCGCTGCTGCCGCGTCCCACGCCGAGCCTCGGACACCATCTCGTCGAGATGCTGCAGACGGAGCTGCTGCAGGCGTGGTCCGAGTCCGCCACACCCATCTCGCCGTCGGCGATCCTCGGCACGCTCAACGCCCTCGAGCAGGTCCGCCAAGCGATCAGCGACGATCCGGCTCGCGAGTTGAGCCAGCGCCTCTCCACCAGCACTACCGAGGGCCTCGACCTGCTGGTCGAGGTGATCCACGACCTGCGGTCCCCGCTCACCTCGATCCTGTTCCTTGCCGAGACGCTGCAGCGCGGCCAGAGCGGGCCGGTCAACGAGGTCCAGCACCGCCAGGTCGGCCTGATCTACAGCGCCGCCCTCGGTCTCTCCGCCCTCGTCGCCGACGCCATCGAGTTGGCCCGGGGTGGCGACGAGCTCGCCGACGGCGATCCGTCGCCCTTCTCGGTCGCTGAGCTGATGGAGTCCGTCCGCACCATCGTCCGGCCGATGGCCGAAGAAAAGGGCCTCGCCGTCCGGCTGCTGCCGCCGAACGTCGACCACCGGCTGGGCTTTCCGGTGGCGCTGAGCCGCGTGCTGCTCAACCTCACCACCAACGCACTCAAGTTCACCGAGCAGGGCTTCGTCGAGCTGCTGTGCGAGGAGACGACCGGCAACCGCGTGACGTTTGCCGTGCGCGACACCGGGCCCGGCGTCAACCCCGAAGCGCTGGCTACCCTGTTCCAACCGTTCCGCCGGGCGCGCGGGCGCCACGGCTACTGTTTCTCCGGCACCGGCCTGGGGCTCGCGATCACGCGCAAGCTGGTCGAGGCGATGCACTCGACGCTCGCCCTCGAGACCCGCGCCAACTGGGGCACCCGCTTCTCCTTCGAGCTGGACCTCCCCCCGCACGCCACCGCCGCCGACTGAGCGGCGGCTCCCCCGCGGTTTGTCGCACCGCGCCATCGCATGTGTAGCGAGCGCGTGGCACCGCGCGCCACGTCCGGCGCGGGTCCCGCGCGCAAGTCGTTGCCTCCCATCCGTCTCGCGCGTCGGTCGACGGCGCATGACTCGTGCTTCTCGAGCCCGCGTGGGCGCTCGGGACGCGCGCGTCCGGATCGCCCCTGTGCAGGTCCCCCTCGATCGAGGACCAGTCATGTTGCTGCGGTTACCACCGCGACGCCTGCTGCGCCGTCGGGCGCTGCTTTTTGTCGTGCACGTGGGCCTCATTCCACTGGCCTACCTCGCGGCGTTCGGGCTCCGCTTCGACTTTCGCATTCCCGCCATCGAGTGGCCGCACTTCACCCGCACCCTGCCCTACCTGCTCGCCATCCGGGCGCTCGTCTTCTGGGGCTTCGGCCTGTACCGCGGCTACTGGCGCCATGTCGGCTTGCGCGACCTGCGCGATCTCGCGGTCGCCGTGTCGGTCAGCTCGGCGCTGTTCGCCGCCACGCTGTTCGCTGTGGGCGGGCTGCGCGGCATGCCGCGCTCCGTGTTCGCGCTCGACTGGGTCCTGATGATCTTCCTCTCGGGCGGGGTCCGCTTCGCGGCGCGCTCGCTGCGCGAGGGGTTCGGGGCGACCCGCACGACGGGGGCGCGGACGTTCATCATCGGCGCCGGCGAAGCCGGCGAGCAGCTGCTGCGCCAGGCGCTGCACGACCCGCGCACCACGATGACGGTGGTGGGCCTGATCGACGACAACCCCGACACCCACGGCCGCACCCTGCACGGCGTGCCGGTCCTGGGCGGGACCGACCGCCTTGCGCTGCTGGTGCAGCGGCACGACGTCGGGCTGCTGGTGATCGCGATCCGTACCGCGACGGCCGAGCAGACGCGGCGCATCGTGGACCGCTGCCGCGAGACGGGCGTCGAGTTCAAGATCATCCCCTCGCTCGACGACCTGCTCGCCCGCCGGGCCACGATCGCCGAGGTGCGCGACGTCCAGATCGAGGACCTGCTGGGGCGCGAGCCGGTCGAGCTCGACCTCGCGCAGGTGAAGCGCGACCTCGCGGGCAAGTCCATCCTCGTCACCGGTGGGGCCGGGTCCATCGGCTCGGAGCTGGCGCGCCAGATCGCCTCCTACGGGCCGAAGCGCCTGGTGCTGCTCGAGCGGGCGGAAAGCCCGCTCTACTTCACGCACCTCGAGGTGGCCGGGCGCTACCCCGGCGTCGAAGTGGTGCCGTTCATCGGCAGCATCACGAACCCGGAGCGGCTCGAGCAGGTGTTCGAGCTGTACCGCCCGGACTATGTGTTTCACACCGCCGCGTACAAGCACGTGCCGATGCTCGAAGCCAACGCCGTCGAGGCGGTGTGGAACAACGTGTTCGGCACGCTGCGCGTCGCCGAGTGCGCGGCGCTGCACGGCGTGGAGAAGTTCGTGCTGATCTCCACCGACAAGGCCGTCAGCCCGTCGAGCATGCTCGGCGCCACCAAGCGGATCGGCGAGCGGATCGTGCTGGAGCTGCCGTCCCTCATCGAGTCGCAGACCGACTTCCGAGCCGTGCGCTTCGGCAACGTGCTCGGCTCTGACGGCAGCGTGGTGCCGGTGTTCAAGCGTCAGATCAGTGTCGGCGGCCCCGTCCGGGTCACGCATCCCGACGTGCGGCGCTATTTCATGACGATCCCCGAGGCGGTGCAGCTCGTCCTCAAGGCCGCCGCCCTGCCCGAGGCCGCCCGCCGCATCGCGATTCTGGAGATGGGCCGGCCGGTGCGCATCGTCGACCTGGCCGAGCAGCTCATCCGGCTTTCCGGGCTCGTGCCCTACCGCGACATCCAGATCGTGTTCACCGGGCTGCGGCCCGGCGAGAAGCTCGACGAGCAGCTCGTCGGCAGCGACGAAGGCTCCGTGCCCACCTCCGTGGACAAGATCCGCGTCATCGAGCGCGCCGAGGTGGATCCGGTGGGGCTGGAGCGCGGCATCGAGCACCTGCTGCAGGTGCTCGGCGATGGCGCACAGCGCGACCTGATCCGGGCGGTCTCGCTCCTCGTCCCGGAATACGCGCCGTGGGAAGGTCACGGCGTGGAGCCCCTTCCGGTATCCGTGCCGCCCGATCCGGAGCAGCGCGCGGCGGCGCCCCTGGCCACGACGCCCCCCCCCCCCCCCCCGCCCCCGACGCCCCCCGCCCTGGTGCGCAGCCCGGGCCGGGCAGATTCGATGGCGAAGCCCGCCCCCGCGTAGGCCCGCCGCGATGCCCGTCACCCCGGCGCCCGCCCGCCGCACCGCGTTTCTGCCCTTCGCCCCGCCGCTCTTGGGCGAGGAGGAGATCCGCGAAGTCGTGGACACACTGCGCTCGGACTGGATCACCACCGGCCCCAAGACGAAGCGCTTCGAGGCCGAGTTCGCGGCGCACCTCGGCGCCCCGAGCGCGCTGGCGCTCAACTCCTGCACGGCGGGGCTGCACACCGCGCTCGCGACCCTGGGCGTCGGCCCCGGCGACGAGGTGATCACGACGCCGCTCACGTTCACCGCCTCGGTGAACGTGATCGAGCACGTCGGCGCCCGCCCGGTGCTCGTGGACGTCGAGCCGGACACGCTCAACCTCTCGCCCGCCGCCGTCGAGGCAGCGGTGTCGTGGAACACCAGCGCCATCCTGCCGGTCCACTACGCCGGGCACCCCGTCGACCTGGATCCGATCGCCGACATCGCGCGGCGGTTCGACCTCGCGCTGGTCGAGGATGCCGCGCACGCGCTCCCCGCCCGCTACAAGGGCCGGCTCATCGGCTCGGGCGACAACCCCGTGAGCTTCAGCTTCTACGCCACCAAGAACCTCACGACGGCCGAGGGAGGGATGCTCACGGGCAGCGCCGAATTCCTCGAGCGGGCGCGGATACTCTCCCTCCACGGCATGAGCCGGGACGCGTGGAAGCGCTACGACAAGGGCGGCAGCTGGCGCTACGAGGTGCTCGCGCCCGGCTTCAAGTACAACATGACCGACATCCAGGCCTCGCTCGGCCTGTGCCAGCTGCGCAAGCTGCCGGCGTTCCAGGCGCGCCGGCGCGAGGTGGTGCGGCTGTACGCGGCGGGCTTCGGGCACGAACCGGCGCTCGAGCTTCCGGTCGAACGGCCGGACGTGGAGCACGCCTGGCATCTATACGTGCTGCGCTTGCGGCCGGACGCCTTGCGCATCGGGCGCGACCAGTTTATCGACGAGCTGACCGCCCGCAACATCGGCACGTCGGTGCACTTCATCCCCATCCACCTGCATCCCTACTATCGGGACAAGTATCGCTACGTGCCGGAGCGGTTCCCGGTTGCCCTGCGCAACTACGAGCGGATGGTCAGCCTGCCGCTCCACCCGCGGCTCACCGACCAGGACGTGGCGGACGTGATCGAGGCGGTGCTCGACGTGGTGCGCGCGTACCGGCGATGAGATTCGGCTGGGTCGGGTTCCACCTGGAGGGCATTCCGGCGCTGCGGGGGCTGATCGAGGCCGGTGCCCCGATTCAGGCCGTCCTCACGCTGCGCCCCGATGTAGCCGCGACCCGCAGCGGCGCCGCCGATTACCGCTCGCTATGCCAGCGCTTCGGCGTGCCGCTGCACGAGATCGTACACATCAACGACGCGGCGTCGCGCGAGCTGCTCAAGAACCTCGCGCTCGACGTCGTGTTCGTCATCGGCTGGAGCCAGCTCCTCGCGCCGGAGACGCTCCGCACGGCGCGGGTCGGCATGATCGGCGCGCACGCCTCGCTGCTGCCCCGCAACCGCGGCAGCGCGCCGATCAACTGGGTCTTGATCCGCGGCGAGCCCGCCAGCGGCAACTCGCTCATCTGGCTCGCCGAGTCCGTGGACGCGGGCGACTTGATCGACCAGACCGAGTTCCCGATCACCCCCTACGACACCTGTGCCTCGCTGTACGACCGCGTCGCGGCGTCGAACCGCGACATGATCCTGCGCGTGCTGCCGCGGTTGCTTGCCGGCGAGCGGCCGGGGAAACCCCAGCCGCGCCACAGCGGCCCCGTCCTGGCGCGGCGCCGCCCGGCCGACGGCCTGATCGTATGGGATCAGGACGCGTCCGCCGTCTACAACTTCGTGCGCGCCCTGACCAAGCCGTACCCCGGCGCCTTCAGCTGGCTCGACGGCCGGCGCTGGATCGTGTGGCAGGCGGCCCTGCTTCCGAGCGACGGCGCTCCGCCTTCCGGCGCCGCCCCCGGCACCGTGCTCGGGCCGCTGCAGAGTCCCCTGCGGGATGCGTGCGGCCAGGTCGTCGCGTGCGCCCACGGCGCCGTGGCACTGCTCGAGATCGTGGCGGATGACGGCGAGGTGCTCCGCGGATCCCGCCTGAGCGAGCAACCCTGGACCGGCAGACGGTGGACCAATGGCTGAGCCGGACGTCGCCAGGAGCGCCGCGCCGGCCGTCCCGCTGACCCGCCGGGCCTCGCTCAACGTCGCCGCCTTCGGCCTCGATTTCGGCGTCAAGACCGCCGTCGGCCTCGTCATTACGCCGCTGTTGGTCGGGCGGCTGGGAACGGCGCTGTTCGGCACCTGGGAGATGCTCGACCGGCTCGCCGGCTACGTCGCCACGGTCGGGGGCCGCCCGTCCGAGGCCCTCCGGCTGCTGGTGGCCAACCGCCAGACAATCGCCGACCCGGCCGCTCAGCGCCGCGCCGTGGGCGGCGCGCTCGTCGTCTGGCTGATTTGTTTGCCGCTTGCGGCGGCGGCGGCGGCCGTCGTAGCGTGGTACGCGCCCGCGATCACGGGCGCCGGCCCCGGACTGCGCAGCACCATCCGGATCGCCGCGGCCCTGGTGCTGGCTGGCGGTGTGCTCGGCGGTCTGCTCTCCATACCCGACGCGGCCCTGCACGGCATGAATCTCGGCTACAAGCGCATGGAGCTGCAGGCGGGGTTGAATCTGGTGGGCGGCGCGCTCACCGCCGCGGCGGTGTACGGCGGGCTGGGCCTCGCCGGCGTCGCCGGCGCCCAGGTCGCGCTCGCGGCGCTGAGCGCCCTGTGTTTCTGGTGGCTCGCCCGGACGTACGTGGTGTGGTTCGGCGCGCGCCGCCCGGCCCGGGCCGAAACGCGGTCGCTGGCGAGCTTCGCCGCCTGGCTCGCCGGCGGGGACTTGATCGCGAAGCTGCTGCTCGGAAGCGACGTGCTTATCCTCGGCACGCTCTTGTCCCCGGCCGCGGTGACCACGTACGTCCTGACCGCGTACGCGCCGCGCGCGGCGGTGGCCGTCCACGGGTCCGCCGTGGGCGCCGCGATGCCCGGGCTGGCGGGCCTGATCGGCGAGGGCCAGTATGAGCGCGCCGCGCTCGCCCGCGGCGATCTCATGATATTGACGTGGCTCTTCGCCACGGCCGTGGGGACGACGATCCTGCTGTGGAACCGCTCCTTCGTCGCGCTGTGGGTCGGCGCGGAGCACTACGGCGGTGCCGTCGTCGATCTGCTGATCGTCTGCATCGCGTTCCAGACGGCGTTCATCCGCGCCGACGCGTTCATCATCGACGCCGCCTTGCGGTCGTGGCTCCGGGTCCT
>MNEL01000037.1 GCA_001917665.1 Gemmatimonadetes bacterium 13_1_40CM_69_22 | reverse complement strand
CGCATCACGCCCGCACCGGCTGAGCCGTCGGGGCCGCCCGGAGCGACTGCGTATTTTGGTCGCGCAGGGAGGCCCCGACGGCTCAGCCGGTTAAATATCGATGCCGACTTCGTGGTAGCTGTAGGGTGCGCCGGGCTGGGCGGGCACGAACAGCACCCCCGCGCCCCCGGTCGCGAACCAGCCGGTGAGGAGCTGGGTGGAGCGGCCGGCGCCGACCGGCTGGCTGAACAGCGCCTCGAGCCAGCGGCGGATGTGGCGCAGCTCGGGCGCCCGGCGACCGAGCATTGCAATCACCGCGCCGATGCCGTGGGTGGCGCGCAGGAAGTGCGCGATCGCGTGGACGCGTTGTGCGAAGATGTAGGCGCGCACGCCCGGCTCGTCATAGAGCAGGGTGCCCTCGTACGGGTCGGCGGGCGAGGCGTCCATGCGGGGCCCGAAGTAAATGAACACGTGTTGGTCACCGTCCCGGCGCTCGACCACGGCGGCCGCGGCGTCGGCGCCCAGCCGTGCGGCGTGGATCAGGTCGTCCTCGGCGAGGATGCCGACGGCGGCGGTCCATTCGAGCGCGGCGAGCGCCTGGTCCAGCGGGCAGCCCGCAGCGTCCTCATACGCTAGGAGCCGCGGCGCTTCGCCGGCGCGGAGGAAGAAGTGCGCGAGCGCGTCCGCCCGGTCGTCGAAGGTGCGGGTCTGGCGCGAGGTTGCGGGAAGCGTCATTGTGACATTATAACCCTGGCTTCGACCCAAGGTATAGAGGAGCACTGATGCGCTGCTTGGCCGTGCTGTGCTGCGTCGCCGCGACCGTCGCAGGGGCGCAGCAGCCGACGCCCCCTCCCAGCCCGCCCCCTCCCGACTCGGCCCGGGCGGAGTCGGCGCTCGCATCACCGCCGCCGCCCACCCCCGAGCAGAAGCGCTTCGTCGACGGGCTGCGCACCGCGACCCGCGGGATCGCCCAGCTGAAGGACGGGCTCAACCGCGTGACGCGTACGCAGTCGACGGGCGACAGCGTGAGCCGGCGGCGCGCCGGGCGCTTGCTGGTCGGCCTGTGCGGCAGCGCGCGTGCATTCATGGCGCGCGGCCGTCCCTACATGAAGCCGGCGGTCTACGAAGACTCGATCCGTCTGAAAGCGCGCCGACTCACCGCGCAGATGGACTCGCTGATCGCCTACATGGCGGTCTGCGAGCAGACCGCGTCAGCGACACCGGCTCCGGTGGCGGGCGAGCTCAACAAGCGCATGAAGTCGTACGATGCGGTGCTGCGGGAGTTCCGCCTCGCCGTCGGGCTGCCGGTGAAGGCGGACAGTGCTCAGACCGCGAGGCGCCAGTAAAGTCGCGCGCTACGGCACGGGCTGCGGTTTTGGCTCCAACTTGAGCACCCACAACCCGCTATTGATGTCGGGCACAAAAATGTTGCCGTCCCGCACGACCGCCCCCCACGCGAACGGCGTGTGCGGCTGCGTGCCGGTCGAGTCGGCCGTCAGGATCCAGCTCATCTCCCTGCCCTGCCGCAGCAGATCACCCTTCAGCTCGCCCGAGATGTCGAGGACGCGCGCGCCGCCCTGGTAGTTGCCGAGGTAGAGGGTGTCGCCCACGACCCAGACGTTGTGTACGCCGCCGTCGGTCGGCTCGTACCAGGCGACCTCTCTGGGATGCTCGATATCGGAGACGTCCACGACGTGGAGTCTGCCAAACGTGAGGTTGTTGCCGCCGTTCAGGCCCTTGTACGGCCGCGCCGCGTACACCTCATCGCCCACGAACACATACCTGCCCGCGCGCCACGCCGTGTGCGTGCCGCGCACAAACCCCGTCCCCCAGAGCTGCTCGACCCGCGCGTAGGTGGCGTTGAGGTCGTACTTGAGCTGGGAAACGAGCTGCGGGTTCTCCGGACTCCCGCCCTTCATACCGTTGCCGACATCGAGGATGATGAGCCCATCGTTCCAGTAGGCGAGGTAGGCGAGGCCGTCCACCACCATGATGTCGTGGAGATAGCGCCCCGCCTCGGTCTGCTGCGCCTCCCAGCGAGCGACCTCCTTCGGGTGAGTCGGATCGCGCAAGTCGATCACGCGCATGGAGCCCGTGGCGTCGTCGGTGATGTACGCCCTTCCCTGATACACGTAGGAGCTGTGGACGCCGCCCGAGACCGTCTCCGTGTACTCGGCGACCGGCTTGGGGTGGCATGCATCGCTGGCGTCGAACACGACGATCCCGTTTTTGCGATTCGACGCGCCCTCGCGTGAGAACACGCCGTACTTGCCGTCCTCCGTCGTCATCACGTCGTTCACGATGCGCGCGTCGGTGACCATCGAGTCCACGATCTTGGGGCTCGTGGCGTCGGTGATGTCCATGGCGTACACGCGATCGGCGATGGTCGTCATGTAGAGGCACTTGCCTCCGGGGTGCACCCACACCTCCGCGGCGCGGAACTTGATCGGCACGTGCGCCAGCACGTCGATGCCGCGCGTCACCCGACGCTGCTCCACGCGGACGACCGCATCGGCGCTGCGCCCGCCGAGGCTTCCGGTGACCGTATAGATCCCGGGGGTCTCCGCCACGAACGCCCCGGTGGGGTCGATCTGGGCGACGCCGGCGCCGCCGGTCGCCGCCACGGCCCACTCGACCGGAACGTCCGGGACTGCGCGGCCAGCGGCCTCCTTCGCGCTCAACGTGAAGCGGACCACGTCGCCCGTGCGGACCGCACTCGACGCGGGCTCGACGGCGAGCCGGGACACCGTGTTGGCCACCACTTGTAGAGCTAACTGGGTCGTCGCCGGACCCGCCTTCGCCGAAATAGTAGCGCGGCCGGGCGCCAGCGCGTGCAGCCGCCCGTCGGCGGTGACGCTCGCGACGCGGGGGTTGCCCGAGCTGAAGGAGACGAGGTCGGGGCGGCGGTCGCCGTGCTTCGAGTAGGCGGCCCCGGTCAGCGTCAGCCGCGTTCCCGCCATGACTCTCCCCGGCGCAGGCGCCACGTCGATCCGCGCGGCCGCTTCGGGGACCACGCGAACGAGGGCGAACTCGATCTTCTGGCCCTGCTGCCCCGGGATTCCGGCCACCGCCGCGACGCGCGCGAACCCGGCGTAACCGCCGCTCACGAGGCCGGTCGAATCGACGCTGCCGACGTCGCTCGCGACAAACCACTCGATGGTCGCGTTCCTGACGGGTTGCCCGCTGGCATCGAACGCACGCGCGGAGAGCTGCACCCGCTGGCCGACCTCGACTTCGGCTACCGAGGGGGTGATCTCGACCTTCGCTACCGGGAACGACGCCGGCGCCGCCGGCTGCTGCAGCAGCAGGGCAAACGCGACCGCGACATGCATGCTAACTCCTTATGGTATAACATGTTGTGGTGGCTCGACTTTCACGACCCACAGCCCTGAGTTGATGTCGGGGACATACACCAGCCCGCCCGAGTAGATCGCGCCCCACGCGTTCGCCCCGTTGGGGACGAAGCCGGTCGCGTCTCCGGTGTGCACGTGCGCATACTCCCGCCCCTGCGCGAGCAGATCGCCCTTCAGCTCGCCCGAGATGTCGAGCACCCGGAGGCCTCCCTGATAGTCCCCCAAATACAACGTGTCCCCGGCGATCCAGACGTTGTGGCTGCCGCCGTCCTCCGGCTCGAACCACGCCACCTCGTGGGGCGCGGTGAGATCGGCGATGTCGATCACGTGTAACCGGCCGTAGGCGCGGCCCAGCCCGATGACGCCCGGGCCGCCGCCCTGCTGGCGCGCCGGGAAGACCTCGTCGCCGACGAAGACGTAGCGGCCGCGCCGCCAGCTCGTGTGGGTGCCGCGGATGAAGCCGGGACCCCCGGCCAGCTCGACCTTCTTGTACAGCTCGTTCAAGTCGTACTTGTACTGCATCACGAGCTGCGGATTCTCAGGCGTCCCGCCCTTCATCCCGTTGCCGACGTCGAGGATCACGAGCCCATCGTTCCAGTACGACAACGTGGCGAGGCCGTCCCGCACGTCGATGTCGTGCAGCGTCCGCCCGGCTTCGGGGCGTTCCACTTGCCAGCGCGCCACTTGCTTCGGGTGGTAGGGGTCGCGGATGTCGATCACCCGCATGGAGCCGGTGGCGTCGTCGGTCAGATAGACGTAGCCCCTGTACACATAGGTGCTGTGGACCCCGCCGGTGACGGTCTCGGTGAATTCGGCGATCGGCTTCGGATGCGCCGGCTCCTCGAACGAGAGAATCACGATGCCGTTCTTGCGGGTGGACGCGCCTTCGCGGGTCATCACGCCGAACTTGCCGTCCTCGGTCGTCATCACGTCGTTCACGACGCGTGCATCCACGAGCACCGAGTCCGTGAAGAACGGCTTCGCCGGATCCGAGATGTCGATTACGTAAATGCGGTCTCCGATAGTCGACATGTAGGCGTGCTTGCCGTCCGGATGGAGCCACAGCTCGGCGCCCGGGAGCCCCTTGAGCGCCAGCCGGCCGACGATCGTCACCTGACGCGTGATGTTGCGGGGCGCGACCTGGACGAACGCCTCCGCCGTGCGCGCGCCGAGCGTGGCGATCACGCGGTAGGTGCCGGGCTGGTCCGCCACGAACACGCCCCCGCCATCGACCGTGGCGTATCCCTGCCCGACCGGCGACACGGCCCACTCCGGACGCGCCTCGGCGACCGACCGGCGCGTCGCATCGGTCGCGGCGAACGCGAACCGGACGACGTCCCCGGAACGAATCGCCGTGTCGGCGGGGGTGAGGGTCACGCGGGCCACGGGGTTCGGGGTCACCACGACGGTCCAGCTCTCGCTTGCCTTGCCCCCGGCCGCCGTGAGCGTGGCCCGGCCGGCGGCGCGCGCCGTCACCTGCCCGATAGGAGTGACGTCGACGACGCCGGGCCGACTCGACTTCCACGTGACCCGGTCGTAGCGCCGGTCATTGTTCGCGGCGTAGGGCACCGCTTCAAGCACCAGCGAAGTGCCTGCCAACATCCGCTCCGGTCGGGGCGTCACGGCGATCTTCGCGGCCGGCTGCGGGAGCACCGTGATGCGCGCGAAGGCCACAGTGGACTTCCCCGCCCGTCCCGGGAGCGCCGCCACGGCGGCGACGTTCAGCGTACCGGTGGCGCCCGCACTCACGAGGCCGGTCGAGTCGACGGCGCCTTCGAAGCGGCCCCCGCTCGCGAACCAGCGGATCACCGCTTGCGGCATCGCCTGGCCACTCGAGTCGTAGGCAGTGGCGTGGAGCCGGACCGTATCGCCTACTGGGAGGGCGTACTCCGCCGGCTTCACGTCGACCCGCGCGATGGGCTGCGGCAAGGTGAGTGCGGGTGGGGCGGGCTGTTGCGCGGACTGTTGCCATGCCAGTAGAGCGTAGACGAGATGCAGAGCCATGCGGAACCTCATGAGCCGAGGGCTGGGACGTTGAAAGTCGGGAACTGAGCTGACGGCGGCCTAGCACGTTATCCCCACCGCGCGGTGCGCGGAAGAGGCCTCGAAATCTGGCCCTTTTCGAGTGGCGGCATACTGTCGTTATTGTGGTGCCAGCAGGCAAGCCCTGACGGGAGTGCTGCTTACTCTATTGACAGGACCTGGCGCAGACCCTACGTTTGGCCCCGGTTCAAGCAATACGTGGCACCGTCACCGGTTTGTCTGCGCTCCGCGAGGACCACCTGTCTCGCGGTTTTTGTTTGAGCCCGTCTCTGGTCGCGGTGACCAGGGCCGAACATTTCCGGGGCAGTGCCCCTTAGTGCTGAGGTTTGAACGGTATGGCAAAGGGTAAGGTGAAGTGGTTCAACGACGCGAAGGGCTTTGGCTTTATCGCGCAGGAGTCGGGTCCGGACGTGTTCGTCCACTTCACGGCGATCCAGGCTGAGGGCTTCCGCAGCCTCGCCGAGGGCGATACGGTGGAGTTCGAGGTCGCTCAGGGTCCCAAGGGCTTGCAGGCGCAGAACGTCCGCAAGGTCTGAACGACACTGATCGCAGGCGACGGGCCCGGCTTCCCCGGGCCCGTTTCGTTTGGGCGCTTTATATTGGGCGCATGACCTCGCCGCGCCTCGCGCTCTGCGCGCTCGTCGCCCCTCTCGCCCTTGCGGCGCAGGCCACGGCGCGGCCCCCCGCCTCCCCAGCGCCTCCGGCGCCCCCGGCGTATCGCGGCTTTACACCCGGCATCAGCTATCGAGCGTTCATCGAGCGGGCGCGCGCGCTGGCCGACAGTGACGTGGTGCGCTGCCAGACTTCTTCTCATACGGCCCAACTCATGGAGTGCGGCGTCGTGATCCGCGACCCGAGCGACGTGGCGCGGTTCTACCTGAGCGGGCACTTTGTCGAAGGCAACGCGGACGTCGTGGCCCTGTACGATTCGGCGGGGTTCAGCGACGCGCGCGGCGTTCCGCTCGTGAACCGCACCAAGAAGGACCTGACGCGCGTGTTCGGGCGACCCCGGCCGATCGGCAAGAGCGGATGGGAGTGGCGGTACGGGCGCAAGCTGGTGCGGTTCAACTGGCGGGGCCGCGGGACGGCGCGCTGGATCTCCGTCACGCTGATCGACCGGGACGTGATGGACCGAATCGGCCGCTACGCGACACCAGCCGCAAGACGTAAGTCGTAAGCCCTCTACCGCCGCAGGTCGCAAGGCTCAAGTCGCAAGCAGTCCTTGCGCCCTACGGCTGGCGACTTGCGGCTTCGATCAGCCGCTCGGCCAACGCGGCGACCCCTCGCGCGGCTCCCAGTTGATCGAGCCAGCGCGGGGGGATGCTTGCTTCCCCGTCCCGCGCCCCCAGCAGCGCCCCAGCGACGGCCGCGTTGGTGTCGGTGTCGCCCCCCGCCTCCGCCAGGAAGATCAGCGCCTCCTCGAGCGACGGCCGGTGCACTGCGCACCAGATGGCGATCTCCACACAGTGCACTACATAGCCATACTCGCCCCGCACCGCGATCGGCAGCGCGCTTTCCTCCTCCCAGGGGACCCGTCTGATGGCCTCGAGCAGGGGCCGGGGGGCCGCGCCCTGCAGCCGGTGCAGCACCTCCTCCACGAAGTACCGATTGCCGTGCAACAGCTCCCGGGCCGCGAGGTTCACCGCAACGGATCCCCAGGTGCAACGCTCGTCAGCATGCGTGATGGCGGCCTGCTGCGCCGAAACGCGGGCCAGCTTGTCGACGTTGTCGTGGTAGCGGAGCGCGACGGGGATGCAGCGCATGACGCTGCCGTTGGACGCCGCCACGCCGGCGTCGTGCGCCGCGCGCCCCGCCTCGAACGGCTCCGTCCCGCGCTCGATCAGCCGTAGGGCCCGCTGCGTGGTCAGTCCGATCCCGCGGCCGTCGACCTTCATCCATTTCACCCAGCGCTGCCCCACGTCGTTCGCGTCGAAGTCGCCACGCTCGGCGAGCGACTCCGCGAGCAGCAGCGTCATCGCCGCGTCATCGTCGAACGGCGAGCCTTGGGGAGACGGTGCCAGATCACGCACCCCCTGGGGGAAGGCTTCCCGGATCGCCTGCGCGGTGCCCAAGCGCTCGGTGGGCACGCCGAGCTGGTTGCCGACCACGAGCCCGAGCAACGCGCCGCGCGCCCGGGTGAGGAGCCGGGGATCGAGGGCGTCGCCGGTAGGTCGAGCCGTCAAAACGTGAGCACCACCGCACCACTGCGGGGGGCCACCCGCGGTGCGAACCCCTCCCGATCGGCGTGCGGGCCCGCGTAGGGGTGCGCGTTGTTGTAAGCCGCAATGGTGGAGTTCCGGTACAGCCGGTAGTACCCGATGTGCGTGCGCACCGCGCCCTTCGGCACCAGGCAATTGCAGCGCACCGCCGCCTGAGTGCCGGGGTTCACCTCGATGGTGATGTCCGTGGCGCTCGTGTTGGTGACGAGCGGCGCGAAGTAGCTCTGCCCCCCGACCTCCGCCACGATCGGCGCGACGCGGCGCCCGCGCAGCGAGCGGAACGCGGGGAGCGGGCCCTCGAGCGCTTCGCCGATCGGCGGGTTGCCAGGTCGGAGGAGACGCCACCGGAGCTCGGCGTGCGAGCCCCCGTCTCCGCGGCCCCGCAACAGCGCCAGCCGGGCCGTCCCCTCCGGCCGGACGGTGTCGATGGGCGCTCCGTCCAACAGGATTTCGACCGGCTCGACCAGCGCGTTGTGCGCGAACGCCACGCCAGTGCCGACGAACCCTGCTCCACGCGCCAGCAACAGCCCACCGGCTACGAGCGCGAGCCCACCCGCTACCCACCAGCCGAATCGGCCCGGGCGGAAGCGCACCTCGCCCGAGCGGCGGACCTGGCGCTCGACCGTCGCCGCCGCGACGAGCTTCGCGGAGCCGGCGGCGCGTCCTCGCGTGAGCGCCGCGAGCGCCTCGTCCGCCGTCTGAAAGCGGTCTTCCGGCCGTTTGGCGAGGCATTTCACGATGGCGTCGGACAACCAGCGCGGGATCCGGGCATTCACGTCGCTCGCCACCGGGATCGGGTCGGCGAGGTGCTTGCCGACGATCTCGGCGCTGGAGTTGCCGTCGTAGGGTGGCGCGCCGGTCACCATCTGGAAGAGCATCGCGCCGAAGGCGTACAGGTCGCTGCGCCCGTCGAGGTTGGGTGCCCCGAGCGCCTGCTCGGGGCTCATGTACTGCACCGTGCCGACGGTGAATCCGGTGGCCGTCTTCGCTCCTCCCCCTGCGGTCGCAGCCCCGGGATCGAGCAGTTTCGCGATCCCGAAATCCACCAGCAGCGCGCGGCCGGTGTTTGCCTCGAGCATCACGTTGTCGGGCTTGATGTCGCGGTGCACGAGCCCTTGCGCGTGGGCGTGCGCGAGGGCTTGCAGGATCGGTTCCGCGATCTGGAGCGCTTCCTCAGCCGAGTACGACCTGCGCCGGCGCAGCGCGTCGGCGAGCGATTCACCTTCCACGAACGGCATCACGTAGTAGACGAGGCCCTCGGCGTCGCCCGTGAAGTGGATCGGCAGGATCGCGGGGTGCTGCAGGCGCGCGAGCGCCTTCGCCTCCTGGCGGAACCGGACGAGCATCCCGGGGGTCCAGGCGATCTCGGGGTGCAGCACCTTGCAGGCGAGGCGGCGGTCGAGATCGTGGTCCCACAGCTCGTAGACTTCGGCGAACCCCCCGCGCCCCACCAGCCGCTTCACCTGATACTTGGGGCCGAGCGCGCGGGCGAGACGCTCCGCGGTCGGCCTCACCCCCTGTCCCCCGCTCCCTTCGGGAGCGGGGGAACTCGGGGGTGGAGCGGCGACGCGCTCGTTCGTGATCACCGTGGGCGACGGGTTGCCGCAGGCAGGGCAGAACGCCGAGCCAAGAGGGATCTCTGCACGACAACCGGGGCAGATCATCTGCTGGGTGGTCACGGACGTAAGATTCGCGGTCGGAGCATTAGGTGCAATGGCGACGCTGGCGACGCTGATGTAGGGGCGCAGCATGCTGCGCCCCTACATTATTTTGACCCGATGCTCTTCGTGCGTATCGCCCTCGGCCTCGTACTGGCCTACGTCGCGCTCGTCGTCCTCGCGTGGCTGTTTCAGGAGCGGCTCGCGTTCCCGGCGCCCCGCGCGCTGGTGCCGGACCCGCGGCGGGTCGGCGTCGCGAACGGGGAGAAGATCGAGCTCGTCATGAACGACGGGACGCGGCTGGTGGGGTGGTACCTGAGGGCGGTGGAGGGCGGTGAAGGGCGGGGGAAGGCGGTGGAGGACGGCATCCCACGCACCAGCCCTCACCGCCCTTCACCGCCCTCGCCCGCCCTCTTGTGGTTCTACGGTAACGGCGAGAACATTGCGACGATCTGGCCGATCCTGCGGGAGTTTCAGCCGCCGGAAGCGGCGCTCCTGGTCGCCGACTATCCCGGGTACGGCGGCAGCGACGGCCGGGCGAGCGAGGCGGGCATGTACGCCGCGGCCGATGCCGCCTACGCCGCCCTCGCGGCCCGACCGGAGGTCGATCCCCGCCGCATCTTCGTGTACGGCCGCTCGCTCGGCAGCGCGGCGGCCACGTACACTGCGACGCGCCATCCGGTCGCCGGTCTGATCCTCGAGTCACCGTTCACGAACGCGGCCGAAATGGCGCGGGACGCATACCGCATCCTGCCTCGCTTCATCCTCCGCCTCTCGCTCGACAACCTCGGCCGGATGAAACAAGTGCGCTGCCCGGTGCTCCTGTTCCACGGCACGGACGACCAGCTCGTCCCGGTCCGGATGGGCATGCAGGTCGCCGCCGCCGCGGCCGGGCCGGTCGAGGTCGTACTGATCCAGGCGTCGGGCCACAACGAGACCTACGAGGCGGGCGGGGAAAGCTATCGCAGAAAAGTGGCGCAGTTCGTCAGATGACCGTGACCGGCACGATGCGGTCCCGCTCTGCTTCGAACCGCCGCTCCGCGTCGTCGAGCGTCCGCTGCACGGCCTCCTGCTCCGCATCGGCGAACTTGCAGCTCGGCGCCACCCGTCCGGTCAGCTTCCGCACCGCCACGAGCGCGCGCGTCACCTCGCACCGGCCGATGTCGGGATCGGTGTGGCCGGCGACGAGCAGCTGCTCGAAGAGCGGTAGGCTGCGCTCCTCACCCAGCACGTACAGCGACTCGAGGATCTTTGGGCCCAGGAACCGCCGCAGCAGCTGGTCGCCGCGGATCCGCTCGAACAGCGAGACCAGCACGTCCGCACGCCCGCTGTAGTAGCGCGCAGCCTCGACTGCGGCGGCGACGAACGCGTGGTGCGCACCCGGCGTCACGAGATAGCGCTCGAACAGCGGCCACGCCGCATCGGGATGCTGCTCCGCGAGGCCCAGGAACGCGAAATAGCGGCGTCCGATGGGTGCCTGCGTGTCCGCTACGACGGTACGGAGGCCCGCGACGCCCCAGCGCGCGCCCACGAGCGCCGCCGCCGCCGCGTGCTGCCAGCGCTCGAGCTCGGGAACGCGAAAGGTCACGAGGTGGCGGTCGAGAAACGCGCGGCTGCGCTCGAGCACCGCGAGCAGCCGCCGATCCACCTGCGCGAGCGCCGGCTCGATCGCATCCGTGTCCGCCCGGCGCGCGAGCGCCAGCGCCTCCCAGGCCAGCCGGTCCAGGCCGAGCGCGTCCCAGACGCGCTCGAACGCTGCCGCGTCACGAGCAGCGAGCAGCCGCTCTAAGGCGTCGGCGAACCGGCACAGGCTCTGGACGACGTTCACGCTCTGAAACTACCGGCTCCGGCGCCGATGGCGAGGGGTCGTTGTCCACACCCGTCTGCAAAACCGCGTGGAAATCATGTGACTCCGATGCGGATAACGTTGCGCTTCCCCTTCGCCCAGCTTAACCTTGCCGCGCGAACCTCACCCCTGAGGTCACCTTGGAGGGCCTCTGCGAACGTCAGCTCTCGTCGGCGCCGCCCTCGTGCTGGCGGCGTGCACCCGCCCAAGCGGCCCCGTCGTCATCGGCCTGGCGGGGCCGTTCTCGCAGCCGCGTGGCACGTCGATGCTGCGGGCCGCCCAGCTGGCGGTCGAGCAGGTCAACGCCCGGGGCGGCGTGCGCGGGGGGAGAGCGGGGGGCGGTCGGCCGCTCAAGCTGAAAGTCGCCGACGACTCGGGCAGCGAGAATGTGGCGATGCGGGTCGCTGAGCAGCTGTACGCCGATCCGGCGGTGGTGGCGGTCGTCGGCCACTTGAGCTCGGACCCGTCCAAAGCGGCGGCGCGCGTCTATGGGGGCGGCGCGACCCCCCTGGTCATGGTCTCCCCGTCCGCCTCGAACCCCGACCTGGGCGGCATCAACCCCTACTTCTTTCGGATCTGTCCGAGCGACTTGCAGCACGGGACCGAGCTCGCGCGGTTCGCGTGGCAAACGCTCGCCGCCCGCCACGCCGGGATCATCTACTTGAACAACGACTACGGTCGCGGCGTGCGCCGCACGTTCGGCGCTGAGTTTACGCGGCTGGGCGGTGTCGTGGTCGAGGCCGATCCCGCTGTGCCCGAGACGCGTTCGCTCGAGCCGTACCTATCCCGCATGCGACAGGGAGGGGTCGACGTGCTGGTGCTGGCTACCGAGCGCCCCGGGGCGGAGCTCGCGCTCCGGGAGATGCAGGCGCTCGGGCTACGTTGGCCGGTGATCGGCGGGGACGCGCTGACGGGGATCGAGGCCGACGGGGCGCTGGCGGAGGGAGTGCACGTCTCCTCCGCGTACCTGTCGGACCGGCGGGATGAGCGCAACGGGGCGTTCGTGGCCGACTACGCTCGCGCGTACCAGGGGCAGCGCCCGGACCATCGCGGGGCGGGAGCCTATGACGCCATTTATCTCCTGACGCGCGTGATCGCCGAGGCGGGGCCCGACCGCACAGCGATCCGCGACGATCTTGCCCAGGTTGGCCGCGGGAAACCCCCGTTCGAGGGGGTGACGGGGACCGTGACCTTCGACGCCAACGGGGACGTCCCCGGCAAGCAGGTCGTGATCGGGGTGATCCGGGATGGGCGGCTCGTCACGGAGAGCGAGCGCTGATGCGGCTCGTGTTCGACACGATCCGCTCCCGCATCGTGGCGGGGCTGATGCCGCTCTTGATCGGTCTCGTGGGAACGGCGCTGCTCGGCGCGGTCACGCTGCGCCAGATGCGCCAGGCCGTCGCTGAGGAGCTGGCGGGGCTGCGGGCGTCCAGCGACGTCGGCAGCGGCCTCGTGGCCACGGCGTTGGCGGAGATTCGCGCCGCGGAGCAGTACCTCGCCGCGCCCAGCGCCGACGCGCGCAAGCTGTTCCAGGCCGCGAGCGACGAGGCATCACAGTACGAGAAGCGCCTCGAGGCGTTCGGGGTGACGGGTGAGGACCGCATCGCCGTCAACCGGCTCAAGCAGCTGCACGCGGCGATCCAGGTAGACTATTCGATCGCGCACGCGCTCAAGGACCTGGGGCGTGACCACGAAGCGCTGGCGCAGTCGGCCGCGGTACGGCCGGAGGCGGCCGAGGTGACGCGGCTGGCGCGCGACCTCTCGAGCCGCCAGGCGGCGAAGGCGGCTCAGGCCGCCGACCGGCTGACCGCGGCCTCGAAGGAACGCGAGAAGGGGCTCTGGCTCCTGCTCGCCGCGATCGCCGTGATCGCGCTGTTGCTCGCACGCTGGGCCCTGCTGTCGATCCAGGGGCCGCTCAACCGATTGGTGACGGCGGCCGAGCGGTTCGGGGGCGGCGACCTCCGGCCCGTCACGGTGGGCGAGATGCCGCGCGAGTTCCGCGTGCTGGCCGAGGCGATGCAGCGCATGGCCGATCGGCTGCGGCGGATCGTGGGCGAGGTGGTCGGGGAGTCCGACCTGATCGCGGGCTCCGCGGGAGACCTCTCGGCCACGAGCCAGCAGCTCGCGGCCTCCTCGAGCGAGGTATCGACGGCGATGGTCGAGATTTCGGGGGGCGCGGACCACCAGCGCAGCGAGCTCGGGGCGATGGGGACCGGTCTCGAGGAGCTGCGGCGCGCCGCGGCGGAGATGGCCGAGGCGGCGGACCGCACCGCCCAGCTCGGCGAGGAGATCCGCACGGTCGCAGACCGGCATCGGGGGGACGTGGCCGCCGCCGGGAAAGCTCTGCTCGACGTGCGCGAGGTGGTGCAAACGACGTCCCAGCAAGTGGGGGAGCTGGCGCAGCTCTCCGCCGCGATCGACGACTTCGTGGACTTGATCAAGCGCATCTCCTCGCAGACCAACCTGCTCGCGCTCAACGCGGCCATCGAGGCGGCCCGAGCGGGTGAGCACGGCCGGGGCTTCGCGGTCGTGGCGGAGGAGGTCCGCCAACTGGCCGACGAGTCGGCGCGCGCCGCCGAGGAAGTCACCCGCACGACCGGCCTCATCCGGGAGCACATGGAGGAGGTCAGCGCCACCATGACGGCCGGCCAGGCGAAGGTGCGCGGGATCGAAGCGATCGCGGAGGGAGCGGCGCGGGGCCTCGCGGAGATCGTCGCGGCGATCGAGCAGGTCGAGCACGCGGCGCTGCGGGTGCGGGTCGCGGCACAGGCGAACCGCGAAACCACGGAGCGACTGACGCAGCAGGTCGAGCAAGTGGCGAGCCGGGCGACCGCGCACGCGACGAGCGCTGAGCAGATCACCGCCGCCGCACAGCAGCAGGGCGCGTCGACCCAGGAAATGGCGGCCTCGGCGGCGCACATGCTGGCAGCGGCCGAGAAGCTCCGCGGATTGGTGCAGGGGCTACGGGTGTGAACCCAGCAGGGCCGACCTCGAGGGGCACCCCGCGCTTGCGCGCGGGGTCAGTTGAACCTCTCGGAGCGAGGGGCCGTGCTGACCCCGGGCGCAAGCCCGGGGTGACGGGAAGGTCTCTCTCTCCGGAGTAAGGAGACGTCACCGGCTCCATTCCACCAGCACGACGGCGCGGGGGCCGACGAGCGACACAGAGCTGCCGTTGTCCGCAAGCCGGCCAAACGCCGCCTGGCCCTGGACGAGCAACGCCACCTGGCCGCTCGCATGATAGCGTAGATCGACCCCCGGCCGCACTAGCCAGCCCAGCAACACCAGGCCCGCCGTGCTCGTGTCCAGCCCGGCGAGCTCGCTGCGGAACTCGAGGTTCGGCGCGAGGCTCAGCGCCGGAGTGAGGGTCCGCTCGAGGCGCGCGCCGACGGCGAACACGTTGCCGCGCGGCACCTGGACGGCATTCCGGTTGGTCGTGTTGTAGGCGCGCGGCCGCAGGCGATACATGTCGTATGCATAGAGGGCGAGGTTGCTCGACCCCGCGGGGAAGCCGACGCTCGAATACACCAGGATCCGATCGCCGGTGATGCTGCGGGAGCCGCCGCGCAGGGTGTCCGCGCCGCTCGCAGTGTAGACCGCAGCCCCGCGGAAGTAGCCCCCCCTTCCGAACGGCCCTTCGACGCCGAGCCGCATCCGTCCCTCGCCGCCCGGCTCGAGCTGGCCGCTGCCGGCAATCGGCGTATAGCTCGCATGCCAGCGGAAGCTCGCGGCCACGCCGCCCGCCCAGCGCTCACCGAGCCGAAATGCCGTCGCGAACCCGCCCGTCGCCCCGCCACCCGACCCGAACGTCGGCGTGGTGAAGGCGAGCAGCTCGGTCGCGAGGGCGCTGAGCAGCGGGAGCGTCGAGTCGGACACGGCCTTCCTCCCCGTGGGGAGCGTGGCGACGACCGAGATGATGAGATGGCCGGACACCGTGGCCCAGCTCGCGCGCACATCGGTGTCGGTGAAGCCGGACACCTCGAGCGTACCGCTCGTGGTCGCGCCCGACGCGCGGGCGAATGCGGAAGAGAGATCTACGGTCAGCCGCCGTCCCACGCGTTGCGCCAGGGTCAGCGGCACGGTCCATTGGACGACGTTGGTGAACGCGAAGGGCGAGCCGAAGTAGTAGCCGTCGAAGACGACGCCGGTCCTGCCCACCGTCGAGACCTCGGCCGCTGGCTCCTGCGCAGCGATGGGAAGGAGTGGGGTCGCCGCGAGGAGCAGCAGCAGAGGCGCGCGCCTCACGGCGGCCGCTTGAAGATGATCGTGATGCCGTTCGTGACGGAGATGATCGACGGCAGGCCCGCGGTCTCGGGCACCAGGCGCCGGATAGTCGTCGTAGTCCCCGTCGCCACGCCACCCGCTTGCGCGATAGCGTCACCCGCGGTCGGTGCGACGTCGAGCGTCCCGGCGGAGAGGAGCCCGCCCGTCGCGGGCAGGACAGCGGCCGCGGCTTGGCCGAGCGCATCCACGGCCGCGATGGAGCCGATCGGATCGGCGCCCGCCTGGCGCAGCGCCGGGGCCGCCGCCGCTGCCTGTCGATCCTCGGCGGCCGCCCGGAAGCTCGGGTCCGCGCGCGTCGCCTCGCCGAACTGCCGCGCGGCGCCGGCGTAGTCGCCGCCGTCCATCGCCTCGAGCCCGCTGCTGTACGCGAGGAACGCTGCGAGATTGCGTGGGCCTTCCTTCAGGATGCGCTGCCGCTCGGCCTCCGTCAGCTGGATCCCGAGCTGGGCGGCGAGCCCGAAGACGACCTGTTTTTCGAGTGCGAGCAAGCGCGAGAACGGCCCCGTCGCCGGCGCCACCGACCGCACCACACCGCTGCCGGTCACAACTGACGCTGTGAGCTGGACCGACCCCGCCCCCGCCCCCCCCGGCGGGATTGTGGCCACGCCCTGCACCATGCGCTCGGCGCGGAGCAGCTTTCCGACACGCGCCGCCGTCGCCGGGTCCGCGCGGTCGCTGGCTCCCAGCTTCAGCTCGTCGAGCAGCACGCCGATTTGCAGCCGCTCGAGCAGCCGCAAGGTCCGGATGTAGGCGAGATCGGTGGTGATCAACTCGGCGAGGCCGCGCGACAGGGGTTGGTAGGTCGAATCGCCCGACACGAGCACGGGCAGCACGGCCACAGTCGCCGACTGCGGCGGCTGCTGGGCGAGCTCAGCCTCGCGCGCCAGCGCCTGCCGAGCCGTCTGCTCGGCCGACGCGCGGAGCGCGAGCTGGGCCTTGGCCCGGAGCGCCGCGACCCCGCGCGCGGTGGCGTGCTGCGCGGCGAAGTCGCTGTACGTGGCAATCGCGGCGTCGTACCGCCCCCCCTGCTCCTGGCACGAGCCCACCACGAGCGGTCCTCGGACGTTGTCCGGCTCGAGCAGCTGGGCGGTACGTGCGACCGCGACCGCAGTATCGCAGCGCCGGGCAGCGGCGAGCGCGGCGGCGAGCCGGAACCGCAGGGCGGCATTTCGCGGCTCGCGCTGGGCCTGGGCGATGAGCGCGGGGATCTCGGGCGGCGCGAGGGCAGCGGGCTGGGCGGCGGGTGCACAGGCCCCCACGAGCGCCAACAGGAGGAGCAGGGGCCGCATCATGTTCATAGAGTAAAGAGGTGAGGGGGAGGGGAACAGCCGGGGAAGCCGTCAGCGTCGAGACTTCTTCTTCGCCGGCCGCTTCTTCGCCACCTTCGGCTTCCCGGCCTTGGCGGTCTTGCGCTGCGACTTGAGAGCCGCCTGCACCTCGCCGAGCACGCGATCGCCCTCGTCCGGGCCGATCAACCCCCGCCGCACGGCATACCGCACGAGCTCTTCCGCGTCCTCGGCCGAGAAATCGCCGATGCCTGCCGCCCCACGGATCGCCTTGACGAGCGCGTCCGCCACCGGGCTGCGCAGCACACTGGCGATTCCAGGGAGGGCCTCGAGCAGCGAAGAGATCTGCGACCCGCCGAGTTCGGCTGGCATGAAGCACGCTGCTCCGGCGCTGAAGGTCGCGCCAAGCTACATCCCGCCTTCGGGACCGTCAAGGATTTTCGCGCCAACTAGCGTTGTGGCGCGCGGTTACGGCGCTGGCGCAGCGCCTGCACCAGCGCGCCCGGAGCGCGCCGCGAGATGATCAGGTCGGAATGGGAGAGGAGCTCGCCCAACACCGTGCGAGTGCGCTGGTCGAGCGGCATCTCAAACCGCAAGTCGAGCTGGTATTCCGAGTTGTCCGGACCCTGGCCGGAGAGCGTGAAGCCCTGGCGCTCGGGTTTGACCTGATCAACCTCAATTTCCGCCAGTGGCTCGTACTCGCGGCCGTCCATGGCAACCTCCGGTTCCAGTGAGAGATACGCCTCGCACGGGGGGTGTCAAGCCGGCGCCCCGCTACGGCATGCCGCGTTGCCGCCCTTCCAGGGGTGGCTACATTACGATTTTGGAGGTGCAAGGACGTCGTGGGGCGACGCGGGATCAAGGAGTATCGAGCGCCGGAGGCGCTGGCGCTGATCGCGGCCGACCGGGAGCACACCCCCCTGGTCTGCCCGTCCTGTGGCACACGCTCGATCGTACGGTCGCCCCGGCGGCGCGGGGGGGTGAGGGCGGTACCTGCTGCCTCGGAGCGGATCACCCTTACCTGCCACGGCTGCGGCCGCCACGCGTCCTACATCGAGCGCGGCCCGGAGCCGCCGCGCGATCAGACGATGGACCCGCGTGTGGCCCACGTCTGAGGCCGGCCTGAACGAGAGGGGAGACTGAGGAGCGGTGGCCGGCGACGCCATTCAGATGATGGGCACCGTGACCGAGGTCCTGCCCAACACCACGTTCCGCGTGAAGCTCGAAAACGGCCACGAGGTGCTG
>MNEL01000016.1 GCA_001917665.1 Gemmatimonadetes bacterium 13_1_40CM_69_22 | reverse complement strand
GCAGAGGGCGGGGCTGGAGCGGGGGAGGCGGGGGGGGGTGGGGAGGCGGTGGCGGCTTCAGCGGCGGCTTCGGGGGATTCGGCGGCGGCGGCGGCTTCTCAGGTGGCGGTGCGGGAGGGAGATTCTGACGATGGCGCAGCTCACGGTGGAGCACTTCGCGGACGCGGTCGCGACCGCCTTGGGCGGTCGGCTCGTCGCCCTGTTGCTGTACGGCTCGGCGGCCCGCGGTACGCACGTCCCCGACCGCTCGGATGTGAACACGCTGCTCCTCTGCGACGCCGTGGACGAGGATCTGTTCGCACGGCTCGAGCGGCCCGTGCGGGACTGGGTGAAGGCCGGCCATCCGGCACCGCTCATTCTCACCGAGCGGGAGTGGCAAACGTCCGCCGATGCCTTTCCGATCGAGTACGAAGACATCCGGGAAGCGCACCGGCTGCTCGCCGGCCGCGATCCCTGGCAGGGCATCGCGGTGCGACGCGAGCAGGTGCGACGCCAGCTCGAGCACGAGCTGATGGGCAAGCTGGTGCGGCTGCGCCAGGCCTATGCCGCGCTGCGGGACGACCCGAAACAGCTGGCGCAGGTGATCGTAGGGAGCGCCGCCGGGTTCTTCACGATGCTGCGGGCGGCGCTGCGCCTGGCCGGCAAGACGCCTCCCGTCCCGCCGGACGCGTTGGTCCGGGAAGCCGGCGCCCTCGTGGGATTCGCGCCCGAACGACTCGCGGCGCTCGAGGCGCACGCCCGCGGTGTGGGGCGGCTGAGGCTGGCGCCGGGCGATCCCCTCCCGGCGGCGTATCTCGCGGCGGTGGCGCGGACTGCCGAGTTCGTGAATCGACTCGCGTAATAGGTCCGACTCGTGCTGGTGGATGCCTGTCGGTTGTTATGACGGACTGAAGTCCGTGCTCGGCCCGGAGTGCGTCCTCAAGGACGCCGCAGCAAGCGTGCACCAGCGTTCTTTAGAACGCGCTCACGCCGAGTTGGGACTTGAGTCCCTTATAATCAACGAAGCTAACGCACTCGATATCGCCGAGCTTCGACGCGCCTTAGAGAAAGGAAGGACAGGTGAACTCCATCAACCGTTGCGTGCTCATCGCTCTCGCCCCGCTACTCGCGCTCCTGGGCGCCTGCGGCTACAACACGATTCAGACGTACGACGAGCAGGTGAACGCCGCCGAGGCGCAGATCAAGGTGCAGCTGCAGCGGCGCGCCGATCTCGTCCCCAATCTGGTCGAGACGGTGAAGGGCTACGCCAAGCAGGAGCAGACGGTGTTCACCGAGGTGGCGGAGGCGCGGGCCAAGCTCGCGGGGGCGGTGCAGGGAGGGAATCTGGAGCAGATGGCGCAGGCGAACGCGGCGTTGACCGCGCCGCTCGGCCGGCTGCTCGCCATCGCGGAAAACTACCCGCAGCTCAAGTCGAACGAGAATTTCCGGGCGCTCCAGGACCAGCTCGAGGGGACCGAGAACCGCATCGCCGTCGCCCGCCAGGACTACAACGACGCCGTGAACCGGTACAACGCCTACATCCGGCGCTTCCCCCAAGTGCTGACCGCAAGAGTCATCGGCAAGGGGCCGCGGCCGTACTTCGAGCTGCAAACCCCGGGCGCGGCGCAGGCGCCGAAGGTGGATTTCTCGAAGTAGGGCCCCTTGCGACGTTGCAGTGTGAGCTGCACAATAACTCCTATCTGAAGCGCCTCTAGGTCTACGGCGTTTCCGCATCGCGCGTCCGGCCCTCACCGTCGTCGGGTCCGGCCGCGTCGCGATAAAACAAGTATGGAATTGCTGACCGCTCTCACGTGGTGCGGCCGACTCCGTCGCGGCTGCATGCGCGCGAGGGGTCTTCGTCGTCGCTGTCCAGCACGAAAGGGGGAGCTCGTATGGGCACCATGCATCGTCGAACGTGTCTCGCGTTGTTGGGGCTCGGCGCCCTGGTCGGGGGCGTTACCGCGTCCGCCCGCGCCCAGCAGGGCAGCGTAGCCGGCCAGGTGACCGACCAGGCGACCGGGCATCCGCTCGCGGGCGCCCGCGTCACCATCCACGGCACGTCCCTCGTGACGTCCAGCAACGCCGAGGGGCGCTACACCCTCCGCAACGTTCCCGCCGGCGCCGTGACCGTGCGGGCGACGTTCATCGGCTATGCCGCGGCGACTCGCGCCCTGACTGTCGGCGCGGGCGAGGCTGCGACCGCCGATCTCGCGCTCAAGCTCACGCCTTATACGCTCGACGCGGTGGTGTCCACCGTCTCGGGCGACCAGACGCGGAAGGAGACTCCCAACGCTATCTCGACCCTCCAGGCTGACAATCTGGTGCCGACGCGCCCGATCACCAACATGAACGACCTGCTCGTCGCGAAGGTGCCGGGTGTCGACGTGCTCCCCGGAAATATCACCGGTGCGGGTGCGCGGGTGCGCATCCGGGGCACGAGCAGCTTGTCGCTCAACAACGAGCCGATCTACGTCATCGACGGTGTCCGGATGGAGAGCGCCATCAACTCCTCGAGCATCGGCATCGGCGGCACGAACCCGAGCCGGGTCGACGATATCAACCCTAATGAGATCGAGTCGATCGATTTCGTGAAGGGGCCGGCGGCCTCCACGTTATACGGTACAGCCGCGACCAACGGTGTGATCGTCATCAAGACGAAGCGCGGCGCGCCGGGCCCGGCCCGGTTCAACGTGTTCGCCGAGACGGGGGTCATCAAGGACTACAACGAGTATCCGGTCGCCTACCGCGCGTGGACCACTGGATCGACGCCGAGCAATGGTACCCAGTGTTTCCTCACGCAGACCGTTCGCGCCACTACTGACCCGCAATACTGCAAGCAGGACAGCGTCAGCGCGTTCAACCTGTTCAAGGATCCCGACGCCACGCCGCTGGGCACCGGGTACCGGCAGCAGTATGGGCTACAGGTGTCGGGCGGGTCCGATGTCGCCCGTTACTTCGTGTCGGGGGAGTGGGAAGACGAGCGCGGGCTGTTGCGGCTGCCTGCCTTCGCATGGAACCGCCTTGTCACCGCCCGGCAGATCGACGAGGTGCCCTACGAGCAGTACCGGCCCAACGCGCGGCGCGGCACGCACGTACGCGCCAACGTCCAGGCCAACCTCACTCCCAAAATCGACCTTGCCGTGCAGACCGGATTCATCTCGAGCTCGCAGCGGCTGCCCCAGACCGACAACAACACGGTCGGCCTCTTGTCCAACGGGTTCGGCGGACCGGGCTTCAAGGGAAACCTGCTCCCCCCGAACAACGTGTCGCTGTTCGGTTACCGCCTGTACACACCCGATCAGTTCTTTTCGGAGACGGTGAACCAGGACATCGACCGTTTCATCGGGAGCGGTACGATCAACTGGCGGCCCCAGAGCTGGTTGGGGGTCCGGGTGGTGGGCGGGGCCGACTTCACCAACCGGGTGGATACCGACCTGTGCCGGCGTGACCAGTGCGCGCCGATCAGTGCGACTGCCATTTCGGGGTTCAAGACCGACAACCGGACGATATTTTTCGACTACACGGCGAACGCGGACGCCACGGCGTCCTTCGTGCTGAGCCCGACGCTCACCTCCCGCTCCACGGCCGGCGTCCAGTACGTCAAGAACGTGTTCGACCGCAACGGCGCGTACGCGGAGAACCTGTCGCCGGGGGGCACGACGGTCACCGCCGGGTCGACGCCTCTGGCCGATGAAGCGACCGACAAGACGGTCACGCTCGGCGCGTTCGTGGAGCAGGAGTTCGGGTTCAAGGGTCGCCTGTTCGTCACCGCCGGCCTGCGCACCGACAAGAACAGCGCGTTCGGCAGGAACTTCAGCGCCGTGTACTACCCCAAGCTCGGCGTATCGTGGGTCGTTTCGGACGAGCCGTTCTTCCCGCGGTGGTCCTGGCTGAACAGCGCGCGGCTGCGGGGGGCGTTCGGCGCCTCGGGCGTCCAGCCGGGGACCACGGACGCGCAGCGGTACTTCCTGCCGCAAACCGCGAACGTGGACGGCACGGACGCGGCGGGGATCGTGTTCAGCGCCGTGGGCAATCCCGACTTGAAGCCCGAGCGCGCCCGCGAGTTCGAGATTGGCGGCGAGGCCACGCTGCTCGCCAACCGCGTCAACGTCGAATTGACCTACTACAACAAGCGGACGCAGGATGCGCTGATCGCGCGCGTCGTGGCGCCGTCGGTGGGCGCGAGCGCGACCCGGTTCGAAAATCTCGGCGCCGTCGTGAATCGCGGTATCGAGGGGCTGATCAGCGCCCGTCTGCTCGACCGCCCACAGCTCGGCTGGGACGTCTCGGTCAATTTCAGCTACAACACCAATTTCATCGCGGACATGGGCGGCGTCCCCCCGATCATCGGGACCACCACCAGCCAGGTACAGGGCTATCCGATCAACGGCTGGTGGCAGCGCCCCTACACCTTCAGCGACGCCGACGGCAACGGGGTCATCACGGCCAACGAGATATCGGTGGGTCCCAACATGGTGTTCGTCGGTTACGCCAACCCACGGTGGGAGATCAGCGGCACGACTGGGTTCGATCTGCTGGACAAGAAGGTCCGGATCGAGGGTCTGTTCGACGCCAAGACGGGCTTCTACCAGCTGGACGGCACCGAGCGGATCCGTTGCCAGTCGCGACTCAATTGTCGCGCGGAGTTCGATCCCACCGCACCGCTGTGGCAGCAGGCCGCGGTAGTGGCGCTGCGCGAAAGCGGCACCACCACGCAATACGGGTACATCGAGCGGGCGGACTTCCTGCGGCTACGTGAGGCGTCGGCCACCTACGAGCTCCCCGCTACCGTGGCGCGGGCGTTCCGTGCGGACCGATTGAGCTTCACCGTCGCCGGCCGCAACCTGTGGAGGACGACCAAGTTCGCGGGAATCGATCCGGAGGCCAACTACTTCGGTGGCGCGACCGGGATCGTGAGCAACTTTCAAACCCAGCCGCCGCCTACGTACTGGACGTTCCGCCTGAACGTCGCGTTCTGAGGATCGACCCATGACTCGACACTTAACGCGCCTCGTGCGCCTGCGCGCCTTGGGCCTGGTGGGCCTCGTCGCGCTGCTGCCCCTTCCGGGCTGCACCCACGATCTGCTCCAGGTGACCGACCCAGACATCATCCCTGACGTCAATACGCCGTCCGGAGCTCTCGCCCTGAAGAACGGCGTGATCTTCCGCCTCGAGCAGGTCACCGCGGGGCTCGGCGGCAACGGGCCCGACAACCTTTTCATTTACGGCGGGCTGCTGGCCGACGAGTGGCGCTCCGGAGACACGTTCGTGCAGCGCAACGACATGGACCAGCGGCTGTTCGACCCCACCAACACGTTCCTGGCGGGACCGCTGCGCTCGCTCAACCGCGTGCGCGTGGAAGGCCGGACGGCAATTGACAAGCTGCGCGCGTATGCGCCGACCCCGGTTTCGAACATCGGTTTGATGTTCGCGCTCACGGCGTTCGTCGATAACCTCGCGGGGGAGTACTACTGCAACGGCATCCCCTTGAGCGTTCCCAACCCGGACGGCACGTTCTCGTATGGGGACCCGGTCTCCGACGACTCGATGTTTGCGCTCGCCGCCGCCACGGCCGATTCGGCATTGGCGAATCGGGCGGGCGCCGACAGCGTGCGGGTGCGGCAGCTCGCCTCGATCGTGAAAGCGCGGGCCCTGCTCAACCGCGGTCAGTTTGCGGCGGCGGCGACGGCGGTGGCGGACGACGTGACGACCCGGTTCCGCTACAACGCCACCTACTCGACGAACGCGGGGCAGAACGAGATCTGGAACTTGAACACCAGCATCAAGCGCTACTCCATGGGCGACAAGGAGGGTGGGAACGGTCTCCCCTTCGCTACGGCCACCGACCCTCGCATCCCCCGAAGGATCGGCGGTCGGGTGTTCGACAGCGCAACGCCGCTCACCGCGATCCTCGAGGGGATCTGGGACCGCTTCAGCGCCGTCCCGATCGCAACGGGGGTCGAGGCCCGGTTGATCGAAGCCGAGGCGGCGCTCAAGGCAGGCGACGCGGCGACCTGGGTCGCCAGGCTCAACCAACTGCGGGCCGACCCCAAGCTGTTGCCCACGCCCATCGACACGAGCTACCGGCCCGTCGCCGGGACGGCGCTCGCGCCGCTCGCCGATCCGGCACTCGACAGCGCGCGCGTGAGCCTGTTGTTCAGCGAGCGCGCGTTCTGGATGTTCAGCACCGGCCATCGCCTCGGCGACCTGCGGCGGCTGGCGCGCCAGTACGGCCGCCCCGTCGAGACCGTGTTCCCCACGGGGCTGTACGTCAAAGGCGGGTTGTACGGCAGCGCGGTTAGCCTGCCTATTCCTCTGGACGAGCAGAACAACCCGAAGTTCGTGCAGTGCAGCGATCGAAATCCGTGACCTGAAGGCTGCCGCGTGCACGGGGGCGCCAGCGGACCGGCGCCCCCGTTTTTCTTTACTGGGAGCCGGTCTTGGTGCGGATGATGATCAGGCCAGCGGTGGAGGTCGCGCCATACCTGGTGGTGGCTTCGAGTCCGCTCAGCAGCTCGATCGTCACGATGTCGCTCGCCGGGATCTGGTCGAGCAGCTGGACGTCGTACACCCGGACGTTGTCCACCATCAAGCGGACCTGGTCGTCCAAGTAGATACTCGCGGGGCCGCGGCGGGTGATGCGGGCGGGTCTGCCCCGGCTCTCGCGTAGATGGACGTACGGTACTGTGCGCTTGAGCGCGTCCCAGGCGGTTTTCGCGCCGGATGCGGCGATCGCTTCCTGAGTGACGAGCGAGCCGGGGCGGGGAGGCGGTGTAGCCACGTTGCCGGGGCCGGCCCCAGCGCACCCGGCGTAGACGAGCGGCCCGGCGAGTAGCAGGGCGCGGTGCACGAGTCGGAGCAGCGAGCGCGCCGGCATGCGGCCTCTCCTCTTATAGTCGCGCGGGGCGTAGCACCCGTCAAGCGCGTCGATGGAAACTCGCTGGCGTGGCGCGTAGTTTGGTCCGATCTCGACACCAGGAGCGAGTCAATGAAGTCTCTGCTACTGTGTACGGGTTCGGTGCGACCCGCTCCAGATCTCCCAGTACGACTTCGTCCGCTCGCTCGCGTTTTCGCTCGCGACCCGCATCGGAAACTATCCCGTCATGACGCGGGCGGAGATCCGCCTGCTCGCGGCGGAGGGATACCTCCGCACCGGCAACGTGGCGCAGGCTGCGGTGCTGATCGACAGCTCGCGGGTCAGCAAGGGCGGGCTGCCGGCGCTCGCAGGAGTCATCACTGACGCGAGCCAGGTGGTGCCTGGCGGCACTGCGTGCGTGCCGCGGGTGCCAGACCCGGCCCAGAACTACCAAAAGACTAAGTGCGGGAACATCTGGGAGGCGCTCAAGTGGGAATACCGCCTGGAGACCGCTTACACGGGGTACGGCAACTGGTACTTCGCGGGTCGGGGTTGGGGCGACCTCCCGGAGGGTACGACGGTGCACCGGCCGATCCCGTACCAGGAGCTTCAAGTGCGTCTCGAGCCGTTTTACGCGTTCGGTGGCACGAATCAGCTGGGTGGCGCAGGCAAGGGTCACTACGGCCTGTTCGTGGGCGGGGCGTATTGATGCTTGTGTTAACACGGACGCGGCGAGCCGTCCGCCTCAGCCTGGGGCGCTTGGGCGCGAGACTCGTCCCAGTCCTCCTGGCGGGGTGTTACAGCTACACGCCGCTGGCGACGGTAGCCCCCACCCCCGGCTTACGACTGTCTCTGGCGCTGACAGATCAGGGCCGCGTCGGTGTTGCCCCGGTCATGGGCGCAGGACTCGACCGAGTAGAGGGGACACTCGTGCGCGTCACGGATTCGAGCTACGTCGTTCAGGTTGCGAGTGTCACCGACGTGCGGGGTGCCGTAACCAAGTGGGTTGGTGAGACCGTGACGATCGAGCGGCGTGGGTCGCGAACGCATCCGAGCGCCGGTTCTCCCGGTCCCGGACCTATTTCGCGGCGGGTGGCTTCACAGCCGCGGTGGCGGCGTTCATAGCCTCGCGCGGACTGTTCGGCCGCGGCGGTCCGATCTTGGGGGGTTCGGGCGGCGGCGACGGCGGCAACAACCAATGAAACCCGGCAACCACCCTTTAGCGTTCGAGCGTGCGATGATTCCATTTCGGTTTTCTCTGGCGTGTGTCCTGGCTGCCGCGGTGGGAGCGTGTCATGGGGACGCGGTCACGAGCTCCCCCGTCCCTTCGCTGGCATCCATCCACTTCGTCCATGCGGTGCCCGACACGGCGCGGATGGACTTTCGCGTGGTGGACATGGTCTCGCAGGCTGGCTTGTTCGGCGCTCAGTTCCGCGACATCACCAGGTTCTACGTGGCCATCGAGGCCGGCACTCGGCGCCTCCGCGTGTTCTACGACACGACCGATGTCGTGATCGCCCAGACCGTGTTCTCGGATACGCAGTACACCTACGTGCAGGACCAGAGCTACACGTTCATCGAGGCCGGGTTCGCGCGCACGGGTTCCACTCCGTCGCGCGCCGCATGGATCGTCTCTGACAACGCTGCGGATCCCGGCGCCGGCAACGTTGGCTTTCGGGTAATTCACGCTGGCGCCGGGCTGCCGAACATGGACGTGTTCCTGATCCGGCATCAAGCGGATACGCTTGCCCTGCCGGCGCCCCGCGCCACCAACGTCGCGTACGGAGCCGTTGGAACCTACATCGCTGTGCCGGTCGACACCCAAACGCAGACGTTGCGGGTGGTCTTCACCGCGACCGGCACCACGACGCCGATTGTGGCGAATGTGGCGCTGCCGGCCGGCACGGCGGGCACGCCGACGACCAACCCGATCGCTGGCGCCACCGTTCCGGGCTCCGTCATGTCGGCGGTCTTCGTGCCACGGTCAGTGGCCGGCAGCAAGGCACCAGCGGGGTTCACGACGCCCAGCGCGGTCATCCTGGTCGACAAGCGGCCGCCGGATACGGCGCCGTGACGCTAGACGGCTGGACGGCTAGACGGCTAGAAAAAAGAAACGGGGGGCGCAGCAAGCCTGCGTCCCCCGTCATTGTCTATCCGTCTACCCGTCTACCCGTCTACCCGTCTACCCGTCTAGCTCAGTCCACGATCGCATCCGGCAGCACAAACTTCTTCGGATCCACTGGATGGCCGTTCACCCACACCTCGTAATGGAGGTGGGGCCCGGTGGACAATCCTGTGGAGCCGACGAGCGCGATCTTCTGGCCGCGCTTCACGCGCTGGCCGCGGACGACGAGGATCTTGGAGCAGTGCGCGTAGCGCGTCACCAGACCGTAGCCGTGGTCGACGGTGAGCAGGTTGCCGTAGCCCTCCTCCCACTTCACGTCGGTGACCACGCCCGCCGCCGCCGCCTCGATCTCGGCGCCCATCTTCGCCGTGACGTCGATGCCTTCGTGCGGACGGGCCAGATGCAGAATCGGATGCACGCGCTCGGCCGCGAAGGCGCTCGAGATCCACCCCGCCGTCGGCATGATCGACGGCGTCGCGGCGAGGCGCTCGCGGTGCCGGGAAAGCGAATCGTACGCCTCGTTGATCGAGCGCACCAGGATGGTAGCGCGACGACTCAGCGCGTCCACGTCGACGCGGGCGGCGAGCGCCTGGTCGCCCTTCGAACCGAGCGCCGCCAGGCTGTCGCGCTCGGACCAGCTGCCGACCGGCCCGCCGATGCCCGCCCGCTGGACGCCCGCATCCGTCGGCGTGAGCCCGGCGAGGAGCCGCAGCTCCTGCTCCCGCTCGCTGAACTTGTTGATGGTGTCGGTGAGACCCGCCAGCCGCTCGCGCGTCCGCTGGATCTCGTCGGCCAGGAGGCGGTTCTCGTTCTCGAGCGCCCGGCTGCGTGTGATGTTGACCCCGCGGGAGATGGCGGCCACGCCCAGCACCAGGAACGTCAGCGCCACCACGCTACCGATCCCGGCCAATGCCTTCACGACGGTCTGTGACACTTCCACGGCGCGAGAGGCTCCCGAGCCGTGAGGCACTACCATGACCGTCCAGCGTCGCTCCGCCTTCTTGCGCATCTCCCTCAGCGACCTCGCGTCAACGCGTGTGGCCCGGCGCCGGGGCGCCGGTACTGCATGTACGACCGAAGGGAGAATCCGGACAGGGCGTTGGGCCGGGTTCCCGGTGGGAGTTCAAAATTACGGGTCGACTCGCAAAGCGTCAACCAGTAAGTATTTGTCAGAAGTGAGCCATATCACGGGCTTTTGGGGCCTTTGGGCGTCACGCCGGCGTCAGCCGGGGCTTGGGAAAAAGAATCGGCGGCTTCGCGACCTGCCGGCCGGCCACATCGAGGCCGGAGACATCTGCGAGGTGCACCTGGACGAGCGGCCCGGGGGCCGGCGAGGCCGGGGAGGGCCCGAACAGCGACCACACGGTCTCGGCGGTGGTCGGCACGAACGGTTGGCCGAGGACGGCGAGCTGGGCGACGGTGCGGGCGAGGCTGGCGAGCACTTGATCGAGCTCGGCGTCCTTGCCCGCCTTCGCGAGCTTCCAGGGTGCGGTCTCCTCGATGTAGCGGTTGGCGCGCCCCGCGAGATCCATCCACTGCGCCGCGCCGTCCTCGAGGCGGTACCCGTCCATCGCGCGCCGGTAGGCCACCGCCGCCTCGCGCGCCGCGTCGTCCAGCGGCGTCGCGCGGCCCTGCGAAGCGCGTGGCACGGTGCCGCCGCGGTAGCTCTGAATCATCGTAAGGGCGCGTGACACGAGATTGCCGAACGTGTTGGCGAGATCCGCGATGTAGCGCGCGTCGAACCGCTCCCAGGTGAAGTCGCCGTCGTTCGCGAACCCGACGTCGCGCAGCAGGTAGTAGCGCAGCGCGTCGGCGCCGTGGTAGTCGATCGCCTCGCCCAGGCTCACTGCCGTGCCCGCGGTCTTGCTCATCTTGGCGCCCGACCACTGCACGTAGCCGTGCGCCCAGACCCGGCGGGGCGGCGCCAGCTCCGCCGCGAGCAGCATCGCCGGCCAGATCACACAATGGAAGCGCGTGATGCCCTTCCCGATGACGTGCAGGTCCGCCGGCCAGAGCCGCTCGTAGCCCGGATCGGGGAAGCCCGTCGCCGACAGGTAGTTGATCAGGGCGTCGAACCAGACGTACACGGTCTGTTGCGCGTCGCCGGGGAAGGGAATGCCCCACGGCTGCCGCTGCCGCGAGATCGAAATGTCCTGGAGGCCGGCCTCGAGCAAGCGCACCACCTCGTTGCGACGGATCTCGGGCTCGACGGCGAAGCTGCCCGACCGGATGCGCTCGAGCACCGCATCGCGGTAGGCGCTCAGCCGAAAGAAGTGGTTGCGCTCCTTGGTCGGAATCAGCTCGAGCGTGGGGTGCTCGATGCAGTGGCCGTTGACGATCTGCGCGCCGGTCTTGAACTCCTCGCAGCCGGTGCAGTACAAGCCCTCGTATTCGGCCTCGAACAGGTCATCGGGGTGGCGGGCGCGGATGCGCTCGAGCAGGGCGGTGACAGCGCGCGCGTGCCGCGGCTCGGTGGTGCGGATCCAGTCGTCGTGGCTGCAGTAGAGGCGGCGCCAGTAGTCGGCGAAGGTGGCGGCCATGCGGTCGACCCACGCCTGCGGCGACAGCTGCGCGCTCGCGGCGGCCTGGATCACGGATTGGCTGTGTTCGTCCATCCCCATCAGGAAGTGGACGTCGTCACCCGCGAGCCGCCGGTACCGCGCGATGCAGTCCGCGCCGATCTTCTCGAGCGCGTGGCCCAGGTGCGGCTCGCCGTTGGAGTAGTCGATCGCTGTCGTGACGTAGAACTTAGCCATCGCGCGCGACTTCCTCTTTCAGCTTCTCCAGCGACACCACGCGTGTGTCACCCCCCCCGTCCTCGGCGCGCAGCGTCACCGTCTCGCGGAAGATGTCCACGGCGAGCACGCGCTCGGACCCCACGGCCGTGCGCAGCACTTTCCCCTCCTTGGGAAAGCGCTTGCGGGTCTGCACGTAGAAGTCGTGCTCGTAGCGGAGGCAGCACAGCAGCCGCCCGCAGCCGCCCGAGATCTGCGACGGGTTGAGGGACAAATGCTGGTCTTTCGCGAGCGACAGGCTCACCGGCCGCAGTTCGGGGAGCCAGCTCGAGCAGCAGAACTGGCGGCCGCAACGGCCCACGCCGTCCAGCCGCTTGGCCTCGTCGCGCGCGCCGATCTGGCGCAGTTCGATCCGCGTGTGGAACAGGCTGGCGAGGTCGCGCACCAGCGCGCGAAAGTCCACGCGCTGCTCGGCTGTGAAGTACACCGTCAGCTTCTTCTTGTCCCACTGCCACTCGGCGTCGGACACCTTCATCGGGAGGGTGTGCTGCTTCACCCGCTCCATCACCTTGCGACGCACCTCGGCTTCGTCCTGGTGCAGCCGGTCGGCGAGTGCCGCGTCGTCGGGGCTGGCGCGGCGCACGATGCGCCGCTCAGGCGCGGGCGGGGCCGCGGCGGCCTCGGCTAGGCTGCATCCCGTGCACGCCGCGCCGCACTTGCGCACCGCAACGGGGCCGACGGCGGACACGCGCCCGAGATCATGGCCCCGCTCGACCTCCACGATCACGGGATCGTGCAGCGCGAGCGGCTCCTCGGACGGCCAGGTGAAGTATTCCTTCCGGTTCCCCTTGAACCGGACTTCGACGACTGGAGTCAACTCACTTCTCGCTCAGGGCACCCAACGAAAGGTACTTCTCTTCCCGGCGTTTGAGCAGCTTTTCGATCTTGGTCTTCCGGAGCACGCGGACCTGGCGCCGCAGCGCGTCGCCCAGGGCCTGGGCGGCCGCCTCGGGGTCGGCGTGGGCGCCCCCCGATGGCTCGGGAATGATCTCGTCGATGACGCCGAGCTCGAGCAGGTCCTCCGCCGTGATCTTCAGGGCCTCGGCCGCGCGCTCGCGCTGGGTCGCGTCCTTCCACAGAATCGCCGCGCAGCCCTCGGGAGAGATCACCGAGTACACCGAGTTCTCGAGCATCAGCACGCGGTCGGCGAGCCCCACCGCCAGCGCGCCGCCGGAGCCCCCTTCGCCGATGACGGCGGTGATGATCGGCGTGCGCAACGTCGCCATCTCCACCAGGTTGCGGGCGATCGCCTCGGCCTGCCCGCGCTCTTCCGCGCCGAGTCCGGGGTAGGCGCCCGGTGTGTCCACCAGCGTGATCACCGGGGCCCCGAACTTCTCCGCGAGCCCCATCAGTCGCAGCGCCTTGCGGTAGCCTTCAGGGTGGGCCATGCCGAAGTTGCGGTGCAGGTTCTCCTTCGTGTCGCGGCCCTTTTGGTGCCCGATCACCATCACGCTCATGCCGTCGAGCCGCCCCCACCCGCCCACGATCGCCGGGTCGTCGCGGAACAGCCGGTCGCCGTGCAGCTCGACAAAGTCCGTGAAGACCGTGTTGACGTAGTCGAGCGTGTAGGGGCGCTTCGGGTGGCGCGCGACCTGGACGCGCTGCATCGGCGTCAGGTTCTTGTAGATCTCGCCGCGCAGCTCCGCCAGCTTCCGCTCCAGCGCCGCGAGCTCCTTCGACACGTCCACCGCCGTGTCGCCGGTGACGCGCTTCATCTCTTCAATCTGGCGCTCGAGCTCCAACAGGGGACGCTCAAAGTCCAGCGTGTGGGTCGCCATCGGTCAGGTCGTCCTCACCAGGTGCACGTGGTCGGGGCCTAACAACCCGCGCAGCGCCGCCAGCAGGTCGTCGGCGACTTCGACGCGCAGCGAGCGACTGCGGAGGCGGGCTCCCCCAGGCTCGCGCCCGGGGTTAGTGGGGGTGGTAGCACTGACCCCGGGCGCAAGTCCGGGGTGATCCCTACCGCCGTTTGGATCCCCTTCCGCCCACTCCACCAGCACCGGGCACGGTCCCGGGTGCGCGGCGCACAGGGCGGCCACGGCCCGGGCGGCGTCGGGCGGCGGGGGGGCGGTGCGCGACCACACCAGCGCCACGCCGATCGCGCCCTTCGCCCGGAGCTCGTCCAGCGGCTGCGCCCCCTCCACGATGAACGGCGCCTGCTCCTCGTCCCGGTCGCGCGCGCTGTGGCCTCCGCTGAGGAGCAGCGCCCCGTCGGGCCGGATCACGTCGTTGAGCTTGGCCCACGCCTCCGGGAACACCAGGGCTTCGGCCGTGCCGTGGAAATCCTCGAGCACGAGGCGCGCGTACTCTGCGCCCGACTTCTTCGAGATCTGACGTTTCACGACCGTGACTACTGCCGCAACCCGCACCTTCTGGTCGCTCCACCGGCCGAGCGTGGCGGTGGTCCGGGTACCGAAAAGCTCCACCTCGGCACGGTACTTGGCGAGGGGGTGCCCGGAGATGAAGAAGCCAAGCACGGCCTTCTCGCGCGCGAGGCGGTCGTGCTCGGTCCAGGGAAAAACGTCGGGGAGCGGGGCCGGCCGCTGGGGAGTGGACGTCACTTCCCCGAACAGCGCATGCTGGCCGCTGGTGCGTTCCGCCTGGCGGGCCTGAGCTTCGGCGAATGCCGCGTCGAGGGCGGCGATGAGCTGGGCGCGGTGGCCGCCGAGCGAATCGCAGGCGCCCGCGTCGACCAGTGCCTCGATCACGCGCTTGTTGCAGAGCCGCAGGTCGATGCGGTCGCACAGGTCGACGAGCGAGCGGTACGGCCCCCCCCCGGTCCGCCCCGCGATGATCGACTCGATCGCGCTTCCCCCGACGTTCTTGATCGCGCCGAGCCCGAACCGGACTCGGGCGTCGCCGACCACGGTGAACTTGAACCCCGACTCGTTCACGTCGGGCGGCAGCACTTCGAGGCCGAGCTCCCGCGCCTCGGCGATGTACTGCACGACCTTGTCGGTGTTGCCGATCTCCGACGACAGCAGCGCCGACATGAACTCGGGCGCGTAGCGCGTCTTGAGCCACGCGGTCTGGTACGACAGCACCGAGTAGGCGACGGCGTGGGACTTGTTGAAGCCGTACCGGCCGAACGTCTCGATCTGGGCGGCGATGTCCTCGATCACCCGCAGCTGGTGCCCGCGCTCGACCGCGCGCGTGACGAAGCGACCCAGCTCCTGCTGGATCAGCTCCTTGTCCTTCTTGCCTACCGCCTTGCGCAGCACGTCCGCTTCGGCGAGCGAGAAGCCGGCGAGCACGTTGGCGATCCGCATCACCTGCTCCTGGTAGGTGATGACGCCGTAGGTCGGCTTGAGGATCTCTTCGAGGGCGGGGTGCGGATAGCGTACCGGCTCGCGGCCCAGCTTGCGGTTGATGAACACGAGGTGCATCCCCGTGTCGAGCGGCCCGGGCCGCAGCAGCGCATTCGCCGCCACCAGGTCGTCGAACCGGTCGCACTGCATGTTGCGCAGGCAGTCGGTGGCGAGCGGGGACTCGAACTGGAACACGCCTGCGGTGCGGCCGGAGCGCAGCAGCCGGTACACGTCGGGGTCCTCGAGGTCGAGTCCCTGCATGTCGAGCGCTATGTCGTGCCGCTCGCGCACCATTGCCACCGCGTCGTGGACCACCGTGAGGGTCTTGAGCCCCAGGATGTCGATCTTCAGCATCCCGACCTGCTCCAGCCCGACCATGTCGAACTGGGTGATGATCGCGTCCGCTTCCTGCGGCGCGAGGCAGACGGGGACGTAGTCGCTGAGCGGGCCGGGGGCGATCACGACGCCCGCCGCATGCACCGACGCGTGGCGCGCCAGGCCCTCGATCCTGGTGCCGAGTTCGAGGATCTTGCGCACCCGCTCGTCCTGACCTGCGGCCGCCCGCAGGTCCGGCACCTTCTCGGCGGCTTCCGCGAGCGTGAGGGCGTAGCCGGGACCGGAGGGGATCATCTTGCTCAGCCGGTCCACGTCCCCCATCTCGAGGCGCAGCGTTCGCGCCACGTCGCGGAACGCCGCCCGCGCTTTCAGCGTCCCGAAACTGATGATCTGGCCCACCGACTCCCGCCCGTAGCGCGAGCGCATGTACTCGATCACCTCGCCGCGGCGCTCGAAACAGAAGTCCAGGTCGATGTCCGGCATCGTGACGCGCTCGGGGTTCAGGAACCGCTCGAACAGCAGATCGAACTTGAGCGGGTCGATATCGGTGATTCCCAGCGCGTAGGCGACGAGCGACCCCGCGGCCGAGCCGCGCCCGGGGCCCACCGGGATGCCGCGGGCCTTCGCTGCCGTCGTGATGTCGGACACGATCAGGAAATAGCCGGCGTAGCCGGTGTGCGAGATGACCCCCAGCTCGTAGGCGAGCCGCTCTTCCACCGGCGGCGGCAGGGGATCGCCGTAGCGCGCCCGCGCCCCCGCGCGCGCCAGGTGGACGAGCAGGTCGTTGTCGGAGGCGAACTCGGGCGCCCTGGGAAACTGGGGCAGGAAGTAGCGCTTCTCGAAGTCGAACTCGCACAGCTCGGCGACGCGTGCAGTCTCGGCCACGACCTCCGGGTGCTCCGTGAACAGTGGCCGCAGCTCCGCTTCCGACTTGACGTAGCTCTCCTGGCCGAAGAAGCGGAACCGGTTGGGATCGTCCAGGTCCTTGCCGGTGCCGATGGCCAGTAGCACGTCGTGCGCCTCGGCGTCGTCTTTCCTCAGGTAGTGCGCGTCGTTCGTCGCCACGACCGGCAGGCCCAGCTCCTGCGCCAGCCGGTACATCCCCGCCGCTACGACCTTCTCATCCGCCAGGCCGTGATCCTGGACCTCGAGCCAGAACCCGTCGTTGCCGAACAGCTGGGCGAAATAGCGCGCGCTGGTCTTGGCCGCCTCGTAGTTTCCCTGCCGCAGGTAGAGCGCGATCTCACCGGAGAGGCAGGCGGCGAGTCCGATCAAGCCGTCCCTGTGTTGCTCCAGCGCTTCCCGGTCGATCCGGGGCCGCCGGTAGAAGCCCTCGAGGAATCCGATGGAGGACAGCTTGATCAGGTTCGAGTAGCCGATGCGGTTCTTTGCGAGCAGCACGAGGTGGGAGTAGCCGGCCGGGGCGTCGACGGGCTTCTCGCGCTTGTGGCGGCTGCCGAAGGCGAGGTACGCTTCGAATCCGAGGATCGGACGGAGGCCGCGGGATTTCGCCTCCGTGTAGAACTGCCACGCCCCATGCAGGTTGCCGTGGTCGGTGACGGCGAGCGAATCCATACCGAGGGTACGGATCCGGTCGAGCAGGTCGGGGATCCGGTTGGCGCCGTCGAGGAGGGAGTACTCGCTGTGGGTGTGGAGGTGGACGAACGGCATGACCCTAGCGGGCTCGGGCGTCCAGCTCCTCGAGCACCCGGTCGAGGGGGAGTTGTCTGGCTTCGAGCAGCACTAATAAATGATAGATGAGGTCCGCTGCCTCGCTGGCGAGCCGCGCCCGGTCTTCGCTCGTGGCGGCGACCACCGTCTCGACCGCTTCCTCGCCGACCTTCTGGGCGATCTTGGCGACTCCCGCATCGAGCAACTGGGCCGTGTACGACCCGGCGGGCTTGTCCCGGGCGCGCTCGGCGACGGTGCGGGCCAGCCGGATGAGGGTGCCGCCGGTCGGCTCGCCGAAGCAGGTAGGCGCCCCGGTGTGGCACGCCGGACCCTGCTGGCGCACGAGGTACAGCACCGCGTCCCCATCGCAGTCCACGCGCACCTCCTGCACCGCCTGCGTGTGTCCCGACGTCGCGCCTTTCTGCCACAGCTCGCCGCGCGAGCGGCTGCGGTAGTGGGCCTGACCGGTGTCGCGCGTCTTCTGCAGGGCCTCGCGGTCGGCGTAGGCCACCATCAGCACCTCGCCGGCGAGCGCGCTCTGAGCCACGACGGGAACCAATCCATCGTCCCCGAAACGCACGGCCTCAATCCAATTTTTTGGGGGGAGGGGCACCTGCTGAAAATACCGGCGTTCACACGCATTGTCAAAATCCCTGCGGCGCGAATATCTTTGCGGCCCATGCGCTGGGTCGCGAGCCTGTTCGCGCTGGTTCTGATGATGGCGCTGTTTCATCGCATCACCGCGGGCGGGCCGCTCGAAGCGCGGGCGACCCTGGCGCTCGGGTTCCTGCTGCTCGTGGCTCTCGTGGGTGGCGACCTCGCGAGGCGCGTGCGCCTGCCGCGCGTGACCGGCTATCTGTTGATCGGGTTTGCGGCGGGGCCCGCGTGGCTCGGCCTCGTTCGGGCGGACGAGGTGGCGGCCCTGCAGTTCATCGCGGACGTCGCCGTCGGCCTCCTCGCGCTCGCCGCCGGGTCGGAGCTGACGCTTGAGCTGCTGCGCACCGGCCGCACGGCGCTCGGGCGGCTCGCGACCGGCGCGATCACCTTCCCCTTTGTAGTAGTGACGCTCGTCGCCTGGTCGGTGAGCCCGTGGCTGCCCATCGCGGCGCATCAGCCATGGCACGACCGGCTCACCGTCGCGCTCGTGCTCGGCACATTCGCCGCCGCCGGGTCGCCCGCCATCACCAGCGCGATGATCGGCGAGCTGGAGGCGCGCGGGCCGTTCTCCCGCTACCTGCTCGGTGTGACGATCGCGCAGGACCTGGGCGCCGCGATCCTGTTCACGCTCGTGCTCGTGGTCTCCAAGCCGCTGTCGAGCGCCGGGGCGCTCAACCTGACGGTCGCTGTGCTCGCCGCGCTGCGGCTCGTGGGCTCGCTGGCCGTAGGGCTCGCGCTCGCTTTTGCCCTCTCCCGTTACCTGCGGCTGGCGCCGCGCTTCGCGGTGCTGTTCCTCGTCGCGGCGGCGCTGCTGGCAGCCGAGACCGCACGGCTGCTGCGCCTCGAGACGGTGCTCATCGCCCTGGCGGCGGGGTTCTACCTGGAGAACTGCGCGCGCGCCGAGGGCGAGCAGCTGCGGCGCGAGCTGAACCGGGGCGCGCCGGCGGTGTACGTCATCTTCTTCGCTCTCGCGGGCGCCGGGCTGCAGCTGGGCGTGCTCGCAGAGCTGTGGCCCTGGGCGCTGCTCCTTATCGGGTTGCGGGTGATGAGCTTGCGGTACGGTCTGCTGTGGGCCGGCCGCCACCCCGATGTGACGCCGGCCCTTGCCCGGAACGGCTGGCTGGGCCTTATATCGCAGGCGGGCGTGGCCTTGGGGCTCGCCCAGCTGGCGCGGCGGGCGTTTCCTGAGTGGGGGGTCTCGCTCGAGACCCTCGTCGTGGCGATGATTGGCGTTCACGAGGTGGCGGGACCAATCTGCTTCCGCCAGGCGCTGGTTCGGGCCGGGGAAGTCTTGGGGGGAACTCATGGTGGCGAAGCGGCTGTGGCTGGTCGGAGTGTCATCGCTGCTGGTGGCGTGTCAGAAGGGTGACGGCGGCACTGGTGCGACGCTCCCTCCCTGCACCGGCGGAACGGCGCTCGGCCTTGGGGTGGCGGCGTATCAGGCCATCGACCCTGCTCCGACCTCGGGCTGCACGGTGTTCCCGCCGAATGCGTCGGCGTCGCCAACCGAGTACCTGCTGGTCGCCCAGCCGGCGAGCGGCACCCCCAATGATACGCAGAGCTTCAAGCTGCAAGGGGGTGCCCTCGCGCCGTCCGCGATCGCGCCGCAGTTCGTGGTCCCGGAGGCATCGCCCGCCGAGCTGTCGCCGGCCGAGCGGTTCCATCTGTTTCTGCGTCAGGCGGAGCGGACCCGAGCCTATCCCGTGCCGCCGCGGCAACCCCGGGCAGGGGTCCAGGCATCGCTGCAGGGGCCCATCCTGCCCAGTGACTCGGGGACGAACCGAACGTTCAAGGTGTGTGGCAATCTGAAGTGCGACACCCTGCCCACGGTGCGAGCCACGCTAATGAAGTTGGGGCAGCACATCGCCATCTACGTGGACAGTGCGGCGCCCCAGCCAGGCCTGTCACAGACCGACCTCGACACCCTGCGAGCGGTCTTCGACACGCGACTGTACGAAATCGACACGACCGCGTTCGGGCGGGAGTCGGATATCGACGCCAACGGCGTGGTCATCGTGCTGATGACGAACCGGGTGAACCAGCTGGTGACAGCGGCGGACTGCACCACCAAAGGCTTCGTGGCTGGGTATTTCTTCGGCGCCGATATCGATCCGTTCTTCGCCTCCCAGTACAACAACGGCGAGATCTTCTACTCGATCGTGCCGGATCCGAACGCGACGCTGAGCTGCACGCACTCCGTCGCGGCGCTCAAGCGGCTGGTGCCGGTCACCTTCATACACGAGTTCCAGCACATGATCAGCTACAACCACCATGTGCTGGAGCGCCGCGGCGACCCCGAGATCCTGTGGCTCAACGAGGCGCTGTCGCACTATGCGGAGGAGCTGGGCGGTCGCAGCTTCCTTCCCGCGGACACCGCCACGTACTGCAATTACGTGTTCGGCGACGTGTACAACTCGGCCCAGTACTTCCAGGCGCCGCACAGCTACTTCCTGGTTGACACCAGCGGCATCGGGGCGCTGGCGAGCCGCGGCGCCTACTGGCTGTTCCTGCGCTACATCATGGACCAGTACTCGGCGGATACGTCCTTCGCGCAGCGGAGCGGCTTCACCCGCAAGCTCGACATCACCAGCCTCACCGGCCCCCAGAACGTGGCGACGCAGACCGGGCAGTCGTTCCCGCTGTTGCTCGAGCGCTGGGCGCTGGCGAACTGGGTCTCCGATCTCCCGGGCTTCGCGACTCCGGCCGAGCTGCAATACAAGATGTGGCGGTTCCGCGCGGACTACGGCACGCTCAAGACGCGCTGCCCCAGCCCTCCGCTCAACACGGGTGCGCTGCCGGCGAACCTCCCGCTCACTCCGGGCGTCGGTGCGGGGAGCAGTGTGAACCTGAGCGGCATATTGCGTGCGGGGTCAGGCACCTATTTCCGCGTCCAGCAGGCGGCGGGCGCGGCGGGATTTACGGTCCTGTTCAGTGACGGGTTGGGCCGAGCGCTGCGGACGGCCATCGTGCCGCGGCTGAACGTCATTCGAATACAGTGACGGCGTCCAGCGGGCGCGTCACGCGCGAGCGTCCCGCGAGAACGTCACGCGTGATCGTGGACCAGGGCTACGTTGCCGCGCGACGTCTCTGCGTGACGCTGTTGTGTAACGCGGTTCTGGTGTCGTCGCTCGCCGCCCCGCTCGTCGGTGACGCGGGCGCCGTCTTCTCGAACCCCGCCGGCATCGCCACGATTCGCCACCTCTCGGTCGAAGGCGCGTACCAGCGCTTTCCCGGCGGCACGGCCGTCGGGTCGGGCGCCCTCGCCCTGCGGGCAGGGCGCCTGTCGTGGGGATTCGGCGCGGCCGCGCTCGACACCTCGGGCGCGCTGGTGCGCGCGACCGACCTGCTCGGGCTCTCGTCGCTCGTGTTCCGCGCGAGCTTCATCGCCCTGGGCACCTCGGTCAAGTACGTCCGTGAGACGCTCGGCGCCACGACCGCTGACGCCTGGGCCGGTGACGTGGGCGTCGCAATCGCTATCTTCGACCTGATGGCGTTCGGCGCGAGCGTGCAGAACCTCGGCGGGGACCTGGGGGGCGGGGCGCGACTCACGCGTCGCAGCCGCGCCGGTCTCACGATGAACTACGTCGATCCTCAAGGGGCGTATCGGCTGCTCACCACGCTGGAGGGCCAGTGGCCCTCGGGCGGGGCCGGCGCCGCGTTCCTGATCGCGGGGGTGGAGGGGGGTGTGGTGGTGCACGGCACGGGGATCGTCGCCCGGGTCGGTTATGCCGGCCACTCCACATCTACTGATGCTGCCCCGTTCTCATACGGTGCCGGCGTGGAGCTCGGCCGGCTGCATGTCGACTACGCCTACCGCGCGTCCGAGACCGGAACGGGCGCGGGGAGCAGCGGGGGCGGCACGCACCGTTTCGGGCTGCGATGGACCCCCTGATGGAGCGGGCGCGGCCGCGGTGGGGCCGTGTGGCGCGCCGCCTGCTGCGCTGGGTGCTGATCGGTGTGCCGGCGCTGCTCGCGCTGGCGCTGCTGCTGAGCGACGACGCCCGCTACCTCGCGCGGGCGGGAGTCGAAGAGGCACGCATCCTCCTCAAGCGTCGCGCCATCACGCAGCTCGTCGTCGAGCCGCAGACCACGGCCGAGCTGCGCCAGCGTCTCACGCTCGTGCTCGCGGCGCGCGCCTACGCGGCGGACTCCCTCAAGTTGCTCGTGGGCAACACGTACACGACGTACGTCGACGTGGGGCGGGACACCCTCCTGCTCGTGCTCTCCGCGAGCCGGCGGGATCGGTTGCGCGAGTACACGTGGCAGTACCCGATCGTCGGCACGGTGCCGTACAAAGGGTTCTTCAACTTCGACCAGGCACGCCGCAACGCGGCGGATCTCGAGCGCCAGGGCTACGACACCTATCTGCGACCCGCGGGGGCATTCTCGACGCTGGGTTACTTCAGCGACCCCCTCCTGTCCACGATCGTGGAGCGCGACACGATGGAGCTGGTGGCGAGCGTGATCCACGAGCTCGCGCACAACACGCTGTACGTGAAGAGCCAGACCCCGTTCAACGAGAGCTTCGCCAGCTTCGTCGGCTACCGCGGGGCGGAGGCGTTTTTCCGTTCGCGGCGGGATGCGGCCGATGCGAAGCGCGCCGCGGCGCGCTGGCGCGACGAGCGTACGCTGGACGTGCTCTGGGCCGAGCTCGCCAGGCGGCTCGACTCCGCGTACGCGCAGGCGCTGTCGGCGTCCGAGCTCGAGCGCGCCCGGGCGACGCTGTTCGGGTGGGCTCGGGCGCAGCTCACCGGCCCTGTGGGGCAGTCGCTCGAGACGTACGACTGGCGCTGGTTCGCGCGGGCCCCGCTCAACAACGCCGTCGTGATCGCGCAACGGCTGTACCGGATGAACCTGAACCTGTTCGAGGAGATCTACGTGCACTCGGGCGCAAATCTGACCGAGACGATCCGCGCGATTCAGCTGCGTGTGTTCACGCAACCGGGGACGGACCCGTACCAGGCGCTGTATTCGCGGCCCGGCCTACCCGCCGACGACTAATTCCCTCTGAGCCGTTCCGCCTCGGCGACCCGCTGCAGGGCGATGGCGTACGCGGCGGTCCGGAACGTGACTCCTTTTGATTTCGCCAGGTCCCGCACCGCCACGTAGGCCTTGGTGATCGTGGCCTGGAGCTCGCGGTTCACCTGTTCGTGGGTCCAGCGGTACTGCTGCAGGTTCTGCGACCATTCGTAATAGCTGACGGTCACGCCGCCCGCGTTCGCCAAGAAGTCCGGGATCACCGCGATGCCGCGCTCCTCGAGGATCCGATCGGCCGTCGGCGTGGTGGGCTCGTTGGCGCCTTCGACCACGACCTTGCAGTCGATGGTCCGCGCATTGGTCTCCTTCGCGATCACCCCGCCCAGCGCCGCGGGGACGAGCCAGTCGCACGGGATGGTCCACAGCGCGTCGTTGGTGATGGCCCGGCCGCCCGCCCCCGTTCACGTCCGACACCGCCACGACCTTCGCCCCCGCCTCTGCCGCGAGCAGCCGCGCGAGGTGGCCGCCGACGTTCCCGAAGCCCTGAATCACGACGCGGCTGCCCTTGAGTGGGATCCCGAAGTCCCGGGAGTACTCCATCATCACGTACATCACGCCCCGGCCGGTTGCCTCCTCGCGCCCGAGCGACCCACCGAGCGACACCGGCTTCCCGGTCACGGCGGCCGGCGTGTAGCCGTGACGGCTCGAATACTCGTCCAGGATCCAGGCCATCACCTGCGCGTTGGTGTTCACGTCCGGCGCGGGGATATCGCGGTAGGGGCCCAGCATGATGGAGATGCGTTGGGTGAAGCGCCGGGTGAGGCGCTCGAGCTCGAGCTTGGAGAGCTTCTTCGGGTCGACCGTGACGCCACCCTTCGCGCCGCCGAACGGGATGTCCATGAGCGCGGTCTTCCACGTCATGATCGTGGCGAGCCCGAGTACCTCGTCGTGGTCGGCGTCGGGGTGGTAGCGGATCCCCCCCTTGCAGGGGCCGCGCGCGCCGTTGTGCTGGATGCGGTAGCCGGTGAACACCTCGATGCGGCCGTCGTCCATCCGTACGGGGACCTCGACTTGCACCTCGCGGAACGGAGACATGAGAATGCGGCGCATGTAGCCTTCGAGGCTGATGAGATCGGCGGCGCGGTCGAACTGGCTCGCGACGATGGCCTTCCCCGACATCGCGCTGCGGGGAGTGGCGGGAGCAGTCACGGGACCTCCGAGCGAGTCAGGGCTTGAGGCGACGGCCGGCGAGGCGGGCCGCCGGGTGCTGCGCTTCCGACAGTGCGTGGGCGACGTTGATGCGACGCGCGCGGCGGCGCCCGGCGTCGGAGAGCACGCCGATCACGTCCGCCGCTCCCGGCGCCGGTGTGGTGTCGTCCGCGGCGTGCTCGAGCACGAACATCAGCCCGGTGCCGTCGCGGGCCACCGCGGCTTGCAGGACGCTCCACCCGGCGTCGCCGGGAAGCGCGCGTTGCGCCACGACGAGCGGCACCGCCGCCGCGTCGAACGCCGCGCGGCCGACCAACGGCGCTCCCAGCCCGTCCGCGAGCGACTGCCAGGCGGGCAGCGCCGGACCCAGCGTCACCACCTGGCCGAACCGCCAGCGGGAATCGCGCGCCAAGTCCAGGAAGGCGGCGATGAGCGCCGCATCGTCCGGGACGTCCGCGCCGGGGTCGGGGGCGAGCACAACCGTGCCGGTCTCGGCGAACCAGCGCTCGGCCGGCGAGAGGTCTTCCGGGCGGCGCGGGGCGTAGAAGGCGTAGCGCCGCGTGATCGCGATTTCCCGCTCCGCCCCCTGGCGCTGCTCGGTATGCTCCGCCGCCTGGGCCGCGCCCTCGTAGGCCACCTCCGCCGCCTGGTAGCGCCCCGCGTCGCGCAGGATGCGCCCGCGCAGCCGCAGCGTCTCCGTGTGCGGCTCGAGCGCGAAGGCACGGTCGAGCGCCAGCAGCGCCCGGTTGCGGTCGCCCAGGCGGAACGCGGCGTACCCGAGCTCGTGCCAGGCGAGCGCGAGGTCCGGATCGAACTCGATGGCCTGTTCGAGGGCGCCGAGCGCTTCGCGGTAGCGCTCCAGCTCGATCAGCGCCGCGCCCTTGAGCGCGAGCGGGAACGCAGAGTCCCCGAACTGCGCGCGCGCTCCCTCGGCGAGGCGGAGCGCGTCCTCGCGCCGCCCATGGCTCCGCAGCAGCTCGAAGCACTCGGCCCAGCAGGGCTTGAGATCGGGGTGCGCGGCCAGCACGTCGCGATACGCCTTCTCCGCGTCGGCGATCCGTCCCTCCCGGGCGAGGTAGCGGGCGCGCGCCATCGCTCGCTCGCTCGGCGCGTCTGGGAACAGCTCGTACGACGCGGTCGTTCGCATGGCGCGGACGAATATACGGCCAGACGGGTAGACGGCTAGGCGGTTAGTCAGCGACCCGTCTACCCGTCTACCCGTCTACCCGTCTAGATTCTGCACGCCATGGACACGGACCGGCTACTCGGCGCGCTGACGGACTTCTTGCGCATTCCGTCGGTTTCGACGCTGCCCGCGCACAACGCCGACTGCCGCGCGGCGGCGGAGTGGGTCGCGGGCGAGTTGCGACGGCTGGGTTGCCGCGAGGTGCAGTTCCTCGCGAGCGACACGCATCCGGTTGTGTGGGGCGTCGGCCCTGAAGTGTCCGGGGCGCCTACGCTGCTGCTGTACGGCCACTATGATGTCCAGCCGCCCGATCCGCTCGCCGAGTGGACCACGCCGCCCTTCGAGCCGACCGTGCGCGACGGCAAGCTCTTCGCCCGCGGCTCGGCGGACGACAAGGGGCAGGTGTTTTGTCTGCTCAAAGCGATCGCGGCGACGGGCCGACCACCGGTCAACTTCCGGTTCTTGATCGAGGGCGAGGAGGAGTATGGCAGCCGCGTCTTGTTCGAGCTGTTGCGGCGCGAGCCCGAGCGCACCCGGGCGGACGTCGTCCTTATCGCCGACATGTCCTACGTCGCCCCGAAGTGGCCGGCCGTCTACACCACGCTGCGCGGCCTGTGCTACGCCGAGATCACGGTGCGCACGGCCAAGTCCGACCTGCACTCCGGCGAGTTCGGCGGGGCCGCGCCCAACGCGCACGAAGAGCTCGTGCGCCTGCTGGCCAAGCTCAAGTCACCCGACGGCAAGATCAACGTTCCGGGCCTCTATGCGGCCGTGCGGCGTCCCACCAGGGCGGAGCTCGCGACGTGGAAGCGCCTACCCTTCAAGGAGAGCGAGTTCCTGAAGCACCGCGTGCAGGCGAAGGCCCTCACTGGGCTGAAGGCGTACTCGGTGCTCGAGCGCCTCTGGGCGCTCCCGACGTTCGAGATCCACGGCATCATGGGCGGCTTCACTGCCGACGGCGCCAAGACCGTGATCCCCGCCGAGGCCACCGCGAAGGTGAGCCTGCGGCTCGTCCCCGAGCAGAAACTCAACACGGTGGAGCGCCAGCTCGCGGCAGCCGTCAAGCGGTTCGCGCCGAAGTACGTGCAGGCGAGCGTCAAGTTCCTCCACGGCGCCGACCCCGCTACCGTGAAGGTCACGCACCCGGCATTCCGGCTGCTCGATCAGGCGTTCCGCGAGGTGGTGGGGCGAGGGACGGTGCCCGCCCGGGCGGGCGGGTCGATCCCGGTCGTCCCTGCGCTCGGCAAGAGCGGCGCGGCGGTCATCCTCACCGGGATCGGGTTGCCCGATGACCGGCTGCACGCGCCGAACGAAAAGCTCGACTTGAAGCAGCTGTGGGACGGCATCGCGGTGTTTCGGAGATTCTACGAGCTGCTGGGAACTAAAGGCGTCTAGCAAGGACGTTTCACGAAGCCGTTGCACAACACCGTCGCGCAGAGGCGTCAGTGAAGGAGCGTGTCCCGCCTGGGCAGGTCGCAACGACCAAATGGCCGGTGCTGCACTACGGGGACGTCCCGCGAGTCGACACCACGACCTGGACGTTCCGAGTGTCGGGGCTCGTCGAGCACCCGTTCGCGCTCACCTACGACGAGCTCTTGGCGTTACCGCGCAAGACGGTCGTTTGTGACATTCATTGCGTCACCCGCTGGAGTCGCCTTGGGAATACGTTCGAAGGCGTCCCGGTCCAGGCGCTCCTAGCCCGGGCCGGGGTGAAGCCTGCAGCAAAGTTCTGTATCGTGCTCGCCGAGCAGGGTTTCACGACGAACCTGCCGCTCGCAAACCTCAACCTGCCGGAGAACCTGATCGCTTTCAAATGGAGCGGCGAATGGCTGATGCCGGAGCACGGCTGGCCCGCGCGGCTCCTCGTGCCACATCTCTATTTCTGGAAGAGCGCGAAGTGGGTGCGCGGGTTCGAGCTACTGGAGCAAGACCTCCCGGGATTCTGGGAACAGAACGGCTATCACATGCGGGGTGATCCGTGGACGGAGGAGCGCTATGGCGGTCGCGGCCTGACACAACACGAGATCAACAAGTTTCGGAACGCGAGCAAGACGATTCTTGGCTCGTGACGCCGAAGGCGGCTTCGAACCCCCGAATCACCGCCGCGACCGTGTCGTCCCACAGCTCCTTCTCCCCTCTCCCTGCTCCCTTCTCTCGTTCCACGGACGTCATGACGACCCCCGGAATCCCGCACGGCACGATGCGCTCGAAGTGCGACAGATCGGTCGTCACATTCAGCGCGAATCCGTGCCAGGTGACCCACTGCTTCACGTGGACGCCGATGCTCGCGATCTTGCGCTCCCCCCCGCGCGTCCACACGCCGGTGTAGCCCGCGCGCCGCTCAGCCGGGACACCCAGCTCCGCGAGGGCGGCGATCAAGGCCTGCTCGAGCGTGCGGAGATACCAGTGCAGGTCCTGGCGGTAACCGGTCAGGTCCAGGATGGGATAGCCGACGAGCTGCCCGGGGCCGTGGAAGGTGACATCGCCGCCGCGCTCCACAGCGACGACGGGCACGCCGTGCGGCTCGCGCAGGTGGCCCGCGCGCGCGGTGCGGCCCAGCGTCACGACCGGCGGGTGCTGAAGCAGCAGGATCACGTCGCGCGCCAGCCGTCCCTCGATCCGCGCCTCGGCGAGCGACCGCTGCCACTCGAGCGCCTCGGCGTACGGCACCAAGCCGGCCTCGATCACGTCAACGGTGCGTCCAGTCACTCCGCGTCCCTCAACGCATCGTCTCGACTTCCTCGTACCGCCCACGCGCTCGCCGCGCCGCCGAGCACGAAGCTCGCGGCTCCCCACACAGCGAGACCGCCGACGCCGAACAGATGGTCGATCGGCCAGGCGATGAAGCCGAGCAGTAGCGCCCCGACGGTCGATAGCGCTCCGATCACCCCGCGCTGCCACACGTTGTCCAGCCAGCGGCTGCGGCGCCAGCCGAACGTCGCGCCGACCGCGAGGCCCGCGAGCGTCCCCGCGAGGACCGGGTCTGCCGCGCTCTCCTGGTAATTCGATGCGCTCACGTGGTGCTCCAGGGTTCGCACGATGACGAGCGCGGCCACGATGGTACCCCCTCCAAGCCCGGCGCCGCACGCCAGTGCGCCGAGGCCGATCGCGAGCGGGTCTTTCACATGTCCACCACCCGGCCCAGCGAATCGAGCGCGGCTTGGGCCACGGCCTCGGACATCGTTGGGTGCGCGTGAATCGCCAGCTCGACCTCTTCCACCGTGTATTCATTCTCCCGCGCCACCGCCAGCTCATGGATGATCTCGGACGCGTGCCCGCCCACGAGGTGGGCGCCCAGGATCTCGCCGTACTTCTTGTCGCGCAGGATCTTCACGAAGCCCTCGGTCTCGCCAGTTCCACGCGCCCGGCCGTTCGCCGAGAACGGAAACCGGCCGGCCACGTACTCGAGCTTCCGCTCCTTGCACTGATCCTCGGTGAGCCCGATACTGGCCACCTCGGGGTGGCAGTACGTCACGCTGGGCACGTTATCGTACCTGATCGCGTGGGGCTTCTTGCCCGCGACGAGCTCGGTGACATTCACGCCCTCCCGCATTCCCTTGTGCGCGAGCATCGGCGGCCCGGCCACGTCGCCGATGGCGTAATAGCCCGGCGCGGTCGTCTGCAGGCCCGGATCGACTTTGATGAAGCCCCGCTCGGACACCTGGACGCCGCACTCGGCCAGGCCGATGTTCTCCGTATTCACGGCGCGACCCGCCGCCATCAGCACCGCCGCGACCTCGATCTTCCGCGTCGCGCCGTTCGCCTCGACCTCGAGGGTCACCTTGTCCTTGGCGGGCGTGCCCTGCTTCACCTTGGCGCCGGCGATCACCTCGATGCCGCGTTTCTTGTAGCTCTTCGCCAGGGCGTCCGACGCCTCGGCGTCCTCGAGCGGCAGGATCCGCGGCAGCGCCTCGATCAGCGTCACGGTGGTGCCGAAGGCGCTGAAAATGTCGGCGAACTCCATGCCCACGGCGCCGGCGCCGATGATCGCCAGAGTGGCCGGCGCCTTCTCGAGAAACAGCGCCTCGTCCGAGGAGATGACGGTCGTCTTGTTGATCTCCAACCCGATCTGCGGCAGGCCCTTCACGCGCGATCCCGTCGCGATGATTACCGCCCTGCTCGCTTCGTAAATGTCGCTCCCGACCTTCACCTTGCGTCCGGGCTGGAGCACCCCGTTGCCCTTCACGACGGTGATCTTGTTCTTTTTCATCAGGAACTCGACGCCCTTCGAGTTCTGGTCGCTCACCCGGCGGGAACGCTGCATCGCGACGCCGTAATCGGTCTTGACAAGCCCCGCGTCGACCCCGAACTCCTTCGCCTCCCGCAGCAGCTTCGCGATGTACGCCGAGTGGAGCAACGCCTTGGTGGGGATGCAGCCGATGTTCACGCACACCCCCCCGAGCTTGTCCCGCTCGATCACCGCCGTGGTCATGCCGAGCTGAGCCGAGCGGATCGCGCCGACGTAGCCGGCCGGCCCCCCACCCAGGATGATCACGTCAAATTGGTTTGCCAAAGACCCCCCTCCCCGAGTGCGGAATGTGGAACGCGGAATGCGGAATGTCAGTGCGAGGGTCGAACCCCGAGATCGACCCTCGACCCCGACCGCTCAATTCCGCATTCCGCACTCCGCATTCCGCATTTTCATAAGAGCATCGCCAGCGGGTTTTCGAGCATCTCTTTCAGCGTTTTCAGAAACGCCGCCCCCGTTGCCCCATCGATCACCCGGTGGTCGCAGCTCATCGTGAGGCGCAGGCGGCGGCGGGGCACGACCTGGCCGTCCACGACCACGGGCTTCGGGGTGATCGTGCCCACGGCGAGAATGCCCGCCTCCGGTGGATTGATCACCGCCGTGAACTGGTCGATGTCGAACATCCCGAGGTTCGAAACGGAGAAGGTCGACCCGGTGTATTCGCTCGGCTGGAGCCGACGGCTGCGCGCCTTGTCGGCGAGTTGCTTCGCCTCCTGCCCGATCTCGAGTAGCGGCTTCAGGTCCGCGTTGCGGATCACGGGGGTGATGAGCCCGTCCTCCACCGCCACCGCCATCCCGAGGTGCACTTCGTTCCAGTAGCGGATGTGGTCCTCCTGGAACCAGGCATTGCAAGCGCGGTGCTTCGTGAGGGCGAGCGCGGTCGCCTTGACGATGATGTCGTTGAAGGAAACCTTGCCCCGGTCGCCGAGCTGCGGGTTGAGGGCGTCGCGCGCCTCGGCAGCCCGCTCCATGTCCACTTCGCTGGTCAGGAAGAAGTGGGGGACCGGACCGAGGGACGTCACCAGGCGCTTGGCGATCGTTTTGCGGATCTGGGTGAGGGGAACGTCTTCGTACGCCCCACCCGACCTCGCCGCCACCGGAGAGACGGGAGAAGGGAGAGGTTCGCTCCGCTGCACGGCGGCCGACGCCGCGACGGAGCGTACCTCTCCCTGCTCCCCTCTCCCTGCTGCTTCCAGGTCTCGTCTGACCACTCTGCCGCCCGGACCCGACCCAGTGACGCGTTTCAGATCGACCCCAGCTTCCTTGGCGATGCGCTTTGCCAAGGGCGATGCCTTGACGCGGCTCGTGTCCGCGCCAGAGACAGCCTGAGCGGGGGCGACAGCCACGGGCGCGGAGGTGCTAGCGACGCCAACGTTTCCCGTTTCCGGTTTCCCGCTTCCCGAAGTCACGGCGGCCGGCGTAGTGACCGGCGAGCCTACGCTCTCCCCCGGCGCCGCGATCACCGCGACCACGCTCCCGACCGGCACCGTCTGCCCCTCGGTTACCGCAACCTGCCGCAGCACGCCGTCGGCGCGGGCGATCAGGTCCATCACCGCCTTGTCCGTCTCGACCTCGGCCAGCGTCTCGCCGGCCTTCACGGCGTCGCCTTCCTGCTTGTGCCACTTCACCAGGCGCCCTTCCTCCATGGTCGGGGAGAGCGCTTCCATGAAGACCTTGGTGGCCATGATCAGTCGAGGTAGAGCACGCGCCGCGCGGCGGCGACGACCTTGTCGGGGCTTGGCTTGGCGAGCCGCTCGAGCTGCCTGTTGTAGGGCATCGGTACGTCGGCCTGCGTCACCCGCAGCACCGGGGCATCGAGGTGGTCGAAGGCCTCGCGTTGGATCACGTCCACGACCTGCGCGCCGATGCCGCAGTGCGGCCACCCTTCCTCGACCACGACGGCGCGGTTCGTCTTCGCGACTGACGCGGTGATGGCGGCCTCGTCGAGCGGCCGCAGCGAGCGCAGGTCGACCACCTCCGCCGACACCCCCTCCTGCTCGGCGAGCTGCTCGGCGGCTTTGAGGGCGACCGTGACGGTCTTCGAGTGGCAGATGAGCGTGACGTCCCGCCCCGCCCGCTTCACGTCCGCCCTGCCGATCGGCACGACGTACTCGCCCTCGGGCACCTCCCCCTTGGTGTTGTACAGCATCTCGCCCTCGAGCACGATGACGGGGTTGTTGTCGCGGATCGCGGACTTGAGCAGGCCCTTGGCGTCCGCGGGCGTCGCCGGCGCCACCACCTTGAGGCCGGGGATGTGACTCAGCCAGCTTTCCCAGGCCTGTGAGTGCTGCGCGCCGAGCTGGAGGGCCGCGCCGTTCGGCCCCCGGAACACGATCGGGATGGGTAACTGGCCGCCCGACTCGTACAGCAGCTTCGCCGCCGAGTTGACGATCTGGTCGAGGGCGAGGACCGCGAAGTTCCACGTCATGAACTCGATCACCGGACGGAGCCCCACCATCGCCGCCCCCACGCCGATGCCGGCGAACCCGAGCTCGGCGATGGGCGTGTCCACCACACGCATCGGCCCGAACTCCTCAAGCAGCCCGCGGCTCACCTTGTAGGCGCCCTGGTACACTCCGACTTCCTCCCCCATGAGGAAGACGTTGGCGTCGCGCTGCATCTCCTCCCGCAGCGCCTGGTTCAGCGCGTCGCGATAGGTCAGGGTCGGCATCACTCAGTCCGCGACCACGTGGGTGGTGAGCTCGCCGGGATCCGGATCGGGGCTTTCGTCGGCAAACTTCACCGCCTCCTCCACCTCCGCGCGCACCTCCGCGTCGAGCGCGTCGAGCCCCGCCTGATCCAGCGCACCCTCTTCCTTGAGCTTGAGCGCCAGCTGGGAGATGGGATCCCGCTTCTTTTGTTCCTCGACCTCGTCCTTGGTGCGATACACGCCGTGCAGCGGGTCGGACATCGAGTGCCCCATGAAGCGGTACGTGCGCACCTCCAGCAGCGTCGGGTGACCACCCTTGCGCGCGCGCTCGACGGCGCGTTGGGTGGCGGCGTACACGGCGAGCGCATCCATGCCGTTCACGAGCTCCGCCGCCATGTCGTAGCTGCAGGCGTGCTCCGCGACGTCCGTCACCGCGGCGACGCGCTCGAACGCGGTCCCCATGCCGTAGCGGTTGTTCTCGCAGCAAAAGATCACGGGCAGGTGGTAGACGGAGGCCATGTTGAGCGTCTCGTGGAAGGCGCCGATGTTGACGGCCGCCTCTCCGAAGTAACAGAGGCAGACCTGGTCGCCACCCTTGTACTTGATCCCAAAGCCGATGCCCGCTCCGAGCGGGATATGCCCGCCGACGATCCCGTGCCCACCCATGAACCGCTTCGCGGCGTCGAACAGGTGCATCGAGCCGCCCTTGCCCTTCGAGCAGCCGGTCGCCTTCCCGAACAGCTCGGCCATCACCGCGCCCGCCGAGATGCCGCGGACCAGCGCCTGGCCGTGCTCACGGTAGGAGCTGATCACGTAATCGTCGTCGAGCAACGCCGCGAGCGAGCCGACCGCCACCGCCTCCTGGCCGATATAGAGGTGGCAGAACCCGCCGATCTTGCCTAGCGCGTAGGCCTCCGCCGCCTTCTCCTCGAAGTGACGGATCAACAGCATCTGTCGCAGCATCCGCCGCTCGAGCTCGGCTTGGGATTGGTCCTTTTGGGCGTGGGCGGTTGCGGTGGTCATGGGGCGTCGGGGCTAAGAGGCGGCGCTCGCGCGCTCGACTTGCTCCCATGCATGATAGCTCGAGCGCACCAGCGGCCCGGCTTCCACGTGGCGATATCCCAGCTGCATGCCGAGGCGCCGCAGCTCGGCGAACTCGGGCGGCGTGTAATAGCGGGCGATCGGGAGGTGCTGGCTGGAGGGGCGCAGATACTGGCCGAGGGTGAGGATGTCGACGCCCTGGGCGCGCAGGTCGCGCATCGCGCCGAGCAGCTCGTCCCATTCCTCGCCCAGCCCGCAGATGATGCCCGACTTGGTCAGCATGTCGGGATCCAGGTGCTTCACCCGACGCAGCAGTTCGAGGGCTCGCGGATACCGGCCGCCCGGCCGCGCCAGCCGATACAGTCGCTCGATGGTCTCGAGGTTGTGGTTCAGAATGTCGGGCTGCGCGTCGACCACGATCCGGAGCGCCCGCTCGTTGCCCTTGAAGTCGGGGATGAGCACCTCGACCGACGTGTCCGGCGTCCGCTGGCGGATCGCGGCGATGCACGCCGCAAAGACCTCGGCGCCGCCGTGCGGCAGATCGTCCCGGTCCACGCTCGTGATGACCACATGCTTCAGCTCCATCTGCCGCACCGCCTCGGCGAGACGGGCCGGCTCGCCTGCGTCGAGGGGAGCGGGGGGGCCGTGCGGGACCGCGCAGTACGCGCAGTTCCGAGTGCACACATCGCCCAGGATCATGAAGGTGGCGGCCTTGTGCTCCCAACATTCGCCGACGTTGGGGCAATGCGCCTCCTCGCACACGGTATGGAGCTCGAGCTCACGCATCAGGTGCTTCACAGCGAGATAGTTCGGGCCCCCCGGGGCGGGGACCTTCAGCCAGGCGGGTTTACGAGCCGTGATCTGGGTGAGCGCGGTGGCCATGAGGCTTGGGGAAGATAGTGAAGCGCGGAAGGCGACAAAAGGCCAAATTTCAACTAGACGGTTGATCGCCCAGTGGCTTGCGATTCTTCAAACGACGCAGCTCCTCTTCCAGCTCCGCAGTGGTAGAGAGCAGGCCGTCCGCGATCTCGGCGATCTCTTCGGCATCCTTCCACTGCCGCTCCAACGCTTCGACCTCGGCCTGCTCGTCCACGGCCATCTCGAGAGCGAGCCGCCGCTCCGGGGCGATGCTGCGGAGCGTCAGCTCCCGCCGCGCGACGTCGCGGATGAGCCGATCCGGCCCGCCGGCGCCCTCGACCAGGCGGGCCGCGTCCTCGGCGCGCTCCCGGCCACGGCGGGCCAGCGCCAGATACGTCAGTCCCTGCCGCAACGCGGCCTGCGCGTCCGCCCCGACCAGCAGCGCGCCCTCGGAGCGACAGTCGGGGCAGCTCAGGACCAGCCCCAGGCCGGCTGTGCCGTCGGGGACAATCCGGGCATGCGCCATGTGCTTGGCGCGCAGATGCATCAGGCTGCCGCAGCGTTCGCAGATCGGTGGTTCGACTAGGCCCACGGTCCGGCGACCGATGATCCCCGTGTACATCGCCCGCGCGATGTTCGGCATGTTCCACACGAACACGCCGACGGATCCACCTGCCGCGACGTTCACCGCCACCGCGAGCCCCACCGTCGCCACCGTGAGCGGAATCACGAACTTGAGCTGCTCGCGCTGGCGTGCCTTGAGCCGTTCACCGTAGCGCCACGTCGCGAACTCGAGCCGCGGCGGCCGGCCGACCCGGACCAGGTCGTACCCCCGCCAGCGGATCAGCGCCACCTGCTCGGTCGCAGCTGCGACGCGCCCCTCCCCCGCGGCGCGGGCAAGTGCCTCGACGTGCTCGAGACGCTCATCCAGCGGCGCGAGGTTCCAGCGCGTGCATTTGGGACAGATGACCCAGAGCCGGCCCTTCCACTCGTCGAACGCGAGACGTCTCCCGACGCCGAGCCCTGAGGGCCCGCCGTCACCGTCGAGCTTGCCGTTGCAGAACGCGCACGTCCTATACATCGGTCGCAACTCGCACGCCGTAGGCGGTAAGCGTCACCGTGCGGCTTGGGGCTTGAGCCGGTCAACGCGCAACGCGCTGATGTCCACGTCGGTCTCGCCTTTCGTGACGAGGTCCGCGATGATCTCGCCGGTGAGAGCGGCCAGCAGGATGCCGTTCCGCCCGTGCCCGGCGGCGTACCACAGTCGCTCCACCTCCGGATCGGGGCCGACGATGGGACGGCCGTCGGCGGTCACCGGGCGGAGGCCCGCCCACGTGCGCTGCACGGCGTGATTGAGTAACGCTGGCAGGAGGCGGACGGCTCCCCGGAAGATTTGGGCCAGGCCCTCGTTGGTGACGCGGCAGTCGAAGCCGGCGTGCTCCATCGTGGTGCCGAGCAAGGCGTCAGCGCCGCGGGCGAGCACGTAGCCGCGATCGTGATAGAGGATCGCCGCCGGGGTACCGGCGGGCCAGGCGGCCGCGGCCATCTGCCCGCGCACCGGCTCTACCGGGAGCGGCCGCGGCAGTCCGGCGATCTGCGGTGCCCACACGCCGGCCGCGAGGACGACGTGGTCCGCGGCCGTCGTTCCGGCTCGCGTCGTCACGCCCCGTGTCCGGCCGGTCGCCGTTTCGACCATGGTGACCTGTTCCGCGTGCAGCGCCGCGCCCAACCGGCGGGCGTCCGCGAGGCAGGCGCGGGTCAGCGCCTGCGGATCGACCGCCCCGTCCTCGGGCGCGAACAGGGCGCCGCGGCAGTCCGGGGCCGCTCCCGGCCAGCGTTCGCGCACCTCGTCGCCGTCCAGCCAATCGCAGCGCAACCCCGCCTGGCGCTGGCGGGCCACGTCCTCCTTGAGTCGATCGGCCGCGGCGTCGTCGAATGCGACCGCCGCGATGCCCGCCCGCCAGAAGCCGATGTCGATGCCCGTCGTTTCCCCCAGCGCGGGAGCGAGCGGCTCGTACAGGTCGCGCGCCCGCACCGAGAGGCCGACGAGCGCGTCGTCGGTCGGCTCGATCTGTGCGGCCAGCATCCCCGCGGACGCCGGGGAGGCTGCGGCCGGGTCGGGCCCGGGCTCGAAGATGGCGACTTGCAGGCCACGGGCCGCCGCGGCTCTGGCACACGCCGCCCCCACCGCCCCCCCCCCGATGACCGCGACGTCGACGGCCTTCACGCGCTGGCGCTCCCCTGAAACCCGCTGCTACATTCCGACGTACGGCCCGAGCGTCGGGCATCACGGAGGAAACCGGCCATGTTCAGGAGTATACTCGGCTTCGCCATCTTCGCCGCACTGGCGTTCGTGGCGCTCAACATCTTCTTCGGTCTGCTCGGCGGCCTCTTCGGCCTCGCCTTGTGGATCCTGAAGCTCGCCGCCATTGGCTTCATTCTCTATTTCGTGCTGCGGCTCGTGAGCCCCAGCACGGCGGACAAGATCCGCGACATGATCAAGGGCCGCCCGGCGGACGCCTAGTCCGCCGGCGGTCGCTCGCGCGCATCGAGCCGTTCCAGTACCGCCCAGCACAACAGGGGGATGAGGATCTCGTGGTGGCCGGTGAGTTGGATGCCGCGGCCCCCCGCGAGCGTCGGACGCTCGACGACGTTCACCCGCGGCCGATAGTGCCGCTGCATGTCGCAATCGCAGGCCGTGAACCCCGTCGGCTTTCCCCCATTCAGATTGCGCGCGACCGTCAGGGCCTTGAGAAACACCTCCGGCATCACGACCGCGCTTCCCAGGTTGAGCACGACTCCACCGTCATCGAGCGCTGGTAGGGCAGCCGCGAGGCGCTTGAGATCGCGGTGACTCGTCGCGCCCAGCGCAGCCCCGTCGGCCGTGGGGTGTTGGTGCGTGATGTCCGCTCCCACGGTGGCGTGAACGGTCACGGGGATCCCGGCGGTCGCGGCGGCGAGCAGCACGGAGACGTCGGGGGCGGCGAGGTTCGCCCGGCCCTTCAGGTACTCCGCCAGGGCCTCCCCCATGCCGCGCCCGGCCCGCGCCCCCTCGGCGACGGCGGCATTCATCTCGTGCCCGGTCTCCTCCGCCATGCCGAACGAGCCGTCCGCCAGGCCACGGGCGACGTCCTCGCTCGTGCCGCCGAAAGCGGCGAGCTCAAAGTCGTGGATCGCAGCGCTGCCGTTCATCGCGAGATGCGTGATCACGCCGCGCCGCAGTAGCTCCCGCAGCAGCGGGCCGAGGCCGACTTTGATGACGTGCCCCCCAAGCAGCACGACGACCGCCCGGTGCCCCGCCGCGCGCGCGATTTGGTCGGCGACGTAGCGCAGATCTTTCGCGGCGAGGATGTCGGGGAGCGAGCGCCAAAAGGCGGCGAAGCTCCGGTCGCGGCCGGGCGGATGGCCGAGGAGGGATGGGTCGACTTTGTTGGGGCGCTGGGCGATGGAGACGGTCTTGAGGCGCGAGAAATCCGCCTCACGGTACTCGGTCATGGGTGTCCCGGGGGAGGGTCGGAGTACTCCTTGAGCTTCATCGTGACCTGGCCGAAGGAGAAATTCGACTGCAGCGCGAGCATCATGTGGCGGTCGTCGTCGGACAGCCACATGCGTGCGTCCGCCCGCTCCGCGAAGATGCCGCCGCCGTTGGGGATGCGCGGGCGGATGACGATGGCGTGCCATTTCTTGCCCGCGACGCTCACCCGCTCGCGCCCCAGCACCTCGACGATCACGGGGTTGCGCTCCGGGCGGAAGTAACGGTCGTACGCGTAGCGCTTGCCGATCTCGAGCGGAACGGTGCGGATCCAGTAGAGGAACGCCGCGTCGTCGAGTGGCTCGGGCACGGTGGGGAGCGTGGTGTCGCGGCCGGCCTCGCGGTAGAACCCGGAGTCCGGGTAGATGTCAAACTTCCGCTCCCACGCCTTTCCTTTCTCCTCCGTCTGGTTCCAGAAACGGCGGGACCGAAAGTCGCTTCGGCCCACCCAGGACTCGAGCTTCTGCTCGATGTGATACCAGAGCGCTCCGCCGCTGATGCGGAACACCAGGTGCACGGCTTCGGCGCCCCGGACGCTGTCGATCCCGGCCACCTCCATGGTGGCGGTACCGACGTTGAACAAGCCGAACTTCGCCTGATAGACCAGGCGCTCACCGACGGGGAACGTCACCGCGGGGGCGACGGCGCCGATCGGGAACACGGCGTCGCGCCGGCCCGAGTCCGCCCGGGCGCTGTCGGACTGGGCGCCGAGCCCGCCGGCAAAGACGAGCAGTGCGGCGACCGACGTGCGGGCGGCGCGAATGACGCCCCGCGCCCGCCACGCCTCGAGCAGTTGCCGCCACGGCTTCACCCGTGAGGGGCGCTGCACGAGATCGTAGCGCGCCGCCGCCGGAATCGCGTCCACACGGCGGGCGTGCGGGGCGAGCCGGGCGAGCAGCTCGGCGCTGGCGCACCAGCCGTCGGTCGAGAGCAGGGGCGTCGCGTCGCGCCCGCCGCCCACCCCCAGCGCCTGACGCAGCACGATGAGCCGCAGCGCGCAGAAGCCCGACACGGTGTCCTTGACGCCCGGCACTGGGAGCAGCCGCGGCGTCCAGTGGCGCGCGAGCCGCACGGCCCGCGGCGACCGACCGCGCTCGTCCCGCTGCTCCGCCACGATCAGGTCCGCTCCCGACTCGATCCGCTTCACCATCTCTTCCATGCTCTCGGGCGAGTGCACGAAATCGGCGTGCAGCGTGATGGCGCAGTCGCGCTTGGGGCGATCAGTGCGCTGCAGCGCGAGACGCAGCAGCTCCTCCAAGCTCTTTGCGTACCCCTGCCGCTCCCGGTGCGTCACGACGGTGAGGGGCAGCACCTTCGCGTAGGACGCCAGCACCACGCCCGTGCCGTCGCTCGACCCATCGTCGGCCACGAGCAGCTGATACTCGCGCGGGAAGGCCGTGAAGACCTGCCGCACCTTCCACAACACGAGCCCGACCGTGCGGGCCTCGTTGTGGGCCGGGACGCAGACGTAGATCATGGCCCTGCAATCTAGACGAGCGAGCGATACACGGCCAAGACGCCGTGGGCCATGGCACGGGCGGTGCATTGCGGGGGGAAGGGGAAGGGGGAAGGGTGATCCAGGGCTCGAACGACCTTTCGGGCGAGTGCCCCGGCATCGCCGACCGGAACGAGCCCTTCGGGGGGCACGATTTCGGGGAGGCCCCCGGCGTCGGTCGCCACGACGGGCTTGCCGAGCGCCAGGGCGTGGAGCACGACGCTCCCAAGCCCCTCTGCGCGAGAAGGCATGACCAGCACGTCGCTGTCGTGTATCAAGGCGTCCACCTGCGCGACGTGGTCCAGCAGGTGCACGCGGTCGGCAAGGCCGAGCGCGCCGATCTGTGTCGTGAGCCGCCGCCGCTCGTCACCCGTGCCGGCGATCACCCAGTGCAGGTCCGGCCGGAGCGCACGCGCGGTCTGTGCCGCCCGGACGAGGGTCGCCTGGTCCTTCGCCGGCTCCAGCGCAGCGACGTTGACCGCGATCGGCGTGCCCGGGGGAAGGCCGAGGCGTGTGCGGACGTCGAACGGGACCGCGGCCGCCGCGCGCACCTCGTCGGGGTCGATCCCCGAGCGAACGACGCCGATCTCGGCCGGCGGCACCCCGGTGGCGACGAGAGCGGCCTTCACGGCCTCCGAGATCGCCACGATGTAATCGGCTCGGAACAGTGCACTCGCCCAGCGCACGGCGAATACCACCCGGCGGGTCGCGATGACGCGGGGCGCGGCGGCGTCGTGCTTGAGCCAAGCCCCGGCCCACGTCGCGATGTCGAGCGCGTGGCCGTCGTGCGCGTGGATGATGGCCGGCTGGAACGCCTTGGCGTGGAGGAATAGCCTCCACCAAGCCCGGGGGTCGAGCCCGATGGTCCATGGGACCTCGTGCACTGGGACCCCGTCCGCCGCGACGCGCCGCGCCAGCGCGCTGCCCCGGCGCGTTACCAGGCGCTGCTCCACGTCGGGCTCCCGCGCCAGCTCGCGCGTCAGCAGCCGGACCTGATTCTGCCCTCCCCGGTACACGCGTCCCGAATCGACGTGGAGGACGCGCAGCATGCTCAGGCGGGCTGGTTGGCGGCGTGGCCGAGGGCGGCGCGCAGCTCGGCGAGCGTGAATGGCTTGTGGAGATAGGGGCGGCCGAGGGTTTCGAGGAACTGCAGCGTATCGCCCCGCACCGTGTCGCCCGTGGCGAAGATGATGCGCTCGGCCGCGCGCGGGTCCTGGCGGGCGAGCTTCTGGTACATCTCGCGCCCCGAGAGGTGCGGCATGCGGAGATCGCAGATGATGACATCGAAATCGCCCGCGATGGCGCGCTCCAGTGCGTATGCGCCGTCGCTCGCCACTTCCACCGAATGCCCCCAGCTCTCGAGCGTGGCGCGCATGTAGTAGAGGATGTGCGGCTCGTCGTCCACCACCAGGATGCGCAGCCGCTTCCCAGCGGCGACCGGCGCCGGGGCGGCCTCGACGAGCGGCGCCCGCGCTCCGCCGGGGAGCTCGACCGTGAACGTGGCGCCCCCGCCTGGCTTGGTGTCGAGCGTAATCCGCCCGCCGTGCTCCTTCACGATCCCCTGGCAGATCGACAGTCCCAGGCCTGTGCCCTCCCCCTCGCCCTTGGTCGTGAAGAACGGCTCGAACACGTGCCCGGCGATCTCCTCCGTCATCCCCGGCCCTGAGTCCGTGATGCTCACGGCGACTCCCTCGCGCTGCCGCTTCGCGGCGACCCAGATCCGGCCGCTCGGGGCGTCGCTCGCGATCGCCTGGTTCGCGTTGTTGATGAGGTTCACGAACACCTGCTTGATCTGATTGCCGTTCACCTCGACGTCGGGGAGCCCACGGTCCACCTCGAGCGTGGCCTCGACCTTGTTCGCCATCAGCTGGTTGCGGAGCAGCGCCAGCGTCGACTCGATGATCGGCCCGATCGGCTGCAGCTTGCGTTCGCCCTCCTGACTGCGGGCGAACGACAGCAGGTTCTTGACGATCGTGGCTGCCCGCTCGGCCTCCTGGCGGATCACTTGCAGCGGCTCGACAAACTGGGGCGGGATGTCCCCGACCTCGGCGAGGAAGTCCGAGAACCCCACCACGGAGGCCAAGGGATTGTTCAGGTCGTGGGCCACGCCCGCGATCAATTGACCGATCGCGGACATTTTCTCAGACTGTATCAGCTGCTCCTGCAGCCGGCGTCGCTCCGTCTGGTCCTCGATCACGAGGACGGCGGAGCCCGGCTCGGCCATGGGAATCGCGGTGAAGGACAGGGTCCGCTCGCCGGCACGGATCTCGGCCTGGGTCGCGGCCGGCTCGGCGAGGGCGCGGGCCACCGGGTCCGACCAGGCGGGTGGCAGCAGCCCGAGCCAGGGGCGCCCCGGGATCGCCGTGACGGGCACTTGGATGAGCTCGGCAAAGACCCGATTGGCGCGCCGCACCATCCCGTGGGCATCGATAATGCAGATGGCCTGGGTGATCGCGTCCACGGTCTTCTCCCACTCGCGCTTGGCCGAGGAGAGGAGCTCGACCAGCCGGGCGTTCTCGAGGGCGATGGCGGCCTGGGCGAGCACCGCCGTGACGAGCGTCAGCTCCGGCTTGCCGAGGACGCCCGTGCGGTCGCTCGCGAGCGAGACCGCGCCCACGGCGCGGCCGGCGGCGACCAGCGGCGCGCCGATCCAGGATCCCGGCGGCTCGTCGGTCAGGTCGGCGCCGCGGCGGCGGGCCTCCTCCTTCACGTTCCGCGCGAAGGCGAGGGGCCCGCGCCGGAGCGCGAGCTGCAGCAGCGAGTCGTCCGTGCGCGCGGGGACGGCACTAGTGTCGTGGGTGACGGCGAGTTGGTTCGTCTGAGCGTCTAGGAGGACGAGGGACAGCCGGTCCGGTTTGAGAAGCTCGTCCAACGTCCGCGCGACGACCTCCACGACGGTCGCCGGCCGGAAGGCGCCGGCGAGCTCCTGGGAGAGCGTCGTCAGCCGCGCCAGCAACTCGACCGGGCGCGGGGTAGCAGAACTAGAGGGAGGTTTGGGCATGATCCTGGCGAACGTCCGCGGTCGCCTGCGGGCGGCGGACTTCCGGCTCGTCGCACTCGCCCTGGCTCGGGGCGACGCGACGCGTCGCGCGCGCTACGAACGCCTGCTGCTCGAGCAGGGCCCTGACCGGCTGCTCGACGAGCGGGGTCTGCTCGAGGCGCTGCTCGCACTGCGCACCCTCGTGGTCCCGTCGCCGGCCCTGTTCACCTACGTGGCCGTGCGGCACACGCTGCTCGCCGCGGGCGTGGACGACAGCGAGCTCGCCGACTACCTCGCTGCCCTGATCCTCGAGTTCGGCGACCACGACCGCCACACCCGCATCCGGCGCGCCGACGACCAGACCTACGGCTACCTGGTCGACATGATCGGCGAGTTGACCGGGGTGGAGGACACCGGGGAGCGCGGATTCCTGCTGCGTGTGCATCTCGGAAACTACAGCCTCTGGCTCGCGGGCCTGTTCCCCGACTACGTCGAGGCCCGGCGCAATCGCCAAGGAGGACCGGACTTGCCGTACTACGACGAGCTCGGCCGCCAGGGCTACCGGCTCGCCGCCGAGCACCGCCTGGCGGAGCGCTTCGGCGTGGCCGGAATCTACCGCACGGCGGCGCAGCGGTTCCCCACGCTCCGGGTCGCCTTCAACCGGCTGAGCGATCGGGTGTTGTTCCCGCACGTGAGCACGCCAGAAAAGATACTGCGGAACCTGTGAGAGGTAGGGGCGCAGCATAAGGCGTAGGGGCGCAGCATGCTGCGCCCCTACACTATTCGTCCACGATGCGCATCACTCGTCTAGGAATCGCGTCGGTACCCGCGTCGCGGCCTGGACGAGCTCCTCGGCGGACTTCACGAACCGCACTACGATCGGCAGCGATCCTTTGAGGGCAAGCTTGCGCTGCATGATCCCGGCGATCGGGCCGAGCTCCTTGCGGATCACCCGCTTCCACTGGCCGTAGTCCCCGGTGATGACGAACGGCGCCTGCTCGGCTTCGGTCTGGGAGACGACCTTCGCCTCGCGGCAGGTGCCGCGGTCCAGATCGAGCCAGATGCCCACCGGCTCGGCGATCCCGATCTCCGGCTGGCGGTTCACCACGAGCGCGACAGCGCCGTGGGTCCACTCGGTGGACGCGACGTGGTAGCTCTCGCTCGCGTTGATGGCCGCACCGTACGCCTTCACCCACTCACCGGAAGGGAATGGGAGGGTCACCTCAGACCACTCCCTGTGGCTGCCGCACCGCCTCCGCGAAGCCACGGAACAGCGCACCCTCGACGTCATCCTCCGGATGCCACTGCACGGCCAGCATCCACGGCTCGCCGTCCGGCGGCTCGGCGCCCTCGATCACGCCGTCGGGCGCCCAGGCCGTGGCGCGCAGCGACGGCGCGAGGTCGCGGATCGCCTGATGGTGGCGGCTGTTCACGGTGGTCTCCAGGGTGGCGATGGTGCGATGCAGGAGGGAGCCGGCCTCGACCCGCAGGCCGTGGCGCGACCGCGTGTCGGCGTGATCGATCTCGCCCGACCGCTCGCTCGCCAGGTCCTGGTAGAGCGTCCCGCCGAGCGCGACGTTGAGGATTTGGATGCCCCGGCAAATCGCCAGGATCGGGAGCCGGCGGGCGCGGGCGTCCGCGATCAGGGCGAGCTCCACCGCGTCCCGGGCGACGTCGATCTCACCCAGCTTCGCGTGCGGGCGGGCGCCGTAGCGTGCCGGGTCCACGTCTTCGCCGCCGGTGAGCACGACACCGTGGACTCGATCGAGCACGGCGCAGGCCCGCTCGGGGTCGAGGATCGGCGGCACGACCAGGGGCACGAGCCCGGCGCGCGCGAGGGCGCGCACGTACGCGGTGTTGAGGGCGACCCGCTCGCGGCCCGCATCGGTGCGCAGCGGGGCGGTGACGACGACCACGCCGCTCATCGGGGTGCCGGGGCGGGCGCGCCGAGCAGCGGGCAGCGGGGGTTGCTCACGCTGGGCCAGTCCACGCGGACGCCGTAGAGCGGGATCGTCTTGTCGCCGCCCCCTCCCTTCACGGTGCCGAGCTGCGGGAAGGTGGGTGGCGGCCGCACGGATTCGTAGATGAGCACGCCCTGGGCGCGTTGCGTCGAATCGTCCACGACGAGCAAGGCGTACACGGCCGAGTCCGTCGGGAACGGTGGGAAGTTCGGGCCCTGATAGGTCAGGATGAGCCGCTGCCCGCCGTACGCTACCGCTACTTCGCCCTGCTGCGCCATGCCCGCGACGAGGGCGGGGAGCGACGCGGACAGCCCGCGCGGCGCGTCGGTGAGCACGTACGGCAGGACGCTGAGCTGCTGCTGGATGAGCCGGGGTCCCACGAGCAGCGCCAGGCCGCAGGTCGGCGAGCGCGAGCGGTCGCCGGTACAGCAAACGGCGAGAGACGTCAAGAGAAACAGCGTCACGCGAGACACCGTCACGGGGAACCGGGTCGCGCCCACGGGCATCATCGAGCCGTCACCACTTCGATGACCGTAGTGGCGTACGGTTCCTCCGCGTTCACCCGCCGGAGCTCGAGGCTGTCGGCGTCCGGCACGAAGGGCGTGCCGAGTCGCAGCGTGTCGCCGACGAGCCAGGCGGCCGTGCGCGCCTTCTGCGAGACTGGGTACTCGAGGTCGGCGCCGATGATGTAGCGTCCGGTGCCGCGCAGCGGCCCCGCCTCGATCTTCCCGCGCTCGTCCCGGCCATGATACCGCCGGTACAACCGGCCATCGATCCACTCGCCGGGCATAGTCTTCAGGGTCAAGCGCAGGTACACAGTCGAGTCGATCGGGACCGTGTGGCTGGCGGCGGCCGGCCCGGAGCGAAAGATGCGGGCCAGCTCCCAGGTACCGTCGATCGGAGCGCCCTGCAGCGCTCCCCAGCAGAGCGTCATCAGCAGCGGGAGGAGGGGAGGGCCGAGCATCGGCACAATCTAATACGTCCAGGTCAGCGTGACCGACAGCGTCCGCACCGGCGCGAGCGTACGGGGCACCTGGTTGTAGATGTAATTGAGCGCGTTCGCGAGCCGGCCGCGGACCGACAGCGGACCCCGCTCGACGCCCACTCGCAGGTCGAGCACCTTCCCGGCCACGCGCTCGTCGCCCGGGTAGAGCTCGACGCGCTCGAAGCGGCTGGTGTAGCGGAAGTCGCCGCCTGCGGACACAGTGTGCCACTGATAGTCGGCGCTCAACGTCAGGAGGTGCTTCGGGCGGAACGCGAGCGGCCGCTCGGGCACCGTGTCGTGCGCGAGCCCCCGGGCGTACAGGAAGGTGTACGCCAGCGCCGTCGTGAGCCGGGGGGTGAGCGGCGTCGCGCTGAGGGACAGGTCGAGCCCCGCGAGCCGGGCTCGGGCGACGTTGCGGAACTGGATCTGGCCGGTGCCCAGGTTCACGTTCGGCTCGATCAGGTCGTGCGCCTCGGTCCAGAAGAGCGCGGCGTCGACATGGACCGAGGGCGAGATGCGCGCGGCGTTGCCCAGCTCGAGGGACCAGGCCGTCTCGGGATGTAGGTCTGGGTTGGGGATCACGACGAGTCCGCTCACGATGGTCGACACGAACCGCTCCGCGAGCGACGGCCCGCGGAACCCGCGCCCCGCCGACGCCCGCCAGGCGCCGGCGCTCGTCTCCAGCACCGCGCCCACGCGCGGGCTCACCACGGCCGAGAGCCCGCCGCCGTCCACCGCGATGTAGTCGATGCGGGCGCCGGCCGTCAACCGGGTGCGCCCGACGCGCTGCTCGCTCTCACCGTAGGCGGCGACCTCGTTTTGCGAGTGGTCGCCGAAGATGTCGCTCGCGACGTCAGATCGGGCGCCCTCAGCGCCGACCGTCACCACGCGGCCTTCCGCTGGGTGCGCGAGCGCGCGCAGCTCGGCGCCGAACCGGTTGGCGATGCCCGCGTCGTCGTTGCCGGGCTGGTAGTCGCTGAAGCGCGTACGCAGCCACGAGCCGCGGGCCTGCCAGGCGAAGCGGGCCGACGCCGTGCGCTCGAGCGTGGCGCTGACGTAGCCCTTATCGGAGCGCGTGAACGCGCCGCGCCCCGCGGTGTCGATCATGAAGGGCTGATAGGCCTGCCCCCGGTCGTCGCAGCCGCCCCGCGTGCACCAGATGAGCGGCGTCTGGTACTGGTCGCTCGCCCAGGAGCCCGAAGCGGTGAGGCGCGTCGCGGCCAACGGCCGCCAGTCGAGCTTCGCCGCCGTGTGCCAGTGGTCGCGCCGGTCCTGCTCGCGGTAGCCGTCCGAGTGCCAGCCACCGCCGCTGACGCTCGCGCGCACCAGCTCGGTCCCGTAGGAGCCCGTCGCATCGAGCCCCTCCTCGGCGCCGGTGTAGTCGCGGAATTTCCAGACGTCATGCGGTGGGTTGGCGTAGGTGCCGCCGGTGGCGCGCACGCGTACGTGGACGCCGGGCGCGATGTCGCGCGTGAGCACATTCACGACGCCGCCCAGCGCCGCCGACCCGTACAGCGAGGAGCCCGCGCCTTTCACGATCTCGACGCGCTGCACGTCCTCGAGCGGCACCAGGTCCCAGTTGATCCCGCCGCGGTCGCCCTGGTTCGCGGGGACGCCATCGACCAGCAGCAGCACCCGGCTGCCCAGGCCCTGCACGTAGCCCGTCGACCCCCGGATGTTCACCTGCCCGTAGAGGAACTGCACGCCCGGCGCTTTGTCCACGGCTTCGTCCACCGTGTTCACCGCGCGGCGGGCGAGCTCGGTGTCGCTGACGACGGCGACGCTCGTGATGGCCTGGTCGAGGAGCTGGGAGCGCTTGGCGGCGGTCACCACCACGGGCCCGACCACGACGAAGGGGAGGGGATTGTCGAGCGTGGACGGGCGGAGGGTGAAGTCCGCCTCCGCCGAGTCGCCCGCTGCGACAGTCAGGGTATCGAACGCGTGAACGTGACCGATGAACCTCGCGCTCAGGATGATCCGGCCGGCCGGTACCCCCGGCAGACGATAGTGACCCTCGCGGTCGGTGAGGCTCCCGAGCGCGGTGCCGAGGACCACGACGTTAGCATTGTGAAATGGCGCACCCCTCTCGTCTCTGACAGTGCCGTAGACGACCGCCGTCTGCGCCCCAAGCGCCGTTGCCCAGAACAGAGGGAAAAGGGCTGCGACTGGACGCGACCTCACGGGCACGGCGGGAAGTAATAGCAGACGCGGTGCATGTTGTTGAAGTCCACCACGAAGTCGATCGAGTCCGTGCCCGTTCCGGCGTTGACGATCACGATCCCCGAGCCGTGCACCGTCGTGTCGCCCTTGTCGTGGTAGAACCCCGTCTCACGCAGCAGGCTGTCGGCATTGGTCGGGCTGAGCGTCCCCTGCTTCTGCCAGACTGCGAGGACCCACTCGTACCGGCCGGACGGGAGCGGCAGGGTATAGAAGAACGGTGGGCCGCCGAGCGGGAGGTTCGGCGGGCTGGGCTGCGGCTTGAACTTGAACAGGTCGTTCTGGCTTTTCGGGAAGGTATCGAATGCCACGACGAACACCTTGGCCGTGCTTTCCGGGACCTGACCGACGAAGCTCACGGTCCCGCACACGCCGACGAACCCCGGTGGACAGCTGGTCGGCGCCGGGGCCGGCTCCAGGCCTTGGTTGCAGGCCACGGCGGCCGCAAGGGCGAAGGCGGCGGCGCCGCGCGTGCGCGTGGTCATAGCGCCATCAATACTGAGACCGCAGCGCATTCCGTCAACTTGACCACCGTTTGGGCGCGGAATACGTTCATGCCGCCATGCCGATCTACGAATACCGCTGCACGAAGTGCCGCAAGCGCTTCAGCCAGCAAGAGGCGATCGAGGAGCACGGCCGCAAGCGGCCCGCTTGCCCCAAGTGCAGGTCGCGCGCGGTGGAGCGGGTGTACTCGGCGTTCTTCGCGAAGACGGTTCGGAAAAGCTAGCGCGCCCCGTGTTCGAGCGCCTGCGGGACGCCCTGCGCGCCGCCCTCGACGCGGCGACGCCGCCCGGGAACTTGCGCGACCTGGCGCGTCAGATGCGCGAGGCGGTGGTGGAGGCGAAGGTGTCCGTGCAGGAGACCCGCCAGGCGGTGACGCGCGCGGACGGGGAGCTGGCCGTCGAGCGCCAGCGGCTGGCCGACGCCGAGCGGCGCGGCCGGCTCGCCGCCGAGATCCAGGACCAGGAGACGGTCGCGGTGGCCGGGCGGTTCGCGGCGAAGCATCGCGAGCGCGTGGGGGTGCTCGAGCGCAAGCTCGCGGCCCTGAAGGACGAGCTGGCGCTGTACGAGCGGGAGCTCGCCGATATGCAGGCGCAGCTGGGGCGCGCCGAGCGCGACCGGCCGCTCACCGAAGCCGAACGCTCCGCCGAGCGCGCCTGGCGTGATCTGCAGGAGGCGGGCGGCGTGCGGCCGGGGGAAGGGACGGACCTGCGGGACGAGCTGCTCAAATCGGACCTGGACCGCACGGCGCGGGAGGCCGCTGCCGACCAGCAGCTCCGGGAGCTCAAGAAGAAGATGAAGAGGGACTGACGCGTGCTGCTCCTGCTCGCGAGTCTCGCGCTGCAGCACCCGCCCGCTCGTCCGCCGGACCTCTCGAAGCGCGCCCACACCTACAGCATCGTCGCCTACGACTCCGCGACCGGCGATCTCGGAGTCGCTGTGCAGTCAAAGTTCCCGAACGTCGGCGGCCTCGTGCCGTGGGCGCGGGCGGGGATCGGTGCGGTGGCCACCCAGTCGCTGAGTAACACCGACTACGGCGAGAAAGGCCTCGAGCTGATGGCGCTGGGCGCGACGGCGCCCGAGGCGCTGCGCGTGGTGATGCGCGGCGACCCGCGGCCGGCCCAACGCCAGGTCGGCATGGTCGACGGGCGCGGCAACGCCGCCAGCTGGACCGGGGATTCGTGCTTCGACTGGGCGGGCGGGAGAGCGGGCGGGCAGGCGCTGGGCGGGAAGGGGCAGCTCATCACCGGGCGAACGTTCGCCGCGCAGGCGAACATCATGGTGTCCGACCAGACCGTCAAGAATATGGCGGAGGCGTTTGAGCGCTCGACGGGCGCGCTTGCCGACCGGCTGATGGCGGCGCTCAAGGCCGGGCAGGCGGGCGGTGGGGACAAGCGGGGGATGGAATCCGCGGCGCTGCTGGTCGTGCGCAAGAACGCCGGCTACCTGGGCGGGACCGACCGCTACATCGATATCCGCGTGTACGACGACACCAATCCGATTCGCGAGCTCGAGCGGCTGTACGGGCTGCACCGACTGTACTTCTTCACGAGCCGCGCCGAGGACTTGATCCCGATCACTCCCGACATCGTGAAGCAGCTCGAGCCGATCCTGTTGCGCGAGCCGCTCAACCAGAAGGACAAGTGGCTGGACGCGTCCCAGGGCGTCGCGAACCGGAGGTTTCTCGAAGCGCTCGCCAACTTCATGTACTGGGAGAACTACGACGTGCGGGTGCGGATGGACGGGAAGATCGACCGGGTCGTCCTCCAGGACGTCCTCGCGCGGCGCAAGCGATGAGCGTGTTCGGTCGTCTCTGGTCCGCCGTCCGCCACACGCTGCGGGAGTGGTACGGGGACCGGCCGACGCAGGACGGACGACGTTCCGGAGGCACCATGGACATCAAGCGCGACCGCATGGTCTTTCTCGGCTACGGCAAGTACTGGCGCTCGGACACTATCCTCGGGCTGATGCCCATCGAGGAAGATCGTGGACCCAAGCGCCGGACCAACGTGTTCGTCGAGGGGCGCGCGGAGCCGATCATCGCCTCGCGGACCGAGCAGAGCATCCTCGAGGACATGGGTGCAAGCGACGCCGGCTTTCAGGTGCAGGCGTTGCGCGAGGCGATCACCGAGCTGCTCGCCGCGTTGCACGACTTCTCCCCGGCGCTGCGGCGCGCGCTGCAGCAGGAGCACCGCTTCGACGTCGAGCTGTGGGAGCAGCGGCTGGGAGACATCCTGAAGACACCGCAGGCGCCGGAATCCGTCGATCAAAACGAGCTGTTCGACTGATGGCCGCGCCGCGCACCATCCCCCTCGCGTCCGACACGGGCTGGTTCGGGCATCCCCGCGGACTGTCCACCCTCTTCTTCACGGAGATGTGGGAACGGTTCAGCTACTACGGGATGCGGGGTTTCTTGATCCTTTATATGGTCAAGGCGCTCGGCTTCACGGATCAGCACGCGGGCGCGGTCTACGGCAACTACGTCAGCAGCGTCTGGTTGGCGGCGATCCTTGGCGGCGTCGTCGCCGACCGCTGGCTCGGGCAATACCGCAGCGTGCTCGTCGGGGGGGCCATCATCGCGCTGGGCCATTTCACCCTCGCCTTCCACCCGTTGCCGTTCTTCTACGCCGGCCTTTCGCTCATCGTCATTGGGACGGGATTGTTGAAGCCCAACGCCTCCACCCTCGTCGGGTCACTGTACGAGCAGGAGGATGAGCGACGGGACGCGGGGTTCTCGATCTTCTATATGGGCATCAACCTCGGCGCGCTGTTCGGGCCGATCGTCGCCGGGAAGATCGCCGAGGGAATTGATTGGCACCTCGGGTTCGCGTGCGCCGGTGTCGGCATGACTCTGGGGCTGATCCAGTATGTCGCCGGGCGAAGCCGCCTCCAGCCGGCGCTGGACCGCCTCGCCGCGCGCCCCAAACCAGCCACGGAGAGCCCCGGGCTTGCGCCCGGGGTCAGCCAGGGCGGCTTCACCGCCGAGGACTGGAAGCGCATGGCCGCCGTGGTGGTGTTCTTCCTGTTCGCGTCCCTGTTTTGGGGGGCGTATGAGCAGGCCGGGTCCACGCTCACGCTGTTCGCGGACCGCTACGTGCGACTCGAGCTCCTGAGCCTCAAGCTGTACGCCTCGTGGTTCGTGTCCGTTCAGGCGGCGTTCGTGATTCTCCTGTCGCCTGTGTTCGCGTGGCTGTGGGTGAGACTCGGCCCGCGCCAGCCATCGTCCCCGGCGAAGTTCGCGCTCGCGCTGATGTTCGTGGGCCTGGCGTTCGTTCTGCTCATGCCGGCGGGAGCAGCCGCGCAAGGCGGTGTGAAGGTCAGCCCCCTGTGGCTCGTGGGTGCGTATTTCATCGAGGAGCTCGGCGAGGTGTGTCTCTACCCTGTGGGGCTCTCGGTCGTGACGAAGCTCGCGCCGGCGCGGATCGTCGGGCTGATGATGGGTGTGTTCTTCCTCTCGAACGCCCTCGGCAACAAGCTGGCCGGCTGGTCGGCCGGCTTCATCAGCACGACGCCGCTCCCGACATTGTTCGGCGCCACCGCGGCGGTGACGCTGGGCGCCGCGTTGGTGATGTTCCTGCTCCTTCGGCCGGTGCGGAACCTGATGGGGGGGGTGCGCTAACTGACCCCGGGCGCAAGCCCGGGGACCGTACAGAACCCACCCCGGGTCGTTTACCCCGGGCTTGCGCCCGGGGTCAGTCACCCTCCCGACTCGGGTTCTCAGCCACCCCGGGCTTGCGCCCGGGGTCGGTCACCCTCCCGAATCGGGTTCTCAGCCACCCCGGGCTTGCGCCCGGGGTCAGTCACCCTCCCGACTCGGGTTCTCAGCCACCCCGGGCTTGCGCCCGGGGTCAGTCACCTTCCCGACTCGGGTTCTCAGCCACCCCGGGCTTGCGCCCGGGGTCAGTTAGTCCCCGGGGCACTCTGGTGTCTCGTGGGACCAAATCTTGGTGCCGCTGGAACTGACGTGCTACATAGTGGATGACGGGTGTGAGATCCCGTTTGTGAATCGTGGTCACGAAGTAGCCGCGCGCCCAGCGGACGGAGCCAGTGGTGCGCCGATTGGTACGTGTCGCTGCGACGGATTTTGCGAGCCGAACAAAGTCGCTCAATCGAATGTCCGGGCGGAAACTGACGACGAGATGTACGTGATCCGCTAATACGGCGCCCCGGAGCAATCGCACGCCGGTCGCCCGGCATGCGCTCCTTACGGCACTCTGCACATCGCCCGCCGCCGCCGAGTCCACACACCCGACTCGCTTCCAGGTATGCCAGGTGATGTGAGCGTACATCTGGTAAGCGTGGTGACTGGACATTTCGTCCCAGCAGCGGTTGTTCACTGACCCCGGACGCAAGCCCGGGGTCAGCAGAAACTGGGGTCCGCACACCGATTCCGTGTACCCGATCTTCGCCCCACGACACCGAAATCCGCGGCTGGCCGCGGTTCCGGGGGGGGAGGTCATCCCCGGGCTTGCGCCCGGGGTCAGTTGGGCACTGAGCCCGCGCGCGAGCGCGGGAGGTCTACCGGCTCGCCGTCCGCGGGCTCCCCAGCCGCCGCTCCAGGAATTCCGCTGCCGCGTGATAGGCCGCGAGCCAGTGCGCGTGCGTCAGGAAATCGTGCACTTCGTCGGGGAACACGAGCTGCTCTACCTCGACGCCCAGTGGCCGCAGCGCCGCCGCCAGATCGACCGTCTGGCTGAACTGCACGTTGCGGTCGTCGTCCCCCTGGATCAGCAGCACGGGGGAGCGCCAGTCCTTGACGTACGCGATCGGCGACGACTCGAGCGCGAGCTTGGCGAAATCGGCGCGCTTCTCCGGGTCGTAGTCCGGCACCCAGTTGCGGATCTCCACGTTCCACTGATGCACGCCGTGCAGGTCCACGCCGGCCGCGAACAGGTCCGAGGCGCGGGCGAGGCCCATCGCGGTGAGGAATCCGCCGTAGGAGCCGCCCCACAGGCCGATGCGCTTCGGATCCACGTCGCCGCGGCCGCGCAGGTAGAGCCCCGCGCCGAGCACGTCGCCGAATTCACTGGCGCCCTGCGCCCCGTAATGGAGGGCCTCGCGGAACTCCAGCCCATAGCCGATGCCGCTGCGGTAGTTCACCGAGAGCACGATGAACCCCCGGCTCGCGAGGTACTGGTTCAGCGCGTAGGCGTTGCGATAGTAGTAGAGGTAATGCCAGCCGAGCAGCATCTCGCGCCGCGAGCCGCCGTGGAAGAAGATCACCGCGGGCCGGCGCTCGCCCGGCCGCAGGTTCCGGGGCAGGAAGAGCTGGCCGTGGACGATCACGCCGTCGGAAGCCGATAGCAGCACCTGCTGCGGCTCCACGAGCGCCGCTTCGGGGAACTCGCCCGGGATCACACCGGTCGCGAGCTCGCGGGCCGGCCCCGAGCCCGTGAGGATCGCCGGGCGGGGCGGCTTGCGCGCGTCCGCACGCAGGAACGCGATCGCCTTTCCGTCACTCGCCACGGCCGGCGCCCACTCGATCCCGGTGCCGCTCGTGACGGCCTGCGGCTTGCCACCGGCCACGCTCACGCGCCACACGTGGCGGCGGTCGATGTCGTCCTGATTGGATGAGAAGACGACCTCACGACCGTCGGGCGTGAGCGTTAGGTGCTCCACCTCGAATGCCCCCGGCGTCAACAGGGCGGCGGCGCCGCCGGACAACGGCACCGCATACAGGTGCGTCCAGCCCTCTTTCTCCCAGGGGAAGACCAGGCGGCTCTCCGCACCCCACAGCAGCTGATTCTCGGCGACGATCTCTCGGAACGCGCTGCCCCGACCCGCGTCAGCCTTCCACACTTCCCGTCCCCGGCCGGTCGCAACGTCGGCGACGCGGATCGACCAAGGCGGCGCGGCGCGCCGGGGCGTGAAGGGCAAGGTGGGCTCGGCCGCCGGGATGCGGATGAACGCGATCTGCGCTCCGTCGGGAGACCACACCGGCTCCTCGTCGCGGTCCACGCTCGGGTCCAGGAACCGGAGCGTCTTGGCCGCGACGTCGTACACCCCGATGAATCCGTGGTCGCCCCGGCCGCTCGCGAACGCGAGCTTCGCGCCGTCCGGGGACCAGCGCAGCGCCTGGGCCGTGCCGCGGGCGTGGACCAGCTGTTCGGGCTTCGCGCTGTCGGCGAGCGGCACCCACCAGACCTGTCCCTGCTTGAGGAAGGCAACCCGATCGCCCTTCGGGGACACAGCCGGGGAATGGCCTTCGCCCAGCCGGCGCGGGAGACTGCCCGCGGCGGCGACGATCCAGAGCCCCTGCTCGACGCCTGCGGGCAGCGACAGCGGGTTGGGGTACTCGCCGCGGCTGTTGCTGGCACCGCCGCGCACGTACACGAGCGCCCGTCCGTCGGGGGTCCAGGCGAGCTCGCCGAGCTCCTGTCCCTCGTCCTCTTTGTAGGTCGTCAGCGCCCGGCCCTGGTACTCGGGCGGTGTCGCGATCCAAAGGTTGCGGGCGCCCTGCGCGTTGTAGACCCAGGCGATCGCGCCACCGGCAGGGGCGGCCACGAGCTCATCGGGGAACGGGGCGCTCAGCGCTTGCTCGAGCGTGAACGGCTGCTGCTGGGCGTCGAGCCGTGCTGGCGACACCGCTGTGACGAGGACGATGCCGAGGATCGTGCTGCGCGACATTCCGGCCTCCTGGTTCCGGTCGTCGGCAGAAGCTAGCTTCGGGCCGGACGCGGTCAATCCGGCGCGTTCCTTTCCACGCGGAGGTGGCGATGCTCAAGCGACTCGGCGCCGTGCTGCTCGCCGTCGGCTTCTTGCTCCCCTATAGCCCCGACGTCAGGGTGATCGTCAGCGTGTGGCACAACGCGGCGGAGGTTCTGTTCCAAGGCGTCCCGCTCCTGATCGGCGTCGCGTACGTGCTGCACACGTTCGTCCCTCCCCTGGCGCGGTTCCATCAGCGCCGCGGCCCGGCGCTGCACGGCGTCTTTCGCATGGTGTACTTCGTGCTCGTCGGGGCCTACGTCGCGACCGCGGCGGCAGGCCGCGCGGACTGGCCCGCGGCGGGACCCGTGCTCGTGGCGCTGGTGATCACCGGCGCGCTGCTCTACTGGGGACAGGGGCGGGGCACGAAGGCGGATCGGTTGCCGTTGCTGCTGCTGATCTGTGGGGGCGTGCCGACGATCGCGTACTTCATCGAGACGCTGCGCGCGGGCGCCTTGGCGTACGGCGGCTGGGTGTTCACGGCGGGCTACCTGGTGGCCGTCGCGGGCGAGGTGCAGGGCTTGCGCGCGGCTCCCAGAATCGCCCACGGTGGGTGAGTCACATCGGCGCTTCGGCGAAATGGCATGCGGCGAATTGCCCGGGTGCGACTTCGCGCAGCGCCGGCGGTTCAATGCCGCAGCGGCTACTCTTCTTGGGGTGCGGGCAGCGGGGGTGGAACGGGCAGCCGGGCGGCGGGGTCGCCGGTGACGGCACGTCTCCCTGGAGCACAATCCGTTGCCGTTGGGCTTTGGGGTCGGGCACCGGGACGGCCGACAGCAGCGACGTCGTGTAGGGGTGCCGTGGCCCGGCGTACAGCACCGTTGCAGGCGCCCGCTCGACGATTTTGCCGAGGTACATCACCGCCACGTGGTCGGCGATATGCTTCACCACCGCCAGGTCGTGCGCGATGAAGAGGTAGGTGAGCCGGCGCTTCCGCTGCAACTCGGCGAGCAGATTCAGCACCTGGGCCTGCACCGACACGTCGAGCGCGCTCACCGGCTCGTCGAGCACGAGAAACTGCGGCTCCACCGAGAGCGCCCGCGCGATCCCCACCCGTTGCCGTTGACCGCCGGACAGCTCGTGCGGATACGCCCGGGCGAACGCCGGGTCGAGCCCCACTTCCTCGAGCAGCGAGCTGATCCGCCGCTCGGCCTCGGGTCTGGCCGCGAGCCGGTGAATGGCGAGCGGCTCGGCGAGCGTTTGCTGCACGGTCATCCGGGGGTTGAGCGAGCCGTAGGGGTCCTGAAACACGATCTGCATGCGGCGGCGCAGCGCCCGTAGCTCGCGCGCGCCGAGGCCGAGCACGTCCGCCCCGTCGAGCGTGACCCGCCCCGCGTCCGGCTCGATCAGCCGCAGGATCGTACGCCCCACCGTCGTCTTCCCGCACCCCGACTCGCCGACGAGGCCGAGCGTCTGCCCCGCGGCAATCGCGAACGACACGCCGTCCACCGCACGCACGATCCGCCGGACGCGGCCGAGCCCCAGCAGTGAGCGCGCGCCGGGGAAGCGCTTGACGAGGCCTTCGACCTGGACCAGAGGGGCCGGTAGCGTCACGCGCGGCGCTCCCGGCGCTGCGGCTCGGTGAGGAGCCAGCAGCGCACGGTGTGGGTGCCTGGCTCGCTCCCGGGAGTGTCGAGCGGCGGCGGCTCTTCGGTGGCGCAGCGGTCCCACGCGTACGGGCAGCGGGGATGGAAGCGGCACCCCGCGGGCCAGGCGGTCGCGGCCGGGACCTGGCCGGGGATGCTGTGCAGACGGCCGCGGACCTGGCTGACGCGCGTGTCGAGCCGCGGCACCGAGGCGAGCAGGCCTTCGGTGTAGGGGTGCAGCGGGCGCGCGAACAGCTCCCGCGTCGGTGCCTGCTCCACGACCTGTCCGGCGTACATGACGACTACGCGGTCGGCGCTGCCGGCCACGACCCCGAGGTCGTGGGTGATCAGCATGACCGCCATGCCGAGCTCGCGTTGCAGCCGGTCGAGCAGCTCCAGGATCTGTGCCTGAATCGTGACGTCGAGGGCGGTCGTCGGCTCGTCGGCGATGAGGAGCTGTGGGCGGCAAATGAGCGCCATGGCGATCATCACCCGCTGGCGCATGCCGCCGCTCATCTGGTGGGGATAGTGATCCACCCGCTCCTGCGGGTCGGGGATGCCGACGAGCGTCAACATCTCGACGGCGCGCGCGCGGGCCGCCCGGCGCGATAGTCGCTGATGCACGATGGCCGCCTCGGCGATCTGGTCGCCCACCGTGAACACCGGGTTGAGCGACGTCATCGGCTCCTGGAAGATCATCGCGATCCGGTTGCCGCGGATCGCGCGCAGCTCCTTGGGGGCCAACGTCAGGAGGTTGCGCCCCTCGAACTCGATGAAGCTGCCGGGGCGGATGTGACCGGGGGGCTCGGGGATGAGGCGGAGGATGGAGAGCGACGTCACGGTCTTGCCGCAGCCGGACTCGCCCACGAGTCCCAGCGTCTCGCCGGGATACACGTCGAACGACACGCCATCCACCGCGCGGGCCGTGCCGCCGCCGTGCTCGGTGACGAAGTACGTCTTCAGATCGCGCACGTGGAGCAGGGGCTCCGTCACGTCCCTTCCTTGCGGGGGTCGAGGGCGTCGCGCAACCCGTCGCCCACCGCGTTGAGCGCCATCACGACGAAGGCGATGGCGAGGCCGGGGAACCCGGACGTCCAGGGCGCCGCGACGATCCACTGCCAGCCGTCGTGGATCATGCTGCCCCAGCTCGGCAACGGCGAGGGGACGCCGATGCCGAGGAAGGAGAGCCCGGCCTCGAGCAGGATGACGTTGCCGATGCCGAGCGCCGCCGACACGATGATCGGCGCGGCGGCGTTGGGCAGGACGTGGCGAAAGATGACGCGCGTCGGTCCTGCGCCCACGGCCCGCGCCGCGGCCACGAACTCCCGCTCACGGAGCGACAGGACCTCGGCGCGCACCAGCCGGCTCGTGACGAACCACCCCGTGAATCCGATCAGCAGCACCAGCGCGACGAGCGGCAGCCGCTCCCACAGCGCCACCGCCATGAGCAGCACGAAGATCCGCGGCACGGCGAGCCCGACGTCGACGCCGCGCATCAGGACCGCGTCCAGCCAGTGGCGGAAGTAGCCCGCGACCGCACCCACGCCCGCGCCGACCGTCACCGCCACGAGCATCGCCATGGTGCCGATGCCGAGCGAAAGCCGGGCCCCGTACACGAGACGGCTCCACACGTCGCGGCTGTAGACGTCGGTGCCGAGCAGGAAGCGCAGCGACGGGGGCTGGTTCTGCAAGTGCACGGGGTCGAGCTGCCGGGCGGGGTCGTAGGGCGCGACCAGGGGCGCGGCCAGCGCGAGCGTGACGAAGAATGCCAGGATGAACACGCCAAGCGACGCCGTCGGGTGCCGCAGGAACCGCCGCCCTGCCGCCCGCGCCGCGGCGTGGCGCCGCAGCTCGGCCGCCGCGACCAGCGCGAGGGCGACCGCGCCCGCGAGCGCGAGCCATGTCCAGACGGTCACGTCGACCCGCCGGACGCGCGAATCCGGGGGTCCGCGACGGCGTACAGGACGTCCGCCAACACGCTGCCCAAAACCACGACCCCACTCGCCACGAGCGCGGCCCCGGTAACGAGCGGGTAATCGCGCTGAAAGATCGCCCCGACCGACAGCCGACCCATGCCCGGCCAGGCGAACACCGTTTCGACGAGCACGGCGCCGGTCAGCAGGAACGGGAAGGCGAGGCCGATCAGCGTGATGAACGGGAGCAGCGCGTTGCGAAGCGCATGCACCAGCAGGACGCGGCGCTCCCGGAGGCCCTTGGCGCGCGCGGTCCGGACGTAGTCCTGGCCCACGACCTCGAGCATCGCGGCCCGCTGGTAGCGCGCCGTCCCTGCCGCGCCGACCAGCCCGAGCGTCAGCGCCGGCAGCGCGAGGTGCCACAGGACATCGCCGAGGCAGCGCGCGCTCGTGACGCTCGGGCACAGCACCGGGTCGCGCATGCCCCCCACCGGAAAGACATGCAGCCACTGGCCGAAGACGAGCAGCAAGACGAGCCCCAGCCAGAAGGTCGGCAGCGAATGGAAGAACAGCGCGACGTTGCCGAGCACGACGTCTCCGAAGCGCCGCGCCCGCACGGCCTGATATACGCCGAGCGCGAGCCCGATCGCAAAGTCGACGACGAGCGCCGCACCCGCGAGGGTGAGGGTGGGCGGGATGGTGTCCGCGATGGCGTCCGCGACCGGGCGATGCTGGGAAAACGATTGTCCCAGCTCGCCACGCAGCAGGTTGCGGAGATACAGCACGTACTGGACCGGCAACGGCTGATCGAGGCCGAACTGGCGGACCAGCCGCGCGATCACCTCCGGATCCTGCTGGTGCTGCTCGTCCGCGCCGAACGGCGTCCCCGGCGCGAGGTGGATGAGCACGAAGGTGATCGTGACGACCGCAAAGACGATGGCGATCGCGGCGGCGAGACGCCGCACGAGCCACGCCGTCACCTAGGGCTCCGCGCGGTCTCGATCGGTCAGCTGGTCGGCGGGGATGCGCCAGGTACGCACCAGCGCCCAGTAGTCGTCCGGCCGGATCACGACGCCCGTCACCCGGCGATTCACCGCCGCCATATTGTCCGGCGCGTACAGGAAGACCGCCGGCGCATCCTGGTTCAGGGTTTCGATGGCGCGACGCCAGAGCGCCTTGGCGGCGTCGCGGCGCGGGGCGGCGCTCGCCTGGTCCACCAGCCGGTCGAACACGGGACTAGCGTAGCGGCCTGCGTTGGAGCGTCCCGCGGTCGTCCACACCTGCGCGAGGGACGACGTCGGCGTGGGATCGGCCTGCCGGGCGATCACGGCCGCGTCGAACCGGCCCGCCTGCGTCCGCCCGTCGAAAACGCCGAACTCGACCTCGTCCAGCTGCACGTCCGCGCCGATGCGACGGAACTGCTCCTGCAACAGCACGGCGTACTGGCGACGCAGTGCGCTCGTCGTCGGCACGAGGATGCGGAACGCCAACGGCTGGCCGTCCCGGTCCCGGATGCCGTCGCCGTTCGAGTCGCGCCAGCCGAGCCACGTGAGCATGCGCGCGGCCTGGGCGGTGTCGTAGGGCAGCTGGCGGGTCTCTGGGTCCCAGATGGACCAGAGGCGGGCGAGCGGACCGGGTGGGACCTGCGCGAGGTCGCCCCACACACTCTTGCGGAGGCCTTCGCGGTCCACCGCCATCGTCAGGGCGCGCCGCAGCTGACGGTCCCCGAAGAGCGGATGCGGCTTCGTGGTATCTCCGTTGGTGGACAGATTGAACGCGAGGAACCCGTACAGCTCCCCGCGGTACGGGTACAAGGCCAGGTTGGCCGCCGCCTGGGCCCGTTTCACGTTGTCGGGAGGGCCGAGCACTTCCACCGCATCCGCGTCGCCCGCGATCACCTGCGTGACCGCAACCTGGAGGTTGGGGGTGAACCGCCAGATGAGGCGCCGGATGTGCGGTCGGCCGAGGAAGAAGGTCGAATCCGCCTTGAGCTCGACGCTCTCGCCCGCCTTCCATGCCACGAAACGGTAGGGACCGTCGCCCACCGGGGCCCGCCCGAACGCCGCGCTGCGCCACTGGGAGCGCGGCACCGGGCGCAGCAGATGTGCCGGCAGGATGTGCAGATGGTTCACCGCGTCGTAGAACATCTCCGGATACCGGGCGTGGAACCGGAAGACGGCGGTGAGCGAGTCCCGCGTGGTGACCGCGCTGATCGTGCGCAGCGACGAGCGGAACGGCGAGTTCACGAGCGAGTCGGTGTAGATGTCGAACGTGAACGCGACGTCGGCCGCGGTCACGGACTGCCCGTCCTGCCAACGGGCGCGCGGATCGAGGTGAAACACGAGTGTGAGCGGGTCGTCCCACTCCCAGCGCTCCGCCAGCTGAGGTTGGAAGTCCTCGTCGCCGATCGTGTTCTGCGAGAGCCCCAGGTCCGCGAGCTTCAGGAAGACCTGCCCGAAGATGTCCTGGGCGTATTGTTGCTGGGTCACGGGGGGGAGCAGGATGTCGGGCTCCCCCGCGGCGGCGAACACCAGCGTGCCGCAGTAATCGCCGGCGCAGCCACGCCGGCGCTCGCAGCCGGTGAGCGAGACCAGCACCAGGCCCACCAGGGCGACGTGGGCGGGGAGGCGTACCGGCAGTCGGGTGATCGGCATCGCGCGTAACATTCTACCGCCCGCTTAGCGGCGCCAGGTCCATGCGGGGTCGAGAAACAGGGCGGTGGAGGACGGTGGAGGACGGTGGAGGACGGTGGAGGTGACGGCCTCCCCCCACGTGCGCACGATCGCGTCCACGACCTCGTCGAACGTCACGGGACGCCCCAGCACCGCCGACAGGGTGGTTTCGCCGCTCGCGGCCGACGGCCGACAGCTGACGGCGCGGATCACGTCCTGTGAGCCGTCCAGCAGAATCGAGCCATGTTGCAGGAACGCCTGCCCGTGTCGCAGCTGCGCCGAGCCGATGAGCTTGCGCCCGGCGACGAGCACCTCGCCGCCGACGGGCGTCGCGAAGCAGGAGTTGAGGCGGTGGAGGGTGGTCGAGGGCGGTGGAGGGCGGTCGGGAGCCAGCGTGGCGTCTACGCCGAGCGTGCGCAGCGCTGCGGCGAGCCGCCGGTGGATCGCACGGTAGGTAGGGGCGCAGCATGCTGCGCCCCTACCGGAGTCGACCCCGAACGCTGTGATGGGTCCCGCCACGGCGTACGTGACCTCATGCTCGTGCCACACGGCGCGGCCGCCCGTGGGGCGCCGTACCACGTCGATCCCGAGACGCGCAATCGCGTCGCGGTCGTAGCGCTTGCGGGCCGGCTCGTTCCGCCCGAGGGAGAGGCACGACGGGAGGAAGCGGTACAGCCGCAGCAACGCGCGGCCCGTCTGGTCGGCTTGCTCGAGCAGCCCCGCATCGATCGCCATGTTCTCGGCGCCGGAGAGGCCGGACGGACAGATGGAAAGATGGACCGATGGACCGAACGCCTCACGTGCCATCGTTCCATCGTTCCAACTTTCGCTCGCTGTCTCAGTCTGCGGCCAGCGCATACGCCTCCACGGGCGGGCACACGCACACCAGATTGCGGTCGCCGTACGCGCCGTCCACGCGGCCCACCGACGGCCACACCTTGTGCTGGCGGGTCCACGCGGCCGGGAACGCCGCGCGCTCGCGCGAGTAGGGGCGATCCCACGCATCGGCGATCACGCCTTCCAGCGTGTGCGGCGCGTTCGTGAGGAGGTTGTTGCCGCGCGGCTGCTTCCCCTCCTCGACTTCACCGATTTCGGCGCGAATCGCGATGAGCGCGTCGCAGAAGCGGTCGAGCTCCTCCTTGGACTCGCTCTCGGTCGGCTCGATCATGAGCGTCCCGGCGACCGGGAACGACACCGTCGGCGGGTGGAAGCCGTAGTCGATGATCCGCTTCGCGATGTCTTCGACCTCGATCCCTGCCGACTGCTTGAACGGTCGCGTGTCGATGATGCATTCGTGGGCCACGCGGCCGTTGGCGGCGGTGTACAGGACGTCGTAGTGGGGCGCCAGGCGTCGGGCCACGTAGTTGGCGTTGAGGATCGCCATCATGGTGGCCTCCACCAACCCCTCCCGCCCCATGAGCGCGATGTACGCCCAGGAAATGGGCAGGATCCAGGCGCTGCCCCACGGCGCAGCGGCCACCGTGCCGCACGGTTGCTCCTGGCGCAGTGGCACGACCGGGTGGTCCGGCAGGAATGGCCCGAGGTGGGCGGCGACGCAGATCGGCCCCATCCCCGGCCCCCCGCCGCCGTGCGGGATGCAGAACGTCTTGTGGAGGTTCAGGTGGCACACATCGGCGCCCATGTCCGCCGGCCGGCACAGCCCCACCTGGGCGTTCATGTTGGCGCCGTCCATGTACACCTGGCCGCCGTGCGCGTGCACGATCTCGCACACCTGCCGGATCGACCCCTCGAAAATGCCGGTGGTAGACGGGTAGGTCACCATCAGCGCGGCGAGCGTGCGCTGGTGTTCGGCCGCTTTGGCGCGGAGGTCCGCCAAATCGATGGTGCCGCTCGCGTCGGTCTGCACGGGCACCACCGTGAGTCCGGCCATCACGGCGCTCGCGGGATTGGTGCCGTGCGCGGAGGTGGGAATGAGGCAGGTGGTGCGGTGCGCTTCGCCGCGCGAGCGGTGATACGCGCGGATCACCAGTAGCCCGGTGAATTCGCCCTGCGACCCTGCATTGGGCTGCAGCGACACCCTCGCGAACCCGGTGATCTCGGCGAGCATGTCCTCGAGCTGGCGGAACAGCGTGCGGTAGCCCGTGGCCTGCTCGCGGGGCGCGAACGGGTGCAGCCGATTGAACTCGCGCCAAGAGAGCGGGACCATCTCGGTGGTACCGTTCAGCTTCATGGTGCACGAGCCGAGCGGGATCATGGAGGTGGTGAGCGACAGGTCGCGCGCCTCGAGCCGCTTCAAGTAACGCAGCATCTCCGTCTCTGAGCGGTAGCGGTGGAAGACGGGGTGCGTGAGGTAGGGCGAGCTGCGGCGCAGCCCGTCGGGGATGGCGGTGTCGGCCTTGCCGCCGAGATCTTCCACCATGAACGGCAGGACCTCGTTGAGCGAGAATGCGGCGACCAGGTCGGCCAAGTCGCCGAGCGTAGTGGCTTCGTCGAGCGACACGCCGATGCGGGTCGGCGAGATAGTGCGCAGGTTGATGCGGCGCGCGCGGGCCGCGTCGATCAGCCGCGGCAGTGCCCACGACTCGACCTCGACGCACAGGGTGTCGAAGAACGTGGAGTGCACCACGCGGTAGCCCAACCGCGTCAGCGCGCTCGCCAGCAGTCCGGTGAGCGTGTGGACCCGCTCGGCGATGCGGCGGAGCCCCTCGGGGCCGTGGTACACCGCGTACATGCTCGCCATGACGGCGAGCAGCACTTGCGCCGTGCAGATGTTGCTCGTCGCCTTCTCGCGGCGGATGTGCTGCTCGCGCGTCTGCAGGGCCATGCGCAGCGCCGGTCGTCCGGCAGCATCACGGGACACGCCGATGATGCGCCCCGGGACGTGCCGCTTGTGCTCCTCCCGCGTCGCGAAGAACGCCGCATGCGGGCCGCCGTAGCCCATCGGCACACCGAAGCGCTGCGAGTTGCCGACGGCGATGTCGGCGCCCCACTCGCCGGGGGGCTTGAGCAGCGTGAGGGCGAGCAGGTCGGTCGCGACGGTCACGAGCGCCCCCACCGCGTGCGCCCGCTCGCACACTGCGCGATAGTCCTCGATCTTACCGTCCGTCAGCGGATACTGGAGCAGCGCGCCGATCACGCCGGGCCGGAACTCGAAGGTCGTGGGATCGGCGATGATGGTCTGGACGCCGCGCGCCTCGGCGCGGGTGCGAACCACGGCGATCGTCTGCGGGTGGCACCCTTCTGCGATCATGAAGAGCGGCGTCGCGCCCGCCGGCGGCTGCGCCACCGCCTCGGTCAAATGCATGGCTTCGGCGGCGGCGGTGGCTTCATCGAGCAGCGAGGCGTTGGTGACGGGGAGGGCGGTGAGATCGGCGACCATCGTCTGGAAGTTGAGCAGCGCCTCGAGCCGTCCTTGGGCGATCTCCGGCTGATACGGCGTGTACGCGGTGTACCAGCCCGGGTTCTCGACCACGTTCCGCTGGATCACCTGCGGCGTGAACGTGTGGTAGTAGCCCATCCCGATGTAGGAGCGGAACAGCTGGTTCTGCGCCGCGAGACCGCGCAGCGCCTGGAGCACCTCGCGCTCGGTCCGCCCCGGCGGCAAGGCCAACGGGCGGCGCAAGCGGATCCCCTCAGGCACCACGCTGTCGATGAACTCCTCCAGCGACGCGCAGCCGACTGTCTGCAGCATCGCCCGCGTCTCATCGGGGCTCGGCCCGATGTGACGGGTCACGAAGCGGTCGGCGGGCAGCAGGGAAGCGCGTGCGGTCGGCATGTCGGATGTCTCGCTGCGAGCTCTCAGGAAAGGATGTGGGACCGGCCGGGCGCTATTCGCCAATATGCTTCTTGTACTCCTCGCTCCCCAAGAGCTGGTCGAGCTCCTTCGGGTTCTTGACCCGGAGCTTGATCATCCAGCCCTCGCCATAGGGATCGCGGTTGACGAGCGCGGGGTCGCCTTCCAGCGCCGGGTTGACCGCCGTCACTGTGCCGGCGAGGGGGGCGTACAGCTCCGAGACCGCCTTCACGGCCTCGATCGTCCCGAACACATCCATCCGCCCGAACGTGGCTCCCAGCTTCGGCAGGTCCACGTAGACGACATCGCCCAATTCTCCCTGCGCGTAATCGGTAATCCCGACCTGCACGACCGACTTGTCGTCGGTTTCCTTGACGTACTCGTGCTCTTCGGTGTAGCGCAGATCGGACGGCGTCTTCGACATGCAGGGATCGCTCTCGCTCGGGGCCTGAGAAGGGGGCGGCGAAAGGTTACCGGAGCACCAAACCTCTGTCAAGCCAACGGGTTGGCCTCCGGGAACAGGTCCGGGCGCGGCGCCAGGCCTCTGGCGCCGGGCTCCGCCAGCCGCAGCCGCTCGTGGCCCCACGGTCGCACGTCGAGGCGCACCGCGACCGGGTCGGGATCGTCGCTCAGCAGCACCAGCACGCCCGGCCGCCCGGCGCGCTCCCACGCCCGCTCGGTCGCCGCCGCGGCGGCGGCTGTGGCCACGATCGCGTCCGGTCGCGCCGCGACGCGCGCCAGTGCCCTCTCGACCGCGCTGCCACCGGCGACCCGGCGCACCGCCAGGCCGGCGTCCGAATAGCGGCTGGCGATCGCCATCAGGGCCGGGTGCTCGCTTGCCTCCCCCCCTCCTGCCGCCGCGTCCGCGGCGAGCAGCAGCGACTGCGCGGGTCGACCGAGCGCCGCGCGAGCCGCACGGCGGCGCAGCTCCTTGAACACGGCTCGCGCGGCGCGCTCGAGCTCGGCCACCGAGCCCTCATTGTCGATCACGAAGTGGCTGCGTGGCCGCTTGCGCTCGGCCGGCATCTGCGCGGCGATCATTCGGTCGGCCGCTTCGTTCGACAGTCCCCGCATCGCGCGCAGCCGCGTGCGGCGCAAGGCCACCCCCGCGTCCACGAGCAAGACGGCGTCGAACTCCCCGGGATCGAGCACCTCGAACAGCAGCGGGATGTCGTTGACGACGAGCACGTCGCCGCGCTCGCGCGCCTCGCGCGCGAGCTGGTCGCGGCGCCGCCGTACGGCCGGGTGGACGATCGCGTTGAGGGCGTCGAGCGCGGCTTGGTCGCCCATCACCTTGGAGCGCAGCGCCGCTCGGTCGAGCGAGCCATCCGGGGCGAGAACGTCCGACCCGAAGCGCCGCACGATCGCGGCGAGCACCTCGCCGCCCGGCGCTTGCGCCTGTCGCACCAGCTCATCGGCGTCGACGATCGTCGCGCCCCAGCGCCGGAACAGCTCGACGACGGTCGACTTGCCGGCGGCGATATTGCCCGTGAGGGCGACGTTCAACACAAGTGCGGAAAGCGGAATGTGCAATGCGGAATGAAAAGGCGGGTGTCAATTCCGCATTTCGCATTCCGCATTCCGCATTCAAAGTAGTGCCGTCTGATCCTCATCCTGCCTCGGCACCCGATGACAATGCCGGCATCTCGCCTCGTACGACTCCCGTCCCCCGACCATGATGGTGGGGCTGTCCCACAGCGCGGGCTTCCCGTTCACGAGGCGCTGATTGCGGCCGGCCGGGTCGCCGCACACCACGCAGATGGCCTGGAGCTTGTCGACGATCTCCGCGACGGCGAGCAGTGTCGGCATGGGACCGAAGGGGAGGCCTCGGAAATCCATGTCGATGCCGGCGAGCACGACCCGCACGCCCTGGTCGGCGAGGGCGTTGGCGACGCTCACGATGCCGTCATCCAAAAACTGGACCTCGTCCACCGCGACCACCTCGGTGTCGGGGCGCCGGCGGCCCATGATCTCCTCGGAGCAGTCCACCGGCTCGGCCTCCACGGTTCCCCCGTCGTGGGTGCTCAGCGTGTAGAGCCCGGCGTAGCGGGCGTCGAGGTGAGACTTGAAGACCTGCACGCGCTTGCGGGCGATGACGGCGCGTCGTACCCGCCGGATCAGCTCCTCGCTCTTCCCGGAAAACATGACCCCGGCGATCACCTCGATCCAGCCGGAGCGGGTACTGGGGACCATAGGCTCGTCGTGTGACGGGGTGGAAGGGTAGTTTCTCGGGGCGGGTGGGTCAAGGAAATGCAGCTATCTTGCGGATTTTCGGGGGATACCCCCATATTGTGGCGGTTTTATGCGGCTTTTCCGACGCCCTGCCGTAAAAAGGGCGGAATCTCAAGGCTTCTCCGGGCCCTAGACCCTCACAAGGAGATACCGTGAACAAAGCCGAGCTGACCAGTGCGCTGGCGATGCGGACCAAGATGTCCAAGGCTGACGCAAGCCGGGCGGTCGAAGCCCTGTTCGACGACAAGGGCATCATCGCCGGCGAGCTGAAGAAGGGCGCGAAGGTGCAGATCACAGGATTCGGGAACTTCGAAGCGCGCAAGCGGGCCGCTCGGATGGGCCGCAATCCCAAGACCGGCGGCGTGATTCAAATCAAAGCGTCCATTGCGCCGGCGTTTCGCGCTGGGAAGCAGCTGAAGATGGCGGTGAACAACCGGAAGTAGCCCGCCGCATGAGCGGCGGGTGCGTCGGTCACGGGCCGCCCCGCTGGGCGGCCCGTCGGCGTCTCAGGGGGGATCGGCGAGCGCGAGCCTCAGGCCCCCTGCCTTCTGGAACGACCCGCTCGGTTTCGATCATCGGACGGGCGTAATACCGCCCGCCCTCCCATCCCGTTCCCCCGCGCCGCTAGACCTGGCGGTCGAGTCGCGCCAGCGCGCGCCGGCCTTTGATCGCGACTCTCGACAAGCCGCGCATGGCCTGCTCGGCGACGGCCGGAGCCAGCTCGACGACACTGAACGTGTCACGCACGTCCACCCGGCCGATGGCGTCCTTGGCGATCCCCACCTCCCGGGTCAGCGCCCCCACGAGATCCTTCGCCGCCGCGCGGTCCTTCTTTCCCACGTTGACGAACACCTTCACCCAAACCGGCGCAGCGGGAGGTGGGCTGACGTCTGACGTCTGACGTCTGAGCGCCAGCAGCGCCGCCGCCACCTCGGCGGGGTCGAACCGCTCGAACAGCGGGTCCAGCAGCGCGAGCTCGGCATCCACGCATCCCTCGGTGAGGAGGCGTGCCACCTGCTCTCGCAGGGACGCCGCGCGATCCGCGGCGCGGTCGGCGGCGGCGGGCAACCGCAGCGGCGTCAGCGGCGCTGCGATGGAGCGGAGGTACGGGAGTTGGGCGGCCGCGGCGAAGACGATCGGCGTGCCGAGTCGCCCCAGCGCCGCGAACTGCTCGCGCGTCGGCAGCCGGGCGCAGAGGACGGCGTCGGGCGCGGCCTCGGGCGGCGCGAGCTCGCCGCCTTCCCACACCAGCGGCCGGCGCGGATCGAGCAGATCGATGGTGTCACGCACCGCGGCGCCGCGGCGGGAGGGCGCGACGACGACGTAGCGCGCCGGTCCGACTGGGTACAGCGGGGCGCCGGCATCGTTCAGCGGCGGCGTGCCCACCACCAGTGCGCGGCGCGCGTGGCGCTCGAGGAAATCGCCGAGCACGGCCGGGTTCCAGCTCAGCACGATGCGGCGGGCCTCGCGGGCTTCGCCGAGCAGCGTGTCGAGCGCCGCCGCGTGCTCGCCCGCGGCGAGGATCTCGGGCCACGCGATGACGACGGTGGAGACGGCGTCAAGCTTGAGTGCGGAGCGCGCGACCAGCGCGGTGAGATCAGGCACCGTGCCGGCGAGGATGTGAGCGGAGCGTTCCTGCAGGACGCGAGCGCTACGGGTGAGACCGGTGACGGCGTGGACGCGGGCACGCGCCGGGGCGGCTGTCCCCCACTCGGCAGCGGACACGTCATCGGCGCAGATGATCAGCACCGGTAGACCAACCCCGGGGCCATGCCTCGGGGTCTCCGGGGGGATGAACTCCCAGAGCTGCTCCGCCTGCTCCACCGCCGGCGGCGTCACGAGCACCAGATGCCGGCCGCGTTCCCAGGCGGCCTTGGCTTCGTCCAGCGTCACGGGACCCTCGATTGTCAAAGGACGGAAGTTCGGTGAGCATGGTAGCTTGCGGGGGGCGGGGGCGCAACCGGAGAGGCACGAATGCGGAGTGCGGAATGCCGAGTGCGGAATGGAGCGGACCCCGTTCGAGCCCTAAGGCAGGCCTCGTCGCACGAACTCACCTTGACCTTCCGCATTCCGCACTCCGCATTCCGCATTGGCCTGTTCCTGAGCCTCGCCGCCGCACCGCTCGCCAGCCAGGCGCCGCGGCCCAGAGCGCGCGACGTGGGCATCGTCGTCGGCGTGCTCCCACCGGGTCCGCTCGATGCGATCACGGATGTGGAGGGCGTGCGCGTGGGGCACGCGACCGTCATTCGCGGCGACTCGATCAACACTGGCGTGACGGCCATCCTGCCGCACGCGGGCAACGTGTTCCGCGAGAAGGTGCCCGCGGCCGTCGTCGTCGGGAACGGGTTCGGCAAGCTCGCCGGATCGACGCAGGTGAACGAGCTGGGCGAGCTCGAGTCGCCGATCGTCCTGACCTGCACGCTGTGCGTCCCGCGGGCCGCGGACGCGGTCCTGACCTACCTGCTCGGCCTGCCGGGGAACGGGGACGTGCGCTCCGCGAATCCGGTGGTAGCCGAGACCAACGACGGATTTCTGAACGACATCCGGGCGCGGGCCATCACCCCGGAGGATGTGCTGGCTGCGATCCGGACCGCCGCCCCGGGGGCGGTCGGGGAGGGCGCGGTGGGCGCGGGACGCGGCACCGTCGCGTTCGGATGGAAGGGCGGCATCGGTACCGCCAGCCGGCGGCTCCCCCACGAGCTCGGCGGTTGGACGGTCGGCGCTCTGGTGCAGAGCAATTTCGGCGGTGTGCTGACCATCGCCGGCGCCCCAGTCGGACGGGAGCTGGGGCAGTATTACCTGAAGGACGTAGGGGCGCAGCGGAAGGACGTACGGACGCAGCGGAAGGATGTAGGGGCGCAGCATGCTGCGCCCCTACCCCCCGCGGGAGATGGTTCGATCATCATCGTCGCCGCGACCGATGCACCTCTGGATCATCGACAGCTCGAACGCCTGGCGCGCCGCGCCCTCGCGGGCCTCGCCCGGACCGGGAGTAGCATGGCGAACGGCTCGGGGGACTACGTGATCGCGTTTTCGACGAGGCGGTGGAGGTCGGTGGAGGGCGGTGCAGGGCGGTCAAGGCTGATCGACACGCTGCCCGTCGTCACGAACGACGCGGTGTCGCCCTTGTTCGAGGCGGTCGTCGAAGCGACCGAGGAGGCCATTTACAACTCGCTGTTGCGCGCGGAGACGGTGCGTGGGTATCGTGGCACGGTGCGGGCGCTGCCGCTCGATTCCACGCTCGCGGTTCTGAAACGCTTCGGAGTCATCCGCCCATGACCCAGGGCTCGCCGTTCGGCCTGTCCCCGAACCTGCACCACCTCGAGACCTCCGCGACCATCGCGATCTCGCAGGAGGCGAAGCGCCGCAAGGCGGCGGGCGAGGACGTGATCGACCTGGGTGCCGGGGAGCCGGACTTCCCCACGCCGGCGATCGCCGCCGACGCCGGGGTGCGCGCGATCCGCGACGGCAAGACCCACTACCCGGCCAACGAGGGGATCCTCGAGCTGCGGGCCGCGGCGGCGAAGCACCTGTCGTTGCTCTCCGGCGGTCGCCCCGTGAACGCCGACCATATCGTCGTGTCGAACGGCTCGAAGCAGTCGCTCTTCAACGTCTGCTTCAGCGTGTTCGGCCCGGGCGACGTCGTCGCGATTCCCGCGCCGGCGTGGGTGTCCTACCCGCAGATCGTGCATCTCACGCGCGGCCGTCCCGTGCTCGTCCCCGGAGATCCCGAGTGGGGCCTCAAGCTGAGCGTCCGCGATCTGGACCGTGTCGTACCGGGGGCCCAGGGGCTCATCCTGTGCTCGCCCTGCAACCCCACGGGCTCCGTGTACACCCACGCGGAGCTCAAGGCCATCGCGCAGTGGGCGCGGGCCCGCAAGGTGTGGGTGATCGCGGACGAGATCTACCGTCGCATCCACTACGGGCCGGGTCCGGCGCCGTCGTTCCTCGATCTGCCGGACGACTTCCTCGAGCGTGTCATCGTCATCTACGGCGTCAGCAAGGCGTATGCGATGACCGGGTGGCGCATCGGGCTCGCCCTCGCGCCGGCGAAGGTGGCGAAGGCGATGGCCGCGCTGCAGTCGCATACGACCACGGGCGCCAACCATCCGGCGCAATGGGCCGCGGCGGCCGCCCTCGGCGACGAGCGCGTGGAACAGGATGTGGTGCGCATGGTCGCCGAGTTCCGCAAGCGGCGTGAGCTCGTGGTCAGCCGGTTCCGCCAGGAGCTCCCCGGCGTCGAGTTCGTCGAGCCGCTCGGCGCGTTCTACTTCTTCTTTCGCGTGGACTCGTTCGGCGGCATCAGCGGCACGGAGTTCTGCACGCGGCTGATCACGTCGACCGGTGTCGCACTCGTGCCCGGCGGGGCGTTCGGAGATGATCGCTGGGTGCGGCTCAGCTACGCGGCGGCGACGGAGCAGATCGAGCAGGCGCTGGATCGTATCGTCGGGTTTGCGAAGAAGCTCAGCGACTGACCCCGGGCGCAAGCCCGGGGTCAGTACTTCCCGGGCCGATGGCTCAGCACTTCGATGCCGCTCTCGGTCATCACGCAATCATCCTCGATCCGCACCCCGAACTTTCCGCGCTGATAAATCCCCGGCTCGATCGTGAACACCATGCCCGGCTCGAGGCGCGTCGCGTTGCCCTCGACGAGGTAGGGCGGCTCGTGGCCGTCCATGCCGAGGCCATGGCCGAGGCGGTGCGTGAAGAAGGGGCCGTAGCCGCCGTCGCGGATCGCCGTGCGCGCGGCACGGTCCATCTCCTGGCACTGCGTATAGAGCGGCTTGCCGAGCCGCATGGCGGCGGTCTGGGCGTCGTGGACGAGATTGAAAACCTTCCGGAATTCGTCCGCTGGGCTGTCGCCGAACCAGGTGGTGCGCGTGATGTCTGAGTCGTACCCCGCGACGCGGCAGCCCGCGTCGATCAGCACTACGGTCTCGCGCTCCAGCTGCGGCCCCGCCGGGCCGCGGTGCGGCAGCGCGCTCGAGGACCCGAACTGCACGAGCCCGCCGCCCGGCGCGCCGCGCTGTTGCATCTCACGCGACAAGAGCTGCGCCACGTCGCGCTCGGTCACCTGGGCGGCGAGCTGGGCGAACGTGGCGGCGATCGCCGCTTCGGTGATCTCGATGGCGCGACGGATCAGCGCGAGCTCCTCGGGCGCCTTGACGATCCGCAGCCGTTCGGTCACCGGGGCTCCGTCCACGACCTTCCAGCCCGACAGCTGGTCCGCCAGCGCCAGATAGACGTCGTAGCTGGTGGTGGACTCGAGAGCGATCACGCCGGTGCCGTGCGGCTTTAGCTCGCGCACCACGCTGCGGACCAGCTTGTACGGGTTTTCCTGCTCCTCCCAGCCGCGGGCGTCCGTGAGGGCGCTGTGCTGCATGATGCGCTCGACCTCGAACGCGGGGCACACGACGACCGGCTTCCCGGTCGCGGGGAGGACGACCGCGATGAGCCGCTCGCTGCGGCCGGGGTTGTACCCGGTGAAGTACTCGTAGTTGGTGCTGGGCGTGGCGATCAAGCAGTCGAGCTTGCGGCTTTTGAGCTCGACCTGGGCGCGCTCGACGCGGCGGGCGAAGAACGCGGAACGCGGAACAGGCGCCCGAGCATCCCGTTCCGCGTTCCGACTTCCGCGTTCCGCGTTGACAAACCCGCTGCCACCGCCCCCGCCACCGTCAAAAACTCCCGCCGCTCCATCGTGCTGGCCCCTCCCCGGAGTGCGGCCTATATTATCCGCCCTCCCGAATCCGTGGAAGGTGTCGTTCCGGATGAACTTCGAGACGCGCATCGAGCCACTGGACGGCAAGCTTCCCAAGGCCACCTACCACTGGGACCCCGAGACCGATATCCTTTCCGTCGCCTGTAAAGGAGGCGGCAAGACGAGCGGGTTGAACGGCACGGTGGACCTGGAAGGGAGCGACGGCTCCTTCGTCGTCATCGACGTCGCGGGCGGGTGCCTGCGCGGTGTCGACGTGGTAACGTGGCCCGAGGACATCCGCACCGTAGATACCCTGACGATCCCGGAGCCCAGCAAGGAGGGCAGCGTCACCTTCCCGAGCCGGAAGTCGCAGCCGGGCGTCGCGGCGGTCGAGGTCGACACGGCGCTCACAGTGGAGAAGAATCAGCAGGAGTCGGTCTTCCACCTGCGCGTCGGGCGCACGCGTGCCACGACCGTGGTGCGCGTCGCGGACCGGCTGCTAGTGGAGGTCGACAAGCAGTCGCGCCTCGTGGGGCTCTGGTTCCTGGACGTCCCGCCGTTCCCCAACGTCGAGGCGACCGCCTGATCGTGGACGAGCGGCTCGAGCGCTACGCCACCGAGCTGTTCGCCCGTGAAGATTCGATCCTGGCCGCCATCAGAGCGCGGCACGAAGCGCTCCAGCTGCCGCCGATCGCGATCTCCCCGGACGAGGGGAAGCTGCTGCACGTGCTGCTGCGCGCCGTGCAGGCCGTCCGCGTGCTCGAAATCGGCGCCCTCGCGGGCTATTCGGCGGTGTGGCTCGCACGTGCCCTGCCGTCCCACGGGCGGCTCACCACGATCGAGAAGGATCCCCGTCACGCCGCGCTCGCCCGGCGCGCCTTTGCGGAGGCCGGCCTGGCCGAGCGAGTGCAGCTGATCGAGGGCGGCGCGCTCGCCGTGCTGCCCACGCTCGCCCCGGGGTTCGACGCCGTGTTCGTCGATGCCGACAAGGAGCCGTTGGCGCAATACTTCGATTGGAGCGTACGACTGCTGCGCACCGGCGGGCTGCTGCTGTGCGACAACGCGTTCTTTCACGGTTCGGTGGTCGACGAGGCGGATCATTCTCCCGGGACCGAGGGGGTGCGGGCGTTTAACCGGCTGGCCGCGACCGATCCCCGGGTCGTCTCCGCCGTGGTGCCGATCCGCGATGGGCTCGTGATCGGGGTAAGAGTCCCTGGATGAGCGATCCCCTGCCGCGGGTCGGCGGGCTGCCGGAGCCCGAGAAGTACGAGCGACTCGTCGAGCGGCTGCCCGACGTCTGGTGGAGCGATGCGGGCCCGTTCGTGGGGCTGCACCAGCTCAACGCGGCGCGGGTGGAGTATTTTCGCCGCGTGTTCGGGGGCTTCGGGGGCAAGCACGCCCTCGACGTCGGCTGCGGCGGCGGGATCCTCGCCGAGTCGCTGGCGGCTGAAGGCGCCGTGGTGACGGGCGTCGACCCGTCCGAGAAGTCGCTCGCAGCGGCGCGCCAGCACGCGGCACGCTCCGGCCTCTCCGTCGACTATCGTGTGGCGGCGGCTGAAAACTTGGCGTCTTGCAACTTCACTGAACTCTTCGATCTCGTTTTTGCTGTCGACGTTTTGGAGCACGTGGACCACCTCGGCCGCACGCTGGCGGGGATCGCGGCGGTGCTCGCACCAGGCGGCGGCCTGGGGTTCCTCACCCACAACCGCACCATCGCCGCGTTTCTGCAGCTCATCTGGGCGGAGGAGTACGTGGAGCACACCATGCCCGAGGGATTCCACGATTTCACCCGGTTCATCACGCCGGACGAGCTGACCGAGGGACTGGCGCGGAACGGCATGGTCGTGCAGGAGATGAAGGGGATCGCGCGCGCGGGCGACGGCAGCGGCCGTCGCATACTCATCGACGACCTCACCGTGACGTATCTCGGCTGGGCCCTGCGGACGCGGTAACGTGGCCGGCTCCTGGGTCGACGCGATCCTGGCGGCCGGCGCGGTGCCCGCCTCCTATGTGCCGGACGCGAGCGCGGGGCGAACCGACCTCGAGGAGTTCACGGGCGCCGACTTGGTCGAGGATGCGGAGCTCCGGACGCGCTCGGTCGCCGACGCGCGGCCGCTTTCGCCCGGCGCGGTAGGGTTCCTCGACGGGATCGAGCAGTGGCGGGTGGTGGGCTACGGCGGCGTGACTCCCATCGTGCGCGGCTACGTGGCCGCGGCCGTGCGCCGCCGCGGGCCCGACCGGCGGCTCCGCACCGGATCCGAGCTGTCGCGCGAGCTCGCCGTCACCCGGCTCGCATCGCTCGCGGCGCCGGTGCGCCGGGCGCTCGAGACGTGCGGCGTCGACGTAGTCGAGTTCGCCGCCGAGGATGCCGGCCAGCCCGCCCGGGCGATCCAGGCGGCGCGGCGGGAGCTGGAGCGGGCCCGCCTGGCGCTCGAGCGCGCGCTGGCGGAGCGCTGCCTGGCGGGGCTCGGCCCGGACGAGTGGCTCGTCGTCGACGGCGTGCTGTCCGATTCGGTCGCGCTCTCCGCGCATCCCCGCGCCGTGGGCGTCATCAAGAGTCACGGTGCGCAGTATTTCGAGGGTGCCGAGCTGGAGCGGGCGCTCACGCTGCCGGCGGGACACCGCACCAGCGTGTTCGAGCCGCGGAGTCGCGGGGCGCGGCGCGCGATCTATTCCTGGTACCTCCGGTTCTGGCCCTGGGAAGGCAACGACCTGCTGTACGGCCTCGTGCGGGTCGAAGCGCGCGCGCACCCCGACACGCTCGCCCGCGCCTCTGCCCTGTCGGCGTGGCTCGAGCGCGAGCGGTCCCCGCTCTCGACGCCCGACGCACGCTGGGACCGCCTGTTGTATCCTATACATGACGTGGAGACCTATCTACGGAGCCGCGCGCCGCGGGACCTGCTGTCGCCTCCCGGATCCCGCCTCCCGAGAACGGGATCGTGATCCAGCATCGGGAGCCCACACCCATCGGCCGTGTCGTCGCCACCGAGCTCAAGCCCGCGACGCCGCACCAATTCCACTTCTGGACCGCGAACGAGACCACCATCGGCATCGGGGCGATCGTCAAAGTCGAAGGGCCCAGGGTCGGGGATCAGGGGCCCGGACGCATCGTGTTCGGCGTGGTGACGGATGGATTTGCGTACTCCGACCTGGCGACTCCGCTGCACGACGTGGTGGGCGCCGAGGGAGACCCGGCGAAGGCGGCGGAGAGTCCCACGGTCCGCCAGGAGATCCGCTTGTGGACCGCGGCGGTGCTGCGGCAACACCCGGAGGAGCCGCTCCAACCCGTGCCGCTCGGCGCCGTATACGTCGCGAGCGACGCCGACGTGGCGCAGGCGCTGCGCATGGATGCCTACGTGGCCGGCGCGCAGCCGACGGGGATCCCCGTCGGCCTCTACACGGCAGCGGGCCTCGAGGCGCCGGTCTATCTCGACGCCGACTTCCTGCTCGGCCCCGAAGCCGCGCACCTCAACATCTCCGGTGTTTCGGGGCTCGCGACCAAGACGAGCGCGGTCGAGTTCCTGCTCGCGTCCATCTTTCAGCACTTCCCGGCGCACAAGGGCCGGATCGCCGCCCTGTGCTTCAACGTGAAAGGGCCGGACCTCTGCTTCCTCGATCGCCCCGGCCCGCTCGACGACGCGGATCGCCGCCGCTACGAGCGCCTCGGGCTCACGCCGCAGCCGTTCGCGCGCGTCCGTTATTACGCGCCCTGCAAGGCCGACGGGGTGAACCTCAACACGCTCCGGACCCACCCCGATCTCGTGGGGGACGTCGAGCCCCTCGTGTGGGGGCTCGCCGAGGTGCTCGACTTCGCGGAGGTGCTCTTGAACCGCGACGACATCGACGCCAAAGCCGACGCATTCATCGACTTCCTCTCCGACCGTGTGCTCAACAAGGAGTTCGACGACGGCTTCGGCGGGAGCCACCGGGTGCAGTCGTTCGCCGACCTGGACGGGCTGTTCCGGGCGATTTTCGACGGGCTCGAGCTCTCCGGGCGGAGCGACATGTGGCGCACGCATCACATCGCCACCATTCGCAAGGTCCGCAACCGGCTGTCCAACATCTCCACCCGCTGCAAGGGTCTCGTCACCGACGACGGCCCGTCGAACGACCTCCCGTGGGGGCGGTTCGAGGACCGGACCGTGTACGTCGTGGACGTCGCGAACGTGGATCCCCTCGGCCAGGACCTCGTCTTCGCGCGCGCCGTCTCCAAACTGCGCGAGCACCTGGAGCGGCGCGATCTGGGCGTCGAGGCCGTGGTGGTGTTCGTGGACGAGCTCAACAAGTACGCGCCGGGCGACGGGCCGGAGACGTACGTGCGCAAAATGCTGCTCGATATCTCCGAGCGGGGACGTTACCTTGGTCTCGTGCTGTTCGGCGCCGAGCAGTTCCGCTCGCAGGTGCACCGGCGGGTGGTCGGGAACGCGGGCACGACGCTGTTCGGGCGAATGGACGCCGACGAGCTCGCGACGCCCGGCTACCACGTGCTGTCGCCGGCAATCAAGATCAAGCTCGCCACGCTGCCGATCGGGGAGCTGATGCTGCGCCACCCGCACTTCACGCAGCCGATCTTCGTCCGGTTCCCCCGACCCGCGGTGCTCCGCGGCCGGGACGGCGTCGAGCGGTTCCCGCCCAGTGCCGACCTGCCGTTCGAGGAGGCCGTCGTGCGCCAGCTGGTGCGGCTCGACCGGCGCATCCGGCCGAACCAGGTGAAGGACTTGATCGCCGAGCGGCGCCCGGATGACGTGCGCCGCGCGCTCGCGGCGGTCCGCCGGACGCGCCCCGACGACGCGCTCGCGTGTTTCCGCCGCATGCTGGGCGTACGGGTCGCGCCCGCTGCGGCGCCCGCCCGGGAGGCGGTGCCGCCGCTCAATCCGATCTCTGAAGAGCCATACTGAATTGATGGGAGCCGCGACATGAGCACCGCCCGTCGTCTCGCCGTCGCCGCCACGGCGGTGGTCGTGGTCGGCGGCTGCCGCAGCGCGCGCGGGCCGAAGGTCTCGCTTCGCTACCACCCGCCCACGGGCGCCACGTATCACTACGCGCTCCAGCAGCAGAATTCCGTGAAAATGGAAGGCGGCCCGATGGCGCAGCTCCCCGGACAGGACGTCACGCTGCACATCTATTACTCGCAGGCGGTCACAGGCCCCACCACCGGCGGTATCGGTGTCACGGTCACCTACGACTCGACCACGATGGTGCCGGCCGGTATGGCGCCGGCGCTCGACCGGATGCGCGGGCTGACCAGCAAAGTCGTCTATGACGACCGCATGCACGTCGTGAGCGCGAGCTTCAGCGGGATCGAGGGCCAGCCGTCCCCAGTCGCCGAGCAGATGGGGAACAGTGTCAGGGGGATGACCGTCCCGCTTCCCGAGGGGCCGGTGGGAGTGGGCGACTCGTGGAGCTCCGAAACCGAGCTGCCGATCGCCGCACGGTTGGGGGCGAGCGCGCCCCTCAAGGCGCGCACCACGCTCACGCTGAAAGAGATCCAGGTCGCGGGCGCCGACACGTCCATCCTGCTCACGGTCGAGACGACCTTCCCGGGAGATCCGTTCACGATCACCCAGCAGGGTCGGACGGCCACGGTGAAGCTCACCGGGGCGATTGCGGGCGAGCAGGTCTTCTCCCTCGCCAGGAGCGTGCCCGTGCGCTACAGCATGGGCGGCACGATGCGGATCGCGGTGCACGACCCGCAGAGCGGATCGGCAGGCATGACCATCGCCATGGAGCAACAGACATCGCTGCAGCTCACGGGCACCAACTGAGCGCGTGAAGCTCGCTCACCTCGCCGATCTCCACCTCGGCTTCCGCCAGTACGACCGGCAGACGCCCCGGGGCGGGAATCAGCGCGAGGCGGACGTGGCCGAGGCGTTCCGCCGTGCCGTGGACGACCTCCTGGTCCAGCGGCCCGACCTCATCGTACTGGCGGGCGACGTCTTCCATTCCGTCCGGCCCACCAATCCTGCGATCCTGTTCCTGTTCCAGCAGCTGCACCGGTTGCGCACGGGCCTGCCGGACGCGCCGGTCGTGATGATCGCCGGAGAGCACGACACGCCGCGGTCCGTGGAGACCGGGACGATCCTCCGCTTGTATGAGGCGCTCGGCGTCGACGTCGTGGTCGATCAAGCGCGCTACCTGACGTTCTCCAAGCTGGACTGCTCCGTCTTCGCCGCACCGCACCAGGCGGTGGCCCAGCCCGAGCGCCCGGCGCTCCGGCCGCAGCGCGGCACGACGTGCAACGTGCTGCTCCTGCACGGGCAGCTGCCCGGTCTGGGCGAGCAGCGCGGCACCGCGGAATACGGCGGCGCCCTGCTCAATCAGCACGATCTCGCCCCGGCCCAGTGGGACTACGTCGCGCTGGGGCACTACCACGTGGCGCAACCGGTCGCAGCCAACGCGTGGTACGCCGGCAGCCTCGAGTACGTGACCCCGAATCCGTGGGGGCAGCTGCAGGACGAGGAAGAGCAGGGACGGCGCGGGAAGGGCTACTTGCTGGTCGAGCTGCCAGGCGCACACGTCAGCTTCCGTCCGATTGTGCCGGCCCGTCGGCACTACGAGCTGCCGGCGATCGATGGCAATGGGCTCTCGGCCAAGCAGCTGGACCAGCACATCGCAGCGGCAGTGGGGGCCGCGCAGCCGCCGATCGACGACCAGGTGGTGCGGCTGCTCGTGTGGAACGTCGCGCGCGCGACCGCGCGTGATCTGGACCACTCCGCGATCCGCCAGTGCAAGGCGCGGGCGCTCAGCTTTCACCTCGATCTGCGGCGGCCGGAGGAGCAGCGCGTGATCGGCGCCGGCGCGCCGGGCCGCCGGCACACCCTCCCCGACACGCTGCGTGAGTTCCTGGGCCGGCGGCCGCTCGACGCCGATCTGGACCGCGACGAATTCGTGCGGCTGGGCGTCGAGTACCTCGAGCGGGTGGGACGGGACGTGGGGGAGCGGGGCTGATGCGCCTCCACCGGCTGCGGCTGTTGAACTTCCGCCAGCACGCCGACACCGACCTGGTGCTCGGGCCTGGGATCACGGGGATCATCGGGCCGAACGGCTCGGGGAAGACGACACTGCTCGAAGCGATCGCGTGGGCGATCTACGGCAACGTCGCCGCGCGCGGCGACAAGGACTCGATCCGCAACCTGCGCGCCAAGGCGCGCTCGAGCGTCCGCGTGGAGATGGAATTCGGGGTCGGGGCGCACGAGTACAAGGTGGTCCGCGGCCTGCACAACGCCGAGCTCTACCAGGACGGGCAGCTCATCGCGAACTCGCTCACCGAAGTGACGGCGAAGCTCGAGCGCGGGCTCGGGATGACGCACGACGAGTTCTTCAACACGTACTTCACCGGACAGAAGGACCTGGCCGTGATGGCGAAGCTGACCCGCCCCGAGCGCGCCGCCTTCCTGTCGCGCGTACTGCGGTATGAGCAGCTGAGCATCGCCCAGGAGCGGATCCGCGAGCAGCGGAACGCACTGGCGGCGGAGCTGCACGGCCGCGAAGTGGGGTTGCCCGAGCAGGCGGTGCTCGAGCGCGAGCGAGCCACCGCGGCGGCGCGACTCGAGCAGGCGCGCCGGGCGGCCGCGGCGGCACAGGCGGCCCGCACGCGGGCGCAGGAGGTGGACGTCCGCGAGGAGCCGCGCTGGCAGGAATGGGTGGAGAAGGAGAAGCGGGTCCACTCGCTCGACGGCGACCGGCGGATGGCCGAGCAGGGGGTGACGGTCGCGAAGCAGGAGTGCGAGCGACTCGACCGCGAGATGGCGGAAGCGCTCAAGGCCCGGGACCAGCTCGACGGGCTGCGCGCGGAGCTCGAGCCGATCGAGCGGCTGAAGCGCGAGCAGGCGGCGCTCGAGCACTTGCAGAAGGAGGAGACGGCCCGCCGGGCCGACGAAGGGCAGCTGGCGGAGCTGATGCGGACCATCGTGGTGCTCGACCACCGCATCGCCGAGCTGGCGCTGGCCGGGGACGCGCTCGCCGGGGTGGAGCGCGAGGCGCGCGCGCTCGCCGAGCGGCTCGAGGTCGCCGAGCGCACCGCCGAGGAGCAGCGGGCGGCGTGGGTGCGGGAGAAGGAGTACGCCACCACGCGCCGCGCGGACCTGCTGAAGCAGTACGACGAGGTGAAGGAGCAGCGGGACAAGATCGAACGGCTCGGGCCCGAGGGGACGTGCCCGACGTGCCGGCGGCCGCTCGGGGCCGAGTACGCCGAGGTGCTGGGCGTCCTCGACCGCCAGATGCAGGCGATCGTGGACGACGGCAAGTACTTCCGGCAACGGCTCGAGCAGCTGGCCCAGCCGCCCGAGGCGGTGACCACAGTGGAGGCGGCGCGCGAGGCGCTGCTGGTCGAGAGCCGCCGCGCGAGCGAGCGCGCCGGAGAGCTGCGCGCCCAGCTGGAGGAGCGCGAGCGGGCGGTGGCGCAGCGCCGCGGGCTGGAGACCCGGGCCCGCGTGCTGGACGGGATGATCCGGGCCCGGCCCACGGGCTACGACCCGCAGCGGCACGACGCGGTCCGGGCCGAGCTCACCAAGCTCGAGCCCGTGGCGCTGGAGGCGGCGAAGCTCGCCGAGCGGGCGAAGCGCGCGGAGATCCTGGTCAAGGAGGCCGAGCTCGCCGAGCAAGCCCTGTCCGTGCACGAGCGGCGCGCGCGCGAGCTCGCCGCAGCGGTGGCGGCGGAGCGGTTTTCCGAGCCGGCGTTCGCGGCCGCGCGCGAGCGGCATGATCGCGCGGCGCGGGCACTGCGGGAGGCGGAGCTGGCCGTCGCCGAGACCCGCGGCGAGCTGACGGCCGCCGAAGCGGGCATCCGCGAGGTGGAGCGGCGTGAGGCGGAGCGAGCGACGCGGGAGCGCCAGATCGCCGAGCTCAAGCTGCGGCTGCGGCTCCACCACGAGCTGGACCGCGCCTTCGGCGATCTGCGGGCGGACCTGAACGCCGCCATGCGACCGGAGATCGCGGAGCTTGCCTCGGGCTTCCTCGCCGACCTGACCGACGGGCGCTACGAAGCCGTGGATCTGAACGACGACTACGCCGTCACCGTCCTCGACGACGGCGTGCCGAAGCCCGTGATCTCCGGCGGCGAGGAGGACGTGGCGAACCTGGTACTGCGCCTCGCGATCTCGCAGATGATCGCCGAGCGTGCCGGGCAGCCCCTGACGTTGCTCGTGCTGGACGAGATCTTCGGCTCGCTCGACGAGAGCCGCCGCCAGCACGTCATCGGCTTGCTACGACGGCTCGCGGATCGCTTCCCCCAGGTCGTGCTGATCACCCACATTGAGCAGGTGCGCGAGGGACTGGACCGGGTGATCCGGGTCGACTACGACGCCGCGCGGGGCACGAGCGTCGTGCGCGACGAAACGGCAACGCTGGGAGCCGCCGATGCGGGCGTGGCTGCCTGAGCAGCAGCTGTCCGGCCCCGAGCCGGCGAGCGAGCGCGACGTAGCGGGATTGAACCGCGTGTTCGCCGAAGCGTTCACCGACCGGTACCGCCGGGACGGACTGGTGGGGGTGCGGGTGCCGCACCTGAACCCCCAGGTCTGGCGCTACGCGCTGCTCGACGCCGGCGCCGGCGCGTTGCTGTGGCGCGACGACTCCGGGCAGATCGCGGCCTTCAATATCGCGCACCGCTCTGGGACCGAGGGCTGGATGGGCCCCCTCGCCGTGCGACCCGATCGCCAGGGTGCCGGGGTCGGCAAGACCATCGTCCGCACCGCGATCGACTGGCTGCTCGAGCAGGACGTCGCCACGCTCGGGCTCGAGACCATGCCGCGCACCGTCGAGAACATCGGGTTCTACGCGCGGCTCGGCTTTACGCCGGCGCACCTCACCGTCACGCTGACGAACGACATCGCGACGCGCGGCCACCCGCCTCCCACGCTGCTGTCGCAGCGCAAGGGGAGCGCGGCGGACCAGGCCCTGGCCGCGGCGCGCCGGCTCGCGCACGAGCTGGCGGCCGGGTACGACTTCACCCGCGAGCTGCTGCTCACCGCCGACCTCGGGCTGGGTGACGCGTCGCTGCTGGACGGTGACGACGACCTGAACGCCGTCGTCCTCTGGCACGCCGCGCCGCTCGCCGAGGGCCGGCCCAAGGACGAGGTGCGCGTGCTCAAGCTCGCCGCCCGCGACCTCCCCGCGTTCGACGCCGCCATCGCGGGGACGGAGGCCGCCGCGGCGCGGCTCGGCATCCGGCGCGTGGCGATCCGCTGCCAGACGCGCTACGAGGAGGCGTTCCGCCGTCTCGTCGCGCGCGGCTACCGCGTCCGCTGGACGGATCTGCGTATGACGTACGAGGGCTACCCGGAGGCACATCCCGCCGACGGTGTCCTGTTCTCGAATTGGGAGATCTAGGAACGCGGAACTGGGAACGCGGAAGGCGGAACAAAAGTGAGGGGCCGTGCGGCACGGAGCCTCCGCCAATGTTCCGCGTTCCGACTTCCGCGTTCCGCGTTCGGGTTTCCGCGTTCCGCGTTCCACGTTCCGCGTTCCCATGACCGTCGGCCTCCTCATCTTCGCCCTCACATATCTCCTCATCGCCGTCCAGCGGCTGCCGTTCGTGCACCTGAACCGGCCGGCCGCGAGCCTGGTGGGCGCCGTCGCGATGGTCGTGTTCGGCGTCCTCTCCCTCCCGGACGCGTACGCCGCCGTCGATTTCGACGTGCTCGTCTTCCTGCTGGGGATGATGCTCATCGTCGGCTACCTGGAGGTCGGGAAGTTCTTCGAATGGGCGGCGGAGTGGGTGTTGCAGCGGGCGCGCACGCCCGAGCGCCTGCTGCTCGGCGTCGTGGTGGGCGGCGGCCTCCTGTCCGCGTTCTTCGTGAACGACACGATCTGCCTGGTCGTGACCCCGGTGCTGCTGGCGGCGCTCGGGCCGCTGCGGCTGCGGCCGAATGCGTACTTGATCGGGCTCGCGATGGGCGCGAACGTCGGCTCGGTGCTGTCGGTCACTGGGAACCCGCAGAACATGCTGGTCGGGATCTGGAGCCGGGCGACGTTCGGCGGCTTCCTCTTCCACATGCTGCCCGTCGCGTTGGGCGGGCTCGCGATCACCTACGGCTACCTGCGGTGGGTGTACCGCCGGGAGCTCGGCGAGCCGTTCCGGGAGCAGCTCGAGGCGGTGCCGGTCACGCTCGATCGGCCGCTCGTGACGCGCGGCCTCGCGATGTTCGCGGTTGCGGTGGTGGGGTGGCTGGCGGGCGGGTCGCTGCCGCTCGTCGCGATCGCCGCCGGCGCGCTCATGGTCCTCGTCGCGCAGCGCGATCCCGCGTACGCGATCGAGCGGGTGGACTGGGACCTGCTGCTGTTCTTCGCCTCGCTGTTCGTCGTGATGCGGGGCTTCGAGCAGACCGGCGCCGTCGCGTGGATCGACCGGCAGGCGCTCGGCGTGGTCGAAAGCGGCTCCCCGTGGCGCGCCGCGACGGCGGTGAGCGCCGTGATGGCAATGTTGTCGAACCTGATCTCCAACGTCCCTGCCGTGATCCTGTGGCGCAACACGGTTCCCCAGCTCCCCCACGCGGAGTTGCTCTGGCGGGTGGTGGCGATGAGCTCGACGTTCGCGGGCAACCTGCTGCTCATCGGCTCGATGGCGAACTTGATCGTGGCGGAGAAGGCCGAGACGCGCGGCGTGCGGCTGGGGTTCGCGGAGTATGCCCGGGTCGGGGTCCCGGTCACGCTGTTGACGCTGGCGTGGGGGATTGTGGTGCTGGTGGCGACACAGTAGCGGCAAACCGTTTACGGGCATCGCCGAGCGAAGGCGTGAGCCGCGGACACCCTCTGTACGCAGCCCATTCATCGCGTCGCCCTTGGCGGCCGCGACTCCTCAATGAGCCGCAGGAAGCGGGGGTGCGCGCGCACGGCATCGAACTCCGGGTATTGCAACTGGTCCCAGAGCCACGTGCCGCGCGGGCGGAGTCGTTCGAGGAGGTCAAGCGCCGCTTGCTGATCGCCCAGCGCAACCAGCGCCATCGCCAATACCGCTCCGCCCCGGACACGTTGCTCGAGGAGCGCGACCTCTCGGAGCAGCCGGCCCACCCGCGCACGGGCGGCGAGGGTGTCTCCGGCCCGTGCCTCGACCAGCGCCAGGGCGGCTTCGCCGAGCAGCGGGTCACCAGCGCTTAGGCGCGCGGCGGTCTCTGCGTCGCTGCGTGCTGCCGCAGTGTCGCCGAGCAGCAGGCGAGCCTCCGCTCGCCGCACGTAGCCCGGGTAGAACCCGGGGTCTACCGCCAGGCTGCTATCCAGCCAGTCGCGTGCCGCCGCATACTCACGTCTCCTGAGGCTCACCATTCCGAGGCCGGTAAGAGTGGTTCCCCGTTGTGGATCGATCGTCAGGGCTTGCCGATACTGGCCGACCGCGGCGGCGTACTCGCCGAGGTTGGTGAGGAACGTTCCATATTGGTGATGCGCCTCGGCGTTCCGAGGATCAAGCGCTACAGCTCGCTCAATTGCCTCTCGGGCCATGGCGGGTGCGCGGGGATAGCGGTAGCTGAGCAGGAACGCGCGCGCCATCCACGCGTCCGACGAGGTGGAGTCTTGGCGCAGCGCGCCATCGGCGGCGGCCAAGCCGCGCGCCAGGACGCTGTCGGCCGGTGCGTCTTCCGCGAACGACCCCCAATAGAGCGTCTGTGCATTGGCATAGGCGATGCGCGCGAGCGCTCGGGTGAAGCCCGGGTCGAGCCGCAGCGCCGCCCGGTACTGGTCCACCGCCCGGTTGGTGGAGCGTGCGGTGCGTTGCGCGAGGTAGTAATTGCCTCTGACGAAGTGGTCGTAGGCCTCGGGACTCCGCGTCGGGCGAGCTGCGAGAGACGCCCGCTCAGCAGGCAGTAGTCGGCCCGCGATGACACCAGCCACGGCGCGTGCGATGCCCTCCTGGAGGTCGAGCAGGTCGGCCTGGGCGCGGTCGTACTGCTCGCCCCAGAGACGCACGCCCGTGGTAGCTCGGACGAGCTCTACGCTGACGCGGAGCCGAGTGCCGGAGCGCCGCACGCTGCCGCTCACCAGGTGCGCTACGCCGAGCGCCCGCCCGAGTTGAGCGGGATCGAGCTCAGCGGCCCGGTAGCGACGCACGGCGTTACGGGACTTCACGACCAGCCGCTCGATTCGCCCTAGGTGTGCGATGAGCTCTTCGGTAAGTCCCTCGGCGAGGTACGCATCGGCGGTGTCCCCGGAGAGATTGTCGAAGTACAGTACCGCAACGCTGTTCGGGACAGGGACCGGTGCGCGCGGGGGCTGCGCCTGGCACGGTGGCGCGGAGCCGTCCGGGCATTGCGCGTGAAGCCTGGTCTCCGATGCCACGACACCCAGCGGCAACAGGAGCCACGCGACTTGTTTCATCGCGGCGCTCCGAGCGGTCGCGATTCCTCCACCAGCCGCCGGAACCGGGGATCGGCTCGAACCGAGTCGTATTCCGGCAGGCGCAAGTCGAACCAGAGCGTCGCGCGGCGCGGCTCGACCCGCTCTAGAAACTCGAGTAGCCGATTCTCTCCTACCGTGGCCAGAAGTGCCGGCCCGACGTAGCGCGCGTCTCGCGGCGAGGGGTGCAGCGGGTCGACCACCGCTTGCAACAATTCCTGCAAACGCGCGCGGGCGCCGAGGGAGTCCCCGGTGCGGGCATCCGTCATCACGAGCACCGCCAGCCCCGGCAGTCGGTACCCCGTCCCGAATCGAATCGCCAGCTCTCCGTCCGTGCGAGCCTGAGCGAGGTCACCGAGTTGCACCGCGAGCATGCCGCGATGGGCGTATGCGATGGCGAACGCCGGATCGACCGTGAGCGCGCTGTCCAGCCAGCGACGGGCCTCGACATAGCTGCGCGCGACCACGCGCTCCAATGCCAGCGCCGTCAGTGTGAGCGGACGCTCGGGGTCGAGAGCCAAGCTGTGCTGGAACGCGGCGACGGCGGCGGAATCCTTCCCGCGAAACAGCAGGCGTCCTCCGTACTGATGAAATGCCTCGGCGCTGCGCGGATCGAAGGCCGTCGCTCGCTCGAATGCCCCGAGGATCGCGTCCTCCCGGAGCGGGCTGCGGAAACTCTCGTCGCGAACGCTGAGGATCTGACCACGCGCCACCCAGGCGTCGGAGGACGCAGGCCGGAGTGTGAGCGCGCGGTCGGCCGCGGCGACCGCGCGGGCCAGGAGAGACTCGGGCGGGGTGGCGGGGGATGGCCAGCTCCACTCGAGAAACAGACCGTACCCGAACGCCGTGCGCGCGAAGGCGTCGGCGAACTGGGGGTCCAGTCGGGTCGCCGCCTCGTATTCGTCGATGGCGCGCGCGATGGAGCCCCCGGTGCGCGCGGTGAGAAAGTGATTGCCACGGAGAAAGTGATCGTAGGCATCGGGGCTTGCGGTCGGCCGAGCCGCCAAGGTCGCGCGCTCGGCGGGCAGCAGCCGACCGCCGATCGCCGCGGCGACCGCACGCGTGACGTCCTCCTCGACGGCGAGGAGATCGGCGTCCCGGCGGTCGTACAGGTCGCCCCATACGTGCTCGCCGTCCGACGCCCGCACCAGTTCGACCGTCACCCGGAGGCGGTTCCCCGCGCGCCGCACGCTACCGGTGACCAATCGCGCGACGCGCAGGGCCCGGGCGGCGGCCAGCGGATCCGTGCCGCTCCGCCGAAAGCGCTGCACGGCGGCGCGGGACTTCACGGCGAGCCGTTCAAGTTGCCCGAGGCGGGCGATGATTTCTTCGGTGAGCCCGTCCGCCAGGTACGCGTCGCTGGTGTCGCGGGAGAGGTTGTCGAAGTAGAGCACCGCGATGCTAGTGGGCGTCACCCCGGGCTTGCGCCCGGGGTTAGCGCGAGCCCCTCGGCAGGGCGGGGTGGAGCCGTCGGGGCACTGTAGGGCGGACAGGCGGACGGGTGGGTAGGCCCTGAGAACCGAAACCACGAGGAGAGCGCGTCCGAGGGCCCGCGAGTGAACTCGCGACTCGGCAATGCCCGTAAACGGGCAACGCCGCTTCAGCGGCACTGTCGAGCCGCGGCTTCAGCCGCGCAGCCATGCGCGACGCCCATGTCAGTGCTCCCCGGCTGGACCCGCCCAACGTACGACGCGCCCCCGTGGCCTGCCAGAGCCGGTGGCCTTCCCCGCCAGGACGGCGTAGAATCTCGCCGTCCCCAGCCCCGATCACCCATGCGTCTCATGTATCGCACCAGCGTCGCTCTCGCCTGCGCCGCGTTGCTCGGCGCCGTATCCCTCGCGGCACAGAAGCCGACCAAGCGACCCGCGGCCGCCGCGCGCGCCGACACCGCCGCCCGGCCGGACACCGCGGCCGGCGCCAAAGACTCGCTCACGCGGTTCCTCGAGGGCTTTTCGTTCCGCAACCTCGGGCCCGCAGCCTACAGCGGGCGGGTGACCGCGCTCGCCGTGCCGCACGCAGCCGGTTACCCGAACACCTTCTACGTCGGCGCCGCGGGGGGCGGCGTGTGGAAGACCACCAACGGCGGGATCACCTGGCAGTCGGTCTCGGAAGGATTGGGCGTCCAGACGATCGGCGACCTCGCCGTCGCGCCCTCCGACACGAACATCGTGTGGGTCGGAACGGGTGAGAAGAACAGCCTGCGCTCGCAGTGGTGGGGCGACGGCGTCTACAAGTCCGCTGACGGCGGTAAGAAGTGGACGAACGTGGGCTTGAAGGACACGCGCTCGATCGGGCGCATCGTGCTCCACCCCACAAACCCCGACATCGTCTACGTCGCCGCGCTCGGCCACCTCTGGGGCACGAATCCCGAGCGCGGGATCTACAAGACGACCGACGGCGGCAAGACATGGAGCCGGATCCTGTTCGTGAACGACACCACCGGCTTCGTGGATCTCGAGATGGACCCCGGGAATCCCGAGGTGCTCTACGCCGCCGCGTGGCACCGGTTGCGCTGGGGCGGCAGCCACATGCAGGGCGTCGGGAAGGGAAGCGGGATCTACAAGACGGCCGACGGTGGCAAGTCGTGGACGAAGCTGACCGACCCCGCCCTGAAGAATGGTCTGCCGACTGACCGGCTGGGCCGCATCGGCCTGGCGGTGTCGGCGAAGGACCCCAAAGTGGTCTACGCCACGATCCAGGTGGACCGCGGGGTCACCGACCCGCTCCAGGGGCGCTACGGCGGCGTGTTTCGCTCGAGCGATGCCGGCGCGACCTGGACCCAGGTGAACGACCTCCAGGCGATTCCGCACTACTACTACGACGATATCTGGATCGACCCGACCAACCCGGACCACGTCTGGACCGTCTCGCCGGCGCTGCTCGAGAGCAAGGACGGTGGCAAGAGCTTCGCGCCCGACTCCTTACATCTCGTGCACGGCGACTACCATGCACTGTGGATCGATCGCGGCGACCCCCAGCATCTCATCATTGGGAACGACGGCGGCGTGTACGTCTCACGGGACGGCGGGAAGGCGTGGGAGCACATGGCGATTCCCATCGGGCAGTTCTACACGGTGGTCGTCGACAGCTCGCTCACGCCGTATCAGGTGTGCGGTGGCCTCCAGGACAACGGCGTGTGGTGCGGGCCGAGTCGGACGCGCGATACGTTGGGCATCACCGACGGCGACTGGTATCCGGTGAACGGCGGGGACGGGATGTGGGTGCAGATCCCCGCCAACGACCCGTACACCGTGTACTCCGGGTGGCAGTTCGGGCACGTGTCGCGGCTCGACTTGAGGACCTGGCAGCGCGACGACATCACGCCGCTCGCGCTCGACGCCGGCCTGGACTCCGGCTACCCCTACAACTGGGGCTGGACCACGCCGATCCTCGTGTCCCAGCACGACCCCACGGTCCTGTATGTGGGCGCGAACCACCTGATTCGCATGACGCATCGTGGCGACGACTGGGAGGTGCTCGGGCCGGACATGACCCGGGCGAGCCGCGAGCACCCCAGCCCCGAGGTGGGGCACACGAGCTATCACGCGGTCTTCGCCATCGCCGAGAGCCCGCGCTCCAAAGACGTCGTGTGGGCGGGGTCAGACGACGGACTCGTGTGGCTGACGCGCGACGGCGGCAAGACGTGGGCCGAGCTGAGCGCGAGCTTCCCGAAGGGCGCGCCCACGTCGTGCTGGGTCGCAGCGATCGTGACGTCCTACCACGTCGAGAGCCGGGCCTACCTCGTGTACGACTGCCACAGCCGCGACGACTATGGGCCGCACGTGTACCGGACGGAGGACTTCGGGAAGACCTGGACGGAGATCGGGAAGGCACTACCGGCCGATCAGGGGAGCCTCACGGTGTTCGAGGATCCCGTCAACCAGCGGCTCCTGTGGGTCGGCACGGCGACGGGGGCGTACGTGACGCTCGACGGGGGGAAGAGCTGGCGGCGGTTCGGCAAGAACCTCCCCACTGTCCCTGTCGAGTCCATGGCGATGTCGTTCGCGCAGCGCGATCTCGTCGTGTCGACGCACGGTCGCGGTCTCTGGATCACTAACGTCGCAGCGCTCGAGGAGATGACCGACACGCTGCTCGCGGAGGCGGTCCACCTGTTTCAAGTTCCCACTGCCTATCAGTACCGCCCGCGCGACACCTACCCCGATTGGGGCAGCCGGCCGTTCGTCGCGCCGAACCCGCCGCGCGGCGCGGTCATTACCTACTACCTCAAGGAAGTGCAGCCCGAGGGCGTCAAGCTGGTGATCGCCACCGCGGCGGGCGACACGATCCGCCACCTCACCGGCCCCGGATATCCGGGCCTCGGGCGCGTGACTTGGGACCTGACGCGCGACAAGCCGCGGCCACGCGAGCTCGGCGGCCCCACGTCGCGCGACGACCTCAGACGGGTGCCGCCCGGCGCATACGTGGTGCGCCTGACCGTGGGCAAGCGACCGCTGGAGCAGCGGATCGTCGTCCAGGAGTGGCCCGCCGACCGCCTGGGCCGGCTGCGCTGAGCGCGACAAGTTGCCTGCCGGGGGGTCACTCCTTATCATGGAGTCTTGCCCGAAAACCGAAGATTACCCGAAACGCGATCTCAGGGACGACGTACCGGTTCACCGGAACCTGGCTGACTTCCCGCTAGGCGGCTAATCCCCATTTCTCCCTCCAAGGAGGTTGCTCAATGTCCCGCTTTCTGAGACTCAGCCTTGTCGGCGTCTTCGCTTCCGCGCTCGCGTGCTACCACGCCACCGTGGATACTGGCCTGAAACCCTCTGCCCAAGTAGTCGAAAAGTCATTTGCCGCAGGCTGGATTTTCGGGCTCGTGCCACCGAGCACAGTCGCGACGGCCTCGCAATGCTCCCACGGCGCGGCGAAGATCGAGACGCAACTCAGCTTCGTCAACCAGTTGGTAGCGTTCTTGACCCTCGACATCTTCACGCCGATGAGCATCAAAGTGACGTGCGCCGAGGGGGGCCGCGCATCCGTCTCGCCAACAGCGCCGACCATTGATGTCGGAGCGGACGCAACACCGGAACAGATTCGCGACGCCATTAGCCGCGCGGTCGGGCTATCCCTGCGCGCAAACGCGCCAGCGTATGTCGAGTACTGAGAAACCGTAAGGGCAGTGCGCAGACGAGGGGCGCATCGGCAAGATGCGCCCTCTCGCTTCTGTGCCTTGCATGAAGAAAGGCCCTGGAGCCTGGAGAAGTCTCTCCTGGCGGACCTGAGTTGAGGTAACCCACAAAGACGGCTGGGTGTGGGGCCGCACTGCGAGATAGCGTTACCGGAGGAAGCCCGACGGGCTCGAGCCCGTTGCCCCCGCGCCACAGCGTTGCGCGCGCCCCCCTCCTCGCTTGGGCTCTGCCGCACGGTGTGATCCAGCCAGTGTCGCTCGGCCGTCGGAACGGTTTTTGCCCGATCCACATTACGGGCACGTTCTGTCGCGAGGGAGCCATGCACGTCCGCACATACGCCACATATGCA
>MNEL01000026.1 GCA_001917665.1 Gemmatimonadetes bacterium 13_1_40CM_69_22 | reverse complement strand
ACCCGTCGCTTCCCCAAAGGCCGGTTCGACGTCGTCACCATCGCCGGACGCGCCTTCGGCCGCGCGTCCTACGAGCCCGGCTGGCGCTGGTCGGTAGACGTCGGCCCCACGGTAGGCGCCACGCGCTGTACGGTGGAGCATCTCGGTCTGGTGCTGAGCGGCTGCGCCACCGCCGCCTTCGACGATGGGCGCGTCATCGAGCTTCGGGCCGGGGAGCTCTTCTACATCCCGGCGACACCGCACGATAGTTGGGTGGTTGGCGACGAACCATACGTCTCGCTCCACTTCCTCGGCGCCGATCACTACGCGCGCTGACGTCTACCATGCTGCTGCTGCTCAAGAACCTCCTGTTTACGGTGTTCGTGCCGGGCACGGTTGCCTGCTTCGTCCCCTACCGGATCGTCACGCGCACCGCCGGCATCTTTCCTCTGGACGCAGCGAGGCTGATTCTCGCCGCGCCGGTTGCGGTGCTGGGGCTGAGTATCTACTTCTGGTGCCTCTGGGACTTCGCGGTTGCGGGCCGCGGAACCCCAGCGCCCATCGACCCGCCCAAGCAGCTGGTCGTGCGTGGCCTGTACCGCCGCGTCCGGAATCCCATGTACCTGGGCGTGTTGCTCGTCGTCGCGGCGTGGGCCCTGTTGTTCCGCTCCGGCGTGGTGTTAGCGTATGGCGTTGCCGTCGGATTGCTCTTCCACTTGTTCGTCGTCCTGGTCGAAGAGCCCTTGCTGCGACGGCGGTTCGGTGTTGCGTACGAGTCGTACTGTCATACGGTCCCGCGGTGGGTGCCTCGGTGGGCTCCCCCACCAGCGGTCTGACGAGCGGAGAAGTGGCACCCGGGATCATTGAAGTCTTGCGCTGAGGAGGCCCTATGCTACGTCGCGCAGCACTACTCACCGTCGTTGCCTCCTGCATCCCGGTTCTGCTCCAGGCCCAGCGCGCGCGCTTTGGCCTTGCCGCGGGCACGAGCTTGGTGGGGGGCGGCGACTCGCGCGCCCTGGTGGACGCGGGCGGGTTCAACGTCACGGGCGCCGATCACGCGGGCTTTCACGTTCGGGGCATGGCGGAGGTGCCGCTCGGGTCGGCCGCCTTCGCGTTTCGGGCGGAGCTGTTTTACAACAGCCTGCATTCCCGCCCCAACTCGGTGGCGAGCGTGGGAAGCGGCACCGGCGCCGCCGCGTTATCGGACCGGACGCTCGGCTTGACAGGCAACTTCGTCGCATCGTTGATCCCGCAGGCTGGAGTGTCTCCGTACTTCCTGCTCGGTGCCGGCGTGTTCGGGTCCCTGCTCGGCACTAACCCGGATCAGCAGAGCAGCGCAGTGGTTGTCACGCGCGGCGGCATGGGGCTCGGTCTCCAAACCGGCGCTGGCTTGCGCATCCGTACGGGGCAGCACAGCCTTCTGCTAGAGTGGCGCTACGGCCAGGCATTGAACAACACCCGCGGCGTTGCGTTCATGCCGCTCACGGCGGGCGTCGTGTTCTAACGACCCGCCCGGGGCGTGGGAGCCGCACGCCTCCCTGACGCCCGTGCTTCGGAGGACGCAACCGTGCCACACGAGCTGAGCCGGCGTGATTTCGTGGCGACGGCTGGCGCGCTCGCCGGGGCGGCGCTCCTGCCCGCGGCGACCGCCGACCGGCCGTCCGGTCCCCCTGCCGACGGCACAGTCGTGCTGTTCCAAGGCGACTCGATCACCGACGGGGGACGCGATCGCGGCGTGGCCGACGCGAACGCGCCGCGCGCGCTCGGGGCGGGATACCCGCTGCTGGTCGCCTCGGCGGCGCTCGCGGCGCACCCCGATCGCGGGTTGCGGTTCTACAATCGCGGCGTGAGCGGCAACAAGGTCCCCGACCTGGAGCAGCGCTGGGCCGCCGACACGCTGGCGCTCAAGCCGGACGTGCTTAGCATCCTGGTGGGCGTCAACGACTTCTGGCACAAGCTGGGACGCGGTTACACCGGCACGGTCCAGGACTACGAGAGTCAGTACGCCGCGCTGCTCGAGGAAACGCGGCGGGCACTGCCCGACGTGCGACTGATCGTCCTCGAGCCGTTCGTGCTGCGGTGTGGTGCGGTCGACGACCGTTGGTTTCCGGAGTTCGACGAACGCCGCGCGGCGGCCCAGCGCGTAGCGCAGCACGCGCGTGCGGCGTTCGTTCCCTTGCAAAGCGTGTTCGATGACCTGGCGCGACGCGCAGCGCCGCAGTACTGGGCCGCCGACGGCGTCCATCCCACCCCCGCCGGACACGCGGTGATCTCAGAGCACTGGCGCCGCGCCGCGCACCTGTAGTCCTCGTCCTGAAACTCCTCACCGAGAGGTCCATCGCATGCGCTTGACTGCGAGCCCGATCGCCGTATCCGCCCTCGGCCTGCTGGTCCTCGCCGCAGCGCCCTCCCCCGCCGGCGACCTGCGCGGCTACTCAGCCGACGCGGCGAAGGCCGAGCGGGAGTGGGAGACCAAGTTCCGCGCGATCCCGAGCCCGGACTCGCTGCGTGAGTACATGCGTCACCTCGCGGCGCGACCGCACCACGTCGGCTCGCCCTACGACAAGGCCAACGCCGAGTGGATCCTCGCGAAGTTCAAGAGCTTCGGGCTCGACGCGCAGATCGAGACGTTCGACGTGTTGTTTCCCACGCCCAGAGAGCGCGTGGTGGAGCTGGTGGCGCCGACCAAGTTCGTGGCGAAGCTCCAGGAGCCGCCGGTGCCGGGCGACCCGACGTCGAGCCAGCAGGCCGAACAGCTCCCGACCTACAACGCGTACTCGGTGGACGGCGACGTCACCGCCCCCCTCGTCTATGTGAACTACGGCGTGCCGGCCGACTACGACCGGCTCGAGCGGATGGGGGTCTCGGTGAAGGGCGCGATCGTGATCGCGCGCTATTTCGGGTCGTGGCGCGGCATCAAGCCCAAGGTCGCGGCCGAGCACGGCGCGATCGGCTGCCTCATCTACTCGGACCCCAGGGACGACGGCTACACTCAGGGCGACGTGTATCCCCGCGGGCCGTGGCGGCCCCGGGACGGCGTGCAGCGCGGCAGCGTGATGGACATGCCGGTGTACCCGGGCGACCCCCTCACGCCCGGCGTGGGCGCGACCAAGGACGCAAAGCGCCTGGCGATCAGCGACGCTCAGACGATCACCAAGATCCCCGTCCTACCGATCTCCTATGGCGACGCCCAGCCGCTGCTCGCGGCGCTCGCCGGCCCGATGGCTCCCGACGAGTGGCGCGGCGGGCTCGGGATCACCTACCACGTCGGGCCCGGGCCGGCGAAGGTGCATCTGCGGGTCCAGTCCGATTGGAGCCTCAAGCCCCTGTACGACGTGATCGCCCGCATTCCGGGCGCGGGCGCCCCGGACGAGTGGATCATCCGCGGCAACCACCACGACGCCTGGGTGAACGGCGCCGAGGACCCGATCTCGGGCCAAGTGCCGCTGCTCGAGGAGGCGCGCGCCTACGGCGAGCTCCTGAAGCAGGGCTGGAAGCCGCGCCGCACAATCGTTTACGCCGCCTGGGACGGTGAGGAGCCCGCGCTGCTCGGCTCGACCGAGTGGGTCGAGGCGCACGCCGACGAGCTCGCGCACAAAGCGGTCGCCTACCTGAACAGCGACACCAACGGCCGGGGCTACCTCTCCGTGGCGGGCTCCCACACCCTCGAGAAGTTCATCAACGACGTGACGCGGGACATCGAGGACCCCGAAACGAAGCTCACCGTGTGGAAGCGGAACCAGCTCCGCGCCATCGCGACGGCCCGCACCTCGGAAGCGAGGGATGAAGCGCGCCGCCGCGCCGATCTCCGCATCGGGGCGCTCGGCTCGGGCTCGGACTACACGCCGTTCCTGCAGCACGTCGGGATCGCATCGCTCAACTTGGGCTACGGCGGCGAGGACGGCGGCGGGATCTACCACTCGATCTACGACGACTTCAAATGGTACACGACCTTCGACGACACGTCGTTCGTGTACGGCCGCGCCCTCGCCCAGACGGTGGGGACGGCGGTGATGCGCCTGGCCGACGCCGATCTGCTCCCGTACGACTTTACCGGACTCGCCGAGACCGTCGGGCGCTACGCGCGCGAGGTCGAGAAGCTGCTGAAGGACACGCAAGACTCGGTTCGCGAGCAGAACCGCCAGATCGACGAAGGCGTGTTCGGCGCCACGAACGACCCGCGTGAGCCCCTGGTGCCGCCGGCGAAGGAAGCGATCCCGCCGTACTTGAATTTCGCCGAGCTCGACAACGCGGTCGACGCCCTGACCCACGCCGCGGACCGCTACGACAAGGCGCTCGGCAGAGCCGACGCGAACGGCGGCGCGGCGCTCGCCAAGCCCGAGGTGAAAGCGGTGAACGCGACGCTGCTGCAGAGCGAGCGCGCGCTCACGATCACCGACGGGCTGCCGCGCCGGCCGTGGTACCGCCATCAGGTGTACGCGCCCGGCTTCTACACAGGGTACGGCGTCAAGACGCTGCCCGGCGTGCGCGAGGCGATCGAGCAGAAGAGCTGGAAGGAGGCGGACGCGCAGATTCCGCGCGTTGCCCGCGCGCTCGGCGCCGAGACGGACCTGATCAACCGGGCGGCGGAGCAGCTCGAGAAGCTGGCGCCGTAGCGCCGGCGCACCATTGACGCGCCGGCCCCGGCGCGCCTACTATCCGGCGGCTATCAAACCCGGGAGCCTCGCATGAGACATGTGACCCGTTCGGTTGCGCTGGCCGCCGTCTTGCTCGCGCCTGCCGCGGCGCTGTCCGCGCAGCGCGAGCTGCCGTACACCTACCAGGGCACGGTGCACACCGTGAAGAACGGCACCGTGGATATCATCATCGGCGTCGGGGAGGCCATGCGACTGGTGCACATGCGCACGCAGCCCGCGACCGCCGTGCTCGGAGAAGGTGCCGCCATCGCCTTGGGCGATCTGCAGCCCGGCGACGTGGTGCGCGCCGATTGCCGCCTCACCGCCACCGGCCTCGTCGCCGACAAGATCGAGCTGAAGAGGCGCGCGCCGTGACGCCGGCGCGCGCTTGCGCAGCCGCCGCGCTGCTGTTGCTCGCGGGCGGCTGCCAGAGGCCACTCAAACCTGGCGACCCGGTGCGCGGCCTCAGCCGCGCGGAGCAGGATCGCTTCGCGCACGGCAAAGTGGTTTTCGACAGCACCTTCATGCCGGAGAAGGGGCTCGGCCCACTCTTCAACTCGACCAGCTGCGGCGAATGCCACGAAGATCCGGCGAAGGGCGGGCGGGGCGACGAAGTCGAGCTGCACGCGACGGCGTTCAAGGGCGGCGTATGCGACCCGCTCGTCGAGGAAGGGGGGTTCGTCATCCAGCGCCACACGACCCCCGCGCTCAAGCAAGCGCTCGGGATCGATTCCGAGCCGTTCCCACCGTCCGCCACCGCACGCGCGCTGCGCACCACACCGGTCGTCTTCGGCCGCGGTCTGCTCGACGCCGTGCCCGAGTCGGTCATCCTTGCCTACGCCGACCCCGATGACAAGAACCACGACGGCATCTCCGGTCGCCCCAACCGCTTCACCGACGGTCGGCTGGGCCGCTTCGGCCGCAAGGGCTTCGTGCCCGCGCTCGACGAGTTCAACGCCGGCGCATTCAGCGCCGAGATGGGGGTGACGAACCCGGCGGTGCGGACCGAGGAGACGATCGGTGGGAAGCCGATCCCCGCCGGCGTGGATCCCGTCCCCGAGCCCGAGATCGCCCAGGAACAGCTCGATGTCACAGACGCCTTCGTGCGCTTCCTCGCCCCTCCCACCCCTCTCAAGCTGGCCCGGGAGGGGCGGCGAGGCCGGGAGCTGTTCTCCCAGATCGGGTGCGCCGCTTGCCACGTGCCGACCCTGCGGACGGGTGACAGCCCGGTCCCCGCCCTGCGGAACAAGGAGTTCCCCGCCTACACCGACCTGCTGCTCCACGACATGGGCCCCGATCTCGCCGACGTCTGCCTGGGCCTGGCGACCCCGTCCGAGTTCCGCACCGAGCCGCTGCTCGACCTCCGGGACGCCAAGGCGTTCCTGCACGACGGGCGGGACACGACGCTCGGGCAGGCGATCGAGGCACACGGCGGCGAGGCGTCCGGCGCCCGCGACCGCTTCAAGACCCTGCCCCCGACCGACCGAAACGCCCTGATCGCGTTTTTGAAATCCCTGTAAGGATCTGCAACGCCCGGCTCGGGGGAGGCGGGGGCTTGAACAACCGGGCCGTTGTTGATTAGCATCTTCCCCCGAGTACTCCACACACTCGCCCCATGTCTTTGCTTTCATTAGACCGTGTCTCCAAGCGTTTCGACGGCGTGACCGCTGTCGACGGCGTGTCGTTCGCGGTCGATCCGGGACAAGTGGTCGGGTTCCTCGGCCCCAACGGCGCTGGCAAATCCACCACGATGCGGATGATCACGCAGTTCTACGAGCCGGACTCGGGCGAGATCCGGCTCGACGGCGTGCCACTCGCCGACGCGGCGCGCGAGGCCAAGCGCCGCATCGGCTACCTGCCCGAGAACAACCCCCAGTACGACGACATGCTGGTGGCCGACTACCTCGCGTTCATCGCCGACCTGCGTGAGCTCGCGGGGCTCACGCGTCGTCAGGCGCTCGACGCCGCGATCACCGGCACCGGGATCGAGAGCGTCTACTACCGCCCGATCGGAGAACTCTCGAAGGGATTCCGTCAGCGCGTGGGGCTGGCACAAGCGATGCTGCACCGCCCCGACCTGCTCGTGCTCGACGAGCCGACGGAAGGCCTCGACCCGAACCAGCGCGTCGAGATCCGACGCCTCATCGGGACGCTCGGAAGGGACCGCACGGTGATCCTGTCGACGCACGTCCTGTCCGAGGTGCAGCACACCTGCTCGCGGCTGCTGGTCATCAGTCGCGGCAAGATCGTCGCGGATGGCCCGGTGGATCGCCTCATCCAGCAGGCGGAGGGCGCGGTGGCGATCGCCGTCGAAGCCGCCGGGACGGGCGTCGCCGAGGCACTCCGCGAGCTGCCCGGCGTTCGCCGGGTCGAGCCCGGACGCGCGGCAGACGGTCGGGTCGCAGTCACGCTCACCGCGGACGGCGGCACGGACCTCCGGCCCGAGATCTTCGGCCTCGCCAAGTCCCGCGGCTGGACGTTGTATGAGCTGCACGAGGAGCGCGCCAGTCTCGAGCAGCTGTTCCGCCAGCTCACGCGCGGCGACGCGACCGACGCATGAACGCCATCGTGACGATCGCCCGGCGCGAGCTCGGCGCGCTGTTCGATCACCCCACCGCGTACATCCTGCTGGTCGTGTTCACCGGCGTGAACGGCTTCCTGTTCTTTCGGGAGGTCGAGATGTACGGCGTGGCGTCGCTGCGGCCGATGCTCGACCTGCTGCCGTGGCTCCTCTTGTTCCTCGCGCCCGCCGTGACGATGCGCGCCCTCGCCGAGGACCGTCGCAGTGGCACGCTCGAGGTCGTGCTGGCCCAGCCGATCACGGAGCTCGAGCTGCTGCTCGGCAAGTACGCCGGTCAGGTGCTGTTCCTCCTCATCGCGCTCGCCCTCACCCTGACACTCCCGATCGGCCTCGCCCTGGGAGCCCATCTCGCGCTCGGGATGCTGGTGGCACAGTACGTCGGGGCCGCGCTGCTGATCGCCGGGCTCGGCGCCGTGGGCATCTGGGCCTCGAGCGTCACGCCGAACCAGATCACCGCCTTCATCCTCGCCGTCGCGGTGATGTTCGTGCTGGTCCTGGTCGGGCTCGATCCCTTGATCGTAGGGCTTCCCCCCCGACTCGGGGCCATCGCCGCGTCGCTCGGCGTGCTGTCGCATTTCACCGGCATCGACCGCGGCGTGATCGACCTGCGCGACGCAGTGTACTTCCTGACGCTCGCCGCCATCTTCCTGCTGCTCGCCTACTTCGCGCTGATGCGCCGCAAGCTCACGGCGCGCGGGGCGTCGCTGCAGCGCCTGCGACTCGGGACGGCGCTGCTCGCGGCGGCGATGATCGTCGTGAACCTGCTGGGGCGCCACATCGGCGGCCGGCTCGACCTGACGCCGGGACGGTCGTACACGCTCGCGCCCGCGACGAAGCGGATCCTCGGGGCGCTGCCCGATATCGTGACCATCAAGCTGTTCGCGTCGAGCGCGCTGCCGCCCGAAGTGGCGTTCCTGAAACGCGACCTGGACGATTTGCTCCGCGACTACCGCGCCGCCGGCCGCGGCAGGGTAAAGCTCGTGGTGCAGGACCCCTCCGCCGACAGCGCCGCGCTGCGCGAGGCGCGCACCCTGGGCATTCCGGCGGTACAGTTCAACGTGCTCGGCAAGAGCGAGCTGCAGGTGAAGGAAGGCTACCTCGGCGTCGCGGTGCGCTACGCCGACGGCGTCAAGACCATCCCCTTCGTCCAGCAAACGAACGATCTCGAGTACCGCCTGACGTCCGACATCCGCTCCCTCACCACGACCGCCAAGCCGGCGATCGGGTTCGGCGAGCTCACCGAGCAGCAGACGCCGCCGCAGGCGCGGCGGTCCTTCGACGCGCTGCGGCAGCAACTCGAGCGAACCTATACCGTCCGTTCGGTCTCGCTCTCGGACAGCACGATCGCGCCCGACGTGAAGGTGCTGATCTTTGCCGGAACGCCCGACTCGCTGCGCGGCGCGCAGGCCGGCACGTTCAGGGCGTTCCTCGACCGCGGCGGGAGCCTGCTCCTCATGGCCAGCGGCATGGAGCGCTCGCCGCAGGGTCCGTTCTCGTTCTCGCGGCTCGTGGGCTGGAACGAGCTGCTCAAGCCGTACGGCGTGTCCGTCCGCTCCGACATGGTCTACGACCTCGCCTCGAACGCGCGCGTCGCGATCCAGACGCAGTTCGGGCAAGTGCTCCTGCCCTACCCCCTCTGGGTGCAAGCGGCGAGCACCAAAGCCTCGCCCGTGAACGCCGAAATCGACGGGGTGCTGCTGCCCTGGTCGAGCAGCATCGACACGACCAAGGCGCTGAAGAGCGCCGTCACCCCGCTGTTGGTCACGAGTCGGGCGGGCGGCGTCCAGGAGACCACCGCGTTCCTCGATCCGTCGCGGGAGTTCCGGCGCGACAGCCTGCGCCCCCGGGTCCTGGCCGCGCTCGTCAACCCCGTGACGCGCGACAGCTCCGGCGCTGTGCGCGGCCGCGTGGTGGTCGTGGGCAGCGCGGACTTCGCGAGCGACCGCTACGCGCAGAACTCGCCGGACAACATCGTCTTCGTCCAGAACGCGGTGGACTGGCTCGCGCAGGACGAGGCGCTGATCGCCATTCGCTCGAAGAACCGTGCGCCCCCGCCCCTGGTCTTCACCAGTGTCACCATGCGCCAGGCGGTGAAATACGGCAACATCATCGGAGTACCCGTACTGCTGATCGTGTTCGGCGCCGTGCGATTGTGGCGGCGGCGGCAGATCACGCGGCAGACGTACCGGCCGCTGGCGCTGGCGGGTGCCGGATGAGCGCGAAACACCTGAAGTTGATCGCCCTAACGCTCGTCGTCGTGCTGCTCCTCTGGGGGGGCTCCGAGCTCTTCTCCCGAGGCTCGGACACGGTCACCGGCGGTCTCAGCGTTCCCGCACTCGCGCAGAGCGACGTGGACACGATCAGCGTCGTCAAGGGAACGGATTCAATCATCGTCGCCAAGTCTGCGACCGGCTGGACGGCGAATGGCCGCCGCGCCGCGCCCGACGCCGTGAACGATTTCTTCCTGGCCCTGCGCGACAGCGTGGCGCCGGAGCTCGTGGCCCAGGATTCATCGTCGTTCGACCGGCTCAACGTCGACAGTGCGACCGGCCGGTGGGTCCGCGTCAGGCGCGGCGGCAAACCGCTCCTCGCGCTGATCGTCGGAGCCCGGGGCTCGGAGTACGCGAGCGCCTACGTGCGCCGGCCTGGCGACAGCCACGTATACCTGTGGCGTGGCCGGCTGGCGTCGCTGGCGGATCGCGCGGTGGACGACTGGCGTGACAAGCGCATTGCCGCGGTCGAGCCGGACAGCGTCGCGCTGATCGAGGTCGAGCGCGGGAAGGACCGCTACACGGTCCAGCGCGTCGGAACGACCTGGAAGCTGAACGGCGCCCCGGCGGACTCGGGCGCGGTCGCCCGGCTGCTCGAGAAGTACCGCGCCGTGACGGCCGCGGGCTTCGCCTCGCCCGCGCAGGCCGACTCCGCCCGGGCGCTGCGGCCGGCGCGGCGCCTGAGTGTGCGCGGCGCCCGCGGCACGACGCTGGTCGCGCTCGTCTTCGATTCCATCCCCGGGGCCTTCTGGATCCGGCGCACCAGGGGCGGGGCTGCAGGCGGCGACGCGGGCACGCTGTACCGCATGAACGCGTGGGACGTGGACGGCCTCACGCCGGCGAGCCGATCGCTCGCGCCCCCGGCCGCGGCCAAGCAATAGCGCCCCAACCCCTTGGCTTCCAGCAGTTTGCCGTCTATTTTGCGGGGCTCACATGGCGGATCTCACGCTGTCGCGGAGCCAGCTGTTGCTCCTCGCCGGGACGGCCAACCGGCCGCTCGCCGAGGAGATGGCTCAGACCTTGGGGCAGCCGTTGTGCGCGGTGACGATCCGCCGCTTTGCCGACGGAGAGATCTTCGTCAAGATCGATGAGAACGTCCGCGGCCGGGACGTCTTCATCATCCAGCCGACCAACCCACCGGCGGAGAACTGGATCGAGCTGCTGTTCCTGATCGACGCGGCCCGTCGGGCGAGCGCGGCGCGCACGACCGCGGTGCTGCCATACTTCGGCTACGCGCGCCAGGATCGGAAGGACCAGCCGCGCGTCGCAATCAGCGCCAAACTGATGGCGAACATGATCACGCACGCGGGGGCGGACCGCGTGCTGGGAATGGACTTTCATTCCCACCAGCTCCAGGGGTTTTTCGACATCCCGGTGGATCACCTGTACGCCGCACCGGCATTCGTGAGCTATTTCCGCCAGAAGAGCCTGTACGATCCGGTGGTCGTCGCGCCCGACGTCGGCTCCGCGAAGATGGCACGGGGGTTCGCCAAGCGACTGAACGCGTCGCTCGCCATCATCGACAAGCGGCGCCCCTCGGCGAACGTGGCCGAGGTCGTCAACGTCGTGGGTGACGTCGCGAACAAAGACTGCCTCATCCCCGACGACATGATCGACACGGCGGGGACGATCACCGAGGCGGCGGTGGCGCTGCAGCGCCTGGGCGCTCGCAAGATCTACGCGTTCGCGACGCACGCGCTGCTGTCCGGCCCCGCGGTCGAGCGGCTGCGGGCCTCGTGCATCGACGAAGTGACGGTGACGAACACCATCCGGATCCCCGAGGAGCGGAGCTTCGAGAAGCTGAAGGTGCTGTCGATCGCGGGACTGATCGCCAAGGCGATCGGTTACGAGCACTCGAACCAGTCGGTGAGCTCGCTCTTCGACTGATGTCGGACGTCTGACATCTGAGGACTGGCAATGGCACAGATCGTTTCTCTCGCGGCGAGTCCGCGCACCACGACCGGCAAGGGCGCTGCCCGGCAGGCGCGCTTCCAGGGCAAAGTCCCCGCCGTGATCTACGGGCACGGGCGTGACACCCAGCCGCTCGAGGTGGAGGCGAAGGCGCTCGAGAAGGCGCTCACGGGAGTCGAGCCCGCCAGCACGATCATCGAGCTTTCGGTGGACGGCAAGAAAACCAAGACGCTGATTCGCGAGATCCAGCGCCACCCCATCCGGCCCGACATCATCCACGTGGATTTCTACGAGATCCACGCCGAGGAGAAGGTCAAGCTCAAGGTGCCCGTGCACCTGGTCGGCAACCCCGACGGTGTGCGCAACGCCGGTGGCGTGCTCGACCAGGTGACGCGCGAGGTCGAGATCGAGGTGATGCCGGAGAACATCCCCGACCGCGTGGAGCTCGACGTCACGGCCCTCAAGATCGGCGACTCCCTGCACGTGCGGGAGCTGAACATCCCGAACGCGACGATCCTCACCCTGGCGGACCTCACGATCGCCACGGTGGTGCCGCCGCGGGCTGAAGAGGTGACGGCCCCCGCGCCTGAGGCCGCGGCCGAAGTCGCCGAGCCCGAGCTGATCCGCAAGGTGCGCGAGGGCGAGGAGGAGGAGGGCGAGGGCGCGGCCGAAGGTGCCGCGAAACCGGAGGCAAAGGGCGCCCCTGCCGCCCCGGCCAAGGCCGAGAAGCCGGAGAAACCCGAGAAGGCCGAGAAGCCCAAGGGCGGCAAAGAGAGCTGATCCCTGCGCGCCGTCGTCGGCCTCGGCAACCCCGGTCCGGAGTACGCCGCGACGCGCCACAATGCCGGCTTCTGGCTTGCCGATGCGCTCGTCGCCCATTGGGGCTTTCCCCCGTTCCGGCGCGGCGAGCGCGCGCGGATCACCGCAGGATCAGTGGACAGCGTGCCCGTCCGGGTGCTCAAGCCCACCACGTCCATGAACCGCAGCGGCGCGGCGCTGGCGTCGCTTCGCGCCGACCCGTCCTTCAATCCGGCCACCGAGCTGCTCGTGCTGGTGGACGACTTCCAGCTTCCCTGCGGCACCTTCCGCCTGCGGGCCGAAGGATCGGCCGGCGGGCACAACGGCCTCAAGAGCATCGAGGCCGCGCTCCAGTCGCGCCAGTACGCGCGGTTGCGGATCGGCGTGGGGCCGCTGCCGGAAGGCGTCGGCGACTGGTCCGAGTACGTGCTGGCGCCGTTTACCCCCGAGCAGCACGAGCAGGTCGCAGCGCTCTTGCCTCCGATGGTGGACGCGGTGACGCAGTGGGTGCGGGAGGGCGTCACGTGACCATCACCGGGGTGCTTCCCCTCGCCAGCGTCGCTGCCGGGCTGCTGGGCCTCGCGGTGGCCTGGCTCATCTACGCCGCGATCCGCCGTGCCCCGGAAGGCTCGCCAGCGATGCGCGACATCGCCGCCCTCATCCGCCGCGGCGCAATGGCGTTCCTGCGACGTGAGTACAGCGCGCTGGTGCCGTTCATCGCGGTCGTCGCGAGCCTGCTGGCGTGGGCGATCGGCTGGCGGACCGGCGTGGCCTACACGGCGGGGGCCTGCTGCTCGATCCTCGCCGGGCTGTTCGGCATGCACGCGGCCACGCGGGCGAACGTCCGGACCGCCGAGGCCGCACGCGCAGGCGGCCAGGCGAAGGCGTTGCGCGTCGCGTTCTCCGGCGGCGCCGTGATGGGGCTCGCGGTCGCGAGCCTCGGGCTCGCCGGGATCGGCCTCGTGATGCGCCTGTGGCTCGGCCTCGCGACGGACGACGCCGGCTGGCGCGCCTTCAGCGAGATCATTTCGGGCTTCGCCATGGGTGCGTCCTCGATCGCGTTGTTCGCGCGCGTCGCCGGCGGGATCTACACCAAAGCGGCGGACGTCGGCGCCGATCTCGTCGGTAAGGTCGAGGTGGGGATCCCGGAGGACGATCCCCGCAACCCCGCGACCATCGCCGACAACGTCGGAGACAACGTGGGGGACGTCGCCGGCATGGGCGCCGACATCTTCGAGAGCTACGTCGGGGCGATCGTCGCCACCATCGCGATCGGCGCGACCAGCGAGCTCGTCGGAAACCGCGTCGCCGCGGTGGGCCTGCCGCTGCTGTACACCATCGCCGGGCTGGGCGCGAGCGTGATCGGCATCGCCGCCCTCCGGTTGCTGGAGCGCGGCTCGCCTCAGGGCGCGCTCCGCTGGAGCAGCTTGATCGCCGCAGGACTGTTTCTCGTCGCCGCGTACGCGATCACACGGTCCGTCGACCCGGGCATCCTGGGGGGAAACCGCTCGCCGCTCCCCGCGCTCGGCTCGTTCTACGCCGTCGTCTCGGGCACCGTGGCCGGGATCGTCATCGGGCTGCTGACCGAGTACTACACGTCCGCCGCTCCCATCCGCGTCATCGCCGACGCCTCGCGCACCGGGGCCGCCACCAATCTGATCGCCGGCCTCGCCATCGGCATGAAGAGCGCCGTGCCTTGCGTGCTGATGATCTGCGCCGCGATCTACGTCGCGTTCCGGTTCGCCGGGCTGTACGGCATCGCGATCTCGGCGGTCGGGATGCTCGCCACCGTCGGGATCACCATGTCCGTGGACGCCTACGGTCCCATCGCCGACAACGCGGGCGGGATCGCGCAGATGAGCGGCCTCGGCCCCGCGGTCCGCAAGATCACCGACGGCCTGGACGCGCTCGGAAACACCACCGCCGCGATGGGCAAGGGGTTCGCCATCGGCTCAGCGGCGCTCACCGCGCTCGGCCTGTTCAGCGCCTACGGCACCGCGGTGCGCCTCCCCGCGGGGGGCCTGGATCTGGTGAACCCGCTGGTCGTGATCGGCTTTTTCATCGGCGGGTGCATCCCGTTCTTCATCGCCGCGGTGACGATGACCGCCGTGGGACGCGCGGCCGAAGGGATGGTCCAGGAGGTGCGGCGCCAGTTCCGCGAGATCCCGGGGCTGCTGGCCGGCACGGCCCAGCCCGACTCGGCGCGCTGCGTGGACATCTCGACGCGCGCGGCGCTGCGCGAGATGATCATTCCGGGGCTCACCGCCGTCGTGGCCCCCGTCGTCGTCGGGAAGTGGCTCGGCATCTACGCCCTGGGCGGGATGCTCGCCGGCGCCACGCTCACCGGCGTCCTGCTCGCGCTCTTCATGGCGAACGCGGGCGGCGCGTGGGACAACGCGAAGAAGTTCATCGAGGGCGGCGCGCACGGCGGCAAGGGATCGGAGCCGCACAAGGCGGCGGTCGTGGGCGACACGGTCGGGGATCCGTTCAAGGATACGGCCGGACCGGCCATGAACATCCTCATCAAGCTCATGTCGGTGGTGAGCCTGGTGCTCGCTCCCTGGCTCGTTCGCTAAGTGCTCCGTCTCGGGATCGTCGGTTTGCCCAACGTCGGAAAGTCGACGTTGTTCAACGCCCTCACCTCCTCCAAGGCCGCGGCGGCGGAAAACTACCCGTTCTGCACGGTGGAGCCCAACGTCGGCGTGGTCGAGGTGCCCGACCCGCGCCTCGCTCGCCTGTTCGAGCTCGTCCGGCCGAAGCGGAAGGTCCCCGCGGTCGTTGAGTTCGTGGACATCGCGGGGCTGGTGCGGGGCGCTTCGCAGGGCGAAGGATTGGGAAACCAGTTCCTGTCCCACATTCGCGAAGTCGACGCGATCGTGCACGTAATCCGCTGTTTCGAGGACCCCGACGTCGTGCATGTGATGGGACCCGTGGACCCGGTGCGCGACCACGACGTGATCACGAGCGAGCTCGCGCTCGCCGACCTGGGCGTCGTCGAACGACGGCTCGAGAAGACGCGCAAGACCGCGCGCGCCGGCGACAAGGAGGCGCAGCTCGAAGTCGTGGTGCTGGAGCGCGTGCTGGCGGAGCTCAACGCCGGCCGCGGGGCCCGCGAGGCGGGCGAGACCGAAGACGCCATTCGGTTCCTGCGCCAGCTCGGGTTGCTCACCGCGAAGCCGATTCTCTACGCCGCCAACGTCGACGAGCACGATCTCGCGGCGGGCGGCGGAAAGTGGATCGACCGGCTGCGCGCCGCCGTGCAGTCGCACCACGAAGAGGCGGAGATCGTTCCGTTCTCCGCCAAGTTCGAGGCCGAGCTCGCGGAGCTAGCGGGTGAGGAGCGGGGCGAATACCTCGCCAGTGCCGGCGTCCGGGAGCCCGGGCTCGACCGCCTGATCCATGCCGGGTATCACCTGCTCGGGCTGCAGACGTTTTTCACCGTGGGCGAGAACGAGGTGCGCGCCTGGACGATGCACCGGGGCGGGACCGCGTTCGCCGCCGCGGGGGAGATCCACTCGGACTTTCAACGCGGCTTCATCCGCGCCGAGACCGTGGCCTACGAGGAGTTCGTACGGGTGGGATCCTACAAGGCGGCGCGCGAGCAGGGCCTCGTGCGCTCCGAGGGGCGGGACTACGTGGTGCAAGACGGAGACATCTTGCTCTTCCGCTTCAACGTCTAGGACCGGCGCCACATCAGGACGGCACCGCAATTGTCCCCGAAGCCATACCGGAACTCCATGGGGACATCGAACCCACGCTTGTACAGCTCCACGCCGGCCAGGTCGTCGACCTGGATGACGTCCATGTCGTCGGGGGACAGCCGCATCCCGTTGAGGAACAGCGACATGACGCAGTAGCGGGTCCCGCTCCAACTGATTGGCAGGCAGTACCCCCGTCCGCAGCGAATCTGCACGCCAGCCTCGCCGAGCAACGACCGCAGCGTCCAGCTTCTACGGCGCTCCAGGTCGCGGAACGTGTAAAAGCGGCCGAACCCCCGCTGCTTGCGGTCGTAAAACCCCGCCAGGCTCCGCTCGGCGCGGCTGCTCCGCGCCTCGACGACGATCGGCGCCAGCTCGACGGCGTCCATATCGAGTAGCACTGCGAGTGTCAGCGTCTTCCCGCGCTTGAGGTCGATCCGCTGCTCGTACGACACGCTGTCTCGGTACAGGATACGGACTATCTGGTGACCGGAGGGGAGGCCCGTGAGCGCGAACGCTCCGGCGGAATCGCTCACGTCGAAGAGCTGAGTCCCCCGCACGGCGATCATCACGTCGGCGATCGGTAGGCCATTGATGGATGAACGCACTGTACCCGCGAGACGGGCCGAGTCTTGCGGCGTTTGCGTGAGTGCCGGAGGCCCGGCGATGAGGGTGAGCGACAACAGCAGGAGCGCAGCGTGATACCAGGGCGTGCGTTTCACTTTGAATGGTACACGCCCGCCCGTCTGTTGTGCCGGCGCTACTCGTCGACCCCCGTCCGGCTGGCCGAGCCCGCATGCACCCGGTTGCCGCGCTGCTGCTCGCGTGCCACGTTCGCCCGCTTGCTCTGATCGGTCAGCGGCACCTGTTGTTGCACCATGTTGCGTGCGATCCACACCACGTCATCGCCGCACATGATCGCGTCGACGGGGTATGGCTGCCGCAGGAACGACTGCCCGTCGGAGCTCGCGACCTGGGTCCCTGGGAAGTAATACCAGCAGCGTTCGCCGCTCGGGTGGCTGTGGATCATTCCCACCGTGCCCGTCCACCCGGCCTGCTCGCACGTCTGCTTGGGCACGACGTGCGTCGCGGTCGACTTTGGGGGATCGACGTCTGCCGGCGCGACGCGCTGCACAATCACGGTCGCGCCGCGCACCTCACCGATCATGCACCCCATGAACTCGGTCGGGAACGAACGGTACTGGAGCGCGAGGTAGCGACGTGCCTGCTCGGAGATGATGAGGGTGCGGACGGCCGTCGCGCTCGGCGCCAGGCCCGCCGCCGCCGGCTCCACCAGGCGTACCGATTCGGGCTGCAGCGCGAGCAGCACCATCAGGCCTGCCGTCGCCACGACGACACGCCCTCCGCGCGTGAGAACCGAACCTCCGACTGCCTGCATGGTGCCTTCCCTCGGTCATTGATGCTCCCGGACATCTGGTGCCGGGTGAACTGCTGCTGCACTCCTACAGCTGAGCAAGACCGATGCCATGATCCGCCGCCCTGTGACGCCGGGGGGGGACAAGTTGTTACTCAACGAATGCTTGGCCGCAGCGCCCCGGCCTGTGACCGTAGTCACGACGCATCAATTTCGCATCAAAAGGGCGGCAGGCCGTGGCGGAGCGCGTCTGTGAGGAAGGTCACTAGGGGCTCTTGAGGCCCGAGCACATTACGGTGCGCGCCGCCGCCCCACGACCCAGAGCCCCTACCGCCGGCGACAGCCCCGGCCTATGTTTCCGCCCCACAAATCCCCTACCCGGCGCCGCACCAGTGTCGGGTCGCTCTAGACCAAAGGGAGGTGGCATGACTCGTCGGTACGAGACGGTATACATCTTCGACAGCGCCCTAGAAGAGCCCGCGATCACGGAACGGCTCGACAAGTTCCACGCCCTCTTGACCAAGGACGGCAAGGGGAGCGTCACGAACGTGGCGCACTGGGGCAAGCGCACCCTGGCGTTTCCGATCAAGAAGCGCGACTCGGGCCACTATGTCGTGGCGCAGTTCGAGACGGCGGCGGACCTACTACCGGAGTACGAGCGTGCGGTGAAGCTCGACGAGGGCGTGCTGCGGTACCTGGTGGTCGTGTCCGAAGGCCTCCCGGCCAAGCCGGAGGCAGCGCCGACCGCCGCCGCGGTGATCGCGCCCGAGGTGGAGGAACTCGAGGAGGATGAAGCATGAGACGGCCCGCCAAGACCTGTCCGGTGTGCGAGTCCGGCGTGCGCGTGCTGGACTACAAGGATGACCGTACCTTGGGCCGATTCCTGACCGAGCGCGGCAAGATCCTGCCGAGCCGGTTGTCGGGGATGTGCGCTCGCCACCAGCGTCAGCTCGCGACCGCGATCAAGCGCGCGCGCCAGCTCGCGTTGCTCCCGTACATCAAGGGCTACATCGGCTGACATGACGCGGGGGGGGGAGGGAGGGCCCTGGCGGCTGCTGCTCGGCACCGCCGCATTTTCGGCGTGGGCACCGCCCAGCCTGGTCGGGCTGCCGCTCGCCGGGTTGCTGCTGGCCACCCGACCCCGCTCCACAGTGGAGTGGGGTGCGGCAGCCGGCGTCGGCGCGTTGAGCCTCGGCCTCTTGCTCCTCCCCGCGAACGATCTCCTGACGGGGTTCGTGCGAGCCTACACGGTGCTCGTCGCCGCCGCGTTCGTGGCCGTCGCGCTGCTCGCCCCCGCCCAGGAGCCCGTGCTGCGGCGGGCGATCCGGGCGGGGCTGATCGCGGGCGTCGCGGCCGTCGCGCTCGCGAGCGTGCACCTGGGCGGCTCCGTCTGGGACGCGCTGCACTGGGAAGCGCGCCGCCAGGCGAGCGCCGCGATGCGCGTCTGGGTGCAGATCGAGCCGCGCACGTTCGCGCTATACGAGCCCGTGGTGCGGTTCGTGAGCGACACGGTGCCCGCGACTCTGGCGCTCCAAACGCTCGCCGGGCTCGCCCTCGCCTGGCAGTGGCACCGCCGTGTCGCGCGAAATCCGCTCGGCCCGCCGCTCGCGCCGTTCCGCGAGTTCCACTTCGGCGACCACTGGGTGTGGGCTGTGGTGGTCTCGCTCACCCTGTGGGTCACGCCGGTGGTGGCGACGCTCAAGCTGGCGGCGCTGAACGTGCTCGTGGCGCTCGGCGGGCTGTATCTGGTGCGGGGCATCGCGATCGTGGTCGCGTGCTCGGCCGCGTTCGGCATCGCGCCGGTGGCGCTCGTCATCGGGGCCGTGGTGGCGGCGGTGCTGCTCGCGCCGCTGCTGTTTCTGGTGCCCGGACTCGCGACCCTAGGCGTCACCGACACCTGGCTCGAGTTCCGGCGCCGTCTCAAGGCGCCGGCCTGAACCGTCACCGAGAGGAAGCGATGGAGATCATCTTGCGGGAAGACGTGCAGCATGTCGGGGCCGCGGGCGACGTCGTCAAGGTGAAGGACGGCTACGCGCGCAACTATCTCCTCCCCAAGGGGCTCGCCTACCCCGCCACGGAGGCGAACAAGAAGAAGATCGCCTACGAGGCGGAGCGCATCGCCCGGCAGCGCGCCGCCGAGAAGAGCGCCGCCGAAACGGAGGCTGCCCGCCTCGCCGACGTCCACCTCACGTTCGCGGTCAAGGTTGGCGAAGAGGACAAGCTGTACGGCTCGGTCACGGCGGGCGACGTCCAACGCAAGCTCGAAGAGCTCGGGATCCACGTGGACAAGCGCAAAGTGGACCTCCCCGAGCCGATTCGCGAGCTGGGCGATTTCCCGGTGGGCATCAAGATCCACCCCGACGTCCGGCCCGAGATCCGGGTGAGTGTGGTGAAGGAGTAACGACTCCGGCGTGACGCGCGGCACCGGCATCACCTACGTCGACGGCCCCCGGCTGCGCCGCGCCCTGCTCGCGGCCGCCGACTGGGTGGCGGCGGGCCGGGACGAGCTGAACCGGATGAACGTCTTCCCGGTCCCTGACGGGGACACCGGCACCAACCTCTGCCTCACGCTGCGCGCGGTGGCGCAGGCCCTGCGTGACCTGGGTGACGCCCCCCTTCCTCATGTGACGGCGACGCTGGCGGGCGCCAGCGTGCGCGGCGCCCGCGGCAACTCCGGGATGCTGCTCTCCCAGTTCCTGCTCGGCCTCGAGGAGGGCCTCGGCGACCGCCGCACCGCGAGCGCCCGTGACCTCGCCCGCGCCATCGGCCGGGCCTTCGACCGCCTGGAGGGGTCACTCGACGATCCCGTGGAGGGCACCATCCTCACCGTCGCCCGCGAGGCCGCCGACGAAGCCGCCCGCGCTGGCGAGGAGCCCGACCTCACGGTGTTCATGCGGCGCCTCGTAACGCGCGCCCAGCAGGCGCTCGAGCGCACGCCGCAGCTGCTCGCCGTGCTCAAGGCGGCCGGCGTGCTGGACGCGGGCGCGCTCGGCTTCGTGCGCTTCCTCGACGGGGTGAAGCGGCTGATTGAAGAGGGACAGGTCGCGCAAGGCGCGGTGGACCGCCTCGTGCCGCACGCCGCCGCCCAGACGGAGGTTGAGGCCGCACGGGACTTCCAGTTCTGCACCGAGGTGATGGTCCGCAGCCCCTCGCTGCCGGCGACGGTCGCGGCCCGGCACGCGCTGCGGCGCCTCGGCGGCTCCATCGTCGTGCTCCAGACGGGCGATCTCCTCAAGGCGCACATCCACACCGATGCCCCGGACGCGGTGTTCGCCCTTGGCGCGAGCTGGGGGTCCGTGGAGTCCACCAAGGCCGAGGACATGCGGGCGCAGCGCCGCGAGCTGCTGACGAAGCGGCCGGTCGCGTTCGTCGCGGACACGGCGTGCGACCTCCCCGATGCGGTGGTCTTCGAGCAGGGCATTGGCTTGGTGCCGACGCAGCTGATCCTCGACGATCGCGTGTACCGCGATCGCCTGGAGCTCACACCGCCTGAGTTCTTCGAGCGCCTGCGCGCCGGTCAGGACGCCACCACCTCCCAGCCCACCCCGCAGGCGTTCGAAGAGGCGTTCCGCGACGCCGCACGGGCAGGCGAGCACGTGATCGCCGTCGTGGTTGCGCGGGCGCTGTCCGGCACGTACGCGAGCGCCGAGGCGGCAGCCCGCCGGCTCGACCCTGACGCCCGCTGCATCACGGTCGTGGACAGCCGGTCCGCGAGCCTGGGCGAGGGCCTGCTCGTTCTCCGGGGGCTCGAGCTCGCCGCCGCCGGCGAGCCGCCGGCGGCGATCGCGCGTGAGCTCGCACGGGTCCGCGATCAGTCCGGCGGGTTCTTCACGGTCGACAGTTTCGAGCGCTTGGTCCGCTCGGGACGCGTGGGCCGGGTGCGCGCGTGGCTGGGCACGAGGCTCAACATAAAGCCCATCATGGCGTTATCCCTCGATGGCTCGATCGACCCCATCGCCCGGGCGCGCGGCAGGCGGGCGCTCGAGCGCCGCGTGCTCGAGCGGTTGGATCGCGTGCTCGCGCGTGGCCCACAGTCGCTCCGGCTCGGCGTGGCGCACGCCGACATCCCCGAGTTCGCCGAGCAGCTGCGCGCGGAGCTCGTGACGCGGTACCGGCCCAAGCAGTGCCTGGTGAGCCCGATCACGCCAGTCATCGCCGCGCATGCGGGGATCGGAGCGTGGGGCGTGTTCTACCAAGTCGAGGACGGAACAAACGGATGAGCGCGGCGCTATGACTAGCAGGAGCCGCGGTGGTCGCCCGGCGAAGCGGCCGGTCGTGCACGTGCGGGCGGCGCTGCAACTCGTCACCGAGGCGCTGCTCGATCGCAAGGCGGTCGACCCGCTGGTACTGGACCTGCGGGGACTCAGCGCCGCCACCGACTACTTCGTAATCGTTTCCGGGACGTCCGACGCCCACGTGCGGGGGATGGCGGACCATTTGGTGACCGCGCTGGCGCCGCGCGGCCTCGCACCGCATCATGTGGAAGGGCTGGCGCAGGGGCGGTGGGTGTTGCTCGACTACGTGGATTTCGTAGTGCATGTGTTCCACCCTGAGCTGCGGGAATTCTACCAGCTCGAGCGGCTGTGGGGCGATGCTCCGGTGCTCGCCGGGGGCACGCGGGACGACGGGTTGAAAGGATGATCCCCATGCGACGGATCGCAGCAGCAGTGGCGGCGCTGGCGCTCGCGGGCGCGGCGCCGACCGCGGCGCAGTACTTCGGGCAGAACAAGGTCCAATACCGGTCCTTCGACTTCCAGATCATCCAGACCGATCACTTCGAGATCTACTACTATGCCGCCGAGCGCGCGGCGGCGCTCGACGCAGCGCGCATGGCGGAGCGGTGGTACGCACGCCTCTCCCGCGTCCTGCACCACGAGTTTCAGGGACGCAAGCCGATCATCTTGTACGCCTCGCAGTCGGACTTCCAGCAGACCAACGCGATCAGCGGCGATATCGGTGAGGGCACAGGCGGCGTCACCGAGTTCTTCAAGCACCGCATGGTCCTGCCCTTCACCGGCTCCTACGCCGAGCTCGAGCATGTGATCGGCCACGAGATGGTGCACCAGTTCCAGTACGACGTGTTCAGCCGGGGGCGCATCGGTGCCGGGGTCCAGACGCTCATCAACGTGAACCCACCGCTGTGGTTCATGGAGGGGATGGCGGAATACCTCTCGATCGGCCCGATCGATCCGCACACCTCGATGTGGCTGCGCGACGCATCGCTGGAAGGCCACTTGCCGACCATCGAGCAGCTCACCTACGATCCGCGGATTTTCCCCTACCGCTTCGGGCACGCCCTCTGGGCCTACATCGGCGAGAAGTGGGGCGACGAGGTGATCGGGGAGATCCTCCAGGCCTCCACGGCGGGCGGGGTCGAGGCCGCCTTCAAGCGGGCGCTGGGCCTGTCGCTGGACGACCTGTCGAGCGAATGGCGCGACGCGGTGCAGACGACGTATCTGCCGCAGCTCGCCGAGCACTATCGCGCCCGCCGCATCGCCCAGCCGGTGCTGAACCAGAAGCGCTCCGACGGCACGCTCCATCTCGCGCCGGCACTCACGCCGGACGGCCGGGATATCGCCTATTTCAGCGAGCGCAACTCGTTCTTCGTCGACTTGTATCTCGCCGACGCGGAGACTGGGCACGTCAAACGTCGACTCGTGAAGTCCACCCTCAGCAACAACTACGAGAGCCTGCGCTTCATCAACTCGGCGGGATCATTTTCACCGGATGCGCGTTACTTCGCGATCGCGGCGAAGCACAAGGACAAAGACGACCTGGTGATCCTCGACGTCAAGAAGGGCGGCGAGTTGCGCCGCATCCCCATCCCGCTGAACGGGCTGACGACGCCGGCGTGGTCGCCCGACGGCAGCCAGCTCGTGTTCACGGGATATGACGGCGGGCTCTCCGATTTGTTCGTCGTCAACGCCGACGGCAGCGACCTGCGCCGCCTCACCAACGACAAGGACGCCGATCTCCAGCCCGCGTGGTCCCCGGACGGCAAGACCATCGCGTTCGCCACCGACCGCGGCCCGGGCACCGACTTCAGCCAGCTGCGGTTCGGGAACATGCGGATCGGCCTGTACCACCTCGACAACGGGGCGATCGAAGTGCTCCCGCACATGGAGCACGGCAAGAACATCAACCCGGTGTGGGCGCCCGACGGGCGGTCGATCGCCTTCGTCTCGGACCGAACCGGGATCAGCAACATCTACCTGTACGACTTCGGCGACCACAACCTCTACCAGCTGACCGACGTCTTCACGAGCGTCACCGGGATCACACCGCTCTCGCCCGCGCTCTCGTGGGCGCGCCAGGCCGACCGGCTGGCCTTCGCCTATTACGAGGACGGGGACTACAACGTGTACGGCGTGGACAACCCCCGGTCGCTCCGGCGCCAGCCCTACCGGGAGCCCGCGACCCCGCCGGTGACGTCGCTGCTCGCCGCAACGCGGCGCGACACCACGCGCTCCGGCACGCCGGCGGGCGCGGCCACACCCGCCGACCAGCCGCGCGCGGCGACGTCCGTGTACCGCTCGCCTATCGGCTTCCGCGCTTCGAGCGCCAGCCCGCCGAAGACCGACTCCACAACCGGCGCGACCGCGGTGACGGTGCGCACGCTGCTCGACTCGGCGACCGCCTTGCCCGATACGAGCGAGTTCACGTTCAAGGCGTACCACACGCGGTTCACTCCCGACTACGTGGCGCGGCCCACCGTGGGCTACGAGCGCGACAACTTCGGGCGAGGCTTCTTCGGCGGCACGGCCATTTCGCTGTCGGACCTCCTGGGCAACCACACCCTGGTGTTCGCTGGCGCCGTGAACGGGCGTCTGTCGGAGGCGCAAGTGCTGACCGCCTACATCAACCAGGCGCACCGGCTGAATTGGGCCACCGGCTTCACGCAGGAGCCGTACTACTTCTACCAGCCCACCACGATTCAGACCGTCGCACCCGACACGTCCCTCCTCACCGTGGGCATCCGGCGCTTCGTGATCCGGGACGGCTTTGTCCAAGCGTACTACCCGTTCAGCCGGTTCAGCCGCGTGGAGCTCGGCATGCACGCCGTGAACATCTCCGACGCCGTGCTCCAGCAGCAGTATCTGGTGGAGCAGTCAACCAATCTCATCTTCGCGCAGTCGGACCTGCAGACCATCAGCAACCCGTCGATCACCTACCTGTCGCCGTCGCTCGCGCTGGTGCACGACAACGCGCTGTTCGGCTACGTCGGCCCGTTTGCGGGCTCGCGCTACCGCGTTCAATTCTCCCCGAACTTCGGTGACTGGCGCTTCCTGGGCGGCCTCGCCGACTGGCGACGCTACTTTTTCGCCCGGCCGTTCACGCTCGCGGTCCGCGGGCTGTTCTTCGGCCGCTTCGGGCGGGACGGCGACCAGTTCCCCGTATTCCTCGGGAGCACCGAGCTGATCCGGGGCTACACCGCGGGCTCGCTCATCAACAACGAGTGCGCGACCTCGACCACGACCACGAGCGGCCGAACCGGCTGTTCCGAACTGGACGAGCTCATCGGGTCGAGAATCGGTGTCGCAAACGTCGAGTTGCGGTTCCCGCTCACCCGCAGCGTGGTCCTGGGATTCCTCCCGGTGGGGCTCCCCCCGATCGAGGGAGCGCTCTTCTACGACATGGGGCTCGCGTGGGAGTCGGGCTCGGTCGTCAAGTGGCGGCGCGACGCGGGGGACGACCCGGAGACCGTGCGCAGCCCGCTACGGAGCTGGGGTGGATCGATTCGCGTGAATTTCCTGGGGTTTGTGGTACTGCGGTTCGACTACACCAAGCCGCTCGACCGGCTCCGCAACAAGAGTTACTGGACGGTGAGCCTCGGCCCAACGTTCTAACTCCGTATCGCTAAAACACTTGCGCTGGCCTCGCCGGTTGTCTATCTTGTCCGGCGAGGCCATTTTGCTTACCCGTGGGTGGTGCTGCGTCCTCGCCAGCCTGGCGCTCGGGGGCTGCCGGTCCCGAGCGCCCGCAGATCCGTCGTCCCAACCAAAGACGCCACAATCAGTTACGCACTCGGCCAGCGGTGGCGCGCGCACCGCCGGGGTGGCGATCCGCGTCGCGGCGCGCGGCGGCACGCCGCGGACCTACCGCCTCCCGGATCTGGTCGAGATCCCCAACGCGATCCACGGAAAGCTGCCGGCGGTGGCAGACGTCATCGGCCTCGACCCGGAGTCGGAATTCCTGTTCGTGATGACCGACAAGAAGGACGTGCTGTCGCTCGATCTCGGGAGCGGTCGCGTCGACACCGTAGTGACGGGGATCGTGCAGGCGGCCCTCGGCCCCGACGGCACGCTGTACACGGTGGACGCGAAGCGGCGCGTCGTCTCGCTCGCCCGGCGGGTGCGGTTCGTCTGGCCCCAGCCCTTGGGCGGCGTGCCGCGCGAGCTGTTCGGCGGCAGCGACCAGCGCCTCGTCGCGGTCGATCCGCCGAAGCTCATCACCGCCGCGGCCGATCAACCGCCCACGAGCCGGACGATCCCGGTAGGGGGCGACGTCGCGGCGACCCGCTGGGGCGACCTCATCGCCGTCGCGAGTGATTCCGGCGTCCTGTTGATGGACGCGCTCGGGCGACGTGACGCGGCGTTCGTGCCGCTCGACGATCACCCGCGCGCGCTCGTCTTCTCCCCTTCCGGGCACCGCATCTATGTGGCGCGGCGCACCGAGCCGGGGCTCGCCGTGATCGACCGCTACGAGCGTGCCGAGATCGACGGCGTGGCGCTGCCGACGCCCGCCGCGACGATGCGTCTCGATCCGCTCGGGCGTTGGCTGTTGGCACGCCCGACGGTCGGCGATTCGGCGTGGGTCGTGGACCTGCCCGTAAAACGGCTGGTGGGCTCGGTCGCGACCGCGTGGCGCGTGGACCTGCCGGCGATCGCCCCGGATGGCTCGCTGCTCGTGCGGCAGCGCGACGACGTCGCCGCATACCGGCCGGATTCCCTGGTCGTCACGGGCCGCGTCAAAGGCGGGGGCGCCGACCAATGGACGCTGACCGCGTGGCGGCCGCGCGGCAGCTACCGCTCGGCGTTCGCCGACGCGTCGGGTCAGCCCGGACAGCCGGCGGCCGGGGGGGGAGCCGGGGGGGCCGCCGACTCGGTGGTGGGCGAGGGCCTGCTGTACGTCCAGGTGTCGACGTCGCAAAACGAGGCCTGGTCCGGCGAGATGGCGCAGCAGCTCACGCGAGCCGGTTTGGCCGCCCGCGTGCTGCCGCCGCGAGGGCCGGATGACGGCTACCGCGTCGTGCTCGGCCCGTTCCCCACGCGCGCGCAGGCGGAGGCGATCGGGCGTAAGCTCGGCCGGCCGTTCTGGATCTACCAACCCACGCCATGAGCGCACGACCACTCCCGCGCTCGCGTCTCGACAATCTGATCGCTCCGCTCGTCGACGGGCAGGCGCTGGTCGCCCTCGTGCCCGCCACCGGCGACCTGAGGTGGGCCGCGGCGGCAGCCTGGGACGTGGCGCGCGCGGCGGCGCTGCACGGGCGCCGCGTGGCGCTCGTCGATCTCTGGATCGAAGACCCCACGCTGCACGAGGTGGCGGGGCTCACGCCGACCGAAGGCATCGTCGACGCGTTCGAATACGGCGTGTCGCTGACGAAGACCGCTCACGAGATCGACCACGTCTTTTTCATCGCTGCGGGCGCGTACACGGCGCATCCGGGCGAGCTGTTCGGACACGAGCCCGCCTGTCGGCCGTGCCGGATGGCCTGATCGTGCTCTCGCCGGACGGCTTCGAGCCGGAGTCTTCCATCGGCCAAGGGATCACCGCCGCGCTCGAGCGCGGCATCCCGCTGGTCGGTGTGGTGCGCGAGCACTGGACGCCGGCGCCGGGCCCGACGCGGGATCTCCGCGCACCGGCCGCCCCCCCGAGGCCGTCGCGTCCCCTGCCTTTGCCGCATCCGGCCAGGCGAGCCGCGCACCGCCGCACCCGACCCGTCCTGGTTGCGGCGACGCTGGTCGCGGGGGCGGCAGGAGGGTGGGCGCTGTTCACCACGGGTGGGGAGTCCATCCGGGCCAGCGGCGCCGAGCATCGCGCAGCCCCCCCGACGCCCGTCGCGCCGCGCGTGCGCCCGACCGCCGCCCCGACGCCCCGGCTGGACTCGCTCCCCTGGGCCGTGCAGCTCGCAGCCTACGCCAGCGTCGATAAGGCACTCGCCCTGGCTGATCGTCTCGCGACGCACGACCACTTGCCGGCCTTCGTGACGCCGGTCGCGCTTGAGGGGCGGCGGGGAGGGGGCGCGGCCGTCTGGTATCGCGTGCTCGCGGGCGCCTTCGCGACCCGCGACTCCGCTGCCGCGACGCGCGCCGCGTTGTGGGCGAGCGGTCTGGCCCCCAAGGGGCAGGGCGACCTGCTGCGGGCGCCGTACTCCTTCGCGCTCGCCCAAACGGGACGGCCCGATCGTCTGCGCGCCCGCGGCATTCCGGCGGTCCCGTGGGGCGCGGAGGGCGCCCTGCTCGTGGGCGCGTTCGAAACCCCCGACCAGGCGAGCCTCGCCGAGGCGCAGCTCAAGCGCGCCCGCGTTCCGGCCACCCTCGTGACACGAACGAGGACCAGACCATGAGACTGACCCGACTCGAGCTGTCGGGCTTCAAGTCGTTTGCGGGCACGGTGGAGCTGCCGTTCGAAGCGGGCGTCACCGCGATCGTCGGCCCCAACGGGTGCGGCAAGTCGAACATTTCCGACGCGGTGCGCTGGGTGCTGGGCGAGCAGTCGCCCCGCCTGCTGCGCGGCGGCAAGATGGAGGACGTGATCTTCCAGGGGTCGACCGGCCGGCGGCCCGTGAACGTCGCGGAAGTGTCGCTCGTGTTCGACAACTCCGACGGCACGCTCCCCCTGGCCTATCAAGAAGTCGTCGTCACGCGCCGGCTGTCCCGGGCAGGCCAGAGCGAATACCTCCTCAACCGCTCGTCCGTCCGCCTCCGCGACATCCAGGACCTGCTGCGCGGCACCGGCCTCGGCGCGGACGCCGCCGTAGTGATGGAAGCGAAGATGATTGAAGCGCTGCTCTCCGAGAAGGCAGAGGAGCGCCGGGCGTTGTTCGAGGAGGCGGCGGGAATCGGCCTGTATCGCAACCGGAAGGAGAGCACCGAGCGGCGGCTCGAGGAGACGGCGGCGGATCTGGCGCGCCTCGAAGACCTGGTCGGCGAGGTGCAAACGCAGGTGCGCTCGCTCGCGCGCCAGCGGGGGAAGGCGGAGCGGTACGGGAACATGATCGAAGAGCGTTTCGGGATCGCGCTGACGCTGGTGCGGCGCGAGCTCGAGGACTTCGATCTCGCACTAGGTGACCTGGGCAAGCGGGCCGAACGCCTGGCGGCCGCGCTCCCCGGAGGACGGGGACGGCTCGGCGAAGCGGAGCACGAGCGCGAGGCGCGCGTGCAGGCGCGGCATACGGCCGAGGCGCAGCGCACGGAGGTGGAACGGCGCCTAGCCGACGCGAAGCTGGAGGTGGGGCGGCTGGAAGGCGACCTGGCGCTCGCCGCCGAGCGGCTGCGCAACGCCGGGCAACGGCGCGCCACGGCCGGGCAGCGGCGCGGGCAGGAGGAGGCCCGCGTCGTCCAGGCGGAACGGGAGCGGAGCGCGGCCGCGACCGAGTGCGACGCAGCCGAGCGCGACCTCGCATCGGTCGGGCAGGAGCTGGCCGGCCGCGCCGCGCTGGAGCAAGAGGTCCGCGACCGGCTGCTCGCTCAGCGCACGGCGGTGCGCGAGCTCGAGGAGGACCTGCAGCGCCGTGCGGAGGGGTTCCGGGCATTGGAGGGAGAACGCGCGGCGCTCGAGCGGGAGCGGGTGGAGCTGGGGCAGCAGCTGGCCCAGGCGTCGGGGGAGCGCGCCGCGCGCGCGGAGGCTGAGTGGGCAGCGACCGCCCAGGCGAGTGGGCGGGCACAGGAGGCGCAGGCGCGGGCGCGGGTGGCGGCGCAGGCGGCGGAGGAGCTCGAGCACGCGCGGCGGCGCGTGGCCGAGCTCAAGGAGCAGGAGACGCACGACCGCGCCGCGCAGCGTCAGGCGGAGGAAGCGGTCGCGCAGGTGACGGCCCGGCGCGACGCGCTCGCCGAGCTCGAGCGCCAGCGGGTGGGGCTCGCCCCGGCTGCCCAGGCGCTGCTCGAGAACAAAGCGCAGTTCGGTGACGCGGTGCTGGGCCCGCTCTCGGACTTCGTGCGCACGAGCCGACGTGACGCGCAGCTCGCCGAGCAGTTGCTCGGCGAGTGGCTGCACGCCGTGCTGGTGCGCGACGAGGACGGCGTGGCAGCGATCCGCCGCTGGCACGAGCAAGCACAGCCGGGGCCGCTCGTGCTGCTGCCGTGTACGCCCGGTCCCCGCCGCACCGCCGACGGGCATCCCCTCACGGACGAGTTGCGGGTAGACGGGCCGGCGGCCGCATGGGTGCGTACCCTGCTCGCGGGCCACGAAGTGCTCGACGGCGGGCGCGCGCTGCGCCGCGCAAACGGCGCAGTGTTCCTCGCCGGCGCCGGGGCCGCAGGCGGGGGGCCGCTCGAGCGGCGCGCCGAGCTCGACGCGCTCGCGCAGGAGTTGGGGGAGGCGGAGCCGCGTCGGGGAGCGGCTGCGGGGGCGTTGGGTAAGACGCTCGGGGAGTTGACCGCAGCCGAAGCCGGGTTCGCGGCGGCGGGAGCAGCGGCGGAGCAGGCCCGCGCGCACGAGCTCGAGGCGGGCGCGCTGAAGGGCGACGCCGAGCGCGCCGCAGCGCACGCGCAGCGGGAGGCCACGGACGCGACGACTCAGGTCGACCGGCTCTCGACCCGGCTGGCGGAGGTGGAAGCCCGACTGACCGCGCTGCACGGTGAGCTCGAGCGGCACGAGGGCGAACGGGTGCGGCTCGACGAGCGGCTGGGGGCCGAGCGCGCGCGCCTGATCGAGCTCGAAGCACAGCAGGAGGCCGCGCGCGAGCAGCGGGTGCGCTGGCAGGTCGAGGCCGCCCAGGTGGAGGCGCGCCTCGCCGCCGCACGCGAGCGCGCGGCGCGCGCCGGCGGAGACGCGGACGCGGCGCGCCACCAGGGGGCGACCCTCGCGGAAGAGATCGCGACCATCGACCGCGATACCGCGGCCCTGACCGCCCAGCAGGCCGAGTGGGCGGACGCGCTCAAAGAGCGCCGCCTCGCCCTCGGGGCCCTCGACACCGCCGCGCAGGAGGCCGGGGCCGCGGTGCAACAAGCGGAAGGGCAGGTCGCCCAAGCGGAGGCGGCGCTCGACGAGGCCCGAACCGGCCTGGACGCGCTCGGCGCCGAGGAGCACAGGCTCGAGCTCGAGCGCACCGAGATCCTGGGGCGCAAGCGCGGGCTCGTCGAGCGCGTGCAAGCCGAATGGCGCAAGCCGCTCGACCAATTGCTCGCCGCCGCGCCGGAGGTGCCGGGCGACATCGAATGGCTGCGCCAGGAAAACGACCGGCTCAAAGCCGCGATCGAGGCGGTGGGTCCGGTCAACGCGCTGGCGGTCGAAGAGCACGGCGAGGAGATGAAGCGCCTCGAGTTCCTCATGACGCAGCGCGACGATTTGGTGGCTGCGCGCCAGTCCCTGCAGCAAGCGGCGCGCGAGATCGATCAGACCGCGAAGGGGATGTTCCTCGAGTCGTTCGGCAAGGTGCGCGAGCACTTCCGCACGGTGTTCCAGACACTGTTCGGCGGCGGTGAGTGCGATGTGCAGCTCGCCAATGAGGACGAGCCGCTCGAGAGCGAGATCGAGATCAACGCGGCGCCGCGCGGCAAGCGCACGCAGCGCATCCACCTGCTCTCCTCGGGCGAGCGCACGCTGGTCGCCGTATCGCTGCTCTTCGCCATCTTCCTCACCAAACCGAGCCCGTTCTGCCTGCTCGACGAGGTGGACGCCCCGCTCGACGACGCCAACGTGGGCCGCTACGTGCGGCTGCTCGCCGAGTTCAAGGACCAGACCCAGTTCATCGTCATCACTCACAACCCGCGCACCATGCAGGCGGCCGACGCCGTCTACGGCGTCACGATGCAGGAGCCGGGGGTGTCCACGATCGTGGGCGTGCGCCTGGGCCAGATGGAACCGGTCTAGCCCCCGGTGCCACGGTCCATCCGGGCCGCCGCGCTCCTCGCCCTCGCCGCTCCGGCAGGCCTCGCAGCGCAGCGGCCCGCCGTGTCTCCGGTCCTGCGGCGCGTCTGGCAGCGGGACACCACGCTCACCGTGTGGCTGTTCGTGCAGCCTGCCGTCCCGCTCGAGCGAGCCGCGGCCCGCGCGGCCGCCGCCGGCGCGCGGGTGCGCGTCCGCAGCCGCTGGCTGCACGCGCTCGGCGCCGACGTGCCGACGGCGGGCCTGCGCGAGCTGGCGCGCGAGGCGTTGCTCCGCCGCATCCAGCCCGCCGGCCGCTGGCGCCCGGCGCCCGGCCCGGATCCAGCGGCGCAGGCCGCGGCCGCCATCGATACCTGCCCCGGGGGCGGGGACCCCACCTACGGCCCCTCCGAGATGCCCTACCGCCAGCTCGACCTGCGCCCGCTCGCCGACGCCGGGTACGACGCGAGTGGCGTGCGAATCGCCATTCTCGACGGCGGCTTCAACACGGCGGCTCCGGCGTTCGCGGGCGTCACGGTCAGGGCGCAGTACGATTTCGTGTTCGGCGATTCCGTGGTGCGCGATCAGCCGAACGACCAGCCCGGGGCGCAGTTCCACGGCACCGCGGTGTGGTCGCTCCTCGCGGGACGCGTCCCTGGCCGGCTGCGCGGCGTCGCGCCCGGTGCCGCGTACCTGCTCGCCAAGACCGAGGACGTACGGTCCGAAACACGTATCGAGGAGCTGAACTACGTGCGCGCGCTGGAGTGGGCCGATTCGATCGGCGTCGACATCGTCTCGTCCAGCCTCGGCTATCTCGACTTTGACGATGGCTTCACCTACTCGCCAGCCGATCTGAACGGCCGGGTGGCGGTCACGACCGTGGCAGCCGAGAGCGCCGCGGCCCACGGCATCCTCGTCGTGACGGCCGCCGGGAACGGGGGCCCAAGTTTTCGGACCCTGGTCACGCCTGGGGACGCGGATTCCGTGATCACCGCCGGCGCGGAGGATTCGCTCGGCGCGCTCGCGAGCTTCTCATCGCGCGGCCCGACCGCGGATGGCCGGCTGAAGCCGGACCTCACCGCGCCCGGCGTGCTTGTCTGCGTGCTCAGCGCCCCCAATGCCCTCGGCCGGTTCAGCGGCACTTCCTTCGCGACGCCGCTGCTCGCCGCTGCCGCGGCGCTCCTCAAGCAGCTCCATCCCGGTCTCGGGCCCGGCGCGCTCCGTCAGGCGCTGCAAGCCTATGCGGCGAATCGCGCCGCGCCCGACAGCCTGCGGGGCTGGGGCCGCCCCGACGTGGCCGCCAGCGCGGTGTTCCCGACCGCGATCACCCCGCTCACGCCCACCGGGGCGGTGTTGGCGTCGATCACGCCGTCTTTCTCGTGGTCGGTGAGCACCCCCCCTCCGTCCGCCACCCCGATCACCTACCGCCTCCGCATCGCCCGGGACGCCGCCTTCCTGTACCTCGTCGTCGACACGCTGACGACAGCGACGAGCTACGCGCTGCGGCGCGCGCTCAAGCCCGGACGGCCGCTGTTCTGGCGGGTCGACGCCACGGCCGCGACGGGCGTCACCGCCACGACCGGCGCCCTCGGGCCGATCGTCGTACCGCCCTGGGCCACGCTCACCTCGTTCTCGACGCCGGCCGGCGTGAACACGGCGGAGGTCCAGCCCGTCTTCACCTGGCAGTCGCCCGCAGTGAGCGCGCCGCCCGGGCCGCTCCGCTACGACTTCACGGTGCGCCGCGCCGGAGCCCAGTTCGCGACCAGCCCCGAATTCACCGTCGCGGGCTTGAGCGATACGGCATTCCAGCTGCCGCGCCCGCTCGAGCGCGACGCAGCGTACGTGTGGTCGCTGATCGTGCACGCCGGAGCCGACACGACCCTCGTGCGGAGCCAGGGCGTGTTCATGGTGGTCGACGGGTCGACGCCGCCGACGACGCTGCTCTATCAGAATTTCCCGAACCCGTTTCCCGCCGACGGACGGGAGGCGACGTGCCTCTGGTTCGATCTCGCGGTCCCCGCGATCGTGGAGCTCGCCGTGCTCGATCTGCGCGGCAACCCGGTGCGGCGCTTCGTCCCGGGGCCCAATTTCCCGGGAATTCTTCCCGCCGGCCGTTACGGCCGGAGCGGGCCCGGCGGCCCCACTTGCGATGTGCGTCTCATGTGGGACGGCCGCGCCGACGACGGGCGAGAACTGCCGCCCGGCGTCTATCTGTACAAGTTGCGGGCGGGGGGAATAATTCAGTTCAGGCGAATCGTCTTTCGGGGGAGGGACCGCTAGCGTCATGGAACTGGTCACCGTGGGAACGGGGACGGTCGCCCCGTCGGCAAGCCGCACGTCGGCGTGTCACTGGGTGAGCCGCGGCCGGCTCAAGATCCTGCTCGACTGCGGCGCGGGGGCCCTGCACCGGCTCGCCGAGTTCGGGCTGCCGTGGCACCAGGTCACGCACGTGGTGCTGTCGCACTTTCATCCCGACCACTGGGGTGAGTTGCCGATGCTCGTATACGCCCTCAAGTACACCACCGTGCCGGCGCGCGAGGAGCCGCTCGTGATCCTCGGGCCGCCGGGCGTGGTGCGGCTGATCAAGGCGCTCGCCGAGGGATACGGCCCCTGGCTGCTCGACCCGGGGTTCCCGATCGGCATCCTCGATGTGCGGGGCGGCGAGCCGTTCCCGCTCGACGCCGACGTGAATCTCGAGACCTTCCCGGTGCCGCACACGCCGGAGAGCGTGGCGCTGGCCGTGGCGGCGCCGGAGGGACGGCTCGTCTACACGGGGGACACCGGCCCCTCGAGCCCGCTCGCCCGCTGGGCGGCGGGCGCCGACCTGCTGCTCGCGGAGTGCTCGCTTCCCGAGGAGATGGCCATGGACATTCATCTCACTCCGGAACGCGCGGGCGACCTGGCGCGAGAAGCCGGGGCTCGGCGCCTCGTCTTGACGCACTTCTATCCGCCGGTAGAGACTTCGGACCCGGCGCGGGCCGCCGCGGTGCGGTTCAGCGGGCCGATCGCGGCCGCGCGCGACGGCGACCGGTTTGTCATCGGAGGAGCCTGAGCGGTGCTGATCGTGATGCGACACGGGGCCACCGACGCGGAGATCCAGCGCGTCGTCGCCGTCATCGAAGAACTGGGCTACAAGGCCAGCCCGATGCCCGGGGCGCAGCGCACGGCCGTCGGCCTCGTCGGCAACGACGGGCGGGTCGACGCGTCGCGGCTCGAGGCGCTCCCGGGCGTCCAGGAGATCATCCACGTCTCGAAGCCGTACAAGCAGGTGAGCCGCGAATGGAAGGGCGAAAATACGGTCGTCCGACTCCCCGGCGGCGTGGCGGTCGGAGGAACCGAGGTGGTGGCGATCGCCGGCCCGTGCTCGGTGGAGTCCGAACGGCAGATCCTCGAGGCGGCGCGCCTGGTGCGCGAAGCGGGCGCGGTGATCCTGCGCGGCGGGGCCTGGAAGCCTCGCACCTCGCCCTACGCCTTCCAGGGGCTCGGCCGGCCCGGTCTCCAGCTGCTCGCCAAGGCACGCGACGAGACGGGACTGCTGATCTGCACCGAAGCCATGGACCCAGAAGGGGTAGGATACGTCGCCGAGGTCGCCGACATCATCCAGATCGGTGCCCGCAACATGCAGAACTCCTCGCTCCTCAAGGCCGCGGGGCGTGCGAAAAAGCCGGTGCTCCTAAAGCGCGGGCTGTCGGCAACGATCGAGGAGCTGCTGCTCTCCGCCGAGTACCTGCTGGCCGAGGGAAACCACGCAGTGATCCTGTGCGAGCGGGGCATCCGCGGCTTCGACACCACGACCCGCAACGTGTTCGACCTGACGGCCATTCCCGTGGTGCACAAGCTGTCGCACTTGCCGATCGTCGCCGACCCATCGCACGGCACCGGGCTGCGCGATAAGGTGATCCCGATGGCGCGAGCGGCAGTAGCCGCGGGCGCGGACGGCATCATCGTCGAGGTACATCCCCACCCCGATCAGGCCCTGTCCGACGGTGCGCAATCGCTCTTCCCTGACCAGTTCGCGCAGCTGATGCGCGAGGTCCGCGTGATCGCGGAGGTGATCGGGCGGCGCGTCGCCGAGCCGGCATCGGTGGGAGCATGACGGTTGGAACGACGGAACGATGGAAGGCTGGAACGACCGCCGCTGTGGCTGCAGCTCTTCTTTCCATCGTTCCATCGCTCCAACTTACCGCCCAAGACCCCTGGCCCGTCCTCGACCGCGCCAGCCAGACCTACCAGACGATCAGCACCCTCAGCGCCGACTTCGTCCAAGTCATCGTCAACCCGCTGATCGGCAGCCCCGACACGACGCGGGGCAAGCTGTACCAGATGCGGCCGAGCCGCTTCGCGATGCGGTTCACGGCGCCCAAAGGCGACCGCATCGTGGCGGACGGCCGGTACCTGTGGCTGTATACACCGAGCACCGCGCCCGGGCAGGTGATCCGCTCGCGCATTCCCGCGGTGGGCACCACGGGACCGAATCTGATCGGCCAGTTCGTGGAGCGACCGCGCGAGCGCTACAGCGCGCGCTACGTGTATGCGGACTCGCTCGGCGGCGCGATGGTGGACGTGGTCGCGCTCACCCCGAAGCAGCAAGACCAGCCCTACAGCGGTGCGGTGATCTGGGTGGACCGGAACGACGGGCTGGTGCGGCGCATCGACATCACAGAGGCCTCCGGCCAGCAGCGGACGGTGATCCTCGGGAACCTCAAGGTGAACCGCGGCGCGCCGGGCCGCGAGTTCACGTTTTCGCCCCCGGCCGGAGTACGAGTGGTAGATCAGTAGCGAGCGCGTCGGCGACCCGCGCGGCCGTCGCTTCGTCCATTCCCCGTTTCTCGGCGAGCTCGAGCGCCGCGCGCCCCAGCGCCCGGTACAAGAGCGCGTCATCCTTGGTGAGCGACTCGAGATGGCGGCGGATGGTGCTGTCGTCGCCGCGCACCACGGGGCCCGTCAGCGCGTCCTTCGGCTGATCGTGGGACAGATTCTCCAGCGTGCCCTCCACGAGCGGGCGCAGGGCCTGCCACGCATCGGCGTCCGTAAGGCCCGCGTGCCGCAGCAGGCGTTGGGCGACCGCTTGCACCACAACGAAATAGTTGGACGCGAACACCGCGCCCGCGTGGTAGATCGCCTTCGCCTTGCCGGTAATGCGGAACGGGTGCATCCCCAGCTCGCGCGCGATCGCCTCCGCCACCTCGAGCGCCCGCGGCATCCCCTCCACGGCAGCCCAGGCGCCCTTCAGGCGCTCGGGCGCGCGCTCCGGATCCGCGATGGTCTGAAGCGGGTGGAGCGAGCCGAGCGCGGCGCGTGACGGGACGAGCGGGCCCAGCGCTTCCTGGCCCTGGACGCCTGAGAGGTGGAGCACCACGTGCTCCGGCCGGACCGCGCCGCCGCGCGCGAGCGCCTCCGCCAGTGGGCGGATGGCGTCGTCCCGCACGGCGAGAATGACGACGCCCGCCTGGGCGACCCAGGCGGGCGGCGGGGAAGCGTCAGGGGGCCCGACGGCGAGCTGCAGCGGCTTCGGGATGGCCTTCTTGCGGCGGCCGTGCAGCCGGACCGTGTAGCCGGCACGGGTCAGCGCCAGCGCGAGGCCGAGGCCCGCGCGCCCCGGCCCGATGATCCCGACCGCGGGCCTGCGCGAAGCCTCCGGGCGTTGGAACGGCACTAGTTCCGCTGATTCGCGGGCGGCTTGGCCGGGGCGAGCGAGAGCAGGTCCTGCGGCGACCGGGCGCGGCGCGCCAGGCCGAGCGCCGCCTGCACCTGGTGGTCCTCCGCCATCCGCCGGCGCACCTCGGCCGGCCGACCGAACACGTAGCGCGTGGTCTCGTAGCCGAGCTCTTGGACGATGAGGGTGTGCGCACCGGCCATGAGGCTGTCGGGAACGACCGCGCCCCTGGTCCGGAGACGGCGCAGCACCTCGCTCACCATCTCGGCGCTCACGGTGAAGGAGGGGTCATTCACGCGACCCGTCCCCTTGAGCTCGAGCGAATAGGTGGAGAGCACGTCCCGGAACACCGGGATCTTGTCGCCGAGCGTTCTCATGAAGTTCCGCTCCGCGGTCGTGAACGTGTCCGGGCTGACGAACAGATCCGGCCGGATCCCGCCGCCACCCACCACCGTGCGGCCTCGGTCGGTGTGGAACACCAGCGCGGAATCACTCTTCGTCGTATCACGACCCTGCTCCGCCGCGACGACCTGCGCCTCCTGATCGGCCTCGTTCTTGCTCTTGCGCTGAATGGTGCGGCCGCTCGGCGTGTACCAACGCGCCGTCGTCAGCTTGAGCGCCGTCTCCGGTGTGAGCTGCCAGAGCGACTGCACGAGCCCCTTCCCGAATGTAGGCGTCCCCACGACCAGGGCGCGATCGTGGTCCTGGAGCGCGCCGGTGATGATCTCGGCGGCGCTCGCGGTGCCGCCGTTCACGAGCACTACGATCGGCAGGGCGGGCCACGGCTGGGGTTTGGTGTCCCGGAACGAGCGGGTGATGTTGGGTGCCCGGCCGCGCGTCGCCACGACCTCTTGACCGGGGTCGAGGAACAGCTCGCTCACGGCCACGCCCTGATCGAGCAGGCCGCCCGGGTTGCTGCGCAGATCGAGAACCAGCGATTTCATCCCTTTCTGCACCAGATTCCCCACCGCCTCGGTCAGGTCCGCTGCCGACGTCTCGCTCACCGGACTCAGCTGGATATATCCGACCTTGTCGTCGAGCATCATCGCTACCTGCACCGAGCGAATGTGGATCGTGGCGCGGTTCAGCTTGAAGGTGAGCGGCTGCTCCACGCCCACGCGGTGCACCCGGAGCTCGACTCTCGTGCCCGGCTGACCGCGCAGCTCCTTCACCGCCTGGTCGTTCTTCCAGCCTTCGGTCGAGCGGCCGTCCAGGGTCACGATCTGATCGCCCGACTGGATGCCGGCCCGCTCGGCCGGCGTGTCGGGCAGCGGCGCCACGACCGTGATCCAGCCGTCGCGCACGTCGATCTGGATGCCCAGCCCGCCGTAGTTGCCGGTGGTCGCCTCGGACAGAGCGCGGAAGTCGTCGCGCTTGAGGAAGACCGAATACGGGTCGTGCAGCTGGTCGAGCATGCCGTCGATCGCCATTTGGTAGAGTTGCCGCTCGTCGAGCGAGTCGACGTAGTAGTCGGCGACGTGCGCCAGCACGTCCTCGAACAGGCGCGCCTGCTGGTACACGGATCCCTCCGGCACGGCCTCGCGCTGCAACAGCCAGCCACCCGTCGCGAGCGCGACGCACGAGATGACGGCGACGACCAGGATCTTTCGGAGCTTCATGACACGCCTCGCGTTGAGAGTACGGTCACCGCCATGACCTCGCGCCACGCGGCATCCTGCACGGCCTGCTTCGACTGTGTGGCATCGATGTGGACCACCCCGGGCCCTCGGGCGTTGCGGTACGCCTCGAGCACGCGCCGGTGGAACCCGTCGTCCTGCCGCTCCAATCGGTCCTGCACCTTGCGTGCCGCGCGTTGTCGCTCGCGGCCGATCGCCACTGGCACGTCGAGCACGAGCGTCAAGTCCGGTACGAGACCCCCCGTGGCCAGCCGGTTGGCCCGAGCCACCTCCTCGTACGCTAACCCGCCGCCGGCCACTTGGTAGGCCATGGTCGAGAGCTCGAACCGGTCGGCCAGGACCACCTGTCCCGCAGCGAGCGCGGGACGGATCACTTTATGCGCCAGGTCGGCCCGCGCCGCGAGGAAGAGGAACAACTCGGCGGCGGGGGCCATCCCGTGCGGGAATCCCAGGACCACCTTGCGCGCCGCTTCTGCGACGGGCGTCCCGCCGGGCTCGCGCACCGTCACGACGGCACGGCCGTCGGCGCGGAACCGGGCCGCCAGCCAACGCAGCAGCGTCGACTTCCCCGCCCCTTCGGGGCCCTCCACGACGATGAACGTCATCCCAGCGTGATGATGGGGCTCGCGGCCCCCTGCTTCATACCCTCGTAGATCCGCGCGTTTACCTTGGCCATCAGTTTTTCGAAGTTCGCCTGCGCGGCCACAACTTGCTGATACACCGCATTCGACTGGACGCTCTGGAGCGCGCGATCGTACTGCTCGACCTGCTCGCGGGGCGGCTCCCGGTTCTCCTGGGCCGCGCGCTCGATGTCCCGGGCGATCCGCTCGACCTCGGCCAGGAGCTGCTTGCAGGTCGCGTCCTCGCGCATCCGGTCGCTCGCCCGCACCAGGGCTTTGTACTCCTCGCTCTGCCCCAGCAGCCGGCCGAGCTCCCCCGCCTTCTGATCGATCACGCACCCTCCTTGGCAAAAGCCAACAAGAACCGCGGCCGCCCGAACAGGTCTTCGTGGATCCTGATGCGCGCCCAGCCGTAGTCGCGCGCCAGCGCCCCGACCCGCACCGCGCGCCGCTCGTCGATCTCGAGCGCCAGCAGGCCGCCGGGGGCGAGCAGTGCGGCGGCGCCCTCGACCAACGCGCGCGTCGCGTCGAGCCCGTCAGGTCCGCTTACCAGCGCCCCGCGGGGCTCGAAGTCACGCACTGTCGGGTCCAGCTCGAGATACTCGGCCTGCGTCAGATACGGCGGGTTCGAGACGATCGCCCGGCAGCGCTCCCCCGCGAGCGGCGCCAGGAGGTCTCCCTCCCGCACTTCCACGGGCACGGCCGGCCGCACCAGCGCCACGTTATTACGCGCTAGGGCCGCCGCTTCGGGCGAGCGCTCCACCGCAATCACGCGGTCGAACGCGCCCTCGACGGCAAGCGCGAGCGCGATGCAGCCGCAGCCGGTGCCAATATCGGCGGCGATGCCACGGTGTCCGGAACCCGGGGCCCGGGCCCCGACTCCCGCCCACTTGAGCACCAGATCCACCAGGCCCTCCGTCTCCGGCCGCGGGATCAACGCGCGCGCATCGAGCTGCAGGTCGAGCGTGCGGAAGCCCACCCCACCGACAGCGTAGGCGAACGGGACCCCTCTGGAGCGACGCTCGACGGCCTGTGAAAACCGCTCTGCCAGCTCAGGCGGGGGCGGCTGGTCGCGTCGCAGCCAGACGTCGCCGGGCGTGGTCCCTGAGCCGGCCACGGCAGCCCAGAGCGCCGTCGCTTCGCGGCGCGGGCTGGGAAGCCCCGAGCGCGCCAGCCGCCCGACGGCCGCCTCGAGCGCGCCCGCGATCGATGAACGAGGCGCAGCGCGCTCAGGCACTGAGCCGTTCCTTCTCCCCTGCGAGCCTGAGGGCCGCGATCAGCTCGTCGAGCTTCCCGTCCATCACCTCGGCGAGGTCGTGGGTCGTGAAGCCGATGCGGTGGTCGGTGATGCGGTTCTGCGGGAAATTGTAGGTACGGATCTTCTGCGATCGGTCGCCCGTGCCCACTTGAGCCCGCCGCTCCCGCGCGCGCGCCGCTTCCTGTTCGGCGAGCATCCGGTCGAGCAGCCGCGCGCGCAGGATCTCCAGCGCCTTGATCTTGTTCTGGAGCTGCGACTTCTGGTCTTGGCACTTCACCTCGAGCCCCGTCGGGAGGTGCGTCACCCGCACCGCGCTGTCCGTCGTGTTGACGCTCTGGCCACCCGGGCCGCCCGAGCGGAATACGTCGATGCGCAGGTCTTTCTCTTCGATCTTGACGTCCACCTCTGCCGCGTCCGGGAGAACCGCCACCGTCGCGGCGGACGTATGGCGTCGGCCCTGTGTCTCGGTTTCGGGGATGCGTTGCACGCGGTGCACGCCCGACTCGTAGCGGAGCGTGCCGTACACCTTGGGCCCCCGCACCGCAAAGATCGCCTCCTTCACACCGCCGAGGTTGCCTTCCGAGAGCGCCAGCACCTCGACCTTCCACCCGCGGCGCTCGCAGTAGCGCGTGTACATGCGGAACAGGTCCGCCGCGAACAGCGCCGCCTCGTCGCCACCCGTGCCGGCGCGGATCTCCACAATGGCGTCACGGTCGTCGAGGGGATCGGTCGGTGTGAGCAGGTCCGCCAACAGGGCCTCCGCCCGCTCGATCTCGGGGCGGAGCCGCTCCACGTCCGCGCGCGCCAACTGGGAGAGCTCGGGGTCCTTGTCCTGGAGCACCTCCCGCGCCTGGGCGAGCTCGCCCTGGAGCCGCTCGAGGCGGCCGTGGGCTTGGCGGATGGCGTCGAGCCGCGCGTGCTCGCGGCCCAGCTGCTTCAGCTTGGTCGGATTCCGCGCGGTCTCAGGGTCGGCCAGGGCTCGGGCGACCTCCTCCGCCCGTGCGAGCGCCTGGCGGAGTCGGGCCTCCATACGTCAGCCGGTCGTCTTGTCCGTCGCGTATTTCTGGCGGAACCGCTCCACGCGCCCAGCCGTGTCCAGGAGCTTCTGCTTCCCGGTGTAGTAGGGGTGGCACTTGGCGCAGATTTCGACGTGGATCACGGGCACTGTGGACCGCGTCACGAAGCTGTTGCCGCAGGCGCACTGGACTTGGGCGCGCTGGTAGGCGGGGTGAATGCCGGGTTTCACTGCACTGTATCCTAGCGTAGGTGTCAGATGGCACGAAGACCCGGAAATATAACTGGCGTCGTGAGTTGGCGGCAAGGCACCACATTGACACCGGGCACGCCAATACGTAAGCTTGCCCCACCATAAGCCCCCAAACCCGAGGGGAACCCCCGCGTGTCGGTGACGGCCATCCTCCAAAAAGTCCCGCTCTTCGGCCAACTCTCTCCTACCGAGCTCGATCGGGTGGCCGAGATCACCCGCGAGCGCAGCTACCCCCGCAACTCCGTGATTCTGTTCGAGGACGACCCCGGCGATGCGCTGTACGTCGTGGCCAAGGGGCAGGTCAAGGTGGTCCTCATCGGGGAAGACGGGCGGGAAGTCATTCTCTCCGTGCTGGGCGAGGGCGACTTCTTCGGCGAGATGTCGCTCATCGACGAGGAACCCCGCTCGGCGCACGTGATCGCGATGGAAGACTCGAATCTCCTCGTGATCCGGCGCGAGGACTTCCAAAGCATTCTGCAGCAATCGCCGGGGATCGCGATGGGGTTGCTGCGGGAGCTCTCCCGCCGCCTGCGGCGCGTGGACGAGAAGGTGGGGAGCCTCGTCCTCCTCGACGTCAACGGCCGCGTGGCCCAGCTGCTCCTCGACCTCGCCGACGAAGCGGGGTCGACTCGTATCACGCGCCGCCTCACACACCACACCATCGCCCAGATGATCGGCTCGAGCCGCGAGACGGTGAGCCGGACGATGCGCGAGCTGGTCGAGAAAGGCTACATCGAGATCAGCCGCCGGGAGATCCTGATTCGGGACCGCGCGGCGCTGGAGGCGTCGGCGGGGCGGTCGTGAGTCGCGCCCCCCGGCGTGAGGTGGGTCACGGGGGGCGGGTGAGCCGGCGGCTTGTTCTACATGCCCGATTTTCCGTAACTTAGCCCTAGGTACGGCGTGCCGGGACCGATGGCCTACACGGTGACCTTTTGGGGAACACGGGGCTCGATCCCCACCCCCGGGGCCCACACCGCGCGCTACGGCGGCAACACGCCGTGCGTGGCCGTGGAGGGCGCCGGGGGTCAGCTCGTTATCCTCGATGCCGGCACCGGGATTCGCGCGCTGGGGCTCCAGCTCGTGGAGCGCCAAAACGGCGCCGTGAACGCGGAGATCCTGCTGTCGCACGCCCACTGGGACCACATTCAGGGGCTGCCCCACTTTAAGCCGTTCTTCTCGCCGGGGAATGCAGTGCGAATCTGGGGCTCCAGGCAGGGCACCACGTCGCTCGAGGCGATCCTCCGGCAGCAGATGGACCCGGCCGTGTTCCCCATCCCGCTCGATGCACTGTCGGCCAAGTTGACGGTGCAGCAGGTCGACCCGGGCGAGTTCACCGTGGGTGCGTTCCGGGTGCGGGCCATGCGGTTACGGCACCCCGGCACGACGCTGGGGTATCGGCTCACGCCGGCCGCCGCCACGGGGGGCGCGAGCATGGCCTATGTGACGGACAACGAGCTGGGGCCAGGGGGCCATTACGACACGCCGACGACGTGGCGCAAGGATCTCGTGGCATTCCTGGCGAACGTGGAGCTCCTGATCCACGACGCGATGTATACGCCGCAGGAGCTCGAGCAGCACCGTGGATGGGGCCATTCCACCTTCGAGGAAGCGGTGACGCTCGCGGCGGAGGCCGGCGTGCGGCGGCTCGTGCTATTCCATCACGAGCCGGAGCACGGCGACGCGGAGGTCGAAGGGTTGCTCGCCGCGGCCCGCCGCGCGGCCAAAGCGCGCGGTATGCCGGCGGAGGTGCTGGCGGCGCGGGAAGGGATGACCCTGACTCTCTGATCCGAGGAGCACTCTATGGGTTCGCGTTCGATCGTGCCGCTCTTCACTCTGACCCTGCTGTGGCCTGCCGTGGGCGGGGTGGGCGCTCAGGCGCGCGGGCAGGACACCCGTCCCGGGATTGCCGTATTTCCATTCGACAACGGCGGCTCTTACGGGCAGGATAAGGACAACTTCGACGCCCTGCAGAAGGGGATCGCGGGCCTGATGATCTCCGATCTGGCCGCCAATGCGGCAGCCCGGGTGGTCGAGCGGGAGGAATTGCAGAAGCTGATCGACGAGCAAAACCTGAGTGCCGCAGGGCGGGTGGATCCACAGACCGCGGCCAAGATCGGCAAGCTGGTCGGGGCACGCTACGTCGTCACGGGCGTCTTCATCGACTTCTACGGCGACTTCCGGCTGGACGCGCGGCTCATCAACGTCGAGACGAGCGAGATCGTCAAAGTCGAGTCGGACCGGATGCAGCGTGACCACTTGTTCGACCTGATCCGCACCGTGGCCATGAAGCTCATGCGGGACGCGAACCTGCCCGCGCTGCAGAAGCAGGCCTCGGAGCAGCGGATGAACCGACAAGTGCCGACCGAGGCGCTCACCTATTACTCGCGCGCCCTGCTCTACCACGACCGCGGGCAAAAGGACAAGGCGGTGGAGATGTACGAGAAGGCGCTGCGGGTGTTCCCCGACTTCGCCGAGGCCTCGGACGGCCTGAAGCGCGAGAAGACCTCGTGACTTCGGCCTAGCCGCCGGGGTGACGGCGATCGCCCAGCCGTGAGATACATCCTACTCCATACCCCGACGTGGCGGCCGGCGAGCGCCGCGCCCGCGCTCGAGGGGGCGCAAATCGACGTGCGCGAGGTGCGCCTGCTGCGCGACCTCGCGGTGGACGAGCGACCGACGGTGCTGGTGCTCGATGCCGAGAGCCGCTCCGTCCTCCCGCTCGATGTGCTGCGCGCCTTCGTGGACGCGGGCGGCGCGATCGTGGCCCTGGGGCGCGACGGCGAGCCGGACGTCCCGACGGAGATGCCGTCCGAGCTGCTCTCCGGGTTCGTCCGGCATCCGGCCGGCGTGCGCCAGCTCCTCGTCGCCGTGCGGGCGGGTTTTCGGGAGGCGGCGGCGCGGGCGGAGACGGCGCGGGCGCGGGCCGAAGCGGCGAGCCGCGGCCGGGAGATCGGCGAGCTGACGCGCATCGGCGTGGCCCTCGGCACCGAGCGCGACCTCGACACCCTGCTCGACCTGATCCTCACCCAATCGCGGCGCATCACCTCGTCCGACGCGGGCAGCTTGTATCTGATCGAAGGCGAGCCAGGCGAAAAGCGGCTGCGGTTCCGCCTCGCGCAGACGTACTCGAAGCCCGAAGCGCCGTTCGTCGAGTTCACGATGCCGATGGACCGGACGAGCCTCGCGGGCTACGCCGCCGTGACGGGCGAGCCGCTCGTCATCGACGACGCGTATTTCCTGCCCCCAGACGTCGAGTACACGATCAACCGCTCGTTCGACGAGCGGTACGGCTACCGCACCAAGTCGATGCTCGTGATCCCGATGAAGGATCACAAGGAGCAAGTGATCGGCGTGCTGCAGCTCATCAACCGGAAGCGCAGCCTCGACGCCGTGCTGGCGACACCGGCCGCCGTGGAGCAACAGGTGGTCCCGTTCTCGAAACGCACGGTCGAGCTCGTCACCGCGCTCGCGGGTCAAGCGGCGGTCGCGATCGAGAACAGCCAGCTGTACCGCGAGATCGAGCGGCTGTTCGAGGGGTTCGTGCAGGCGGCGGTGCGCGCCATCGAGCAGCGGGATCCGACGACGTTCGGCCACTCGGGGCGGGTCGCGAACATGACGGTGAGCCTGGCGGCGGTGGTGGACAAAGCCGGGGACGGGCCCTATAGCGGCCTCACGTTCACGCGCGAGCAGCTCCGCGAGATCCGCTACGCCGGCTTGCTGCACGACTTCGGCAAGGTCGGGGTGCGGGAGCAGGTCCTCGTCAAGGCGAAGAAGCTCTATCCTCTGCAGCTCGAGCTGATCCGCCAGCGGCACGACTTCGTGCGGCGCAGCGCGGAGCGGGAGTTCTGGCGCAAACGCGCGGAATTCCTCGAAACGCACGGGCGCCAGGGGTACGAGCCGTTCGTGCGCACCCTCGAAGCGGAGCACGCCCGGGAGCTCGCCGAGCTCGAGCGCTTCATGAAGGCGGTGCTCCACGCCAACGAGCCGACGGTGCTCCCGGCCACGCGCTTCGAGGAGCTGCTCGACCTCGCGCGCCGCACGTACCAAGACCTCGCCGGGGCGGCGCGCCCATACCTCAGCGACGACGAAGTGCGCTATCTGACGATTCCGAAGGGCAGCCTGGACGAGGCCGAACGGCTCGAGATCGAGAGCCACGTGAACCACACCTACAACTTCCTGAAGGAGATCCCCTGGACGCGGGAGCTGCAGCACATCCCCCTCATCGCGTACGGGCATCACGAGAAGCTGGACGGCCGGGGCTACCCGCGTGGGGTGACGGGCGACGCCATCCCGATCCAGACGCGCATGATGACCATCAGCGACATCTACGACGCGCTGACGGCCGCGGATCGGCCCTACAAGCCGGCGGTCGCGCGCGCGCGGGCGCTCGACATCATGGACGAAGAAGTCCGGGCGGGACAGCTCGACCGCGAGCTGTTCCGGCTGTTCGTCGACGCCAAGGTGTTCGAGACGAACGCTTAGCTGACGAGGAACCGCGCCGACACGAGCAGCAGGAACACCCCGAACGCGCGCCGCAGCGCCAACTCCCCCACGTGACCCGCCAGCTTGGCGCCCACGAACGCTCCCAGCAGCAGGCCGACCGCGATGATCGCCGCATACTGGATGTTCACCTGGCCCCGCTTGTAGTACTCAAGCGTGCCCAGAATCCCGACAGGGAGCAGCAGCGCCGCGAGCGAGGTACCGTTCGCCGTGTGCTGGGACAGCCCCACGACGAGGATCAGGCCCGGAATGATGACGACGGCACCCCCGATGCCGAACAGTCCCGACACCACGCCGGCCGCGAGGCCGATCAAACTGACCAGCACCCAGTTCATCGCGCGTCTCCTTATTCCGGTGTGCCCCACCCGCCACCGCCGGGCGTCTCAATCCGCAGCACGTCGCCCGGTTCGAGCCGGGTGCTCGCCTTGGGCGCGAGCGGCGTGCCGTTCAAGATAGTCCGCCCCGCGGCACCATGCCCGCCGCCCGCCGCGCCCGCGGGGCAGTGGCGGCGCCGCTCGGCGAGCACGCTCAGCTCCATCGGCGCCAGCGCTGCGAACTCGCGAATCACGCCGTCGCCACCCGCCCACCGTCCCACTCCGCCGCTTCCGCGCCGCATGGCGTACGTCTTCACCCGCAAGGGAGACTCCATTTCCAGCACCTCGACCGGCGTGTTTCGCGTGTTCGACATCCCCACGTGCACCCCCGACGGACCGGGCGCGCCCTGGCTCGCTCCCTGTCCCCCACCGATCGTCTCGTAATATGTCCATCCCTCTCCGAGCCCCGAGCCCTGAGCCCCGAGCCCCCCGAAGGTCACGTTGTTCATGGTTCCCTGGCCCTGCGCGGGCACGGGGATCCCGCCGCGCGCCAGGGCGAGGAACAGCGTGTCGACGATCCGCTGCGACGTTTCGACGTTGCCCGCGGCGACCGCGCTCGGATGACGCGCGTTCACGAGACATCCTTCCGGCGCCGTGACGCGGACGGCCCGCTGCACGCCGGCGTTCGTCGGAACGTCCTCCGGCAGGAGCGTGCGCACCACGAACAACGCGGCCGAGCGCGCGACCGCCAGCGGGCAGTTGAGGTTCCCCCGCACGGCCGGCGCGGTGCCCGTGAAATCGGCGTGGAACACACCCTCCCGGATATCGATCCGCACCGTGATGGGGACATCGGCGTCGTCCACGCCGTCTCCTTCGAGCCAGTCGCTGGCCGTGAGGCCGGCCGCGCCGATCCGCCCGAGCGCGTCGCGCGTGCGGCGTTCGGCGTAGTCCATGAGATCGCGGGCGGCGTCTTGCACGGCGACCCACCCATAGCGGGTGGTGAGGGCCCGCAGACCGTCGGCTCCGCGCTCCACGGCGGCACGCTGCGCCGCGAGGTCGCCGCGGCGCGTCTCCGGCGAGCGGACGTTCGCCAGCAGCACGCGCTCCACCTCCGGCGTGAACAGCAGCGGCGGCACGATCACGCCCTCGGCGAAGATCTCCCGCGCCCCGGCCGGCATGCTCCCCGCCTGCATCCCCCCCACATCCGAATGGTGCGCCCGCACCACGCTGTACCCGCCCACCGCGCCGGCGATGTCGATCGCGCCGATCAGCGTGATGTCGGGGAGGTGCGACCCGCCGGTGAAGGGATCGTTCAGGATGAAGGTCTCACCGGGCCGCGGGGGAGGCCCGAGCGCCCGCACCGCGGCGACCGACTCGGCCAGAGCGCCGAGATGGACTGGAATGTGGGCCGCCTGCGCGATCATCGCGGCGTCCGCATCGAACAGCGCCGCCGAGCAATCGCGGCGCTCCCGGATGTTCGGTGACAGCGCGGAATGGATCAGGACGAGCCCCATCTCCTCGGCGACCGCCGCGAAGGCGTGCCCCATTACCTCGAGCGCGACCGCGTCGAGGGTCATACCCGCTCCACCACCACGGCTCCGGACGCGTGGGCCGCGCCCCGCCACCCCGGTTCGATGAGGGCCGTGGCGTCGCGGCCGGCGAGAATCGCCGGGCCGTCCAGCGTGACCCCGACCGCGAGATCATCGAGGGCCCACACGGACGCCGTCACCCGCTTGCCCCCCCTTCCCCTCCCCCTTCCCAACGCCACCGAGCGCTCGCCGCGGGACACCGTGGCCGCGCCCCCCCTTTCCCCAAAGCGCGGCAGTGGCGCTTCGCGAATCGCCACCACCCGCAGGTTGACCAGCTCGACCGGCTGGCCGCTCCCGGAGTGGCCGAACCGCTCCCGGTGCGCGGCCAGGAACGCCTCCCGGATCTGGCGTGGATGGTTCGTGGTCACGGGGATCGTCACCTCGTAGCCTTGCCCGACAAACCGGCAGTCGGCATACCTCCACAGGGCTCCGCCCGGCAGCTGCTCGCTCGCTTCGCGCAGCAGCGCGCTGAACGCGCGCCCGATGTCGGTCGGCTGGAGACGGTCGAGCTCGCGGTGATGGGACGCGAGCAGGTCCACGCGCTCCCCGGCCGCGGCGAGGCCCAGGGCGGAGAGCACGCCCGGATGAGGCGGAATGATGACCGTCCGCATGCCCAGCGCGTCGGCGAGCGCGCAGCCAAACAGAGGACCGGCGCCGCCGAACGGCACGAGCGCCATGCGCCGCGGGTCGAGGCCGCGCGCCACACTCACGCGTCGCAAAGCTCGAGCCATCACGGCGGTCGCGACCGCGACGATCCCGGCAGCGATCGCGGCAGGATCGCTGCCGGCGGTCTCGCCGAGCGCCGCCACAGCGCGCTGCGCCGCAGCGGGGTCGAGCCGCACTTCATCCGCCAGAGGGCTGGCGGCGTCGAGCCAGCCGAGGACGAGGCAGGCATCGGTGACCGTGGGGCGCGTGCCGCCGCGGCCGTAGCACGCGGGTCCGGGGACCGCGCCGGCCGAGTCGGGCCCCACCTTGAGCGCGCCGCCTTGATCGACCCGGGCGATGCTCCCACCGCCCGCGCTGACCGTCTCGATCAGGATCGAGGGGAGCGCCAGCGGCACCCCCGCGACTGCCCCGCCCCCGTCGTGTACGGCCGCACCGCCGGTCACGAGACTCGCGTCGGCGCTGGTGCCGCCCATGTCGAGGGTGAGGAGCTCCGACAACCCGACGACCGCCCCGACGAGCCGCGCCCCCACCACACCGCCCGCTGGTCCCGACAGCGCGAGGGTAGCGGCGCGACAGGCCGCCGGCGCCGGCGCGAGCGTGCCACCGGCGGACGTCATGATGCGGAGCGTCCCGACGCCGCGCGAGCGCGCATCCTGGTCGAGCCGTGCCAGGTACGCGGAGACTCTCGGCCGCAGGTACGCCTCGACGGTGGTGGTGCTGATGCGCTCGAACTCGCGGAAGACAGGAAGCACTTCGTGGCTGGCGGCGACCGGGACGCCCGCGAGCGTGCTCCGCAGCGCCGCCGCGACGCGCCGCTCGTGCTCCGGGTGTCGGAACGCGAACAGGAAGGCGACCGCCACCGACTCGGGGGCGAGCGCGCGAGCCGCGGCGACGACCCGCTCAATCTCGGCATCGGTGAGCGACTCCTGAGCACCCCCAGGTCCCATGCGCTCGGCCACACCGAGCACGTCGCCACGGGCGACGAGCGGGGGCGCGTGGTCGCGCGCCAGGTCATACAGCGCCGCGCGGTCCTGTCGCCTGAGCCACAGCAGGTCCTCGAAGCCGCGCGTCGTCAGGAGCACTACCCTCGCGCCGCGCCGCTCGAGCAACGCGTTGGTCGCGATCGTGGTGCCGTGCACCAGCAGCTCGATGGCCGTCGCCCTGCCCCCTTCCCCCCTCCCCGCCGTCTCGATCGCCCGAAACATGCCTACCGACGGATCCTCCGGCGTCGTGACTACCTTGCGCACGTCGATCTCCCCGTCTTCGTCGACTGCGACAAGGTCGGTGAACGTGCCCCCGACGTCGACGCCGACCCTCATCCTTCCCCCACCCCAATGCGGAATGCGGAATGCGGAATGCGGAGTCTATCGCGCCGAGTTCGAACCCCGTTGCCGGCGCCCGTGCACGACCAGGGTCCGATCAATTCCGCATTCCGCATTCCGCACTCCGCATTCTCAAGCGCGCCGTTTCCACGCCTGCACCCCCAGCATGCCTGCGAACCCCAAGGTGGCCATCACCGCCAGCGTCCCCACCCAGTCCCCCAGCCGCACGTACCAGGTCATCACATCGCTCGTGACCAGCATGCTCGCTTCGGCCGTTCGGACCTCGAGGCGGGTCGCCGCGTGCACGTGGCCCAGCGGGTCGACGGTCGCCGAAATGCCCGAGTTCGCCGCGCGCGCGATCCCCATGCGCGTTTCGATGGCCCGCATCACCAAGTGCGTCAAGTGCTGGTAGGGGCCGGCCGTGCGGCCGTACCAGGCGTCGTTCGTGATATTGACGAGGAAGTCCGCCCCCCGGCGGCGGTAGTCACGCGCCAGGTCGGCAAAGATCGATTCGTAACAGATCAGCACCCCGAACCGGCCCACCGCGGTCGGGTAGAGCGGCAGCCCACGCCCCTTACCGAAGCCCCCGAACCAGTGCAGGTGGAACCAGCGCGGCGGGACGAAGGGCACCCGCTCGACGATGGGCACCAGGTAATGCTTGTGGAAGACCGGATAGGCCGTCCGATCACCCGTCGAATCGTAAAAGAACGCTGCGTTGTAGTAGTCGTCCAGGGAGGTGGCATCGAGGCCGCCGGTGAGGAGTGGCGTGCGCGTCTCACGCCCGCGCTGTGCGAGCATGGCATCCCAATCGGGGCGGCTCACGAAGTAGTTGGGCACCGCGGCCTCGGGCCAGAGCAGTAGGTCGAGCCGGGTGCTGTCCTCCAGCCGTCGCGAGAGGGCGAAGAGATCGGCCATGATGCTGTCCTGGTAGGTCTTGTTCCACTTCTCCCGAAAGCCGACGTTCGGCTGCACCAGCCCCACGATGCCCGCGGTGCGCACCGGCAGCGCGCGCTCGCGCCACGCCCCGTAGGCCCCCGCGAGGGCGATGCTCAGGAGTACCAGCGCGGCGGGCCGCCACCCAATCGTAGCTCTCCCTTCTCCCTGCTCCCTCGGCAGCACGGCCTCGACCAGCATCACGCTGCACCACGCCAGCCACAGCGTCGCACCGCGCGCGCCCGCGAGGTCCGCCCACTGCACCAGGATCGGCGCGTCCGCGAGGGACGTCCCGAGACCGAGCCACGGGAAGCGGATGTCTCCCTGGTGGCCGATGCCCCAGTCCATGGCCGTCCATACGACGGGGAAGAGCGCCCAGAGCGGGACGGCGGGGAAGCAGCTCCGGGCCCGGACGACGAGCCAGAACAGCCCCGCCGTCCACAGTCCGTAGACCGCGATCGTGGCGAGATACCCGAGGGCCGAGAGCGGCGTGAAGTGCCAGAGGGCGACGACCAGCCAGTAGAGCACCAGCCCCTGGGACACGAGGCCGTACCAGAAACCGAGGCGGAGCGCGCGGCGGAGGTCCGTCGCGCGCTCGAGCTCCCGCAGCAGCACTACTGCGGGCGTGACGGCGACGAAGCTCAGAACGGGGACCTGGAACGGCGGATAGCTCAGCGCGGGCAGGACCGCGCCAAGCGCGATCAGGACGGCCGTCCGCCGGGACGGGCCGGTCACAGCAACACGTCGCGCCCTTCGTCGGCCGAGCGGTAGACCGCGTCGAGCACCCGGTGGAGGGCCAACTGGTCGCGGGGCGGGGGCGCGTTGACGTCGCCCTTGATGACGGCGAGGAAGTATGTCCACTCGGCGCGGTAGGACTGGGCGAACGGCGTCTCGCGTCCGCTCGCGCCCGTGGGTGTGGCGTCGATGACGGTCCCGTGAGCGTCCTTGAAGACCCGCAACGGCTGGACGGTGGCTGAGCCCTTGGTCCCGACGAGATCGAACCAGAACCGTTCGGCGGCGCCCAGGTGACGCCAGCTTACGTCCATCGAGATGGACACGCCGTTGTCGCACACCACGAGCGCGGTCGCCATGTCCTCCACGCTGTCCTTGGCCTGGCCCACCATGTGCGCGGCGACGCGCTTCGGGGCCGGCCAGCCCGCGAGCCAGAGGCCGAGGTCCAAGAGCTGGAGCCCGAGGTCGAGGAACGCGCCGCCGCCCGCCTCCGGGCGTCGCAGCCGCCAGCCGAGCAGCTGGCGGCTGGGCTGAAACGTGTACCACCCGCTCCGGATCGCCTGCAAGACGCCCAGGTCACCGCCCGCGAGGAATCCGCGCACCGCCTGGACGTCCGAGCGGAACCGGTGGTTCATTCCCACCATCACGCGCTTGCCGTACTTCTCGCTCGCCTGGAGCACGCGCTCGACACCTGCCACGGTGAGCGCGAGCGGCCGCTCGCACAGCACGTGGCACCCCGCGGCCAGCGCGGCGACGACGTGGATCTCGTGCAGGTGATTGGGGGTGCAGATCGCGATCGCGTCCGCGTGGCCGTAGCGGAGCACCTCTTCGATGTCATCGAAGGCGTCCCTGACCTCGAACCGCGCGGCGAGGGCCTGAGCCTTGCTGACGTCGTTGTCGCAGATCGCCGCGACCTCGACGCCCGGCAGCTTGCGCAGCACGGGGAGGTGCGCCACCTGCGCGATCGCCCCCGCCCCTACCACCGCCACCCGGACGGGCGTGCTCACCGCCTGGTCGCGCTCCGGCCGCCGAACCCGGCCCAGCGATACATCACGCCAGTGCGCAGACTCACCGTCGAGAGCCCGCTCGACAGCACGCCGCGCGCGTCCACGCTGACACGCCAGTGCTTCGCGCCGATCTCCGCCCCGATCGTGCCGTTCCCGCCGGCAGTGATCTGATCCAGCGCGTCCTCTACGAACGTGCCGTCGATCGCTGTGCCGCTGCCGTTGCGGAGGTGAATGCCGACCCCGAGCCCCAGGTACACCGTCACGGCACGGCCTTGCGGCATGACGTACTGGAGGTCAAGGTCGCCCGTCAGGTCGCTCCAGCTGATGTCGCCCAGCTGGATGGTGTAGTTCGAGTCCGGATCGTTCACGACGCGGCGCAGTCCCTCCGCGTAGCGCCGCAGGGCTTCCGAGCTCAGGTCGGCGTGGAAGTAGGAGAGACCGAGCAGCACGCGGACCTTGGGGGCGATGAAGCCGTAGTCGAGCCGCACGCCGCCGGTGAGCGTGCCCCGGATGTTGTTGCCGCCGAGCGGGCCGAGATCGAACTGCACGGCGCTGGGTCTCAGGTTCTCGGAAGAGAACTGGTTGAACACGCCCTGGGCGGTCAAACGGACCGGCGGACTGACGGACACCAGGACGATGAGCACCAGCAATCGGTCGATGACCGTTGGTGTGGTCCGCCCTTCAGGGCGGGGACTCCGGACGGCGCGCCCGCTCCCTCTAGTAGAGTCGCTCAACGGTCGTCCCCGGGAAGTAAGTGGTGAGGATGTTCCGATACTCCTGGCCTGCGCGCGCTCGGCCCACTGCGCCCCACTGGCACAGTCCGAGGCCGTGTCCCGACCCCGCGCCGGCCGCGACGAGCCGCGTGACCTGGCCGTCCTGGCGCGTCACCGACAGCTGGAACGCCGTGCTCTGCAGCAGCCGACCCGACTCCGGCCGCAGCACGGCGCGCACGTCCGGGCCCGGCACGCTGATGTCGCCGTGCTCGAACACGATGCGGAGCTCACTGACGCGCCCCGAGGGACCGATGCGGCTCACCGCAACGTCGGTGATGCGCTGCAGGCCATCGCCGCCGACATGCATCACGGTCGGGAGCGTCCGCGACAATATAGCGCGCAGCTTCGCGCTGTCCCATTCCTCGCGCCAACGGAACCGCGGCGAGAGGTCGCAGTAGGAGTGCCCGCGGCCGCTCGCGTCGGAGACCGGCCGCAGGTAGGGGCGGCTCTGCGCCGTGTTGAACGCCTCCTCGACCGCCGCCGTGCGGCCGCCGCAGGTGGAATGAAAGTAGGCCTCGATGATCGCCCCGTCGTACTCGAGCACCTCGCCCGCGGTGCGGCGTACGGCGCTCCACACCTCGGGCGTCTCGCCCGCGACGCCGTTGTAGACCTGGTCGCGGACGTCCGCCCACGCGTCGAACCCGAGCGCCTCCCAGCGGCCGCGGTTCTTGAGGGCGAAGCTGCGCGACACGACCGCCTGGGCGAGCAGCGCCTGCTCCTCGTCGTTGCGCCGGATGCCGATCTCACCTGCCAGCACGCCCGCGACGTAGCTCTCCACCGGCACACGGTTCAGCAGGGTGAGCCCGGAGGCGTCCCGGACCACGTTGACGCGGCCGCGGTAGCGGCGACCGCCCACCGTCGCGAAGCGGTTTTCGGTGACGTTCACGGCGGAGATACCGCCGTGACGCTCGCTCCGGGAGCCGTCGGGCTGCACGACGCGCAGGCCGCCCGTATCCGGGACAACGGTCCAGAACGCGCCGGCCGGGATGGAGCCGATCGGCGCCCCGTCCCCATCGTCCGTGACGAACAGCTCTCCGTCGCCCCCCAGCGTGACGCTCGACGCGCCGACCGCGAGTCCGACCCGGAGCTCCGGCTCGGCACCGGGAGTGAGCGTGGTGGGTGGCGGCGGCCCCGGGCAGGCCGCGGCGGCGAGGGCGAGGAGGCTAGCGAGCCCGTGCCTCGCCCAGCGCTGCGTCGAGTTGTGCGATGGTGACGTCGATGTCCGCATCCGTGTGTGCGCTGGAGACGAAGCCCGCCTCGAAGGCCGACGGCGCGAGGAACACACCGCGCGCCAGGGCGGCGCGGTGCCACCGCGCGAACAGGTCCGTGTCCGAGGCCTTTGCTTGCGCGAAGTTCCGCACGGGCCCGGCCGTCAAATAGACGCCCCACAGCGAGCCGGCGTGGCCCCCGCTCGCCGGCACGCCGTGCCGCCGCGCGGCGTCCCCTATACCCGCCACCAGCCGCGCGGTTCGCTGCTCCAGCGCGTCGTAGAAACCCGGGCGCTCGGTCTCGCGCAGCGTGGCGAGGCCGGCCGCCATCGCCACGGGGTTTCCCGAGAGCGTCCCTGCCTGGTACACGGGCCCCTCGGGCGCGACCAGCCCCATCAAGTCGGCGCGTCCGCCGTACGCGCCGACCGGCATCCCGCCGCCGATGATCTTCCCGAGCGTGGTGAGGTCGGGACGCACGCCGAGCCGCTCCTGCGCGCCGCCCGGCGCCACCCGGAAGCCCGTCATCACCTCGTCGAAGATCAGCAACGACCCGTGGCGGTCGCACAGCGCGCGCAACGCCGGGTGGAATCCGGGCTCGGGAGGGATGAAGCCCGCGTTGCCGACGTACGGCTCCACGATGACGGCGGCGATCTGCTTCCCGCGGCGCCCGAACAGGGCCTCGACGGCCGACAGGTCGTTGAACGGCACGGTGACCGTGAGCTCGGCGAGCGGTGCGGGAACGCCGGGACTGTCGGGGAGCCCGAGCGTCGCGACGCCGCTCCCCGCCTTGACCAGAAAGCTGTCGGCGTGGCCGTGATAGCAGCCCTCGAACTTGAGGATGACGTCGCGCTGGGTCGCGGCGCGCGCGAGCCGCACCGCGGCCATCGTCGCCTCGGTGCCCGAGTTCACGAATCGCACCATCTCGACCGCCGGCATCCGCTGCCGCACGAGCTCCGCGAGCTCGACCTCGGCCGGGCAGGGCGCGCCGTAGCTCCAGCCGCGCTCCGCCGCGTGCCGAATGGCGTCGAGCACCGCGGGGTGGGCATGTCCCAGAATCAACGGGCCCCACGAGCACACATAGTCGAGGTAGGTCGCGCCGTCCACGTCGGTGAGGCACGCGCCATGCGCCTGCGCGACGAAAAAGGGCGTCCCGCCCACCGCGCGGAACGCCCGGACCGGCGAGTTGACTCCGCCGGGCAGCACCGCCTTCGCCCGGTCGAACAGCTCCGCCGACCGGGTCACGTCAGCGCGACCGCCCGAAAGTCGTAGTCCTCGCTCGCGCTGAGGCACACCCGCACGAAGCTCCCCACGGCGGCCCAACCGCCCCGCTCCACGTAGGTGACCCCGTCCACGTCGTCGGCTTGCCACGCCACGCGCCCGACATGAGTGGCGCCGGCCTCGTCGGGATCGGCGACCCGGTCCACCAGCACGTCCGCCTCCCGACCCACGAACCGGGCGAGCCGCTCGGCCGAAATGGCGCGCTGCACTTCGAGCAGCTCTTCGAGACGCTCCCGCTTCACCTCTTCGGGCACGTCGTCCTCGTACTGCATGGCGCGAGTCCCTTCCTGCGGCGAGTAGGCGAAGGCGCCGAGCCGGTCGAACTGCGCCTCCTCGAGGAAGGCGAGCAGCTCACGAAAGTCGCCGTCGGTCTCGCCCGGAAAGCCCACCAGACAGGTGGTGCGGACCGCGAGATCCGGGATCGCCCCCCGCAGCCAGCCGAGCTTCTCGCGCAGCGACTGCCGCCGCTCGGGGCGCCGCATGCGCTCGAGCATCCGGTCCGACGCGTGCTGGATCGGCATATCGATGTACGGGACGATGCGCTCCTCGCGCGCGATCAGATCCACCAGCCGCTCGCTCAGGCCAGCCGAGTACACGTAGAGGAGCCGGTACCACGGCACCGCGGTCTCCCGCAGCAACGCTTGCAGCAGGTCGGGGAGTTTGGCGCCGCTCGACCCGAGGTCACGGCCGTAGTGGCCGAGGTCCTGGGCGACGAGGTTGATCTCCTTCGCCCCCTGCGCCTCGAGCTGCTGCGCCTCGCGCACCAACCGCTCGAGCGGCTCGGAGCGGTGCTTGCCGCGCATCAGCGGGATGGCACAGAAGGCGCAGGTGTGGTCGCAGCCTTCGGAGATCTTGAGATAGCGCACATGAGGCGCGTCCCCGAGGAACTGCCGGACGCCGGGGTGGGTGGCGACCGGGTCGGGAATCAACCCGCGCTCGGCGAGCGCTGGCACGAGGTGGTGCAGGTCCGAGAATCCCAGAAAAAGATCGACTTCCGGGATCTCCTGCTGCAGCTCGTGCTTGTAGCGTTGGACCAGGCAACCGACCGCCACGACCGCCTTGACCGCCGCCGTTTGCTTCAGTTTCGCGGCTGCCAAGATCGCGTCGATCGACTCCTGCTTCGCGGCGTCGATGAACCCGCAGGTGTTGACGAGGATGACGTCGGCGCGCGGGAGGTCGGGGGTGACGACGGCGCCGTGTCCCACGAGCTCGCCCACCAGCCGCTCGGAATCGACGGTCGCCTTGTCGCAGCCGAGGGAGATGACGCCGAGCTTCATCCGCGGTAGTTCCCAAACCTGAGCTCGATGCCCCAGTCCTGACCGCGGAGGAACGCGATCACCTCCTGCAACTCGTCTTTGGAGGGTGCCTGCACGCGGATCTCTGCGCCCTGGATGGACGCCTGGGCCTTCTTGAACTTCCTGTCCTTGATGGCTTTGACGATGGCTTTGGCCGTTTCCTGCGGGATCCCCTGGGTGAGCGTGATCTCGCGGCGCACGGTGTCGTTCGCCGCCGGGGTGACCGCGCCGAGCTCCAGGTTCTTCACGGGCACGCCGCGCTTGACGAGCTTCGCCTGCAGCACGTCCAGCAGCGCTTTCATTTTGAAGTCGTTGTCGGCAACAAGGGTGAGCGTCGCCTTGGGGCGGTCGAAGGCGATGGAGGCTTTCGACCCCTTGAAGTCGTAGCGCTGGGCGACCTCTTTGGCCGTCTGGTTGACGGCGTTATCGACTTCCTGGAGGTCGGCGCCGGTGGAGATGTCGAACGAAGCCAAGCCGGCCATAGGGCGGTAAATCTACCCGCCCCGGGCCTAGAACAGGAAGCTTTCCAGCGCGCGGGCGCGCGACACGTGCCGCAGCCGCGCCAGCGCCTTCTCTTTGATCTGTCTGACGCGCTCCCGCGTAATGCCGAGCAGCGAGCCGATTTCCTCGAGGGTCATCGGCTCCTGACCCTCGAGGCCGAAATAGAGACGCAGGATCTTCGCCTCGCGGTCTTTGAGGGTCGCGAGCACTTCCTCGATCGACTCGGTGAGGGCGTGCTCGAAGATCTCGTCGTCCGGACCGGGGTTCTGGGTGTCGGGGAGATAGTCGAGCAGCTTGTTGTCCTCGCCCGGCGTAAGGGGCGCATCGAGCGAGAGGTGCGCCTGGGAGATGGAGAGGGTCTTCGCGACCTCCTCCTCGGAGATGTCCATCCCTTCGGCGATCTCCTCGACGGTCGGCTCCCGCCCCAGCTCCTGCAGCAGCGATGCCGAGCGCTTGCCGATCCGGTGGAGCGTGCCAGCGCGGTTCAGCGGGACGCGGACGATGCGTGACTGCTCGGCGAGCGCCTGGAGAATCGCCTGGCGGATCCACCACACCGCGTACGAGATGAACTTGATGCCTTTCGTCTCGTCGAACTTGTGGGCGGCGCGGATCAAGCCGAGGTTGCCCTCGTTGATCAAATCGGAGAGCGAGACGCCCTGATTCTGGTACTTCTTCGCGACCGACACCACGAACCGCAGGTTGGAGCGCACCAGCTTGTCGAGCGCCTCGGGATCGCTCTGCTTGATCCGCTGGGCGAGCGCCACTTCCTCCTCCCGGGTGATCAACG
>MNEL01000039.1 GCA_001917665.1 Gemmatimonadetes bacterium 13_1_40CM_69_22 | reverse complement strand
CGTCACACCGGAGCTGGACCGCGCGGCCGAGCGGCTGCGAGCGGAAGCGAAGACCGCACTCTACGTGGCGGTGGATGGCCGGACGCTCGGCCTCATCGCGGTCGCCGACCGGATTCGCCCCACGGCGCACGTCGCCGTTCGGACGCTCCACGACCTCGGCATCCGGGTCATGCTGCTCACGGGGGACAGCCGGGCCACCGCCGCGGCGGTGGCCCGCACGCTCGGGATCGATGATGTCCGGGCCGAGGTGTTACCGAGCGACAAGGCTGCCGAGGTCCGGCGACTCGAGCAGCAAGGCCGCCGGGTCGCCATGGTCGGAGACGGGGTAAACGACGCACCGGCGCTTGCGGCGGCGACGGTCGGCGTCGCGATCGGCGCGGGAACGGACGTGGCGATCGAGACGGCCGGGATCATTCTGATGAGGGACGACCCGGCCGACGTCTCAGCTGCACTCGTGCTGGCCCGCCGGGTGCGCCGCAAGATCAAGCAGAATCTCTTCTGGGCGGCGATTTACAATGTGATCGCTATCCCGCTCGCTGCCGGGGTATTGTATCCAGCGCTCGGAATCCTGCTCAAGCCGGCGTGGGCAGCGCTCGCGATGAGCGCCAGTACCGTGACGGTCACCCTGAATGCGCTGTTGCTGCCACCGCTCAAAAGCGCTCCCTGAGGTGGTGGCCGCTGGTCAATCCCTCCTTGTCGGGTCGAGGGCCGTGGCCGCTGGCCGGGACTGGGCGAACGACGACCAGATCGCGACGGCGGCCACGATCGCGTTGGCCACGATCACGGGGAGCGCGTGAATCGCTACCCCGTAGGCCAGCCACATCAAGGCCGCCAGACCTTGCACGCGCCGCAGCGTCTTCTGCTGCTTGCAGAAGTATGAGCTCGTGAACGCGGCCGTCGCGAGCCATCCGATCCAGTCATACATCGTCGTTTCTCATCGTTCGTCCTCGAGAAAACGTGGCGATCACTCCTGCGCCGCCACGTCCTTCGCTTCCCATTGCTGCCGCGTGAGCAGCCGGATCGGCTCGAGGCGTTTGCGCGCCAGCGCGGAGTTGAGTCCGTCCAGCTGCTTCGCCGCCCACGCGTCGAAGTCCTTGATCACGTCCGCCAGCTCCCGGGCGATCGCCTCCGTGCGCTCGACCTGGGTCTGCGACGGCCGCCCATCGTAAAAGACCACGTTGCCGTAGAGGTCGGTCAGATTCTCACGCAGCCGCTCCTCGCCCGTGATCATCCCGCCCTCCTTGGTGGCGACAATCTTCTTGCGCAGCGAGTCCGCCGTCGCGGATGCGGCGCGGAGCCGCGGGGCGAGCGCGTCCTTCGCTGGCAGCTTCGCGGCCCGCTCGTCCAGCGCCAGCCGGACGCCGTTCATGCGCTCCACGGCGAACGTCATGTCGGCGAGCACCCCCGTGAGCTTCATCGCCAGATCGAACTGCGCCTGGCGGTCTGCCGCGGTGTGCTTGGTCCGCGCATCGGCCACGATGACGAGCGGGGTCGAGTAGACCTCTTTGTCCTTGGTCATCTTCACCGTGTACGTGCCCGGCAAGACCCGGGGACCGAACGCCGCGCCGAACGCGGCGCTGGCCGCCGACGGCACCTTGGGCGGCTTGAGGCGCATCGACCAGGTGACGCGGTTCAGCCCGCGGCGCTTGCTGCTGGGCACCGTGCCCATCAGCCGGCCACCCTGATCGAACACCTCGATCTTCAGATCGCCGAAGATGTGGCGCTTCTTCTGGTAGTAGCTGATTACGGCGTCGCCGGGTGGATTGGGCCCGACGAAAGCGGCATCTCCGTTGGCCCACCCGCCGGACGCCGAGACCCGCTGCACCGTGGACCGGGCCGGCAGGAACGCGACGTTGCTGGCGAGCGCCTCGGGTGTCAGCGCGCGCAGCGGCGTGATGTCATCGACGATCCAGATGCCGCGGCCATGGGTCGCGATCACCAGGTCGTGATCGCGGGGGTGGATCGCCAGATCGCGCACGGCCACGCTCGGCAGGTCCCCGCCCTTGTAGTGCGCCCAGTGTGCACCGCCGTCGATGGACACCCATAGGCCGAACTCGGTGCCGAGGAAGAGCAGCTGCTTGTCGACCAGGTCTTCCTTCACGACGTGCGCGTAGCCGCGGACCGGGCTGTCCGGCGCGACCAGGGGCGACCACGTCTTGCCGAAATCGGTCGAGCTGTAGGCGTACGGCCGCATGTCGCCGAAGGTGTGGATGTCGAAGGTGGCGTACACCGTGCCTTCGTCGAAGTGGCCCGCCTCGAGCGACGACACCCAGGCATTCTTCGGCAGTCCCCGGATGTTGGCGACCACGTTCGTCCACGTCTTCCCGCCGTCGCGCGTGACCTGCACGTTGCCGTCGTCGGTGCCGGCCCAGACCACGTCCGGGTTCTTGGGGGACTCGGAGATCGCGAAGATCGTGGTGTGCATCTCCGCGGACGAGTTGTCGACCGTCACGCCGCCCGACTGCTCTTGCTTCTGCTTTTCCGGGTCGTTGGTGGTGAGGTCGGGAGAGACCCGCTCCCACGTCTGGCCGTCGCGCGAGCGGAACAGCACCTGCGCCCCGAGGTAGATCGTGCCCGATTTCGTGGGGCTCACGTGGATCGGCGTGTTCCAGTTGAAGCGCAGCTTGCCTTCCTTGTATTGGGGCAACGGCCTGATGTTGCGCGTCTCGTGCGTCTTGCGGTTGACCCGGGCGATCTCGCCACCTTGATACTCGGCGTAGATATAGTCGGGGTCGGTGGGATCGACGAACATCCAGAAGCCGTCGCCGCCGTACATGTTCTCCCAACGGCTGCTGGTGACCCCGCCGGGATATTCCGACTCGCCGACCCAGGAGCTGTTGTCCTGCAACCCGCCGTACACGTGGTACGGCCGGTCCATGTCTACGCTCACATGGTAGAACTGGGAGATCGGGAGATTGTCGGCCTTCCACCATTTGTTGGCCGCGTCGTACGAATACCACACGCCGCCGTCGTCGCCGGTGATCAGGTGGTCGGTATTGCGGGGATCGATCCACGCGTCGTGGAAGTCGCCGTGGGCGCCGCCCGAGATGTTGCTGAAGCTCCGTCCGCCGTCGGTGCTGACGATCAGCGGACCGTCCGGCTTGTAGATCCGATTCTCGTTCTTGGGATCGACGATCAGGTTGGCGAAATAGAAGGGCCGCCAGATCATAGCCTGGCTGCGGTCCCGGGCCTCCCACGTCTGGCCGCCGTCGTCGGAGCGATACAACCCGTTGGTCGGGACTTGAGCCTCGATGAACGCATACACGACGTTCGGCTTGGACGGCGCCACGGCGACCGCCACGCGGCCCCACGGCTTGGATGGCAGCCCTTTCGCGCTGCTCAGCTCGGTCCAGGACGCGCCCCCGTCGCTGCTCTTGAACAGGCCGCTGCCGCTCGGCGCGGTGGGGCCGTCGCCCCCCGAGCGGAACGTCCACCCCTTGCGGCGGAAGTCCCACATGCCGGCAAAGATCGTCTTCGGATTCTGCGGATCGAGCGACAGCATCGAGCAGCCGGTCGAGAGGTTCGATCCCTTCAGCACCTTCACCCACGTCTTGCCGCCGTCGGTCGTCTTGTAGACGCCGCGCTCGTCGCTATCGCTCCACAGCTTGCCCGGGACGCAGACGTACACCGTGTTCGTCTCGGATGGATCGACCACAATCTTGGCGATGCGCTCGGACTCCTTGAGGCCGAGGTTGGTCCAGTTGTCGCCCCCGTCCACCGACTTGTAGACCCCGTCGCCGATCGAGACGCTGTTGCGCGTCCACGCCTCGCCGGTGCCCACCCAGACCACCTTCGGGTTTTTGGGATCGACGGTGATTGCGCCGATCGACTGGACCGGCTGCTTGTCGAACACCGGTTTGAAGGTCGTGCCGCCGTTGACCGACTTCCACACGCCGCCGCTCGCGGCGCTGATGTAGACGGTGAGCCGCTCCCCCTCGTGCACGGCGTCGAGCGCCGCGACGCGGCCGCTCATGGCGGCCGAGCCGATGTTGCGGGCCCCCAACCCCGAGATCGTTTCAGAGTCGACCTTCACCGGGGCGGCCTGCTGGGTCGCCCGCAGGAAGAATGTGCCTTCGGTTAGCGACGGCTTTTTGGCCTGGACCTTCTTGGTCTCGGGAGGCTTCGCCGGGGCCGGTTCCGGTGGCTTCGCACCGGGCGCGGGCTTCTCGAAGCGCTGGTCGTCGAGCGCGACGTTGGCCTCGATCTTCTCGAACGTGACTTTCTGTTTGTTGTCGCTCCCTCTGACGTTGCTCTCCATCGCGTACGGCAGGTACCAGCCCGCGACCTCCTTGTAGTCGCCCAGCGAGGTCTCGAACTCCTGCTCCGCCCCGCGGATCATGCGCTTCATCTCGATCTTGATGGGGACGTAGTAGTCGGTGTCCACGTAGTAGTACCGCACGTCGCCGCTGGCGAGCGTCACCTTGAGCTTGTAAGCGTCCGTGCCCTCGACCTGATCCGTGCCCACGAGCTCGACCTTGTTCCCCTTCTGCTGGTAATTCACGAGCGGTTCGTCGAAGTCGGCGTCCTCCACGATCTGCTTCATCTCCTCTTCGCTCAGCGCCTCGGGGTCCTTTTTCCCCTGCCACGGCTCGATCTTCCATCCGGTCTTGCCATCGTACGCGTTGATCCCGGTCATCCCTTGCAGCGAGAACTCCTCCCGCACTTTGGTCGGGCGCTTGTTCTCCTGGAGCACGGCCGCCTCGAACCCGCCGCCACCGGTGAACTTGCCGGTGCGGCGCAGCGTCGTCACGGCCTGGATCTTGTCCATCCCGCCGACGGTCTTCACGTACTTGGCGATGATCTCGTCGGCGGTCTGCGCCGAGAGCGGCGTCGCGAGGAGCGCCAGCCCGGCCAGTCTCAGCATCACATTTCGCATGGAGGTGCCTCGATCGAAAATGACGATCCGATATCCGCTGTGAAGCAAGCTACTCTGCGTCCTCGGCCTCCGCCTCTCGCAGCTCGCGCCGCAGCGGGTGCCGCCGCGACAGCACCACAAAGGTGAGCACGGCGCCTACCAGGTTGCCGCCCAGGATCCGGACCCACGCCAGCTGGCCCAGACCGACGTGCGAGAGAATCACGGTGAGCATCACGAACCCGAACTCGAGGATGAAAAAGACGAACGCCGCGCCGAACAGCAGGCCGGGTTCACGCGCCGCGCCGTGCACCACCGCCACCGCGGCCAAACCATACGCCAGGCAGAGCGCGTAGTGGAGCACGGTGAACGGCGCGATGCCGCCGAGCACCGCAAAGGTCCGGAACGGCTGACCCGCGATCGCGTCGACAATGGCCAACCAGAGCCAGATGCTCGTCGCTACCACCAGACCGAGCAGCACGGCTTCGCGCAGTGAGTGACGGGTTCGTCGCATGATAGGAATTTAGGCCTGCGGCCGGATGAGCTGCCAGGCCGTCTCCACGTCGTGACTTGAAATCCTTGTGAGAGGGTACGTTCAGAAGGCGACGCCCTTGCGCACGGCGACGGCCCAACCGCTGAACCCGCGCCCGAAGCGATACCCCAGGGCGAACTCGCCCACGTCGCCGTGGACCGCACGGGTCGGGCCCATCCGCAAGGCGAGCCCCACGTCGCCGCCGAGCCGTGTGGGCTCGTCCCCGTACCACCACGCACCGCCGTAGTCGAAGAACGGGGCGATCCCCAGGCCAACGAGGCCCCACAGCTCGTCGCTCACGAGAATGCGGTCCTCGAGCGCGAGCCACGCCATCCGCGTCCCGGTGAACTGGTGGATCCCGAACACGCGCGGTCCCTTCTGCAGAACCCACAGGTCGAACTCGGCGCCCGGCTTCGGCCGTCGCAGAGCACCCCCTTCCAGGTGCAGGATCAGCGTCTGGCGCCGCAGGTTCTGGCTCGCGACGGTGACGCTGCCGGTCACCCGTGCCGTGTCGAGGCCGGCGGCGGTGTAGACCCCGTTCGCCCCGCCCCGCAGCACCGCGAATCCGCCGGGCCAGAGCGCGCTCACCTGGCCGCTCAGCTCCGGGCCGACCCCGGCCCGCTCCGACGGATAGCCCCACGCGCGGGGCGCCGCCCACACGCCGACATGCAGTAGCTGCGAGAGATCCACGTCTTCTCGCCGCGCGTAAGCGTTGAAGCGCTCGAGCACGTGAAACCGCACGTGCCCGACGTCCACCCCCCCACCCACCGCCCCGAACGTCGAGCGCGGGAACACGAAGGTACTCTCGGGGCCGAAGTCCTCCCGGCGCCACTCGCCGCCCACCCACAGGCGCACGAAGCCGCGGCTGGTGGCCTGGAGCGCGAGCCCCGCACTCACGCCGACCCGGAGCGCGCGGCGCTCGACGGTGTCGACGGTCGCGGCCGGCACACGATGATGGAACACGAGCACCCGCTCCGCAGCCGCTTCACCGTCGGTTCCGACCGCGCGCCGCGCGCCCGTCTCGTAGAACGGCACCCCGAGAAACCAGACGCCCCGCTTGCCGTCCGACTTGCTCGCGTACTCGGCCACGAGCCGCGTGCGTCGCCCGAAGAAGTGGGGGCTCCCGTACCGCAGGTCGACGACGCTCCGGTCCGGAGTCTTGTTGTAGACGGCCGCGAGCGCCGTGGCCGTGCCCAGCAGGTTCTCCTCCACCAGGCCGGCGAGCCACGTCGCGTCGCCGCCCGCGGACGAGTAGCCGAACTGCGGCTTGGTGCTCCAGCCGTCCGATGTCTCGACGCGCAGCGCGAGGCGGCCGGCAATGCGGGTAGTGTCCAGTTGCACGCGGCTGAAAACGTACAGCGCCCGCAACGCCCGCTCGCTCTCGGCCACGCGCGCGGAGTCGTAGCGGTCGCCCTGGTTCACAAACAGGGTGCGCCGGATCACGCTCGCGCGCGTCGTCACATGCAGCGCGTTCGCGAGCCGGGCGAGAAACCCCGGGGCGTCGTCCGAGCGGTCGAAGATGTTGTGGTTGACGACGACGATCGTGTCGATGGTCTGGGCGGATAGACGGATAGACGGATAGACGGATAGTAGCGTCAGGGCCATGATGCCCGCCGGTCCGCCTATCCGCCAACCCGGCTTACTTGACCGCGTCAATGCGCTGGTGCAGCGAATAGGTGACGTGCCGCGAGGTGTCGTTCCACTCGGTAAAGTACAGCGTCGCGTCGACCCGGCCGGAGAGGTGGCGCAGGCCGCGCGTCGCCAACAGCAGCGTGCCGCGGACCGAGTCCGGTTTGAGCGGCCCGCACAGGCAGGCGACGGTCGCGTGCGCCGGGACCCGCGCCGGCGGCGGGCCGAGCGGGTAGGGCGTGCCGGGCGTGAGGTCGCGCACGCGGCCGAGCTCGAGCCCGAGCGTGAGCGAGTATTCATCCCCCTCGCCCACTGCCGGATTGAAGTCGTAGCGTGCGAGTGCGACGTCGCCGCCGCCGTGGGTCGTGTCGATGCGCAGCCGGGCGATGGTGAGCTGCGGGTCGGCGTCGGCGACAATGCGCCCGTGCCACTCCCAGCGCCCGAGGCTTTGCAGGCCCAGGGTATCTCCGGGGCGGGAGGTTCCGTCGCACGCAAGCAAAACCGTCACGCAAACGACGTTGCACAAAAACGTCGCACGGAGGCGTGAAAAGGGTGCCGCCTTCAAAGCCGTTTGCTCCTACTGTTGGGCATGGTGCTGCGAGCCTACGCCCGACGACTGCAGGTGCATGAACTCGCGGTGGAGATCTCGGTGCAGGCAGCTCGTCTGAGCCGCCACCTCTCGGGTCCCGGGGCCGCAAGCCGTGCGGACCAGCTCGTGCGCGCCGCTCTCTCCGTCAGCTCCAACATAGCGGAGGCGTGCGGCCGCGGCACGGTGACGGAGTTCCGCCGGTTTCTCTTGTACGCACGGGGATCGGCACAGGAGACCCTGACGCAGTTGCGAGTCGCTGCGGCGCTCGACCCGACGAATGCGCAAGCGATCCGCGTGCTCGAGAACCGCGTGGCGCTCGTGCTCAAAATGCTCGGACGCCTGATCGCTCACCCGCCGCCTGATAAGTGACGACGCTGCTCGGACGACGTCGTCGCGCGACGGGGTCGTGCTACGTTGTTGTGCTACGTCTTTGTGCTACGCCTTCGTGCTACGCCTTCCTGCAGCGCCGTCAGTATTGCCCGAGATATCGCTCGAGCTCCCACTCGCTGACCTGCCCGATGTACTCCTGCCATTCTTCGCGCTTCGCGTCGAGATACCGTTCGTAGATGTGCTCGCCCAACGCCTCACGGACCACCGGGTCCTTCTCGAGGTAGTCCAGCGCTTCATGCAGATCTCGGGGCAGGTCGTCGATCCGAAATTTACGGCGCTCCCGATAGGACATGCGCGCGATGTTCTTGTTCACAGGCTCGCCCGGGTCAATCCGCTCCTGGATGCCGTCCAGGCCGGTGGCGAGCTGTACGGCGAGCGCGAGATAGGGATTCGCCGACGGGTCGGGCATGCGGTTCTCGCATCGGGTCGCGTCGCCGCGCTGCGCCGGGACCCGAATGAGGGGAGACACGTTCTGAGTGGACCACGACACGTTCACGGGGGCCTCGTACCCCGGCACGAGCCGCTTGTAGGAATTCACCAGCGGATTCGTCACGGCGCAGTAGCTGCGGGCGTGCCGCAGCAGCCCCCCGATGTACCACCGCCCCACCTCCGAAAGCTGGACCGGCCCTTGGGGGTCGAAGAACGCGTTCTTCCCCTTGGCGAACAGCGACTGGTGCGTGTGCATCCCCGAGCCGTTGCGACCGTAGATCGGTTTGGGCATGAAAGTGGCGACGAGGCCGTGCCGGACGGCGATGGTCCGTACGACGAACCGCAGCGTGGCCAGGTGGTCGGCCAACGTCAACGGGTCGGCGGAGCCAAGGTCGATTTCGTGCTGGCCACGGGCTACTTCGTGATGCGACGCCTCCGAGCTCAGCTTCATCTCCTCGAGGCCCGCCACGATGACGCGGCGCGCCCGCTCCCCGCGGTCCACGGGAATGAGATCGAAGTAGCTGCCGGCGTCCAGCGTCCGGGTCGTCGGCTCGCCGCGGTCGCCCTGCTCGAAGATAAAGAACTCCACCTCGCACCCGACGCGCATCGTGAAGCCCAGCTTGCCGGCCCGCTCGATCTGGCGCTTCAGCGTGGTCCGGGGGCAACCCTCGAACGGCCGGCCGTCCGGGTAGCGGATGTCGCAGATGAGCCGCGCCACGGCTCCGCCGGCCTCCCCGTCGCTCGCTGGTCCGGCCGCGCCCTCCCAGGGAAACACGCGGAAGCTCGCCAGATCGGGCACCAGCAGGGCGTCCGCCTCCTCCACCCGGGCGAAGCCCTCGAGCGCCGAGCCGTCGAATAGCACCTCGCCGGCCAGCGCCTGCTCGAACCGCGAAGCCGGCACCTCCACTGCCTTGTTCACGCCCAGTAAATCGGTGAACTGCAGCAGCAGAAAGCGCACGCGGCCCTTCTTCAGCTGGTCGAGCAGCTCGCGGGTTTCGGCGGCGGTGGTGGCCATGGGGGACTAAGATAGAGGGCAGCAGAAGGCCGCAGAAGGCGGCAAAGGCGGCAAAGGCGGCAGGGGAGCTGCCGCCCCGTGCCGCCCCGCCCTTGCGCCCGCTACCGCCCTCGTTCAGACGTCGTAATACAGGAAGAACTCGTACGGGTGCGGCCGCAGCGCGACCGGGTCCACCTCCTTGGCGCGCTTGTAGGCCAGCCACGTCTCGATCACGTCCGTGGTGAACACGCCGCCTTGGAGCAGGAAGTCATGGTCCGCCTCAAGCGCGGCCAGCGACTCGGGGAGCGACCCGGGGGTGTTCTTTACGTGCTTGCGCTCCTCGGGCTCGAGCTCGTAGAGGTCCACATCCATCGGCTTCGGCGGCTCGATCTTGTTCTTCACGCCGTCCAAGCCCGCCATCAGAAGCGCGGCGAAGCAAAGGTACGGGTTGCTCGAGGGATCGGGCGCCCGGAACTCGACGCGCTTCGCCTTCGGCGACTTGGAATACACCGGGATGCGGCAGATCGCCGAGCGGTTGCGCTGCGAGTAGATCAGGTTGATCGGCGCCTCGTAGCCCGGCACTAGGCGCCGGTAGCTGTTCGTCGTCGGCGCCGCGAACGCGAGCAGTGCCGGCGCGTGCTTGATCAGACCGCCGATGTACCACCGCGCCGTGTCGGAAATCAACCCATAGCCGCTCGCGTCGAAGAACAGGTTCTTGACGTCCTTCCAGAGGCTCATGTGGACGTGCATCCCGGAGCCGTTGTCCCCGAACATCGGCTTGGGCATGAACGTGGCCGTGTAGCCGTGCTGATGACAGACATTCTTCACGATGTACTTGTACATCATCAGCTGATCGGCCATGCGGGTCAGGGTGCTGAACCGCATGTCGATCTCGGTCTGGCCCGCCGTGCCCACCTCGTGGTGATGCACCTCGACCTCGATCCCCGACGCCATCATCGCCAGCATGATCTTGGAGCGCAGGTCCTGCAGCTTGTCCACGGGGGGCACCGGGAAGTAGCCCTCCTTGTGCCGCGGCCGGTGACCGAGATTCGGGCCCCCGCCGTTCGTCCCCGAGTTCCAAATCCCCTCCTCGGAGTCGATGTGGTAGTAGCCCTCGTGCGCATTCTGGTCGAAGCGCACGGAGTTGAAGATGTAGAACTCCGCCTCCGGCCCGTAGTACGCCGTCGTGGCGATCGCTGTCTTCACGAGATATTGCTCCGCCTTCTGCGCCACGTAGCGCGGGTCGCGACTGTAGCGCTGGCCGGTCACCGGGTCGGCCACGTCACAGGTGAGCGAGAGCGTCGGCACCTCGAGGCACGGGTCCACGAACGCGCTCGCCGGGTCCGGGAACAGCAGCATGTCGCTCTCGTTGATCGCCTGAAACCCGCGAATCGAGGACCCGTCGAACCCGATCCCCTCCTTGAACAGGTCGTCGGTCAGCTCCTTCAGCGGGATCGAAAAGTGCTGCCAGGTGCCCGGCAGGTCGGTGAACTTCAGATCGACCACCTGCACGCCCGCATCTTTGGCTTTGCGGATCACGTCGGCGGGCGTGGCGCCGGTGGCCGGCTTGGCTGCCGAGGTGGAGGTGGTAGGGTCCAACGTCGCGGTCATAGGGTCGCTCTCCTAAAGCGGTCTGGTTAATCGGGGCTCTTGCACGGGGGATGCCAGCAACGACGACAGCGCGACGCCGGGCCCGGGGCGACAGGCGCTCGAAGATCTCACGAGGTGGATTGCGGCGGGCATGCGGGAACGTAAGGGCGCCGTTGCGCGGTGTCAACCGTTCTGTGTCTGAAACGCAACAGCAAGTTGGCTTGGCGGCTTGAAAACCGGGCCCCTAGGCACTGGTGAGAGCGAAATCGTGCAAAATATGCACAGTTTTCCACGCGCCTGTCAGCCGTCCAGCGCCTCCACAAAGTGCCACAGCTCCACGGCCGAAAATTCACCGAACCTGTCCTGAATCTCCCGCTCGGACCACTCCAGAAAGATCCAGCTGGTGGTGCGGTGCCGCTCGCCGCTCACAAAATGCAACCGTCCGCGCACCGGCCCGACGCGGCCAGCCGGGGCGCCGGGCATCCCCGCGCCACCGCCCTCCGCGTCGGGCTGCATCTCGATGTAGACCTCCCAGCGCGCGTCGCCACGCTTGAGCTCGCCCATGTGCTTGGCGCGGTCCTGGCCCGGGAAGGCGGCGCTCATCGGGTGGACAGGCGGTCCCTAAGGGACTCCCTGACCGTCGCGGGCGGTCGGGCGGTCGTAGAGCGGCTCACGGGCATACACTACGCTGCCCCTCTGATTCCTGCCAGTTAGATTCCGGCCTCAATGACCTGTCACGCGTGCGGTGCCCCGCTCACGGCCACGGCGAGGTTTTGTCACAAGTGCGGCGCCCAGGTGGCGGGCGCCCAGGCGGCGGGGTGGCGGGTTGGGCTGCCGTGGGCCGTGACCGGCGCGGCGCTAGGGGCGCTGCTCACCGCGGTCGCGTTTCGGCTCGGTAGCTCCTCGGGAGACGGGAGGGGGGACGCGCGCGACGAGAACGCTCCCGCCTCCCCTCTCCCACCTCCCGATATTTCCCAGATGTCCCCCGAGGAGCGGGCCACACGGCTCTACAACCGGGTGATGACCCTGCATTCGCAGGGGAAGTCCGACAGTGCTGGGTTCTTCCTGCCGATGGCGTTGCAGGCGTATGCCATGTTGCCGGCGCTCGACGTCGACGCGCGCTACCACCTTGGCGTGCTCGACCTGACGGGCGGGGATTACGCCGCGGCGCTCGCCCAGGCGGATTCCATCCGCCGCGCCGTCCCGACGCATCTGTTCGCGTTCATGCTGCGCGCCCGCGCGCTCGAGCTGCGGCGCGACTCGGCGGGCGCGCACCGGGCGTACCGCGACTTCCTCCAGAACGAGGCGGCCGAGCGCGCCCGCAAGCGACCCGAATACACCGATCACCAGGACAACCTCGACGCCTTCCACGCGCAGGCGACGCAGCGCAGGGCCGGACGGACTCGTGCCCGCTGAACCCGGGCGCACCATCCACCTCGCGCACAGCCCGGACGCCGACGACGCGTTCATGTTTTGGGCGCTGGCCGCCGGCAAGATCGACACCGGCGCCCGGCGCTACGAGCACGAGCTCGCCGACATCGAGACGTTGAACCGCCGCGCCCTCAACGGCGAGCTCGAGGTGACGGCGGTGTCGCTGCACGCGTATGCGCACCTCGCCGACCGGTACGCGCTGCTCGCGCACGGCGCGAGCATCGGCGACCGCTACGGGCCCCGCATCGTGGCGCGCACTCCGCGACCGGCCGACCCCCGCGGCGCCCTCGCGGCGGGGGGAGGCGCGCTCGTGGCGGTGCCCGGCGAGCTCACGACCGCCTTCCTGACGCTCAAGCTGTATCAGCCCGCCGCACGGCACGTCGTCGTCCCGTTCGATCAGATCGAAGACTACGTAACGGCGGGGCGCGCGGATGCGGGCCTCTTGATCCACGAGGGACAGCTCACATACGGCGACCGCGGTCTGCACCTATGGGTCGACATGGGCGAGTGGTGGTACGAGGAGACCCACGGCCTGCCGCTCCCCCTCGGCGGCAACGTGGTGCGGCGCGACCTCGGAGCCGCGCTCATGCGCGACATCGCGCGCGATCTGAAAGCGAGCATCCAGTACGGACTGCGGCACCGCGCGGAGGCGCTCGCGCACGCGAAGGGATTCAGCCGCGGACTCGATGACGCGCGCACCGACCGGTTCATCGGGATGTACGTGAACGCGTACACCATCGACTACGGCCCCCAGGGGCGTCGCGCCGTGACCGAGCTGCTGGGGCGCGCCCAGCGCGCGGGCTTGCTCCCGGGGCCGGTGGAAGTCACGTTCGTGGAAGGTTAGCGGAAGGAGGACCATGGTGGCTGAGAGCGCTGGGCCCGTCCAGGTGCTGGTCGTGGACGACGAGGAGCCGATCCGCAACGCCCTCAAGAAGTTCCTCGCCCAGCAGCAGTTCGAGGTCTACGCCGCCGGGTCGGGGGAGGAGGCGCTGCAGCAGCTGCGGCGCCACCGCGTCTCGCTCATGCTGTGCGACATCCGCATGCCGGGCACGAGCGGCGTGGACCTCGTGCCCCAGGCCCTCGAGATCGAACCCGAGCTCGCCATCCTGATGCTCACGGCCGTCAATGACGCCACCAGCGCCGCCCTGTGCATGCAGCGCGGCGCGATGGACTACCTCACGAAGCCGATCGAGCTCGCCGACCTGGGCCGCGCCGTGCAGCGCGCCCTGAAACGGCGTGAGATGCTGCTCGAAAACCGGCACTTGAACCAGTGGCTCAAGGAAGAAGTCACGACCCGTACCGCGGAGCTTCACCGGGAGCGCGACAAGTTGGAGCGGATTTCCGTCGCCACGCTGGAGGCGCTGGTGAACGCGCTCGAGGCGAAGGACCCCTACATGCGCGGCCACTCTGCGCGCGTCGCAGACCTCTCCGCCACGATCGCCCACCAACTCGGCCTGTCGGACGAGGAGCTCGAGCGCGTGCGTGTGGCGGGCCGTTTGCACGACATCGGCAAGATCGGAACGCGCGAGTCGGTGCTGAACAAACAGGGCGCCCTCACGCCCGAAGAATTCGAGCACGTCAAGCAGCACGTCCTGATCGGCTCCCAAATCCTCGCGCCGCTGTCACACCTTGGCGACATCATCACGGCAGTGCGCGGCCACCACGAGCGCTGGGACGGCACCGGCTACCCGGACGGGCTGCGCGGCGAGGAGATTCCCGTCGCGGCCCGCATCATCGGCGCCGCCGAGGTCTACGATGCCCTCAGCACGTCGCGAGCCTACCAGGAGAAGATGAGTCCCGACCACGCGGTCCAGCGCATGGCCGATCTCTCGGGGACGGTGCTCGACCCCACCGTCTACGACGCCCTCGCGACGGTCGTGGGACGACGCGGGACGCTGGTGTTCTTGGACGAGGGCGGCGGCACGCCCAGCTGACCGCGGCTGAAGCCGCCCCATCCAATGCTGGTCGCACTGACGGGAGGCACCGGCTTCGTCGGCCGGCACGTCGCCGCCACGCTCGCCCGCCGGGGGCACACGGTCCGCGTGCTGGCGCGCGACCCCGCGCGGGCGCGCTTCCTCGCCGACCAGGGTGTGGAGGTGGTGACCGGACACCTCGCGGACGGCGCAGCCCTGGCGCGGCTCGCCCGCGGTGTCGACGCGGTGATCCATCTCGTCGGCATCATCGTCGAGCAAGGTCCGCAGACCTTCGCCGCGGTCCACGTGGAAGGCACGCGCGCGCTGCTCGGTGCCGCGCGTGAGGCGGGCGTGCTGCGCTTCATTCATATGAGCGCCGTAGGCGCGCGGGATGAGCCAGGAGCCACGCCGTACCACCGCACGAAGTGCCAGGCCGAGCGGCTGGTGGCGGACTCGGGGCTGCCGCACGCGATCTTCCGGCCTTCGATCATCAACGGCCCCGAGAGCGCACCCATCCGGCTGCTGGCGCGCCTGCACCGCTGGTCACCCGTCGTCCCCGTATTCGGGGACGGCCGCTTTCCAACGCAGCCCGTCTGGATCGAAGACGTCGCGTTGGCGTTCGCCCTCGCTGCGGAACGGCCCGACACGATCGGTGTGTTCGAGCTCGGGGGGCCTCAGGTTTTGACCTACGACGAGTTCTTGCTCGCCATCGGGCGGGCCGCCGGGCGCTCCCGTCGCTTGATTCATGTCCCGCTCGGCCTGGTCCGGACCCTGGCGGGGGGGTTCGATCTCCTTGGGCCCGCCGCTCCCATCACGAGCGACCAGCTCCAGATGTTGATCGAAGGAAGTGCGACGCCGGCGAACGCGATCGAGTCGGTGTTCGGGATCACGCCGCTCGAGTTCGAGGAGGGGCTACGACGCTACCTTGGACCGGGAAGCACGTGATGACCTCGACTGCTGCCCGAGCATTGAGGGCGTTCGTAGGAGTCCTGAGCGCCCTCGGCTCGCCGTCTCTCGTCGCTCAAGCGCCGGAGGCGGCTCCTGTTCTCGTGCGGGTCGAAGACCGCACCAGACTTGGCCCCCGAAACCGAGTCGTCACGCGCGACGCTCGAACGGGCGCAGACCGGCAGATATACCGGTCGGACGGAGACATTCCATTTCAGGTCGCTCTGTCCCCCGATGGCGATTGGATGGCGTTCATCGAGGTCGTCGGACCGGTGGGGGCTCGCAAGCAGCGGCTGGTGGTGACCGACCTCTCGGGACGTAGCGTTCGACTGCTGGGCGAAAGCGGACTCTACGGAGAGCGCGGCATCCGCGAGTACACATGGTGTTGCAGCTCGGATCAATTGGCGATCATCACGGGCGTAGTCGGGGAAGCGGTTCGGCCTGTGCCTGAAAGCCTGTACGTGGTCGATGTCCAAGCCGGAGCTGCCCACCCTATTGAGGGGCTTCCCGGCCCGCTGCAGGTCGCATGGGCGGCGTTCGACAGCTCGCTTTACATCAAGTGCGAACCGCCGCCCGAAGCCCGCGGGAAGCCGGGTATCCCCCGGTCCCCGGTGTATCGCTACCATGTGCCTAGCGGCCGCATCGCATTGACAATGCACCGCGGGGTGTCGTTCTCCCCAGACGGGCGGTATTACTTCGACGTTCCGACGGAAGAACCAGGGTTTCGGCTATATCGCGCCTCGGACGATCAGGACATGACCAACACCTTGGAGCTGCCGGCAGAGCAGATCGAGTGGGGATACGAGCGCGGCTGGGTGCCCGGAACGAAGCACGTGCTGATCTTCATCCCTGGGTCGCCTCCACACGCGCGCATGCCCGGCCAGCGACGCGAGCCGGCGAGGCGCATTGATCCGAACGCGCCCCAGCTCTATCCAGACCGTTGGAACGTAGCGTTGGACGCGGAAACAGGACAGATAGTGGACAGGTTTCAGGGAGACCTTGGCGCCGGGTGGAAGACCAACGCACCTGCCTTGCCGGTCGAGCGACGCAGCGGCGTCGAGTTGGTACGGCCGCGGCCATGACGAAGGGGCGTGCCTGCCCGCAAAAAAACCAAACCCGGGGCCGAAAGCTCCCCGGGTTGGCGGTCGGGCGAAGTGGCCGTCACACTTCGACCGCGACCGTTGCCTGTCTGTTTGTACGGGACCGAGGCCGGAAGGTTTCACCCTCCGCTGCTCCCCCGTCCCCTGCCCGGTCTATTAGACGCGCGGCCCCCCGAATTGGTTGCACCGGCGTTACCAACGTTTCACTCTGCCCACCCGGGACACCGTAATGGTGGCGACGTGAGGCCCGCGCCGCAGAACCACGCGCGTGTTCGAGAGGCCCCAAGCGAGCCCTGCGGGGATGAACACCACCTCGGGATTCGAGACTTCGAGCGCCACGCCGTGCTGGGCTGGCCCAGGCCAGCGAGCGTAGGGCTGCCAAGCCGGCTCGGGCCCCCCGGTCGCACCGGCCCGGCGGTCGATTCGCAGGGAGTCGGCCGCGATGAGCAACCGCGAGCGGGAGCCGTCGAATACGGCGGCGCTCCGGGCTACGGCGAGGGCGGTGCTGACCTCCACCGCAGCCCGATCGACGGCCACCCAGTCGAGCCAACCCCATAAACGAGGGAGCGTGACCGCGGTCACAACGCCCAGGATGGCGAGCACGACTGCCAGTTCGGCAAGAGAGAAGCCCCGTCGCATGGCCAGAGAATTAGCGACGGCAGGCCGCCAGCGCGGCACCCGAACAATGCAGCGAAAAGCCAAAACACGCGGCAATTGCGGCCTAACGCAGCTGTGCAGAAAGAGCTATGTTGTGGGCCCGTTGGACTTGCACCGAGGCACGGCGCCTGCCCCGAGAAGGGGTGGCGGACATCACAGGCTCCAACTCCGGAGTGCATCGGGAATGCCCGGTTCACGCTTGAAGTTCGAATCGCTACCCCACGCGATCTTCCTACAACGAGTTACGGCCCAGTCGCCGGCGACCTCACTGGAAGCCCGTCTGGGGCAGGGTGCGTTCCTGGCGTTGCGGCTCGTCGACCTGCTCGCTCCCGATCGGGAGCCCGTCTCTCCGGATGCGTTTCACTATCAATGGATTGCGACGGACCGGTTTTGCCGCGAGCTGCGCGCCGCCGCCACCGAGGGCGCGCACGTGCACGGCATCGCGGCGAGCGCCGCCGACGCCCACCGCCTGAGCGACTCGCGCCTGCTTGCGCCGGCGCTGCTGGCGTACGCGCATTACCTCGAAGACGCCATGCGCTTCGACGAAGCGCTCGATGTGTTGTGGACGCTCGTGCAGGTGGGCGACACGCGCCTGTCGTCTCCCGATGCGGTGGCGGTGCGGCTGCGTATGGCACGTGTGAACCGCAAGCAGAACCGGTTCGACGAGGCGGAGGCGGCGTACGTCGCGGCGGGCGAGCTCGCGGCCACGGCGGGCGACCGGTATTCCGAGCTGTTGAGCCGGATCGGCCGGGCGAACACGCTGCTGGGCCGGGGCAACCTGGCCGAAGCGGAGCGCTGCCTGCGGGCGATTCTCGCGGACGCGCGTACGGCGGGCCAGCAGGACGCGGCAGCGCGCGCCGAGCACGGCATCGGCGTCGCGTTGCATCACATGGGCCAACCGGCGGACGCGATTCCGCACGTGTGGCGCGGCTTCGAGCTATACGAGGACGAGGAGTCCCGGCTGCGCGCGCTCAACGACATCGGGATCATGCTGCTGATGGTGGGCGACAGCGTTGGGGCAGAGCGCGCGCTTTCGGAAGTCGCCCGCCGGGGCGCCACTCAAGACAACGTGAACAACGCGTTGGTCGAACTGATGCACTGCGCGTCGTTCCGTCGTGACCGCGTCGGTTTCGCGCGCTGGCGGGAGCGCTGCGAGAAGCGTGTCGCCGACATGCCCCCCAACATCCGGGCGGACTACTATTTGAAGCAGGGGATCGGCCAGGCACGCTTCGGGCAGTTCACCAAAGCCGAGGCCTTGATGGGGAGGGCGCTGGAGGTCGCGAGCGGCGCTGGTCTGCATGAATTCGAGTTCCGGATCGAGCGCATAAAACACGGACTCCGCGACTGCGAGAGGCTCCTTCAGGGGGAGCCGACTGCGGCCGCGGAGCTGGTGTTCGACACCGAGGAGCTGCGCGAGGTTTCGGCCTCGTTGGCGCAGCTCGTCGGCTAAGGCGCTACCGACACGTGTTGCTGTTGCTGGTATCACACGGCTTCGTATCCGGCCGGGGGCCGGTGGCGTCGGCGCAGGCGCTAGCGGTGAGCGCGAACGACACGACGACAAGAGCGAGGAGCGCGCGAATCCGACGTGACATAGGAACCTCCGGAGACCAGGTTGGGGGAGCGACTGTAGTCCGCGCACCAACCTGGGTACTGTGCCGCCCCATGATTAGGGCGTTTTTGCGGCACCGTAGGGCGCTTTTGCGACATTGATGCTCCATTCCGCCCGCCTCATGACCCCCGAGCCCTACACCGTCCTGATCGTGGACGACGAAGCGCCGTTGCGGCGCGTGCTGGAGCGCTTGCTCAGCCGCGAGGGGTACCGTGTCGTGAGCGCCGGGAGCGCGGAGACTGCCTACGAGCTGCTGGTGACCGAGCAAGCGAAGGCGCTCCTGCTCGACATCCATCTCCCCACGATGTCGGGGCTGGCGCTGTACCTCGCGATCATCAACCGCTGGCCAGCGCTCGAGGGGTGCATCGCCATCATGACGGGAGACGCCGACGCGGAGGAGGTGCGGACGTGGCTCGAGCGCCACCGCTGCCCCGTGATCCGCAAGCCGTTCAACTTGAAGCAAATCTCCGACTGGCTCGCGGCCGTCATCGAGCTCCAGGAGGAGCGGCGCGAGCGGGGGGGAGCCCAGGCGTGACGGGAGCGGGAGCCGGGGGGGCGGGGGGGGCGCCGCACCACGACCCGCTGCACAACCTGCGAGAATACCGCACGCTCGCGCCGTGGAACCTGCGCGACCTCGCGGCACTGGTGGGCGCGATCCTCGACGCGTCGGCGATCACGCCGATCAATGCGGCCGCCAAAGCCCAGCCAAGTGAGCGGACGATCCGCTTCTATGTGACCAAAGGCCTGGTGAGCCCGCCCGAAGGGCGCGGGACAGCGGCGACGTATTCCTATCGCCACTTCCTGCAGCTGCTGTGGATCAAGCTGCGCCAGATGGACGGGGCCACGCTCGCCACGATCACCAAGGACATGCAGGATCAGACGGGCGACGTGTTGGAGCGCCGCGCGGCGCAGACCCTCGGGGCGTCGCTGCCGGTGCCCGACCGCTTGCCGCTGCGCACCAAGGGCGCGCCGCCCCGCGGCAAATCCGGCCGGGCGCTCACCGCCTGGATGGCGCGCGACGCCGAGCGCGAGCCGGACGTGCCGAGCTCGTGGCGCCGCATCCCCGTGGGCCGAGGCCTAGAGCTACACGTCGAGGCGGCGCATCCGCTGGCCCGGCTCGGCCCGGACGAAGGGGCCGTCGCCGACGCGGTGCGGCAGGCGCTCGCGAAACTCATGCCGCACGGCGGCGCGTAAGGGGGCACTACTTTCTCGAACCGGGAGCGTCCATGGGCTCGCTGATACTCCTCGCTTTGCTCGTCGTCGTCGTCGGCTGGCTGATCGGCGCGTACAACGGGCTCGTCTCGCTCAAGAACCAGACGCTCAACGCGTTCAAGCAGATCGACGTCCAGTTGAAGCGCCGCCACGACTTGATCCCCAACCTGGTGAACGCGGTGAAAGGCGCCATGGACTTTGAGAAGTCCACGCTCGAAGCGGTCATCCAGGCGCGCAACCAGGCGGTGAAGGTGAACGCCGCCGGGCCCGAGGCGATCAAACAGATCAGTCAGGCGGAGAACGCGCTGTCGAGCGCGCTGTCGCGCCTGATGGTGGTGGTCGAGCAGTATCCGCAGCTCAAGGCGACGGGGAACATCTCGCAGCTGCAGGAGGAGCTCACGTCCACGGAGAACCGCATCGCCTTCGCGCGGCAGCTCTACAACGACACGGCGACGCAGTACAACACCAAGCAGCAGCAGTTTCCCACGAACCTGGTGGCCGGCATGGCCAAGGCGCAGGCCGCCGACCTGTGGGAGATCGAGGACCAGGCGGAGCGCGCCGTGCCTCAGGTCGACCTCTCGTCGAAGCCCAAGGCGTGACGGACGAGACTTCCCTCAACCTGTTTCAGCAACAGGAAGCCAACCGCCGGCGCACCTTCTGGCTGGTGGTTGGCTTCGTCGCCTTTTTCGCCTGGCTCGGTTTCGGCGGCGATTACATCTATCACCTCTACACCCTCCAGGCGCCGCGCCACGCCTACCACCACGATTTTCCGTGGTTCGGCATCGTTCTGTCGCTGGTGGCGCTGGCGATCGCGTGGTATGCGTACAAGACGGGGCCCGACAAGGTGTTGTGGTCGACGGGCGCGCGCGAGGTGACCGACCCAACGGATTCCAAGGAGCAACAGCTCGTCAACGTGGTGGAGGAGATGGCGATCGCGGCCGGCGTCCCGAGGCCGCGCATCTGGATCGTGGATGATCCCGACCCGAACGCCTTCGCGACCGGCACGGATCCCCTGCACTCCCACATCGCGGTGACCCAAGGGCTGCTCGACCTCTGCACGCGCGACGAGCTGCAGGGCGTGATCGGCCATGAGCTCGGCCACGTGAAGAACCTCGACGTGCGCCTCATGACGACGCTCGCGGCCCTCGTGGGCGCCGTTGCGCTCATGCACGATGGGGCGAGTCGCGTGCTGCGGCCGGGAGCGGGCGGGGGCGGGGGATCGAGCAGCGAGGAGCGCAAACCGAGCCCGCTGTTGCTCGTGCTGCTGGTCGTGTGGATCGTCTCCTGGCTCCTCGCCCCGATCATCGCCCAGCTGCTCGCGCTGGGGGTGAGCCGCAAGCGGGAGTACCTGGCGGACGCGATGAGCGCGCAGTTCACGCGCAACCCGCTCGCGCTCGCGAGCGCCCTGCAGAAGATCGAGGGCGCCGAGGCTCCGACCGCGCACATCAAACGCGGCGCGGCGCACCTCTGCATCGCGGATCCGCTGGGGCGGCGGCTGACGGACCACGAGGGACTGTTCGCGGACGCGCTCGCGACCCACCCGCCGATGGGGAAGCGGATCGCGATCCTCAAGGGGATGGGCTACGCGCAGCTGAAGCGGCAGGGGAGGATGGGCGGCGCCGGAGACGTGGGAGACGCCGGGCCGTGACCGGCTGGCTCGGACGCCGGGCCATCCGCACGATCCACGAGTTCCGGACGCGCCTCTCGCGCTACCAGCTCCAACAGCGTCGCATCGCCAAAGCTACCCTCGCCGCGGATTCCGTCGTCCAGGCCGCTGTGCTACGCCACGCTCAGGAGCATGGCCTTCCGGAGGGCGACGTGCGCCGGCGCGTCGACCACTACATCGACGAGATCGTCCCCCAGCTCAGCGTCCTCTCCTATTACAAGATCGGCTACAACCTCGCGAAGCTCGTGCTCAACCTGCTGTACCGGGTGACGGTCGATTACCAGGACGAGGCCGCGCTCGGGCGGATCCCCAAGAAGGACGTGGTGGTGTACGTCATGAATCACCGCTCCAACGTGGACTACGTCGTCGTCGCCTACGTGCTGGCCTACGGCGCGCACGTGAGCTACGCGGTGGGCGAATGGGCGCGGGTGTGGCCGCTCGAATACGTGTTCAAGTCGTTCGGCTCGTACTTCATCCGGCGCGGCTTCCGCGAGCCGCTGTACCACGCCGTGCTGGAGCGCTACGTGCACCTGATCACGAAGCACGGCGTGACCCAAGGGTTCTTCCCGGAGGGCCGGCTCGCGCGCGACGGCCGGCTCGGCCCCGCGAAGCTGGGACTGCTCGACTACATCTGTCGCACTCTGCTCGATCCCGAGTTCACGCGCGACATCTGGTTCGTGCCCGTCGCGATGAACTTCGACCGGGTGCTCGAGGATCGCACGCTGATTCGCGAGCTGGTGGACGAGCGCGACCGCCCGGGCCGCCTGGCGCAGGCGTGGACGGTGGTCGAGTATCTCACGTACAACTGCCTGCGGCTGGTCACCGGGCGCCTCAAGCGCTACGGCCGGGCGGCGGTGAACTTCGGCACCCCGCTGTCGCTGCGGCAGTGGCTGCGGGCGGCGGGACCAGCCGTGCTCGAGCTGCCGAAGGAGCAACGCCTCGCCGAGCTGCAGCAGCTGGCGCAGGAGCTGATGCGCCGAATCGGCGCGATCATCCCGGTGACACCGGTCCCGCTTGCCGCAGCGGCCCTGCTGTCCTTCGACCAGACGGTGATCGGGAAGGCGGCGTTGCTCGAGCGGATGGACCAGCTGCGCGACCGGCTGCACGTCGTCAACGCGAAGGTGGTGCGCGGCGACGCCCGCATCCTCGACGTGTGGGACCGCGCCTGGCGCATGCTGCGCCTGCGGCGACTCGCCGTGGAAGATGGAGACAGCGTGGTCGTTCTGCCGGGCGGGCGCCCCCTGCTCGAGTTCTACGCCAACTCGATCGCGCATCTGCTCCCCGTCAGAGGACCGAGGACGCCGTTCCACAAGCAGCACGAGACGGATCCGGGGCTGCCGAGGTTGCGCCCCAGACGCACATAGGGCATTAGAGACAGCGAACGGCTGTTGCCGCACGATCGATTTGCGCAACGACCGCGAGCAGGAGCTCGCGCACGACGAACTCGTCGGTTTCCATCCCGGCTAGCTCCGCCGAGCAGCGGGCAGCACAAAGAGCGTCATGGATTTCCGCGACGGTCGCCTGGGCGCGCAGCCGCAGCGGGTTGGGCATTCGGTAGGTGGGCGCCATGGGGCGAGAAGTTAGGAGGTCGCGCGGTCCGGCCGGCACCCTATTTTCCCCGCTCGGTACGCCTTTGCGCGACGGTGAGCGCTACGCCGCTCCGGCTGTTTGCTCGAACTCGCGCGTCAGCCCCAGCAACCGCCACCCCGTCACCATTGCGCCGAGCAGGAGCACCGGCAGCACCTGGAGTCCCTGCAGCGCGAGGCCGGCTGCGACCGCCCGCTCGGGCGAGACGCCGAAGGGCAGCAGGCCGACGACCAGCGCCGCCTGGACCACGCCCACGTTGGCCGGCGTCGGCCGGAGCAGGCCTCCCAGGTTCGCGGCGACCAGCGCGGTGAAGGAGGCCGCGAGACTGACCGGGACGTGCGTCGCTTGCAGCACGAGATGATAGGTCGCCCACTGCGTGGCCCAGTTCCATAGCCCGAGCAGCGTCGGCACCAGCAGCCGCCCGCCCGAGCCCATGCCGCCGAGCACGGCGAGCCGAGCACGCAGCGCAGTGGGAAGCTGCGCGACGAGCCACGCCCCGCCGCGGGCCCACGCGAGCAGCAGGACCACCACCAGCCCGAGCCCCACGCCGACCTGCAGCGCGCGCAGCCACGGCTCGAGCTGGAGCACGCTCGGCGCCATGACGAGGAACACCGCCAGCGCGAGCGCCTCGGCCACTCGGGTCCACACGACGGACGAGACCGCCGTGCCGACCGGCACGCCGGCCTGCCGCGCGATGAGGTGAACGCGCGCCACTTCGCCGGCGACCGCGACCGAGAGGTCGTTCACGGCGGCGCCCACGAGATTCGCCTCTTGGGCGGCACGCCAGCTGTGCGGCGCGACCGGCTTGAGGATCAGGTGCCACGCCCAGCCCTTGGCGACGAGCGAGGAGAGGTTCACAACGAAAGCGACCGCGAGCAGCCACGGGGAGGCGTCGAGCAGGGCGGCGAAGGTGACGCACCACGGGAACCCGACGAAGAACTTGAGGGCAAGCCCCGCGCCGCCGAGTCCCGCCAGCCACCAGACCCAGCGCCACCGGCGTGCCTTCACCTGACGAGCTCCGCGAGCGGGCGGAAGACATAACCCGCGGCGCGCGCGTCCGCGATGATCCCCGGGAGCGCGGCGGCGGTGCGGCGGCGGTCGCCAGCGGCGTCGTACCCGTCGCCGTCGTGCAGCAAGATGATCGCGCCGGGCCGCAGCTTGCGACGCACCCGCCGGCGGATCTCCTCGGCCGACACTTGCACGTCCGAGTCCCACACGCCGAACGTCCATCCGAACACGGTGTAGCCCAGCCGCTGCGTGGCGGCGGTGACGAACGGGTTGCGATACCCGTGGGGGGCTCGGAACGCACGCGGGG
>MNEL01000015.1 GCA_001917665.1 Gemmatimonadetes bacterium 13_1_40CM_69_22 | reverse complement strand
AACGGGTACTGGCTGATCTCGCGGAGGTACTGGTCGAGCGATCCCTCGTCGAACGAGGCACGTTTCGCCGTGTTCAGTTGCATGGCCGCATCACCCTCCCGGGCCTGCACGACGCCGCACCGTATCGGACGGCCCGCCGCACCGACGGCGCGGAGCGTGGCGGGGTTCCCACTTCACCGGCCGCTCAGTGGATGACCGAGCCGAGCCGGCGCCAGCGAATATCGGTCAGCCAGGGAAGCGCGTCGTGCGCTTCCCGATCGTAGCTGAAGTAAACCACGAGCGGCCGGCCTTTCACCGCGTGTGCGTCCACGAAGCCCCAGTAGCGTGAGTCGGCGGAGTTGTCGCGGTTGTCGCCCAGCACGAAGAACTTGCCCGGCGGCACCAGCAGGGGTCCCCAGGTGTCGCGCGTCGGGCGGTAGGCCCGCAGCGCGCCCGCGCCGCCGATGAGGTAGTCCTTCTGCCAGTTGAATTCCGGGTCGTACACGTCGTGCCCGGGATCGACCCGCTGGACGTAAGGCTCCGCCAGCGGCTTGCCGTTCACGCGCACCTCGCCGGCGCGCATCTCGACCCGGTCGCCGGGGACGCCGATGACGCGCTTCACGTAGTTCAGCTCCGGGTTTTTCGGATAGGCGAAGACGATGATGTCGCCGCGGCGCGGCGACTCGAACCCGGGGAGCCGGGCGTTGGTGCCGGGGATTTGCGCCCCGTAGACCGCCTTGTTCACGAAGAGGAAGTCGCCCGCGAGCAGCGTACGCTCCATGCTGCCCGACGGAATCTGAAACGCTTCGATGAGAAAGGTGCGGATGATGAGGAAGAGCACGAGCGCCATGCCCAGCGACCGCATCCAGTTGTCAAACCACCGCGCCAACGTGGACCGGCGCTTCTCGGGGGGGGCGAAGGGCACCGGCGCGGGTTGCGCGCTTGAACCTGCCCTGAGGGCCCCCAACTCATGCATGGCTTTTACTTTAGCCAAGGCGGCAGCGAGAAGCAACAGTCACCGCCCACCCCCGGGCTGCCCCCCAGCGCCGGACGCGGTCCCGAAACGCGTCCGGCGGGTCGCCGTGCCGCACGCGGGCGGCGAGACACGCGGCGCTCCCCTCGCGCTCCACCCGCACCCACACCACGGACGCGTCCGCAAGGGCGCCGAGCGACTCGCCGTCGAGCGGCGAGCCCCCGGCTGAGAGGACGATCACCAAAGATTCGTGACCCACCGGGTGCGGAGCCTAACATCGCCCGGCGTGATGAGCGTCACCAGTTTGTTGCCGGCAGGTGCGATTGGATGCGACCGCAGCCCCCGCTGGGGGTGTCGCTGGAGCGACGCTCAGCCTTCCGTGTCGATCTGCGCGCGCTGCAGCTTTCCGGAGAAATCGACGTAGACGACCTTCGTCTCCGAGTAGAAGTCGTACACCTCCCACCCCCCTTCGCGGTGCCCGTTGCCGGTCTGCTTCACACCGCCGAACGGGAGATGGGCCTCGGCGCCGATGGTGGGCGCGTTGATGTAGGTGATCCCGGTGTCGAGGTCGGTCATCGCTCGGAACGCCGCGTTGACATCCCGGGTGTAGAGCGAGCTCGAGAGGCCGTATGGCACATCGTTGTTGACGCGGATCGCCTCGGCGAGGGAGCCGACCTGGATCACCGAGAGCACTGGGCCGAAGATTTCCTCTTGCTCGACGCGCATGCCGGGCGTCACCCCCGCCAGCACCGTCGGTCGATAGAACCAGCCGCGCTCGAGGCCCTTGTCCGCGGGCCGTTCCCCGCCGATGAGGCGCCGCGCTCCCTCCTCCTCCCCGACCCCCACGTAGTACTCGACCTTCTTGCGAGCGTCCTCGTTGATGAGGGGCCCGACGTCCGTGTCATCGCGCAGTCCGGGCCCGAGCCGCAGCTTGGCGGCGCGGTCGCAGACCATCCGCACGAACCGATCGTGCACCTGCTCGTGCACGATCAGACGGCTCGTGGCCGTGCAGCGCTGGCCGGTCGTGCCGAATGCGCCCCACAGCACGCCGTCGAGCGCCAGGTCCAAGTCGGCGTCGTCCATCACGATCATGGCGTTCTTGCCCCCCATCTCGAGGGACAGTCGCTTGTGCATCTTGCCGCAGGTCGCGCCGATGATCGACCCGGTCTCGGTCGACCCCGTGAAGGAGATGACAGGGACCTCGGCGTGCTCGACCATCGCTTTGCCGACGACGGAGCCCTCCCCGTGGATCAGCTGCACGACCTCGGGCGGCAGCCCCGCCTCGAGCAAGATCTCCACGAGGAGGTGCGCGGTGTGCGGGACGTCTTCCGCAGGCTTGAAGATCACGGCGTTCCCGCACAACAAGGCCGGGAACATCTTCCATGTGGGAATCGCGAGCGGGAAGTTGAACGGGGTGATGAGTCCCGCGACTCCGATCGGCCGCCGGTAGCTCATCGCCCACTTGCTGCGCAGCTCGGAGGGCACGGTGCGCCCGAACAGCCGCCGGCCCTCCGTATGCGCGTAGTAGGCGGTGTCGATCCCCTCCTGCACGTCCCCTCGCGTCTCGGCCGTGACCTTGCCCATCTCCCGGGTCATGGCGCGCGCGATTTCGTCCTTGCGCTGAACCAGCAGATCCCCGACCTGGTGCAGCACGTCGCCGCGCAGCGGCGCGGGGGTCTTCGACCACTGTGCGAAGCCGCGCTGCGCCGCGGCGACGGCGCGCCGCACGTCTTCCGGGCCGGATCGCGGGAAGCAGCCGATCACGTCGTCCCGGTCGGCGGGGTTGCGGTTCTCGAAATAGGCGCCGGTTGCGGGGGCGACCCACTCGCCGGCGATGAAATTCTGAAAGTTCTGAGTCATGGGCTCACTTGGGCACCACGTCCGGACACAGCCACAGCGCCGCCGCGGTGGGGCCGACGCGCGGCAGCACTTCACGGGTCAGCAGCAGGACTCCCCAGATGATCAGGATCTGCGACACGACGTGCGCGAACCCCAGGCGCCGCCTCCACGACGCGACGCTCGCCCACAGGCCGGTGGCGATGACCGTGGAGACGCCCAACAGGTAGAAGATCAGCCGCAGACCGCAGCCATGGGTGTACGGCCACACCCCGGGAGCGATGCCGATGCCGACCAGCACGCCGAGACCCACCTTCACCCACGCGCCGAGCTGTCCGCCCCCGCCCGGCGCCACGGCCCGGCTGGTCGGCGTGCCCCCTCCCGCGGGGACCGCGGGCCGCTGCGCCGTCGGCTCGCCCCCCCGGCCGCGGCCGAGCGTGGGGTCGGCGAGCGGCAGCTTCTTGAGCAGCCGGTCGACCTCGGCCATCTCCTTGTCCCAATCCCGGTCCTTCTCGATCCCCGCCACTACACCTCCCGGGTGAGCCCGTAGCGCTCGATCTTCTTGTACAGGTTGCTGCGCGGCATCTCCAATGTGCGCGCGGTCTCGGAGACATTCCAGTCGTTCTGCTTGAGCTTCGCCAGCAGAAAGGACCGCTCGGCCGCCTGCTTGAACTCCTCGAACGTGGCGGCGCGCACCCACGGCGCCGCCGCGAGATCCGCGGTTCCCGTCCCCCGTCCCCCCTCCGCCGTCGCCATGCCAGCCAGGCGGTCGACCTCCTCCGCCTTCACCACGGGTCCGAACGCGAGGATGAGGAGTCGCTCGACCGCGTTGCGCAGCTCGCGGATGTTGCCCGGCCAGTCGTGGGCCGCGAGCCGCTGCACGGCCTCCTTGGCGAACTGCTTGGGCGGGAGCCCGCCCCGCCGCGTGAGCTGCTCCACGAAGTGCTGCACGAGCTGCGGAATGTCGCCGCGCCGGGCGCGGAGCGGCGGCACCTCGATCGGCACCACGTTCAGACGATAGAGCAGGTCGTCGCGAAATCGCCCCGCCGCGATTTCGGCCTTCAGGTCCTTATTCGTGGCCGCGATGACGCGCACGTCGACCGCGAGCGTCTTGCCCGACCCGACCCGCGAGATGACGCCCTCCTCCAGCGCGCGCAGCACCTTCGCCTGCGCCGACAGGCTCATGTCGCCCACTTCATCCAGGAACAGCGTTCCGCGGTCCGCCAGCTCGAACTTCCCCGCCCGGTCGGCGAACGCCCCGGTGAAGCTTCCCTTCATGTGACCGAACAACTCGCTCTCGATCAGCTCGGACGGGATCGCTGCGCAGTTCACCTCGACGAACGGCCCTCCGCCGCGCGGGCTCAGGGCATGGATCGCCCGGGCCACGAGCTCCTTGCCGGTGCCGTTCTCTCCGGTGATCAACACGCGGGCCTGAGTGGGCGCGACCTTCTCAATCCGCTCGATCACCTGCTTGATCGCCTTGCTCGAGCCGACGATCTCGTACTGGGCGTGCACCTCCGCCTTGAGGCGCACGTTCTCGCTCTCTAAGTCCACGTGCTGAAGCGCGTTGCGAAGCGTGAGCAGGATGCGATCGGTGTCGAGCGGCTTCTCGAGAAAATCGTAGGCGCCGAGCTGCGTGGCTTCGACGGCGGTCTGAATGGTGCCGTGACCGGAGATCATGACCACCTGGGCATGGGCATCGAGCTCGCGCAGCTTGCGCAGCGTCTCGAGACCGTCCATCCCCTGCATCTTCACGTCCAGGAACACGAGGTGCGGCCGAAACTCGCCGTACAGCCGCAGCGCCTCCCCACCCGACGGGCACGTCTGCACGTCGATCGTTTCGTACTCGAGCACCTGTTGCAACGCCTCGCGGATGCCCTTCTCGTCATCGACGACGAGGACGCGGCGGCTCACGACTTCCCCCGCTTGGTGCGATACAGCACGATGCCCGTGGGATGGATGGCCACGTCCGTGAAGGAGGGGGAGACGCGCAGCGGGACGGCGCCGGTGGAGTCGGCGCCGGCGACCCGCTGCGCGAGCTGCGTCACCATGGGACCGGGGAACGCGATGCCGCGCAGGCTCAGCTCCTGGATCATGAAGCGCCCGATCCCCGGACGCTCGATGCTGAGCGGTCCCGCGATCCGCAACGGCTCCATCGGATGGAGGAACCCTGCGACCGGGCCCAGCGCGTCCCGGGGGATCACGCGCGTGTCGAGCCGGCAGTACACGGCGACCGTGCCCTCCAACAGCTCCACCCGTAACGAGTCGAAGCTCTTCCGCACGCTCCAGTCAATGCCGCTGCCGATCATGGCGGCGACTTCGTTGGCGGAGAGCACCACCGAGTCCGGCGCGCTCGGTCGCTTCAGCCGGTCCATCTTCGTCTGGCTGCGGGAGCCTGGTGGAACGAGGGCCGAACCAGCGTGCCCCCGTATGCAGGATCGGCTCGCGGAACCACCAAGCCGCGAGCGCCGCCACCAGGACGATGGCGAGGCAGCCGAGCCGCACGAGGCCTTTAAGACAGCCGTTCACTGTGTCTCAGGTGATACACCGCACCACCGGATTGGAGCGTGCTCTGCATCAGATCCAACGACTCGATGACGAGCGTCTCCGCGAATTGCAGGGCGCCGAGCGCAGCCTCCAGCCCCGTGAAATCGCGCGGCCGGGCCTCCCGGCCCGCGCGACCGAGCGTGAGGTGGGGGCGGAACGGGCGCGCCTCGGTGGGAAAGCCGAGCGGCTCGAATTCTTGTTCGACCCGGTGTTGCAGGATTTCCAGCGCCGGCTCCGCGGTGATGCCCACCCAGATCACCCGTGGGCGCGCGAAATCGGGAAATACACCAAAGCCGCCGAGGGCGAGGGCGAGGGCGCGCGCACCCGCGGCGGCGCGTCCCAGAGCGGCGGAGAGCTCCGCAGCGCACTCGTCCGGCACGTCGCCAAGAAACTTGAGCGTCACGTGGATGCCCTCCGGGCGCACCCACTTCACCGGTAGCCCGCGCTCGCGCACCGGCGCCATCACCTGCCACAGAGCCTGCCGAACCTGCGAAGGGACGTTCAGCGCGACGAAGAGCCTCAAGCGCGCGGCCTGAGCTGTCGCAGCAAGCTCCCACGGCGGTAACCGCGCGGATCGACCTCCACGACGGCGAAGCCGAGCTCGCTGAGCCGCCGCGTGACGGAGGCGAGGCGCTCCTCGAGCCAAGGAATCCATCGCGGCTCGACCTCGATGCGGGCGCGCTCCCCGTGATGGCGGACCCGGAGGTCGCCCGTCACACCGAGCTCCCGCAGCTGCGCCTCCGCCCGCTCGACTTGATCGAGGCGCCGGGGCGTGATCTCGAGACCGAATGCGACCCGGCTCGAGAGGCACGGCGCGGCCGGCGCAGCCCACGTCGGCAGGCCGAGCTCGCGCGACGCCGCGCGGATCGCGGATTTCGTCATCCCGATCTCGGCGAGCGGCGAACGGATGCCCGCCTGCGTCCCGGCGGCGTAGCCCGGCCGGTGCTCCCCCCCCCGCAGGTCCTCGGCGTTCGTCCCGTCGCATACGACGGCGAGTCCCCGCGCCCGGGCCTCCGGGAGCAACCGGCTCCACAGCTCCGTCTTGCAGAAGAAGCACCGGTTGGTGGGATTGGCGAGGTAGTGCGGATCGTCGAGCTCGTGGGTGTCGATCTCGACCAGCGGGACGGCGAAGCGCTCGGCCACGGCGCGTGCGGCCTCCCACTGGACCCGGGGGTAGGAGGCGCTGCGCCCGATGGCGGCGAGCATCCGATCCGGCCCCAGCTCCTGGCGCAACACTACCGCCAGGAAGGCGGAATCGATCCCGCCCGAGTACCCCAGGAGTGCCGACGGGAAGGTGCGGACGAGCTCCCGCAGCGCAGCAACCGTGCCGGACATGGTGGAATACTAACGACTTACGTTGTCCCTATCAAAGGACAATTGGTGGGCAAGAAACGGATAGATCGTAACCGTGAAACTACGTATGCTTATGAAGCGTTGAGGGAATACGTGTAGGAACTACGTATAGTAGGAAATCGTGGAATGGAGACTCCGAAATGACAAGCCGGCATGACCTGGACACCGTCGACCGCAAAATCTTGCGGATTCTCGGGACCGACGGACGCGCGAGCTACCAGGCGATCGCCGACGAGGTCGGGCTGTCACGCCCTGCGGTGATGGAGCGGGTGAAGCGACTGGAGGAATCGGGCCACATCGCGGGCTACCACGCGCGCGTGGATCGCGCCCGCGCCGGCTTCCCGGTCACCGCGTTCGTCGCGGTGCGCTACGCGAACTCCGATTACATCGGCGACGAGCCACGCATGCGCGAGCTGGAAAAGCACCCGGGCGTCCTCGAATGCCATCACGTTGCGGGCGAGGATTGCTACATCCTCAAGGTGGCCGCGCCCGATCTCGAGAGTCTGCAGGGGATCCTGCGGGACTTGCGCGGCCCGGCCGCCAAGACGCAGATGAGCACGCGCACCACGATCGTGCTCGGGACCGTGTTCGAAAAACCGGGCTTCGTCCCCGTGGAGCTCGACTGATATGGCGGCCCTCCGCGGCAAGGCGCTCGTCGCGTACCTCGTCGTTTGCGTGTTCTGGGGATCCACCTATCTCGCCATCAAGGTCGGGGTCGGCGAGCTGCCACCCTTCCTGTTCGCGGGGCTGCGCTTTCTCGTGGCCGGGCTCCTGGTGCTCGGGCTCGCGCTCGCGCTGGGCGACAGGCTCCCCCGGCGCCTCTCCGACTGGCGCACTCAGGGGATCGTCGGTGTGCTGCTGCTCGCCGGCGGCAATGCCTTCGTGGTGTGGGCGGAGCAATACACGCCCTCCGGCACGGCGAGCATCTTCGTCGTGACCGTCGCTCTGTGGATGGCGTTTTTCGACGCCATCATCCCGGGGGGCTCGGGCGAGCTCGGCTGGCGGGTGATCGCGGGGCTGATCTTGGGCTTTCTCGGAACGGGCCTGCTGGTCGGGGCCAACCCGGCGGAGATCCTGCGCGCCGACCTGCGCGGCCCGATCGCCCTGACGTGCGCGAGTGCGTCCTGGTCGCTCGGCTCCGTCTACGGCAAGCGTCACAAGACCGAGACCAGCCCGTACGTCGGCGCCGCGCTGCAGATGCTCGCGGGCGGCGCGGCGGTCGCGCTGCTGGGCACCGCGCTGGGAGAGTGGAGCCGCTGGCACCTGACGGCGAAGGGCGCGGGGGCCATCGTCTACCTGGTCGTGTTCGGCTCGATCCTGGGCTACAGCGCCTACACCTACGCGCTGCGTCACGCCTCCCCGACGATCGTCGGGACGTACGCGTACGTGAACCCCGTGATCGCCGTACTGCTCGGCTGGCTCATCCTGGGCGAACCGGTGACGGCGCGCACCTTCGTCGCGATGGCGCTGATCGTCGGAGCCGTCGTGTGGATTCAGTTCTCGCACAAGCTACCGATCGCCCGATCGGCCGGAACGGCGGACCGACCGAGCGTGGACGTCCCTACCCGTCCGTCCGGTCGTCCGCCGGTTCGCCAGACCACCGTCTGAGGAGCATCCGTATGGGAGACGCCCGATGCGAAGCGTGAACCTGACGGAGAAGTTCCGTCTGTTCGATGACTACTGGAGCCCGAAGATCGCGGGCGAACTGAACGATTCGTACGTCAAGCTCGTGAAGCTGAAGGGCGAGTTCGTGTGGCATCACCACGAGCGCGAGGACGAGCTCTTCCTTGTGGTGAAAGGCCGTCTGCTGCTCCGCTTGCGCGACCGCGAGGCGTGGGTGAACGAAGGCGAACTCGCCATCGTCCCGAAAGGCGTAGAGCACCTGCCCGTCGCCCCGGACGAAGTGCATGTGCTGCTGATCGAGCCCAAGTCCACCCTGAACACGGGAAACGTCCGCAATGCACGCACGGTCGAAGCACTCGACACGATCTGACCGCCCGCTGGTCGCCCGGGTGTGGCACGGCGCCACTCCCGCCTCTCAGGGCGACGCGTACGCCGCTTATCTCGAGGAGACCGGTGTGAAGGACTGCCGCGGGACGCCGGGGAACCGCGGCGTCCAAGTGCTGCGCCGCACCATGGGGGGTGAGACGCACTTCCTCTTCATTTCGTTTTGGGAGTCGATGGGCGCGATCCGCAGCTTCGCCGGTGTCGACGTCGACCAAGCGCGTTACTACCCCGAGGATCGGAAGTACCTGCTCGCGCTCGAGCCGACTGTATCGCACTACGAAGTCGTGGAGCGCTAGGCGAGCTCACTCATCGACGCGCTCGCCGCTCGGCTGCGGCGAGGCCATCGGCGCCCGCAGCGCCGGCTTCCCTTCGTCCGTGTTCTTGAAGCCTCGCACGGTGTGGTACGCAAGATCGATGTCCGCATACGTGGCGAACTCGGTGAGAATGTCCTCCCAGATCGCGTGCTCGGTGCCGCGCCGTTTGCGGGGCTCGATCAGGTAGCGGATCGTCAGCTGCACGCCGCTGTCCACCACCTTGGTGTAGACGATCGGCGTCAGCTTGCGATAGTTGATGAGGTATTGCTGCGAGGCGGCGAGCAGCTCTTGCTCGGCCTGCGCGGTGAGGTGCTCGGCGTGCTTGATGGCGATCTTCGTGAGGATCTGCTTCGCCTTCCTCCAGTCGCTCTCGAACGTCACCACCACCGGTACTTCGTTCCAGATGTACCGGAAGCCCTTGTTGTAGTTGGCGACCGGATCGGTGAAGACCTTACCGTTCGGCACGTGAATGATGCGCCCGGTCGACTGGTCCGCATTTACCCAGGCGCCGATCTCGTTGAGCGTGAACTGGAATAGACCGAGGTCGATGACGTCGCCGGCGTGCAGGCCGATCTGGATACGGTCCCCCACCTCGAAGGGGCGCCGCCAGATGATGAACGCCCACCCCGCCAGGTCGGCGACCGGATCCTTCAAGGCGATGGCGAGCCCGGCCGACAGCAGCCCGAGGAACGTCGCCAGGGCCTGCACGCCAGGGATCCACATCCGGCCCA
>MNEL01000047.1 GCA_001917665.1 Gemmatimonadetes bacterium 13_1_40CM_69_22 | reverse complement strand
TTCGGCGATTCTTTTCGAGATGAGCTCCGATGCCGACTGGCCTTGGCTCGCGCCCGACTTTTTCATGTTCTCATCCTAGAAGTTCCAGATATATTCATTTGCTGTCCCGGGGCTTCCGCGCAGCGCCCGGGATGTGGCGTAAGTCATTGAGAGACAACGAGACGGAGGGCACAGGACTCGAACCTGTACGGGCTTGCGCCCAGCGGTTTTCAAGACCGCCGCCTTACCAGTTAGGTCTAGCCCTCCCAACTCTGCTACGCTTGAACTTATGTGCGTCGGCGGGCCCGCGACAGCGGGCGTGTTTCCCGGATATTTCCCGTTGGCTCGCACAACAGCGAGCTTCACCATCGCGTTGGTGAGGTCCTGCTCGTTCACGCTGTCGTAGCGATGTGTCCTACGGCACCCGTCGGTACGTCACGACGCGCTTGCGACGGGTGACGGTGAATCCCTCCACGGGGATATCGCCCGCGCCGGACACGACCCGCGTGTGATGGTCCCAGGAGGCGACGAACGTGTTGCCTCCCTGGTACTGCAGCGGCCCCAGTTCCCGGCCCTCGAGCGCCACGATGAGGCGGTCCTGGCGCGCATAGACGCGCACGCGCCCATACACGCCGGCGTAGGTCCCCACCCACAAAGTCCGCGTGGCGGCCGAGGTCGGCAGGTCAAAGATCTCCGCCTCCGGCGGCGACCACGGGGGCGTCGCGTCGGACACGATCTGACGGAACCGTCGGCTGGACGCCACGGGATAGAACCCGAGACTCACGTCGCCTGTGAACAGGGACCACAGCTTCACGCCACGCGGCGAGATCCGCTCGAGCAGGTCCAAGGCCGTCGCAGAGTCGCCCAGCCGCAGGTAGTGGAAGACGAGCGGCTCCGCCACGCGCCAACTGAGACCTCCCGCGCCTTGGAGACGGGCGAGCACCGAGTCCGCCTCGACCCGGGCGGCTGCCGTGTCACCGAGCGAGCCAAGCGAGAGTGCGTGCCACGCGGTCCACGACGGCCACATGTCCGCCGCACATGCTTCGCAGTGAGAGGCCTGGAGGTCGCGGCGGGCGCCCGAGGTATCGCCTTGGGCCAGGCGTGTGTCTGCACGGCTCAGCCGCGCCAACTGGAATCCCGGGTCGACGGCCAGCGCGCTGTCCAAGAGTGACCTGGCCTCGGCGGGTACGACCATTTGTGCGTAGGCGCGGAGCGTGATGGGGCGCCCCGGATCGATCGCCAGCGCGCGCCGCCAGGCCGTGATCGCGGTCGAGTCGTCACCCATGACCGTCGCCGCGTCCCCCATCTGGTGCCACGCCTCGGCATTCCGGGGATCGAGCGCGACGGCCCGTGCGAACGCCGCCATCACACCGTCCCAGGTACGGGGGTAGCGAAACTCGAGCAGGTATCCCCGGGCGAGCCAGGCATCGGAGTTGGACGGGTCGCGCCGCAGCGCTTCGTCCGCCGCCGCCATGCCCCGATCCAGCAGGCTGTCTGCCGGAGACGCGCCCGTCGCATCCCAGCTCCAGTCGAGTCGCAGTGCGTACGCGAGTCCGACGCGGGCCAGCGCGGAGACGAACCCAGAGTCGAGCGCCGCCGCCAGCCGATACTCCGCCGTCGCCCGCGCCATCCCGGTGGAGGTGCGCTGGGCGAGACCGTAGTTCCCGCGCAGGAAGTGCTCATAGGCGTCCGGGTTGTGCGTCACCCGCACCGCTGCGACCGCCCGGCGCTCGGCGGGGAGGAGCCGTCCTGCCACACCTTCCGCCACCCGTCGGGCGATATTGTCCTGAAGCGCGAACAGGCTGTCGTCGGCGGCGACGAACTGGTCGCCCCACACACGCATACCGGTCGTGGTGTGCGCCAGCTCGATCGTGACGCGCAGGGCGTGGTCCGCCCGCTGCACGCTGCCGGTCACGAGATACGCGACGCCAAGAGCCCGGCCGATTACCGGAGGATCAGGGACGTTCGCGCCGCGGAAACGTCGTACCGCGGAGCGCGACTTCACGGAAATGCGCCCGACCTGGCCGAGCTGGGCGATGATCGCCTCGGTCAGTCCTTCCGCGAGATAATCGTCGGTCGAGTCGGGTGACGCGTTGTCGAAGTAGAGTACGGCGAGGCTGGTGGGCGATGGTGCGGCGACAGTCGCAGACCGGCACGGCGGGGGCGAGCCGTCGGGGCACTGTGCATGCGCCAGCCCAGCTACGACCGTCGCGAGAACGACCGCTACAACGAACCTGTGTCCCACCTGCTCAACATATTTCTCGGAGAGCATTGCGGGAAAGGGCCGGTCAGCGCTCCGGCGGCGGGACGAAGCCGTAGCTGGTGTTCTTGAAGATCGAATCCGCCAGCACCAGCGCCTTAGAAGCGTTTGCGCATCGACCACGCGGAATGCAACGACGAGAAGGCTCATCGCATGTACGGCGCGATGTTATTCTCGATCGTTCGGAATTCGGCGTCAGACAGTGGTAGCTGCCGGAAGGCCGCCCATCCTTCGCGGGGTGCGAGGTTGCCGCCGCTGGCCGCATCGGATCCGTAGAGGACGCGATCGAGGCCGAGCTGTCGAAGACGCGTGGCGATCAACTTGGCGCTGGGGGCGGAGATGTCGAAACCAACGACGGACGTGACGTCAAAATAGAGATGTCGCATGCGCGGATCGTGGTTCGCGATCGCCGCGACGAAAACACCCAGCGTTGATCCGTGGAGTCGTCGTAACCGCCCGCTCCAGTCAGATGTGCGATCTGACCGGGAATGTCGGGAGCGGCCGGCAGGACCTCGTTCAAGAAAATCCTGGCTTCATCGCGACCGTGGGGGTGACGGACGACCGCATGTGCACCACGATCGCCATCCGGTGCTCGTTCGCAGCACGGAAGACCTGGCGTAGTAGATCGACGTGCTGTGGGTTGTGGAGATCCACGTCCGAATTGCCGAAGTGCAATTTGATGCCGAAGTGGAGCTGGGGGTCGCTCGCGCAGCGCGTGAGCTCGGCCAGCGCATACTCCTTCAGTGGATTGAAGCGGCAGAAACCGCGCAGCCGATCCGGAAAACGCGCTAACTGCTGGCTGGTCCAGTCGTTCTCAGCCCTCACCTTTTCGTATTCGTTCTCGACAGGCGGTCGGTTTGGGCTCCCGTACATATAGGCCACCGAAAGGACGAGCGCCCGTCGAATGCCCGCCGCGTCCAGCAGCTCGATGAGGTCACCCGCGGAAATCGGCATCAGGGAGCGTGCGCTCGAGGTTTCCGTCGACAACGCGACGATGGCCGGGCTAAACAGGTGTTGATGGTGGTCGACCAGCGGACGCGTCTGGCTCTGCGCCGAGGAAAGTGGGAGTATCGCTAACCCCCACCGCAGGATTCGGACAACGACCGGCCCGGGTTTCGATGAGGCCACGCCCTAATGCTAGCCTGCGGCGACCGCTGTGAGCAGGCCGTTCGAAACGCGGGACGGAACCGACCGGACCGCTACAACGAGAGGTCCGTCAGAACGTCGGCCAGCACGTCGCCTTCCTCCCGCGTTAACGCATCCCATACGCCTCTGTTGCCATCCGCACGCACCACCTCGAACACCGCTCGAGCGGCCGGACGCCCCCCGACGGTCCAGCGCGGTCGGGCGATCCAGAACCCGGACGTGCCGTCGGCGTCGTTCTCGTAGCATTCCGCAATCCGGCAGGCCACGGCGTGGCAAGCAAACCCCTTGGGCAAGGAATGCTGGCACGCCGCCAGCGCGGCCTCGAGTTGCTCAGCAACGCCGTTGGCCGGGTGGGTGATCATCGTCTTCGCCAGGGCAAGGGAACCGTGTGGGGTGGTCATCCCTCCGAGGATGGCGACCGGCACGTCGGGGTAACGGTCCCGAATCGCGCGCGATCGGCCCCTGATGCGAATTGCGACAAGTGGGTGGTGAGACCCCCACCTGGCGGGCGAGCGCGTCAACGCTCCGGCGGCGGGACGAACCCGTAGCTGGTGTTCTTGAAGATCGAATCCGCCAGCACCAGCGCCTTGGCTGCTTCCTGCGGCTTCTGCTTCTGCAGCACTTGGGCCAGTCCCTGGTACACGATGCCGTAGGTCGCGAGGATCCCCTCGGATGGCCGGTCGACCCAACCGCGCGGCCGGGGCCGCCCCGCGGTGTCGCCGTGGTACACCTGGAACGCGAGCGCCTCGGTGCGCGGGATGTTCACGTAGCCGAGCCCGGAGATCGCCTTGATGCTGTCCGACTCCGTGATCGGGTCCTGGTGCAGCTTACGCACGAACCCCTGGCCCTCGAGATACGGCGTGAGGCCGAACTGGTCGGCGTAGGGCCCGACGGTGCGCGAAAAGTAGATGGGCCGCTTCCCCATCTGGTCTCTGATCGCCTGCAGCGTGATCACGTCCGCCTTTTCGAGATACTGTCGGCCGAGCTGCGCCGGATCGAGCGTAACGCCGATGCCGCCCAGGTTGACGGTGGTCTTCTTCTCGAGGAAGTACACGGGCTGTAGCCCGTCGAGCTGCGCGTCGCTGAAGCTGAGCAGCTTCCCGGTCGGCTTGGGCCACGTCCGGCCGCGGTAGATCGCGGGCGCCTTGTCGGCGTCGAACTCGTAGATCGGCCGGCGCTGCAGTTGGCGCAGGTACCAGTCGGTGTTGGCGAGCGACAGGTTCACCACGGTGACGTCCTGGCGGATGCCCTCGACCTCCTGCGCATACCACAGCGGGAACGTGTCGTTGTCGCCGGCGGTGACGAGGATCCCGTACGGCTCTGCCGACTGGAGGATGTCGGACGCGAAGTCCCGCGCCAGCGTCTCGCCCGCGCGCGATGCGGTGAGCCGGTTGCCGGCGAGCGGGATCAGCGCGAGCAACAGCAGCGGGGTGGCGAATCGCCAGCGGCGCTCGGGATCGGGCTCGCGGCGCTCGAGCCACTCCGCCGCCCACTCCATCAGCGTCGCGAGCCCCATGCCCACCCAGACGCCCCACAGCGCGAACGATGTGATGAAGAAGTAATCGCGCTCGCGCACCTCGCGTGCCAGCTGCGACCGGTCGAGCAGCTGCGAGTAGCCGTACTTGAAGTTGAGGTAAAAGATGAGCAGCAGCGTGAACGTGACCATGAGCGCGGTCATCGCGAGCGCGGCGCGACGGTCGGCCCGCCAGTGCCGCAAGGCGCCGAGCAGGCCGAGCGAGGCGAACACGACGGTGAGCCCGCGCTGCAGGCCGCCCATCCAGTCGCGGCCCCACTGCCAGCTGAAGTACTGGACCCACATCGCGATCTGCGCCGTGATCGTCGCCTGCCGCTGGCTCACGGGCGGCTTGCCGTATTGCTGTCGCGTGAGCACGTCCCAGAAGGCCTGCAAGGTGGTCGGCTCGCCTTCGTTGATCGGCGGGAAGTGCGCCGCGCGGATCGGTAGGAACAGGTAGACCGAGATGCCGGCGACCGCGACGGCGAGCACGGCGAGCGCAAAATCCCAGTTCCGGGCGCGGAACAAGGCGTTGCCGAGCGCGGCGAGGAACAGCACGCCGGCGGCCTTGAGAGGTCCCGCGTTCTCGAGACCCGTGGCCACGATGATGGCGTACACGCTGCAGAACAGGAACCACTGGGACCACTCCACCCGGCGGGACGCGTCGTCCGCCGGGCGCTGCGTCTTGAGCGGCGGCAACAGCAGGATCACCACGACCGGCCCGACCAGCACGCCCATCATGTGGTTGGTGGCGGTGAGGGCCAGCAGGTACACGATCAAGAGCAGGTAATGGTCGTGCGCTTCGCCGGGCGGCTGGTCGTCCCAACGCAGGATCAGCCACAGCACCAGGGCGACCGAGAGCAGCGACAGCGTGTACACCTTCTCGTTCACGACCGACTGGTTCCACACGGTGAACGCGGTGGCCGAGCAGATCGCGCCCGCCAGCGCGGCGAGCCGCCGCGGCCACATGGCCGGCACCCACGCCCGCAGCAAGCGCTCGCCCACCAGGAACCAGCACCCCGCCGCGACCGCGCTCGTGACGGCAGCGAGCAAGTTGATCCGCATCGCGTACCCCGCCGCCAGGGGCAGCAAGCCCCAGACGTGCGCCAGGATCGTGAACAGCGGGTTGCCGGGCGGATGCGGGATGCCCAGCACGTACGCCGCGGCGATGTACTCGGAGGTGTCCCAGAACTGCGTCGTCGGCGCGAGCGTCACGACGTAGAGAATCAAGGCGCCGAGCGACACGAGCGCGGCCATGAGGTACGGCGGGGCCTCGGGCGCCCGCCCTTCTCCGACGACGGGCGACGGAGCGACCACCCGCTCGGTCACCGGAAGCTTCACCGCTTGCTGTGCGTGGCTCATGCGCGTCCTCAGTTAATTGCCGGCGGCGCGCCGCTCGGCGGGCAGCGCGTACGTCGTGTTCGCGAGGATCGCGTCGCGCAGCTCACCCGCTCGGGCCGCGAGCGCCGGCTCCCGATCCCGCAGCACCGCCGCGATCGTATCGTACACGAAGGCGTAGCCGAACAGACTGTTCTGGGACGGGACGTCCACCCAGCCGCGCGGCCGGGGTCGGGCCGCGGTCTCACCACCCGAGTACACACCGAACACCAACGCGCGCGTCCGTGGAATGTTCACGAACCCTCGGCCCGGCAGGAGCCGCACGGTGTCGCTCGGCGTGAGCGGCTGGGGCACCATGCGGCGCACCAACCCTTCGCCCACCAGGTAAGGGGAAAACCCCAACTGGTCCGCGTAGTTGCCCGTGGAGGTGGAAAAATAAATGGGGCGCTTGCCCAGCCGGTCCTTGATGATCTGCAACACCGCCAGGTCCGAGCGCTCGAGGTAGGGACGCCCCAACGCGCGGGGGTCGACCGTGACCTCAATCGGCCCGAGGTAGCCCGTGATCGGCTGCGCCAGGGGAGTGTACGGCGGCAGGGTGTCCGCGGGCTCACGCAGATAGTATCGGTTCATCCAGGGCGTCGTCGGCCGGGGCCAGCTCCGGTCGCCGAACATGGCCGGGGCGGACCTGGGCTCGAACGTCGGGGGAGCCCGGCGCTGCAACTGGCGCAGGTACCAGTCGGTGTTGGCGAGCGACAACACCAGCACGTTCACGTCCCGGCGTACACCCTCCACCTCCTGCGCATACCACAATGGGAACGTATCGTTGTCGCCGGCCGTGACCACGAGCGCGTAGGGGTCGAGCGACTGCAGCACATCGCGCGCATAGTCACGAGCCATCGTCTCGCCGGCGCGCGAGGCGGTGAGGCGATTGCCGAGCAGCGGCACGAGCGCGACGAGCAGCACGGGGGTGCACACCGCCCAGCGCCGCGCGGCGCGCGGCTCGCGGGCGCTCAGGCCGTTCTGGAGCCACTCCATCAGCGCCGCGAGGCCCATTCCCACCCAAATCCCCCACACCGCAAACGACGCGATGAAAAAATAGTCCCGCTCCCGCACCTCGTGCTCGAGGCCCGGGGCGTTGTAGGGCTGTGAGAACCCCCACTTGAAGTTCAGGTAGAAGACGAGCGCCACGGTGAGCGTGATCATGAGCGTCGTCATTGCGAGCGCGGCACGCCGCTCGGCGCGCCACTGCCGCCGTGCGCCCGCCAGGCCGAGCGCCGCGAACGCCACCGCCAGGAAGCGCTGCCCCGCCGCGTCCCAGTCGTGGCCGAACTGCCACGTGAAGTACTGCACGTAGTTCAAGAGCTGCTGTCCGTAGAGCACGAGCGTGTGGCCGGGGTTGTCCGGGCCGGGCAGATACATCGGGTTGGCGAACACCGACGGCTTTCCGAACTGCGTGCGTGCGAGGACGGCCTGGAGGGCTTGCCACGTGGTCGGCTCGCCCTCGTTCAAATAGGGATCGAAGTGCGCGCGGATCGGCATGAAGAGGTCAACGCTCGTCCCGACCGCCGCGACGAGCGCTGCCGCGATGAGGAAGCGCGGCCGCAGCAAGGCCCGGGGGTCGGTCGCCAGGACGTAAACCAGCACCGCGGGCGCGGCCAGCACGCCCATCAGGTGGTTCGTCGCCGTGAGCGCGAGCAGGTACACGATCAGCACGAGCTGACGGTCGCGCCGGGCCGCCGCCGGCTGATCGGCCCAGCGCACCGCGAGCCACAGCACGAGCGCGATCGAGAGCACGCTCACCGTATAGACCTTTTCGTTCACCACCGACTGGTTCCACACCGTGAACGCCGTCGCGCTGACCATCACGCCCGCAGCCGCGGTGAGGCGCCGCGGCCAGATGGGTGACACGATCGGGCGCAACCAACGCTCCGCGATCAGGAACCAGAACCCTGCGGCCGCCGCGCTCGTCGCCGCGGCGAGCAGGTTGATGCGCTGCGCGTAGTCGGCGCCGAGCGGGAGCAGCCCCCACGCGTGCGCCAGCAGGATGAAGAGCGGGTTTCCGGGGGGATGTGGAATGCCGAGCGCGTGCACGGCGGTGATGTACTCCGAGGCGTCCCAGAATTGCGTCGTCGGCGCGAGCGTCACGACGTAGAGGATCAGCGCGCCCAGGGCGACGACCAGGGCGGGGACATAGGGAGGACGCTCGGCGTCGCAGTACGGCGTGAGTTGGTCGCGCATGCTCGTCATGTCGGTTAGTGCCGGAATTGCCGGACGCCCGTCACCACCATCGCGAGGCCGTGCCGATCGGCGGCCGCGCTCACCTCGGCGTCCTTGACGGACCCGCCGGGCTGGATGATCGCGCGCACCCCGGCGCGGGCTGCCTCTTCTACCCCGTCGGGGAACGGAAAGAACGCGTCGGAAGCTAACACCGCACCCGCCGGATCGTGGCCTTGCTGGCGCGCCTTGTGGACCGCGAGAAACGAGGCGTCCACCCGCGACATCTGCCCGGCGCCGATGCCGATCGCGGCCTCGCGCTTGGCGAGCAGGATCGCGTTCGACTTGACCGTCCCGACGGCCGCCCAGGCGAACCGCAGGTCGGTCCATTCCGCCTCGGTGGGAGAGCGCCGCGTGACGACCTGCCACTCCGTCTCGGCCGCCGCCCGGGCGGGTCGGGAGCGCTCCTGCACGAGGAAGCCGCCGCGGATCCGCTTGTAGTCCCAGCCCGGCGGGTCCGGATCGGCGGCGAGCCGGATGACGCGCAGGTTCTTCTTCTCCCGCAGGACGCTCAACGCGTCATCCCGGAAGGCGGGGGCGACCACCACCTCGACGAACAGCTCACGCATCGCCTCAGCGGCGGCGCGGTCCAGCCCCGCGTTGAACGCGATCACCGACCCGAAGGCCGACGTGCGGTCGGTCGCGAGTGCGCGCTCGTACGCTTCGGCGGGTACCTGGCCCAGGGCGATGCCGCACGGCGTCGTGTGCTTGATGATGGCGCACGCCGCGCGGTCCGAGCCGCTCCACGGCGCCACCGCGGCGAGCGCGGCGTCCACGTCGAGCAGGTTGTTGAACGAGAGCTCCTTGCCGTGCAGTTGCTCCAGGTCGCGGATGCCGGGCTCGTCGACGGCGTACAGCGCGGCCGCCTGGTGGGGGTTCTCTCCGTAGCGCAGCTCCTGGCGGCGCTCCAGCGCCAGCGTAATCCGCTCGGGCCAGCCGGGCCGGTCCCGGACCAGATAGCCGTGGATCGCCGCGTCGTACGCGGCGGTGTGCGCGAATACTTTGGCGGCGAGCGTGCGACGCAGCTCCGGGGACCCCGGGCTCCCCGGGCTTGCGCCCGGGGTCAGTACGCCTGCCTTCAGGGCGGTGATCACCACGGGATAATCATCTGGGTCCACCACCACGATCACGTCCTGGTGGTTCTTGGCTGCGGAGCGCAGCATCGCCGGGCCGCCGATGTCGATCTGCTCGATCGCCTGCTCGAACGTCGCGCCTGGTCGCGCGATCGTGTCGCGGAACGGGTAGAGATTGACCGCCACGAGATCGATCGGCGTGATGCCGTGCTGCTGGAGCGCCGCGCGGTCGCCGGCATGACCGCGCCGCGCCAGTAGGCCGCCGTGCACCTTGGGGTGCAGCGTCTTCACCCGCCCGTCCATCATCTCGGGGAACCCGGTGACCTGCTCGATGGGGAGGACCGGCACGCCGGCCTGGCGCAGCGTATCCGCCGTGCCGCCGGTGGACACGATCTCGCACCCGAGCGCCACCAGCTCGCGAGCAAACTCAACGACGCCCCGCTTGTCCGAGACCGACAGCAGTGCTCTCACCAGGTCTCGGCCACCGCCTGGATCATGTCGGCGAGGCTCACGACATCGCGCAAGTCCACGACCTCGGCGGGAGAGTGGGAGTAGCGGAGCGGCCAGCCCATGGCGACGTCGACGACGCCGTACGGCGTGAAGACGGAGCCGTCGTTGCCCCCGTTGGTCGTGCCGATCTGGAGCTTCACGCCCCGCGCGCGGGCGACTTGGACGAGCGAATCGACGTAGGCGGGAGGCGTGATGGACGAGTTGTCGAGCGCCCGTGCGACCGCGCCTTGGCCGATCGGCGCCACCGCGAAGTTCGGCAGCTCCAGCGGCGAATCGGCGGAGACGAAGGTGTCGATGGCGTGCACCCGCCGCGGCGCGGTGCCGAGCGCGGCGGCCGCCCCCTGCGCGCCCTCGAGGCCGATCTCCTCCCGCGTGCTGAACACGAACACGACCTGATGCTTGAGCGCGGCCCGGTCCAGGTGCCGCAGCGCGAGCAACTGCGCGGTGCAGCCGACTCGGTCGTCGAAGGAGCGGCCCGTGGCTCGGGTGCCCGCGAGCCGCATGAATTGCTTGGGCATGGTGACGGTGGTCCCCGGGCTCACGCCCCGGGCTAGGGTCGTCGCGCGCGACGTCGTGCCAAGGTCCACCCGCAAGGGCGGGGGGGTGTGGCGCGTGGCGCCCGAGTCCCGCGGCATGAACACACCCGGGACGTCGCCCTTGTCCGTGTGCACCAGCGCCGGTTGCGCTTCGAACAGGGAGCCGAAGAAGCCGCCGCGGGTCTGCAGCTCGAGGGACCCGTCGTCCCGGATGTTCGTGACGGTAAACCCGATCTCGTCCAGGTGCGCGACGAATACGACGAGCGGGTCGCCTCTGCCGACCCGCACCCAGAGATTGCCGGCAGTGTCGGTCTCGGTTTGCGCCCACGCCGGCAGCAGCCGCTTCACCGCGTCGCGCACGGGCCCCTCGGCGCCGGAAACGCCGTAGGCTTCGACGAGAGTGGAGAGAACCGTTTGCGCTTCCGCGACCCTGGGGCCGTCCTGCCCACACAGCGAGGCCCACAGCAGCAGCGTCCCCAGCGCGCCCAGCCCGAGGGCCCTCATCTTGCCTCCATCCACGCGACGAGCCGCTTCGCGAGCGCCTCGGCGTCCTTGAGTGACACCGTCTCCACCGCCGTGTCGGTGTAGCGAGTGGCGAGGACGAGGGTGTCGGCGGCGGCGCCCCCCCGCGCCCCGCGCCCGCCGCCGATCACCAGCGCCTGGTCGAAGGGGCCCTGGAGGCGCTGCACGGCCTGGAGTCCGGTGGTGGTGTACAGGCTCCGGACGGTGAACGCTGCCACGACGCTGCCGCGGACTGTGGGCTTGGCCTGGAGAGCGGCCGCGAGCGCCGCGCACGTGGCGCGTCGCCCCGCGGCGGGCGCGGCGAGGAGACGATCGCCGTAGAGATGCGGGCGCTTTGCGAGCGACACGGGCGCGAGCATGTCGATCGCGAGCGCGCGAGCCTCCGCTGCCGATGCAGCGCCCACGTCGACGTAGGCGTTGTCCACCGTGAAGATCGGATCGGGCGTACCCGATCCGATGCGGCCGCGCGTCAGGTGGGTCGATCTCACGGCGCCGACCCCGGGCACGGCGCCGCGCGCACCGAACACGGTCACCCGCTGGCCTTCGAGCTGTTGGTCGAACAGCGGCTGGGGCGGCGCTCCCACCCGCCGCAGCGTGAGATAGCCGTCGGCGGTGATGTTGCCGACCACGTAACCCACTTCGTCGAGCGCGCAGGCGACCAGTCGTTTCGGCGCTCCTGTGCCGAAGCTGACGGTCACGTTACCCGTGCGGTCGCGTGTGCTCCCGGGGACGAGGGTGAGCAGCGTGTCGGTCATCGCCTGCTCGAGCCCGGTGACGGCGGTCATGCTGGCGAAGCGGACCGCCAGCGGGTCGACGGTCTGGGCGGACAGATGGAACGATGGAAGGATGGAAAGCGAAAGCAGCGCCAACCGCAATCTGGTCATGCCTCCCCTTTCCCTCGTTCCCTCGTTCCCTCGTTCTGCGCGAGTGTCACCGTCGCCTCGCTGGCGGCGCGAAAACCGATGTCGTCCGCGTACAGTCGCAGGGGAGTTCGCGGCACCCCCCGCTGCGCCAGCTCCAGTGCGACCAGCGGCAGCAAGCGATGCTCCACCTTGAGCACGCGTGCAGCGAGCGTGTCGGGCGTGTCCCCGGGACGCACCGGCACGGGCCACTGGGCGATGATCGGCCCGCGGTCGTATTCCTCGTCCACGTAGTGAACCGTCGCCCCCGAGATCGCGGCGCCGCTCGCGAGCACCCGCTGGTGCACGCGGCGCCCGTACATGCCGGGGCCGCCGAAGGCGGGGAGCAGCGCCGGATGGATATTAATCATCCGGAGCGCAAAGCGGGCGACTGCCGCGGGCGGCACCCGCTTGAGGTAGCCGGCCAGGACGACGAGCTCCGCGTCGCCCAGGCTGGTGATGACTTCGGCCGCGTCGGCGGGGTGGGACAGCACAGTGGCAGGCACGCCCCGCTGGCGGGCCCGCTCGAGCGCGCCGGCATCCGGGCGGCTCGACACGACGCGTGCGACTCGCGCGACTCCCGAATCCGCGAGCGCGTCGAGCAGAGCCAGCAGGTTCGTGCCGCCGCCCGAGACGAGCACGGCGAGGCGGACCGGGGGGGGCGTCACCGCGGGCAGGGGTTGAGCGACTTGGGCTTCGCCCCGACGCTCACGCTCAGCGAGAATGGGCCCGTCGCGAACTTGTCGGTGCTGGTGACGACGATCGTATAATCTCCGGTCCGCGGCAGTCGCACCGTCAGCCGCGCGTTACACCGGCCGCCCGAGTCGTCGTCCTGCGGCGGGCGGTCGAGTCCCGGGCCGAGCAGGAACTCGTACGCGTCGAACGCGTCGGAGGTGAGGTCGATCGTGACGATCTCGCCGGCGGCGCCGGCGAGCTTCCACGGCTGGGCGTAGGTGCTCTCGGCCGCGAGCACGACGTCGCGGGCTCCGAGCGAGTCCCGGATCGTGGCCCCGGGCGCGATCGCCCCCTTGAGCGTGGGCGGCGCGGGCGGCGCGGCGGGAGGAAGCGGGGACGGCTTGTGCTGCGCCGTGAGCGAGCAGGGGACGGGCAGCATCAGGAGTGGCAGCGCCGCGAGGGCGCGGACCTTGAATCCCGTCCGTGTGCGCTCCATGTCGTTCCGCAATCTGCCGCTGCTATTCCCCCTGCACAATCCGGTCGACCGCGGCGCTCAAGTCCGGCACGACCGTCGCTCCACGCGCCTCGGCCTCGGCGCGGTCGGTCGCGCCGCTCCCGGTTTGCACCAGGATCGCCTGGGAGGCGCCTCCGCCGAGGGCGCGCGTCGGCGCGACGTCACGCCACCGGTCGCCCACCCAGTACGAGCGCCGGAGGTCGATCCCCAACGCGGCTTGGGCGTCGCGGAACAGCTTCACCCCCGGCTTGCGACAGTCGCACGGCCCGTCCGCGTCCGGGTGGTGCGGGCAGAAGTAGGCGGCGTCGATGTGCGCGCCGTGCGCGGCGAGCAGCTCCGCCAGCCGGCGCTGCACCGCGGCGTAAGCGGCCGCGTCGTACAGCCCGCGCCCGATCCCGGACTGGTTCGTCACGATCACCACCAGCCAGCCCGCCTGGTTCAGCCGTCGGATCGCGGCGGCAGCGCCGGGTAGGAGGCGCACTTTCCCCGGCTCATGCAGGAAGCCGGGCGGCGGGTCGTGCACGATCGTGCCGTCGCGGTCCAAAAACACCGCGCGGTGCTCGCCCTCAGGCATCCAGGGCGGCGCGGACCGCGCGGGCGACCTGCTCGATCTGGTCGGGGAAGATGGTCCGAGGGTCGAGGACGACGTGGTCGTCGGCGATGCGAACGATGATGGGCGGGTCCGCCGCCCGCAGCCGCGCGGCCAGGACGTCAGACGTCAGATGGTCAGACGTCAGCTGAAGCAACCACGTCTTGAGGGTCTTGCCTGGGAACGAGCCGCCGCCGACTTCCGATTCGCCCTCGACGAGCTCGGCACCTGGACCGACGCCCTTGTGCAACGCTTCTCCGCGTCGACGTATCTGCGTGACGTCTTCAGTAAGCATACGGAGGACCGGTATTTCGCGCCGGGCGGTTTCCGGATCGCGATAGAGCGCCAGCGTCGCTTCGAGCGCGGCGAGGGTGAACTTATCGGACCGGACTGCCCGGGCGAGTGGATCGGTGCGGCAGGCGTCGATCGCCGCCTTCGTGCCCAGCAGGATGCCGGCTTGCGGGCCGCCGAGCAGCTTGTCGCCCGAGAAGACGACCGCGTCGACGCCGCTCGCCAGCGCCTCGCCGACGCTGGGCTCCCCCGAGAGCCCCCACGCGGAGAGGTCGAGCAGCAGGCCGCTGCCCAGATCGAACAGGCTCGCGATCCCGGCGCCGTGCGCGATGGCGGCGATGTCGCGCGCGGGCACTTCGGTCGTGAAGCCCGTCACCCGGAAGTTGGAGCGGTGCACCTTGAGGAGCAGGCGCGTCGCGGGGCCGAGGGCGCCCGCATAGTCCTTGGGGTGCGTGCGGTTCGTGGTTCCCACCTCGACGAGCTTCGCGCCGGAGCGGGCCATGATGTCGGGGATGCGGAACGCCCCGCCGATCTCCACCAGCTCGCCGCGCGACACGACCGCGTCGCCGTCGCGGGCCAGGCCCGAGAGCGCGAGCAGCAGCGCGCTCGCCGCGTTGTTCACGACGAGCGCGTCCTCCGCGCCGGTGAGCTCCGTCAAGAGACCGCGGCAGAGCGCGTGGCGTGAGCCACGGGCGCCCCGTGCGAGATCATATTCGAGGTTGGAGTACGCGCCCGCAATGCGCGCCATCGCCGCGATCGCGGCGCGTGCGAGCGGCGCCCGGCCGAGGTTCGTGTGCAGGACCACGCCGGCGGCGTTGATCACCGGCCCGAACGACGGCGCGGCGAGGCGCTGCACCTTCGCGAGCACCGCGCCGCCCCACCCCTCCGGCGGCGCCGTCCCGCCGTTGGCGCGCGCGGCGTCGATCGTTTCGCGCACGGCGCGCAGCACGAGACTGCGTGGGTGCGCCGCGAGCAGCGCCGCCACCGCGGGCTCGGCGAGCAACGCCTCTACGGCGGGCAACCGGCGGCGCGGGTCGGTCATGGCGACTTCGTCGTGTCGCGCGGCGCCCGTGTGGTATCCCGGGCGGCCGGCTTCGGCACGGGAACGGTCAGCACTCCCTGGGCGTCCGCTGCGGCACCGTTCAGATTGGTCGCGCCGTGGAAGCGGATCAGGTACTTCGTGCCTGGCGCGAGCGGCCGCGCGGCCTGCAGGACGACGCGGTCGAATGGCACGGGGCGCTGCTTCAGGAGCCGGCGGATCCTCGTGGTGTCCCCGTGCACGGCGGCGGTATCGCGAGCGGACGGCGCACGGGGGGCCCCGGCCATCGCGGGCGCCCGCTGGGCTGCTGGAGCCGGGGCCCCCCCGTGTGCCGTCGTGTCTTTGGCCCGCCGCAACGAGTCCGCCGCGGCGCGTGCCTTCGCCTGCAGCGAGTCGTACTGTGCGCTCGTGAACAGCGCGCGCACCGCTACGGGGGTCGTGTCGGGAAGCGCGTACAGCCGCACCTGGGCCGCGTCCAGCGGCCGGCGCGGATCGAGCGGCGCGGTGAACTGGATGCGACAGGCGAGCGAGTCCACCGGATCGACGCTGCGGATGCGCGGCCCCACTGTGTCGTGGGCGAACACCCACAGCACGGCGCTCCCGGACGAATCGATCGCGACCGTCGTCGAGTCGAATGGCTCACGCCGGTCGAGCTGGCGGTTGCTGTTTTGGTCCTGGATCGCCCAGACGCGGTAGCGCCCCCGCGGGATGTCGGTCAGGTGGAAGTCACCCGCGGAGTCGGCGACGGTGACGTATGCGACGGTGTCCGGCAGCGGCGCCGCGCGGATCACCGCCCCCGCCAGCACCCGTTGCTCGACCCAGTGCAGCGCCGTTCCCGCCAGCGCGGCGTGGGGCAGGGGAGCGCCGGTCGAGAAGATCACGGTCTTCCCCTGCTTCAGGATGTTACGCCGCAGGTCGACGATGCCGGGGAGCAGCTCGAGGTGATACACGCGGTTCGGCTTCCACCCTTCGGCGGGCTTCACGTGGATGGCGCTGCGGTGCCACGACACGTGCACGTCGCCCGCGACCGGCGAGAGCACGATCTGGCCCGCGAGCCCGTTCACGGGTGCCGCTCCGCCAGCGCCCCCTCTCCCTCCCCCTCCCCCTCCCCCCCGGGCGCCGCCGCCCGGCATCTCGTCGATCACCTCGTCGAACTGGAGGACGGCGTCGCCCTTGAAGCCCGGGAGCACCGCCCCGGATTCGGGGACGACGCGCACCACCTGGGGCGGCGCCTTGTCGGGCGGGCCGCCCGGCGGTGGACCCTGGTTGGCGCACGCGCCCAGCCCGGCGACTACGAGCAGCCGAGCGACTTGAGCTTGTCGGCCAGCGCCTGCCGCTGGTCGCGCCACGCCCGCTCCTTCTCGCGCTCCTTGGCGACCACCTCGGCGGGCGCCCGCGCGACGAAATTCTGGTTCGTGAGCTTCGCCGCGAGCCCGGTGAGCTGCTGGTCGAGCCGGCTCAAATCGCTCGAGAGGCGGCGGCACTCTTGCTGCACGTCGATCTCGCCCTCGAGCGCCACGAACACGTCGCTGCCGTCGGCGAGCACGGCGTGCGCGCCCACGCCGGTGTGCGTGCCGTCGAAGGCGAGCTCGGAGAGCTGAGCGAGCCGCAAGATCGTCTCCCGCTCTCCCGCCAGCGCGCGACGCACCGACTCGCTCTTCGGTTGCACCGATGCCTCGAGCCGCGCCTTCGGGGGCACGCGGTACTCGGCACGCAGCATCCGGATCGACGAGATCGTTTCCTGCACCAGCGGGAACTGGTGATCCGCCGCGGCGTCCACGAGCGCGGCGCGCGGCGCCGGCCACGCCGCCACCACGAGCAGCTCGTCCGCCGTCCGGCCGGGCAGCTTCTGCCAGAGCTCCTCAGTGATGAACGGCACCACCGGGTGCGTAGCGACTGCGTATTTGTGTCGCGAAGGGAGGCCTCCCCGCCGGTGTCGGCCACCAGCCGAGGCTTGACGGCCTCGACGTACCAGTCGGCCAGCTCTTTCCAGGCGAACTCGAAGCACCGCTTCGCTCCCTCGTCCAGGCGGAACTGCTCGAAGGACGCGGTGGCGTCGCGGATCGTCGCCTGCAGCCGCGACAGGATCCAGCGGTCCGCGAGCGGCAGACGCGCCGCGTCGAGCGCGTCGATCGACTGGACCCGCTCCGGCAGTTGCGCCAGGATGAAGCGCCCGATGTTCCAGAGCTTGTTCGCGAAGTTGCGGCCCGGGGCGAACGTCGTCTCCAGATCGTTCGGGTCGAGGATCACGTCGGCGCCGAGCGAGCTGCCGGCGATCAGCGTCCAGCGTAACGCGTCGGCGCCGTACAGGCGCACTACGTCGAGCGGGTCGATCCCATTGCCCAGCGACTTGGACATCTTGCGGTGCTGGGTGTCCCGCACGGTCCCGTGCAAGTACACCGTCGTGAACGGCACCTGGCGCTCCATGAAGTGGTAGCCGGACATCAGCATCCGGGCCACCCAGAAAAACAGGATCTCCGGCGCCGTGACGAGTGTGTGGCCGGGGTAGAAGCGGGCGAGGTCGGGCGTCTGCTCCGGCCAGCCGAGCGTCGCGAACGGCCAGAGCCACGACGAGAACCAGGTGTCGAGCACGTCCGGATCCTGCTCTACCGGCCCGCCGCACTTGGGGCACGTCGTCGGGTCCTTCCGGTCGGCCCACTGGTGGCGGCACTTGGTGCAGGTGAACACCGGGATGCGGTGGCCCCACCACAGCTGGCGGGAAATGTTCCAGTCCCGGATGTTCTCCATCCAGTGCTCGAACGTCGCGTGCCAGCGCTCGGGGACGATCTGGAAGCGCTGCTGGCGGTACTGCGCGAGGACCGGCTCGGCGAGCGGCTTCATCTTCACGAACCACTGATCGCTGAGCCGCGGCTCGACGATCGTGTCGCAGCGGTAGCAATGGCGCACCGCATGCGTGTGCGGCTCGACCCTCTCGAGCAGCCCCTGCGCCTGGAGCATCTGGACGATCTGTTCGCGGGCTTGGAATCGATCCACACCCACGAGCCCGGGCGGGACCCTTCCCGTTTCCCGTTTCCCGTTCCCCGGCTGTTCCCCCATGGTCCCATCTTCCCGCATGATGAGCGGCATCTCGAGCTTGTGGCGCGTCCCGATCTCGAAGTCGTTGGCGTCGTGCGCCGGCGTCACCTTGACGAACCCCGTTCCGAAGGCCGGGTCCACGGCGTCGTCGCCGACGATCGGGATCGGTACGCCCGCGATCGGGAGGCGGGCCGTCTTGCCGATGAAGCCCTTGTGCCGCTTGTCCTTCGGGTTCACGGCCACCGCGGTGTCGCCGAGCATCGTCTCCGGACGCGTCGTGGCGACCGTGAGAAACGGCGCCGGGCCGCCCTCGACCGGGTAGCGGATGTAGTAGAGCTTGCCCGCCTCGTCGGCGAACTCGGCCTCTTCGTCCGAGAGGGCGGTACGGCAGTGGGGGCACCAATGGATCACCCGGTGACCGCGGTAAATCAGCTTTTCTTCCCACAAGCGGACGAACACTTCGCGCACCGCGCGCGAGTAAGCCGCGTCGAACGTGAAGCGAGTGCGGCTCCAGTCACACGAGCACCCGATCACCTTCAGCTGCTCGAGGATGGCGGAGCCCGTCTCGCGCACGAACTGCCACACCCGCTCCACGAATGCCTCGCGCCCGAGGTCGAAGCGAGTCTTGCCCTCCGTTGCGACCAGCCGCTCGACGACGTTCTGCGTGGCGATCCCGGCATGGTCGGTTCCAGGGAGCCACAGCGCCTCGCGTCCGCGCATCCGTTCGAAACGGATCAGCACGTCCTGGATAACGTTGTTGAGGCCCTGGCCGGTGTGGAGGATCGCCGTGATGTTGGGCGGGGGCATCACGATTACGTACGGCTCGTGTGATGCGTCGGCGCGGGCGGTGAACACGCCGCGGTCGAGCCAGCGCTGGTAGAGCGGGCGCTCGACGTCGTGCGGGCCGTACTGGGGTGGGAGGTCGAACGCGGTCTGCGGCATTCCTTAATAATGTAGAGGGTTCGGATATAGGGGGTTCCGCTCGGAGGTTCCCAGGCTGAAGCCTGGGCTCGGCGGGACACGGTCCTGAAGGACAAACAACATCGGGCCCGCCTGTCCGCCCGTCCGCCGCCCCACTAGAATATCCCCCATGGCCGACGAATCAAACGTCCTGCCCACGAGTCGCATCGTGCGCTGGGTCGCGATCGGCGCGCTGATCGTGCTCGCGGTTGCGCTGTACTTCCGCGACGCCCGCACGCTGCCGCCGCTTACGGCCCCGGCGACCGCGCCGGTTGACCAGCCCCCGAACTGAATCGATGGCCGCTGCCGAAGTCCGCGTCACGCTCCCCGACGGGAGCGAGAAACGGTTGCCCGCGGGCGCGACCGGGGCAGACCTCGCCCAGGCGATCGGCCCGGGCCTCGCTAAGGCCGCCGTGGCGGCTCGTGTGGACGGCCAGGTCTGGGACCTCGCGCGCCGCCTCCCTGACGGTGTCAAGGTCGCGATCCTCACCGACCGCGACCCGCAGGCGCTCGACGTGCTGCGCCACTCGTCCGCCCACGTGCTCGCCACGGCGGTGCGCCAGCTCTTCCCCCACGCGAAAATCGGGTTCGGGCCTCCCATCGAGGACGGCTTCTACTACGACTTCGAGGTGGAGCGGCCCTTCGGGCCGGAGGATCTGGAGGCCATCGAAAAGCAGATGGTGGAGGTTGTGGAGGCCGATTACCCGTTTGTCCGCGAGGAGGTCTCGCGCGCAGAAGCGAAGCGGCGCTTCAAGGATGACCCGCTCAAGCTCGAGCGCATCGACGACCTGGGCGCGAACGAGGTGATCTCCGTCTATACCGACGGCCCGTTCGTCGACCTGTGCCGCGGACCGCACGTCGCGAGCACGGGGAGGATCAAGCACTTCAAGCTGCTGCACGCCGCGGGCGCCTACTGGCGCGGCGACGAGCGCCGCCAGATGCTGCAGCGCATCTACGGGACGGCCTGGTTCACCAAGGAAGATCTGGAGAGCTACCTCCGCCGGCTTGAGGAAGCGAAGCAGCGCGACCACCGGCTGCTAGGCCGGCAGCTCGACCTGTTCTCGATCCAGGAGGACGTCGGCCCCGGCCTGATCCTCTGGCATCCGAAGGGCGCGATGATGCAGTTCCAGCTGCGCCGCTTCATCGAGGACGTGATCCTCGAGCGCGGCTACTCGCTGGTGTACACGCCCACCCTGACCCGGGAAGAACTGTTCCTGCGCTCGGGGCACCTGCCGCTGTACGCGGCGAACCAGTTCCCGCCCATGGCCGCGGGGGAAGGCGAGTCGGAGGCCGTGCGCTATCGGGTAAAGCCGATGAACTGCCCGATGCACATCCTGATCTACGCCTCGCAGCAGCGCAGCTACCGCGACCTGCCGATTCGCCTCGCCGAGATCGCCAACGTGTACCGCAACGAGCGCTCGGGGACCTTGCACGGGATGCTGCGAGTGCGTGGGCTCACCATGGACGACGCGCACCTCTTCCTGCGCGAGGACCAGATCGAGCAAGAGATCTTCCAGCTGTTGGACATCGTCGAGTTGGTGCTCGGTAAGACATTCGGGCTGTCCTACCGGCTCGACCTCGCCACCCGCCCGGACAACAAGCTCGGCACGGATGCGACCTGGGATCAGGCGGAGCGGGCGCTCGAGCAGGCGCTCAAGCACCGCGGCGCTACCTACCGGGTCGACCAGGGCGGCGGTGCGTTCTACGGGCCGAAGATCGACATCAAATTCGACGACGCCATCGGCCGGGAGTGGCAGGGCGCCACGATCCAGCTCGACTTCGAGCAGCCCGAGCGCTTCCAGCTCGAGTACGCCGGGGAGGACAACCGGCCGCACCGCCCGGTGATGATCCACCGCGCGATCTACGGGACGCTGGAGCGGTTCTGCGGCTTCCTGATCGAGCACTTCGCGGGCGCGTTCCCGCTGTGGCTCGCCCCCGAGCAGGTGCGGGTGCTGCCGATCTCGGACGCCCAGATTCCCGCGGCACGCACCGTGCAGCAGCAGCTCGCGGCCGCCGGCCTCCGCGCGCACGTGGACGAGCGCAACGAGACGCTGAACTACAAGGTTCGCGACGGCGAGACGCACAAGGTGCCGTACATGGCGGTCGTGGGGCAGCGGGAGGCGGATGCGGGGACGGTCGCGGTGCGCGCGCGGGGGGCGGGGAAGAAGCAGGTGGTGCTGCCGGTGGGCGAATTCGTGGAGAAACTGCGGGAGGAGGTTCGCACGAGGGCATTGACCTCGCTAGTTTGAGAAAGGCCGCTCCCCGGGCTTGCGCCCGGGGTCAGACTAACCCCGGACGCAAGTCCGGGGCGGGACGAACGAGGGCATCCGATGAGCGCTGACGCCACAACGCCGGTCATTCTGTCTGCCTGCCGCACGCCCATCGGTAAGTATCTGGGCGGGCTGGCGCCGCTACCCGCCCCGCGGCTCGGCGCCATCGTGATCCGCGAGGCCGTGCGACGCGCCGGGATCGACGCCGCCCGCGTGGACGAAGTGATCCTCGGGAATGTGCTCCAGGGCGGCGTGGGCCAGGCGCCAGCGCGCCAGGCGGCGATCTACGCCGGGCTGCCCGGCACGATCCCCTCGGTCACCATCAACAAGGTCTGCGGCTCGGGCCTCAAGGCCGTGATGCTCGCCGCCCAGGCGATCAAGGCCGGCGACGAGCAGTGTGTGGTCGCCGGCGGGATGGAGTCGATGTCCAACGCGCCGCACTACGTGTACGGCATGCGGGGCGGGATCAAGGCGGGCAACAGCCAGCTCGTGGACGGCATGATCCACGACGGCTTGTGGGACTCCTTCTCGAACACCCACATGGGAAACCTGGCTGAGTACACCGCGAAGAAAGCGGGGGTGTCACGCGCGGACCAGGACCGGTTCGCGCTCGCGAGTCATCAGAAGGCCGTGGCCGCCATGGCGGCGTGCCGCTTCAAGGCGGAGACGGTGCCCGTCGAGATCCCGGGAAAGCAGGGCCCGACCGTGATCGAGAAGGACGAATGCCCCCGTGCCGACACGACGCCCGACGCGCTGGCCGCGCTCAAGCCGTCGTTCGAGAAGGACGGCACGGTGACGCCCGGGAATGCGCCGGGGTTGAACGACGGCGCGAGCGCCTTGGTCGTGACGTCGCTCGCGTTCGCCAAGGCCCACGGGCTCACGCCCATCGCGCGCGTCACCGCGTACGCCGCGGGCGGCGGGGAGCCGAAAGACCTCTTCTTCGCTCCCATCGTCGCGGTCCAGAACTTGATGGCGAAGGCGAGGACAAAGATCTCGGATTACGACGTGATCGAGGCCAACGAAGCGTTCGCGGTCCAGGCGCTCGCCGACGGGCGCGCCCTGGGGTGGGACTGGGACCGCGTGAACGTGAACGGGGGCGCGATCGCCCTGGGGCACCCGATCGGCGCCTCGGGCGCGCGGGTGCTCACGACACTGCTGTACGCCCTCAAGGACCGGAAGCAGACGACCGGACTCGCCACCCTCTGCTTGGGCGGCGGCAATGCAGTGGCCCTCAGCGTGGAGATGCTCTGATGCCGGTGTCATCAGCCGTCCTCGCCGCTCAACCGCTCACGCTGCGCCGCGCCGGGGCGGTTATCCTGGGTGCCGCCCTCGTCGCGGTCGCGGCGCAGGTCTCGATTCCACTCCCCGGCACGCCGGTGCCGCTGACGCTCCAGCCGCTCGCGGTGCTCCTCGTCGGTGGTCTGCTCGGGCCGGCGCTGGGTGCCGCGAGCATGATCCTGTACCTCGCGCTCGGCGCGGCCGGGCTGCCGGTGTTCACGCCGTACGGCCTCCCGGGGCTCGCCCGGCTCTTCGGACCGACCGGCGGCTACCTGATCGCCTACCCCGTCGCGGCGTTCGCCGTCGGGAAGCTGGCGGGGGACGGGCGAGGGTGGGGGCGGCTCGCCCTCGCGTTACTCGCGGGGCTCGCACTCATCCACCTGGGCGGCCTGGCCCAGCTCCTGATTCTGACCGGGAGTGCCGCGAGCGCCGTGCGACTCGGCACGTTGCCGTTCGTGATCGGCGACCTGCTGAAGCTGGGCAGCGCGCTGCTGGTCCTGCGACCCACCATGAGTCCCCTCCGCGCGCGCCTATGACGGCGCGCGTTTCGTTTGCGGACCGGGCGAAACGAACTGGCGCCGCGGTCGCGTGGATCGTGGCGTTCGGTGTGGTGGGTGGCGCATCCGGCTGGGCGCTTTCCCGCCTCGGGCCCGAGCCGAGCCCGGCCTGGTCGCTGGCGTGGAGCTCGCTCTCCGGGGCGGTCGGCTTCGGGCTCGCGACGTGGCTCGTCGGCGGCGTGCTCGACCGCCGCTCGTGGGCGTACCTGGGCTGGCGGCCGGGGACGGGCGTCCCGGCCGGTCTGCTCGGCGGCGTCGTGCTCGGAGTGGTGATGGCGGCCGGCGCGGCCGGGCTCGCGGTGCTGGTCGGCGGCGCAACGGTCACGAACACAGGAGACTGGTCGAGCTGGGGGAGAGCCACTCTCCCGCTTGGCGCCGGGTTCCTGCTCGCCGCGCTCACCGAAGAGTTCGCGTTCCGAGGCTACCCGCTGCGTCGGCTCGCCGCCGCGGTGGGCGCGGGACCCGCCACGACGCTCGGCGCCATCGGCTTCGGGCTCGCGCATCTCGGCAATCCGAGCGCCACGGCGTTCTCCACCGTCAACGTCGCGCTGGCGGGCGTGTGGCTCGCGTGCGCTTTCTTTTCACCCGGCGGGATGCCGCTCGCGTGGGGAGCGCACTTCGGCTGGAATGCGACGCTCGCCCTCGGGTTCGAGGCGCCGGTGAGTGGGTACCTCTTCCCGGTGCCGGCGGTCGCGTACCGCGCCGGCGCGCACGGCTGGATCGACGGAGGCGCGTTCGGTCCCGAGGGGGGGATCGTGACCACGCTGGTGATGCTCGCCGGAACAGCCGCGCTGGTCGCCTGGAGCCGGACGTCCCGGACGACGGAGCCGGCGGGGTGAGCCGGGTCGCGGTGGTCGGCGCCGGGACGATGGGCAACGGCATCGCCCACGTGTTCGCGCAGCACGAGTGGGACACCGCGCTGATCGACGTCGCGCCCGGGCTGCTCGAGCGGGTGCTCGCCACCATCCACGCGAACTTCGAGCGCCAGGTGAAGAAGGGAACGGTCAGCGCGCAGCAACGCGACGCCGCGCTGGCGCGCATCCGGACCTCGCCCAGTCTCGATGCCGTGTCGGATGTCGAGCTCGTGGTGGAAGCCGCGACCGAGCAGCCGGAGACCAAGTTCAAGATCTTCCGCGAGCTCGACCGGTTGGCGCCTCCCGCGGCCGTTCTGGCCAGCAATACGTCGTCGATCTCGATCACCACGATCGCCGCGCAGACCAAGCGCGCCGGCCAGGTGATCGGCATGCATTTCATGAACCCGGTGCCCGTGATGCCACTGGTCGAGGTGGTCCGGGGCATGGAGACGGCGGATGAGACGGTTGTGAAGGTTGTGGAGGTCGTGGAGGCGCTGCACAAGACTCCCGTCGTCGTGAATGATTCGCCAGGGTTCGTCTCCAATCGCGTGCTGATGCCGATGATCAACGAGGCGGTCTGCTGCGTCATGGAGGGCGTCGCGACGCCGGAGGCGGTGGACACCGTGATGAAGCTCGGCATGAACCACCCGCTCGGCCCGCTCGCCCTCGCCGATCTGATCGGGCTGGACGTGTGCCTGGCGATCCTCGAGGTGCTGCAGCGCGACCTCGGGGACGACAAGTACCGGCCGGCGTCGCTGTTGCGAAAGATGGTCGCGGCGGGGCGCCTAGGTCGGAAGACCGGTCGTGGTTTCTATGTCTACCGCGATTGAGGCCACGGGCCTCACCGAGACGCAGCGCCAGATCGTGGATCTGGCGCGCGAGTTCGCGCGCACCAAGATCGAGCCGCACGCCGCGGAGTGGGATCGCACCGCGCACTTCCCGCGCGACGTGATCGACGAGCTGGGCAAGCTTGGCTTCCTCGGCATGGGCACGCCCGAGGCGTACGACGGGATGGGGCTCGACACGCTCACCTACCTGCTCGCGCTCGAGGAGCTCGCGGCGGCCGACGCGAGCATCGCGGTCTCGGTCTCGATCCACAACGCCATCCCCACGACGATGCTGTTGCGGCACGGCAGCCCCGCGCAGAAAGAGCGGTGGCTCAAACCGATGGCGCGCGGCGAGCTGCTGGCCGGGTTCGCGCTCTCCGAGCCCGAGTCGGGCTCGGACGCGGCGTCGCTCTCCGCGCGGGCGGTGCGGGCGGGAGACCACTGGGTGCTCGCCGGCACCAAGGCGTGGGCGACCAACGGAGGCACGGCGGACGTGATGATGGTCATGGCCCGCACCGATCGGCCCGAGGCACGGCGCGGCGCGAAGGGAATCTCCACGTTCATTGTGCCGACCGATGCCGCGGGTTATCGTCCGGGGAAGCCGGAGGATAAGCTGGGCTTGCGGGCCTCCAACACGACCGCGATCGGGCTCGAGGACGTCCGGCTCCCGGCGGAGCAGCTGCTGGGTGAGGAGGGGCAGGGGTTCGTCTACGCGATGGAGGGGCTGGACGTAGGCCGGCTGGGCATCGCGATCCAGGCGGTGGGAATTGCGCGGCGGGCCCTGGAGCACTCGGTCGCCTACTGCGCCGAGCGCCAGCAGTTCGGGCAAGCACTGCGGGAGTTCGAGGCGGTGCAGTTCAAGCTCGCCGACATGGCAACCCGGGTCGAGGCGGCACGCGCCCTGGGCCACTTGGCGGCGGCGCGGCGGGACCGGGGCGAGGAGATCACGACGCAGGCGAGCATGGCCAAGCTGTTCGCCTCCGAGACCGCCATGTGGGTCACCACCCAGGCGGTGCAACTGTTCGGGGGGTACGGCTACATGCGGGACTTCCCCGTCGAGAAACTGTTTCGCGACGCGAAGGTGACCGAGATCTATGAAGGCACCAGCGAAATCCAGCGGATCGTCATCGCCCGCGGCCTCTATCCTGGAGCCTAGCCTCGGAGCTGACCCCGGGCGCAAGCCCGGGGAAGGCGAGAGGCTCGGGCTCTTCTCCCTGCTCGCCGAGCACGACCACGAGCAGCTGAGCGTGTACTACGAGCCGTCCTGCGGCTACCGCGGCATCATCGTCATTCATTCCACGGTGCTCGGCCCCGCGCTCGGCGGCACGCGGTTCTGGAGCTACCGCACCGACGGGGAGGCCCTGGTCGACTGCCTGCGGCTGGCGCGCGGCATGACCTACAAGGCCGCGGTGGCCGGGCTGAATCTGGGCGGTGGCAAGAGCGTGATCCTCGGCGACAACCGCACCACGCGGCGGGAGGCGCTGTTCCGGGCGCACGGCCGCCACGTGGAGTCGCTCGGGGGCCGCTACATCACGGCCGAGGACGTCGGCACCTCGACCTCCGACATGGAGTACATCAAGGCGGAGACGAACCACGTGACCGGCCTGATCGGCAAGTCGGGCGATCCATCGCCGGTCACGGCGTACGGCGTGTACCGCGGCATGAAGGCGTGCGTCCACTACCGCTGCGGATCGGACCGTCTCGCGGGGAAAACGGTGGCGCTGCAGGGATGCGGCAGCGTCGGGTACCACCTGGCGAAGCTGCTGCACACGGAGGGCGCGCACGTCGTGTGCACGGACATCGACCCCGAGCGGGTGCGGCGCGTCGTGGAGGAATGTGGGGCGACGGCGGTGGCGACGAACGAGATCTACGACGTGCGCGCCGACATCTTCGCGCCCTGCGCGCTCGGCGCGGTGATCAACGACGACACGATCCGGCGGCTCCGGGTGGAGATCGTGGCGGGCGGGGCGAACAACCAGCTGGCCGAGGACCGCCATGGCGAGCTGCTTGAGGAGCGGCACGTCACGTACGCTCCCGATTACGTGATCAACGGCGGCGGGTTGATCAACGTGAACGCCGAGCTGCACGGCTGGTCGCCGGAGCGGGCACGCAACAAGGCCGGGGAGATCTACGACACGATCCTACGCGTGTTCGAGATCGCGCGGGAGGAACGGATCCCCAGCTACCAGGCGGCGGACCGGCTCGCCGAGCAGCGCATCGCCACGATCGCGCAGGTGCGGCGCAACCATGTCTGAGCAGATCTACGTCGGTGCGGACCACGCGGGGTTCCAGCTCAAGCGGAAGCTGGTCGACGAGCTCCAGCGGCTCGGGTACGAGCCGGTGGACGTGGGCCCGAAGGCGCTGGACCCGGCGGACGACTTTCCGGACTATGCGAAGCCTGTCGCCGAGGCCGTGAGCCTCGGCGTCGCGCGCCGCGGCGTCCTGACCTGCGGGACGGGGCTCGGCATGGCCTACGTCGCCAATCGATTCGCGCGCGTGAGGGCCGCGGTCGCCTGGAGCCCGGAGATCGCCGAGCTGGCGCGCAAGCACAACGACGCGAACGTACTGGTGCTGCCGTCGCGGTTCGTGAGCGAGGAGGAAGGGATGGAGATCTTGCACCGGTGGCTCGAGACCGGGTTCGAAGGTGGACGCCACGCGCGGCGCGTCGCGAAGATCGACCATGATTGACCGGCACGCCCGCCTGGCCCAGGCCGACCCGGCTATCTACGCGCTCATCCAGCGGGAGGTGGAGCGCCAGGAGCACGGGCTCGAGCTGATCGCGAGCGAGAACTTCGCCACGATGGCCGTCATGGAGGCGATGGGCACGGCGCTCACCAACAAGTACGCCGAGGGACTGCCCAGGAAGCGCTACTACGGCGGGTGCGAGGTCGTGGACGAGGTGGAGCAGCTCGCGATCGACCGCGCCAAGGCGTTGTTCAAGGCCGAGCACGCGAACGTCCAGCCGCACTCGGGCGCGCAGGCCAACATGGCCGCCTACCTCGCGATCGCGAAGCCTGGCGACACGCTGCTCGGGCTCGCGCTGTCGCACGGCGGCCACCTGACGCACGGCTCGCCCGTCAACTTCTCGGGGATGCTGTTCCGGGCGACCTCCTACGGGGTGCGCGAGGACACGGGGCGCATCGACTACGACCAGGTGCGCGAGGTCGCGCGCCGCGAGCGGCCGCGCATTCTCGTGGGCGGCGGCAGCGCCTACTCCCGTGTGATCGACTTCGCCGCGCTGCGCCGCGTCGCCGACGAAGTCGGTGCGATCTTCGTGGTCGACATGGCGCACTTCGCCGGGCTCGTGGCGGCAGGCATCCACCCGTCGCCGGTACCACACGCGCAGATCGTCACGACGACGACTCACAAAACACTGCGCGGCCCCCGTGGCGGTCTGATCCTGTGCCAGGCGGCGTACGGCAAGGACGTGGACAAGCTGGTCTTCCCCGGCATCCAGGGCGGTCCGCTCGAGCACGTGATTGCGGCGAAGGCGGTGGCCCTGGGGGAAGCGATGACCCCAGCCTACAAGCAGTACGCGATGCAGGTCGTGAAGAACGCTCAAACGCTGGCGGCGGCGCTGGTCGAGCGCGGCTACGCGATCGTCTCCGGCGGCACCGATACCCATCTCATGCTCGTCGACCTGCGGCCGAAAGGTCTGACGGGCAAGGAGGCGCAGGCCTTGCTCGATCGCGCGGGAATCACGGTCAACAAGAACACCATCCCCGGGGACCCGCAGTCAGCGTTCGTGACCAGCGGGATCCGGATCGGCACGCCCGCGGTCACCACCCGCGGCTTCGCCGAGCCCGAGATGGAGAAAGTGGCCGACTGTATCGACACGGTCCTCACGAAGCAGGACGACGCGACCATCGCGCGCGTGAAGGCCGAGGTGCGTGAGCTCACGGAGCAGTTCCCTCTGTACGCGGCACCCGCCCGCCACGCCGTGGGGTCGCGTCATGGCTGAGACCGGCAGCGGAGGCGGGGGGGGCGGGTTCTCCGGCCGGCCGTCGCGCGGCTCGGGATCCTTCACGGTGCATCTGGCCGACGAGCTCGAGGTCTATTTCAACGAGGTCGCCCACGGCCGCCCGGTGGGCTTCGTCGCCTCGTCCAAGTGGAAGCCCCCCACGGACATCTACGAAACCGACGACGCGCTCGTCGTCTACATGGACATCGCCGGCATGAGCGCGGAGGATTTCTCCGTCGAGTTCGCCGACGACATCCTCACGATCGGGGGCGAGCGCAAGCCGCGGCGCGAGGGAAAGCCGCACTACCACGCGATGGAAGTGCAGGTCGGCCCGTTCGAGCGCCGCTTCCGCCTCCCCGTGCCCGTGGACCCCGACTCGATCCACGCCAGCTACGAGCAGGGCTTCCTCGAGGTGCGGCTCACGAAGCTCCCCCCCCGGCTCTCGGGTCCCCAGTCCGTGAAGGTGCGGTAGATGGACCGCCTGCCGATCCTCCCGCTCGGCCAGGTGGTGGTGTACCCCCACGTCGTGCTGCCGATGGCGCTGTCGGACCCGCACGCCGTGCAGCTCATCGACGAGGTGGTGCAAGGGAACAAGCGCTTGCTCCTGGGCATCGTGAAGCCGCTCGCCGGCGCGGAGCCTCCCGAAGGCGCGGTCATGCAGGCCCGTCCGGACGAGCTGTACGAGGTGGGGACGCTCGGGTCCGTGGTCCGGATGCTGAAGCTCGGCGACGGCTCGGTGCGGGTGATGGTGCAGGGGCTGGAGCGGGCGCGCTTCGTCGAGATCGGCCCGGCCGAGCACTGGCTCGTCGCGGGCTTCGAGACGCTCGCGTCCGCCGGGCCCGAGGACGCCCGCACCGAGGCGCTGAAGCGCACCGTGCACGCGCAGTTCTCGCGCGTGATCGACATCGCGCCCTACCTGGGCGAGGAGCTGCACGAGGTCCTCTCCGGGATCACCGACGGCTCGAAGCTCGCCGACTTCGCCGCCGCAAATCTCGACCTGGCGCTTCCCGCCAAGGCGGAGCTGCTGTCGATCGACGACGTGAACCGCCGGCTCGAGCGGCTCGCCGAGCTGCTGGGGCAGGAGCTGCAGGTGCTGGAGGTGGGCACCCAGATCCAGGAGAAGGTGAAGTCCCGGCTCGACGCGAACCAGCGCGAGTACGTGCTGCGCGAGCAGCTACGGGTGATCCGCCAGGAGCTGGGGGAGGACGACGGCGACGACGAGCTGGACGAGCTTGGACGGCGGCTCGACGAGGCCGGGCTGCACGCCGAGGCCAAGAAGGTCGTCGACCGCGAGCTCAAGCGGCTGCGGCAGATGTCGCCGCAGTCGGCCGAGTACCACGTGGCGCGCACCTACCTCGAGGTGTTCGCTACGCTCCCGTGGAACCGCACTTCCGAGGACCGCCTCGACCTGAAGGCCGCGCGCGACATCCTCGACCGCGACCACTACGACCTGAAGACGGTGAAGGAGCGCATCCTCGAGTACCTCGCCGTCCGCACGCTCAACCCGCAGGCGCGCGGCAGCATCCTGTGCTTCGTGGGGCCGCCCGGGGTCGGCAAAACCTCGCTCGGCCAGAGCATCGCCGAGGCGCTGGGGCGGCGCTTCACCCGCGTGTCGCTCGGTGGCGTGCGGGACGAGGCGGAGGTGCGCGGCCATCGCCGCACCTACGTCGGCGCCCTCCCGGGCCGCATCATCCACTCGCTGCAGCGCTGCGAGACGCGCAACCCCCTGCTGATGCTCGACGAGGTGGACAAGATGGGTGCCGACGTCCGGGGCGATCCGACGGCCGCGCTGCTCGAGGTGCTCGATCCTGCGCAGAACGCCTCGTTCGTGGACCATTACCTCGAGGTGCCGTTCGATCTCTCGGGCGTCATGTTCATCGCCACCGCGAACAGCCTCGCGCCGATCCCCGACCCCTTGCTCGACCGGATGGAGGTTCTCACCTTACCGGGTTACACCCCCGGCGAGAAGCTCGCCATCGCGAAGCGCTTCTTGCTGCCGCGTCAGCTCAAGGAGACGGGGCTCACGGCGGAGCGGGCGGGCGTCGCCGACGCGGCGCTCGAGCGGCTGATCGGGGAGTACACCCGCGAGGCGGGCGTGCGCCAGCTCGAGCGCGAGATCCAGGGCGTGCTGCGCAAGGCCGCCCTGGAAGTGGTGGAGGGGCGGGCGGAGGGGGCAGCTGGGAAGGGAGGGGCGGTCAAGATCTCCGTGAAGAACCTCGAGAAGTACGCCGGCCAGCCCCGGGTGCAGAGCGAGGTGGCCGGGCGGAGCCCTGAGGTCGGCGTGGCCACCGGCCTCGCGTGGACACCGGTGGGCGGCGACATCATGTTCATCGAGGCGATCCAGATGCCCGGGAAGGGCCAGATCACTCTGACCGGGCAGCTCGGCGACGTGATGAAGGAGTCGGCGCAGGCGGCGTGGAGCCTGTTGCGGGCCCGCGCCGGTGCCCTCGGCATCCCGCTCGAGGCGTTCACGCAGACGGACGTGCACCTGCACGTCCCCGCCGGCGCGGTGCCCAAGGACGGGCCGTCGGCGGGGATCACGATCGCCACGGCGCTCGCGTCGCTCCTGTGCCAGCGCCCCTCGCGCCACGACGTGGCGATGACGGGCGAGCTGACGCTGCGCGGCCGGGTGCTCCCCATCGGGGGGCTCAAGGAGAAGCTGACGGCGGCGGCGCGCGCCGGCGTGAAGACCGTGCTCGTGCCGGCGCGCAATCAAAGCGACATCGTGGAGGTCCCCGACGAGGTGAAGAAGCTGCTCGAGATCAAGCCGGTGGAGACGATCGACGAAGTGCTCGAGCTCGCGCTGCTCGAGTCGCGCGCGCCGCGGCCGCTCGACGTACGGGCGCGCAAGCCGGGGAGCCTCGAGGTCCGGCCGTGAGCGATTTCGCGACCCTCCAGGAAGCGTTCGAGCGGATCGGCCAACAGGACGGCCGCTACCACGAGCGCGGCTATCTGTTCGTGCTCGCGGCGCTCGAGTACGCGCAGGGCAAGCTGGCGGCGCGCCGCCACCTGAGCGGAGCTGAGCTCGCCTGGGCCTGCCGCGACTTCGCGCTCGACCAGTTCGGCCTGCTGGCGCCGACCGTGCTCCGCTTCTGGAGGATCACCAGCACCGAGGATCTCGGGCGCATCGTGTTCTCCCTGATCGACGTGGGGCTGCTCGCGCGGCAACCGAGCGACAAGCTCGAGGATTTCGATCGGGTGTACGATTTCACGGAAGTGTTCCGGGTCGGGTACCGCTGGCCCGGCCTGGAGCGCAGCTAGCGGGCGCTGGATCGGGGGAAGGGGGTGCCGCATGAGCACGGACGCCAGGGAATGGCCCGCCTGCCGGAAATGTCAGCAAGGTCTGCTCATCCCGCTATCGGACTACGGCCGCGACGGGGCGCCGATCACCTACAAGGCCTGGGTCTGCAGCAACCCGGAGTGTGGGTTCAACATCCGCATCGATAACGGGGAGATCTCCTTCGGTCGCGCGATCGGCCAGAGCTTCAAGTAAGGCTTGGACGCGGTGCGCGCGCCCGCGGTGAGCGGGCGCTTCTACCCGGGGACGAAGCGCGAGCTGGAGCGCGCCGTCCGCCAGCTCTTCGAGGCCGTGCCGCCGACGAGCCCCGCACCCGCCCGCGCGGCCGTGGCGCCGCACGCCGGCTACGTCTACTCGGGGCTGACCGCCGCCCATGTGTTTGCCCGTCTCGACATCCCGCCCGTCGTCGTGATCCTGGCACCCAACCACACCGGCCTAGGGGGCGCGCGGGGCGGCGCATCGCTGTGGGAAGCCGGTGCGTTCCGCACCCCGCTCGGCGACGTCGCGGTGGACGAGCGGTTCGCGGGCGCGCTGCTCGACGCGTCGCCCCTGGTCGCCGTCGATCATGCCGCTCACGCCCGCGAGCACGCGGTGGAGGTGGAGTTGCCCTTTCTCCAGGTGCGCCGTGCCGACGTGCGGATCGTCCCCCTGGTGCTCGCCTGGGACGCGTGGGAGGGTTGCCGCCGCCTGGGGGAGGCGCTCGCGGGCCTCACGGCGCGCTGGTCCGAGCCCGTGCTGCTGCTCGCCTCGAGCGACCTCACCCACTACGAGCCCGCCGCCGTCTCGGAGCGGAAGGACCGGCGGGCGCTCGAGGCCGTCGCGGCGCTGGACGGCGCGGAGCTGCTGCGCCGCTGCCAGAGCGAGGGCATCTCGATGTGCGGCCGCGCGCCGGCCGCCACGGTCATCGCCGCGGCCCGGACGCTCGGCGCGGCGCGTGCGGAGGTCGTGCACTACAGTCACTCCGGCATGGTGACGGGTGACGACGCCGCGGTGGTGGGCTACGCCGGTGTGGTGATCCCGTGAACCCGATCCCGGTGCTCTCGGCGACTGAAGCCGTGACGTGGGACTCGGTGGCACGCACGCAGTACCGCATCCCGTCGCGCGTGTTGATGGAGGCCGCCGGCCGGGCGGTCGCCCAGGTGATCGCGCGCGAATTCCCCGAGGTGATCACGCGCGGCGTGCTGGTCGCCGCGGGAGCGGGGAACAACGGCGGCGACGGGTGGGTGGTCGCACGCGCGCTCCACGCCGCGGGCGTGGCCGTCTGGGTCTCCGGCGTAGATCCCAAGACCGACGACGCCATCGACAACCGCGCGCTGGCGCGCGTGGACGGCGTGCGCGAGATCGGCCGTGACGAGCCGTGGCCCGCTGCCGCCGTGGCCGTGGACGCGCTGCTCGGCACCGGGGCGGCCGGCCCCGCGCGCGGCGACGTGCTGGCGCTGGCCCAGCGGCTCGTCACCTACGGGGCGACCCTCGTCGCCGTCGACGGACCGACCGGGCTCGACTTGTCGAGCGGCGAGCCGCACGGGCCCGTCCGCGCGGCGCTGTCGGTCACGTTCGGCGGCCCACGCCGCGGCCACCTGCTCGCGCGCGAGTGGTGCGGCAAGATCGTGGTCGTGGACATCGGCTTGCCGCCCGCCGACCCGTCATGGCCGGTGCTCGTCACCGACGCGTGGGCGGGCGCGCGGCTACCGAAGCTGAGCCCCACGATGCACAAAGGCGACCGCGGCCGCGTGACCGTGGTGGGCGGCTCGAACGGCATGACCGGGGCCGCGCTCCACGCCGCGCGCGCGGCGCTCGCCGCCGGCGCCGGGCTCGTGAAGCTCGTGGCTGGGCCGGAGACGATCCAGGCCGCCCGGGCGAGCCTCCCCGACGTGCTCACAGTGGAATCGGCGCTCGGCCCGGACCTCGAGCCGGCCGCGGCGGAGGCGCTCGAGTGGGCGGACGCGCTGGTGGTGGGACCCGGGCTCGGCCGCGCGCCCCCGCGCGCCCCGTTCCTCCAGGCGGTACTGGCGCGTCGCCCCGTCCCGACGGTGGTCGACGCCGACGCCCTCGCGCTCTTCGCGGCACCGGCCGAGCGCCCCGTGGTGCTCACGCCGCACCTCGGCGAGTTCCGGACCCAGTTCGGCGATCAGTTGGCCGACGCGGCGGCGAACGACCGGTGGGGCGCGGTTGCGAAGGCTGCGCAGAAGGTGAAAGGGACGGTGCTCTTGAAGGGCGTCCCCACCGTGATCGCCGATCTCCGCGGGCCGATCCACGTGGTGGCGAGCGGCAACCCTGGGCTCGCGACCGGCGGCTCGGGCGATCTGCTCGCCGGATTCATCGGGGCCTTCTTGGCCCGCGGTAGCCCGGGCCCCGAAGCGGCGGCGCTCGGCGCGCACGTGCTGGGGCGGGCAGCCGAGCAGGGGGCGCTGCAGTGGACCGCGCGTAGCCTCCGGCCGGCGGACGTGCTCGCTGCGCTCCCCGACATCTGGCGCGCCTGGGCCAGCGCGAGGCCGCTCGGTCCTCCGGTGCTCGCCGAGCTCGAGCTTCCGGAGACGGAGTGAGGCAGCGGGCTAGATGGGTAGACGGTCAGACGGCTAGCCTGGCCGTGCTGGCAACGGTGCTACTAGCCGTCTACCCGTCTATCCGACTAACCGTCCAGTCTCCCCGCTGGCGCCCCGAGGATCGCGTCCTCATCAGCGACTTCTCCGTCATCGAAGCCGTTGCCGCCTCCCCTTTCACCGTGTTTGCCGCGACGACCCACGGGCTCACGATCTACGACCGCCAAGCGCGGACGTGGCGTCTGCCGGTCACCGCGCTCGACGGCTACCCCGCCGCCCGGGTCTCCGCCGCGCTGGCGGACGTGGTCGACAACGCCGTATGGCTCGGCACGACTGACGGGTGGGCGCGCTACGATGCCAACGTCCGGACGTGGGAGCAGGGACGCATCCCCGGCGGCGTAGCGAACCTGATGCTCGACGCGCGCGACCCGGCGAGCGGCATCTTTGTGCAAGGCGCGTTCGGCTGGGGGTTCCTCCCGCGCGGCGCCCTCTTTCCCGTGCCGGACCGGCCGCTGCCGCCGCCGGGTCAGCGCGTAGTCCCGCTCGATGCCCGCACCGCCCTCGCCCAGACGCCGCTGGCGGACGCCATGCGGGCCCTCATCCTCACCGACCCGCGCCTCTCCAGCTACCGGTTCACCGCGGCCGCCCGCTCCCCGGACCGCGGCGAGCTGTTCCTCGGCTCGGACGGCGTGGGCCTGATCCGCCTTGATCCGTCGACGGGGCAGTGGGACCGCCTCGGGTTCGGGCTGGTCGCGGCGCGCGCCGGGGCGGTCGCGGCCGGGCCCGGCGGGGGGCGCGGGGGGGGCGGGGGGGGCGTGTGGGTGGCGTCCGCGGGGCGCGTGGGCGAGCGCCGCGGGCTGACGTGGGTCGCGGCGGATCTTTCGGCCGATACGGCGATCGAGGGCTCGGGCACGCTCGGGTTCCCCTGCGTCGAGGGGCGCCGGCTGATCGCGAGCGGGCCATCGCTCTGGCTCGCGTGCGAGCGCGGCGTCGTCAGGATCGACGCGGGCGGCTCGCGGATCAAGCTGTTCGAGCTGGACGCGCCTTCGGCCCTCGCCCGGGCGCCGGACGGCGTCTGGGTCGGCAATGCACGCGGTCTCTTCGTGGTCACGAACGACGGCAACGTGGTCCGGGTCGGCCAACCCCGGGGCCGCGCCCCGGGGTTGGGGAGCGACATGCCCGTCCTCAGCCTGGTTGCCGTGCGGGAGACCCTCTGGGTCGGCACGGCGGCCGGTCTCGGTCTGCTCGCGCCAGGCACGACCGACCCACTCGTGCCCCCCGATGTGGCGGAGCAGCCCGCGCTGCGGGCACCGATCGTCGCGCTGGCGTTGCTGCGCGACACGCTCGTCGCCGTCACCCCCGACCAGCTTGGCTGGCGCGATCCCGCGACGCGACGCTGGACGCTGGTGCGCGGGCGGCCCGAGCTCGGCCGGGTGACCGCGCTCGCCGCCGATGCCGGGGGGGGTGGGGGGGACGGGGGGGGTGGGGTCTGGCTCGCAGGAACGAACGGACTGGCGTTCTGGGACATCGCGCGCGCCACGTTCCGCGTCCTCGGCGTGCCGCTCGACGTGCCGTCACCCGCGCGCGACGTGGCGGTCGATCCGCCCTACGTGTGGGTCGCCACCGACAGCGGGCTGGTACGGTTCGCGCGAGACGCGGCGCTGCGGTGAGCGCCAACCTGCGTCTCGGCAGTGGCGGGGAATTCGACCAGCTGCGCCGCATCTTCGCTCGGTTGGGGCGGACTGGGCGGGGCCTGGGCGATGACTGCGCGCTGGTTCGCGTCGGGCGCACCTGGCTTGCCGTCAGCATCGACCTGAGCCTCGAGGACGTGCATTTCCGGACCGCCTGGCTCTCGTTCGCCGACATCGGGTGGCGGTCGGCCGCGGCGGCCTTGTCGGATCTCGCCGCGGAAGGCGCTGAGCCGTTCGGCTTGCTCGTCTCGTTGGGAATGCCGGGAAACGGCCGGGGAAGGGTGAAGCGGAAAGCGGGGGCCGCCGTCGAGATCATGGCCGGCGTGGGTGCCGCGGCAAGGAGCGTCGGCGCATATGTGCTGGGTGGCGACCTCGTCCGCTCGGACCGATACCTGGTGGACGTGTGCGTCTTGGGCTGGACGGTGCGCCCGGTGCGTCGCGACGGGGCGCGTCCTGGTGATGGGGTGTGGGTGACGGGAGCGCTGGGCGGCGCGCAGGCGGCGCTGCAGGCGCTCGCGGCGGGTCGGCGCCCGCCCCCCGCCTTGTTTCGTCGCTTCGCGCGCCCCGTACCGCGCATCGCCGCGGGGCGCCGGCTGGCCGCGCTCGGCGCGCGGGCGATGATCGACGTCTCCGACGGGCTCGCGGCGGACGCGGCCCACCTCGCCGCGGCGTCGGGCATCCGGGTCGAGATCGCGCTCGAGCAGGTGCCGTGCTTTCGCAGCGTCCATCGGCACGTCGCCGTGGCGAGCGGCGAGGAGTTCGAGCTCTTGGTTGTACTGCCGCCCGGCTTCACGGATCGGGACGCGCGATCGTTCCGGGTCGCGACACGCGTTCCGCTCACCCGGATCGGTTGCTGTGTGCGCGGGTCGGGTGTACGGCTCACCGACCACGGCCAGGCGATCGCGCCTCCCAAAGGCTTCGATCATTTTCCAGCGGGATGATCCGCACCATCTGGTTCTACGTCGTGCTGGTGGTGTCGAGCGTGATCCACGCCGGCGGGGTGATCGTTGCGGCCGTGCTGGGTGTGAAGCGCCGGCCGGGCGGGATCTACGACTGGGGCGCCACCGACTGGGCGCGCGACATTATCGCTGCCGCCGGCACGCCGGTGGAGCTGCAGGGGGTCGACCGCATCCCGCTGAACCAGCCCGTCGTGTACGCCTCGAACCATTCCTCGATGTTCGACATCTGGGCGCTCGCCGCGACGCTCCCCGGATCGGTGCGCTTCGTCGCCAAGCAGGAGCTCGTGAAGGTCCCACTGGTGGGTCGTGCGATGCTCGCCGCCGGTCACGTCGCCATCGACCGCTTCAATCGGGCCCGGGCGTTCGAGGCGTATGAGCGGGCGGCCGCGGTGATCCGGGGCGGTATCTCGGCCGTGGTGTTTCCGGAAGGCACCCGCAGCCGCACCGGCGAGCTGCTGCCGTTCAAAAATGCGCCGTTCGGTCTGGCGATCGCCGCCGGCGTGCCGGTCATTCCCGTGTACGTGCACAACAGCTTCGAGATCCTGCCCAAGGGCGGGGTGCGGCTGCACCCGCGGCCGATCCGGATCCTGGTCGGCGAGCCGATTCCCACCAAGGGCCTGTCCCTCGACGACCGGCAGGGGCTCGCCGAGCGCACCCGCGCCGCCCTGCTCGCGCTCCGGGCGCGCGTTGACTCGGGGGACGGCTCCCGCTAGGGTAGGGGCCACCATGAGTACCATCATTTCCGTGCACGCCCGCGAGATCCTCGACAGCCGGGGCAACCCCACTATCGAGGCCGACGTCACGCTGGCGAGCGGCGCCGCCGGCCGCGCCGCCGTGCCCAGCGGCGCGTCCACCGGGGAGCACGAGGCGGTCGAGCTGCGCGACGGCGACCAGAAGCGGTTCCTCGGCAAGGGCGTGCTCGAGGCGGTCAAGAACGTGAACGAGGTGATCGGGCCGCGGCTCGAGGGGATGTCGGCGGAGGAGCAGATCGCGGTGGACTACGCCATGCTCGAGCTCGACGGCACGCCGAACAAGGGCCACCTCGGCGCCAACGCCATCCTCGCGGTGTCCATGGCCGTGGCGCGGGCGGCGGCGCAGGACGCCGGGCTCCCGCTGTACCGCTACCTCGGCGGGCCGGTCACCAACGTGCTGCCGGTGCCGATGATGAACATCCTGAACGGCGGGGCGCACGCCGCCAACACCGTGGACTTCCAGGAGTTCATGGTGGTGCCGATCGGCGCCGAGAGCTTTCCCGAAGGGCTGCGCATCGGTGTGGAGGTATTCCACGCGCTCAAGAAGGTGCTCGCGAAGCGCAACCTCTCCACCGCGGTGGGCGACGAAGGCGGCTTCGCGCCCAACCTGCCGAGCGACGAGGCGGCGCTCGAAGCGGTGATTGCGGCGATCGAGGCCGCGGGCTACGAGCCCGGCAAGGACGTGGCGATCGCACTCGATCCGGCCGCGTCCGAGTTCTATCAGGACGGTTGCTACGTCTTCAAGAAGAGCGGCGCCGGAACCAAGTCGGCCGAGGAGATGGTCGCGCTCTACAAGGGTTGGATCGACCGCTACCCGATCGTCTCGATCGAGGATGGGCTCGCCGAGGACGACTGGGCCGGGTGGGCAAAGCTCACGGAGGCCCTCTCCAGTCGGGTCCAGCTCGTCGGAGACGACCTGTTCTGCACCAACGTCGAGCGCCTCGACCGCGGGATCGAGGAGGGGGTCGCGAACGCGATCCTCATCAAGCTGAATCAGATCGGCTCGGTCACCGAGACGCTGCAGTGCATCGAGCACGCGCGCTCCAACGGGTACGGCGCCGTGATCTCGCACCGCTCGGGGGAGACCGAGGACACCTTCATCGCCGATCTGGCCGTCGGCGCGGGCGTCGGGCAGATCAAGACGGGGAGCGCCTCGCGCACCGACCGCGTCGCGAAGTACAACCAGCTCCTCCGGATCGCCGAAGAGCTGGGCGACGTGGCGTATTATCCGGGCCGCGACCTGTACGGTCTATGACCCGTACGCGCATCGCCGGCTTCGCCGGCGCCGTCGTGCTCGCGGGGCTCGCGTTTCAGGCGGGCGAGTACGGTACCGTCGACTGGCTGAAGCTGCGGCGCCAGCTCGCTGACGAGCGCCGGGCGGTGCGCGATCTCGAGGTCGAGCTCGACTCGCTCGCCCGGCTCGCCCGCGCGCTCGAGACCGACCCCGCCGCGCAGGAGCGCGCGGCGCGCGAGCAGTTCGGCATGATTCGGAAGGGGGAAATCCTCTACCGCTTGGTGCCACAAGCGGACGCGGCACCGCCGCTGCCCAGGTAGTCGCCGCACGCGGCCGGCGGTTCCGCTAGCGCGACCCGATCCCCACGGCGAAGCTCACGGCCTCGACTGACTCGCTGCGACTCCCGCCCCCGAGCTGAGCGCCGTCCACGCGGTAGCCGAGCCGCATCCACAACGCCGACCCGCGCGGCCGCAGCACCACGCCGGCTTCCCCGCCTTGCACGTGGTCGACTGCCTCGGGGAGGTTCACCTTGGCCGACAGGGCGCGCCACAGCTCGACGTACGTCTCCAGCGGCGTCGACGCCAGGGCAGTTTGCGCCCGGGCGCGCAGCGGCCAGAGCACCCAGCGCTCGGTCACGGCGTCCATCACGAACGCGCGCACGTGCGGCCCCACGCTCAATCGGAGCCACGGCAACAGCTGCACACCCAGGAACGCGCGTGCTTCCACGAGATCGCGCGCCACCGAATCCGAACTCCCGCTGCTCGGCTGCACCCGGCCCTCCAGGTAGCCCGCGCCCAGCCTGAGGCTGCCGAGACTGACGCCGCCCTCGACGCCGAAGGTCGGTCCGCTGAAAGACCCGGCGGGCGTTCCCAAAACCTCGCCGAACCGCACGATGGCGCCGTCGGCGAAGACCGTGCCGCGCGGGCGCTGTTGCGCCGCGAGCGGTGATGCGACCAGCGTGAGGGCGCAGGCGACGCGCGCCAAGGTCTTCATTGCGCCCCCTGTTCCAGCAGCGTCGCCGGTCCGGCGCGCACCCGCAGCCGGACCTCGGCGAGGCTCTTGGCGTTTTGCTGCCGCACCTGCTCCAGGCGGCGCTTCGCCGCGTCGCGCACCGCGGCGTTCGCCCCGGCAGCGACGTCGATGGGAGGCGCGGACCGCTGCGCGAAGAAGCTCGCGAGCCCGGCCCCACCGATGGCGGCCGCGACTGCGAATCGCCCCTTGATGCCGTCGGCGTCGTGGGCGACGATCGACGGTAGCACGATCACGGCGACCGCGGCCGCCAGGCCCCCCGCGAGCGAGCGCACCGCCGGCCCGGAACGCACTCCCGGCGACGTCGCATCGCCCGGCGACGGCCACGCTTGCGTGTCCGGCCGCGCCCGCTCGATCTCGAGCGGGAGCTGGCGGACCAGCTGACGCGCGCCGGCTGCCGCCCGGGAGGTGACTCGCAGCAGGTAGTGGCCGCTCTTCACCGGGTCTCCCCGCTCCGTGCCGTCCCATGTCACCGCGAGGCTGTCGTCAATCGGCCCGGTATAGAGTGAATTCACCACAGTTCCGTCCTCGCGGGTAACCGCGACGGCGATGTCGTGCGGCGTGCTCGCCACCAGCCGGGCGGTGAAGTGCTCGCTCCGCGCCCGAAACTCGGTCTCGGGCGGAACCTGGATGAAGACCGTCTTCGTCCCCTGGCGGACTTCCTGGAACATGCTGGTCACTTGCGGCGGGAAGATGATCGCGCTGGGCCGGTATCTCGGATCGGTGACGGCGATCTGCCGGAACGCGGCGACGGCGGAGTCCCGGCGGCCCCGGAACAGCTCGGTGGCGCCGAGATACGTCAGCGCCTGGAGCCGCTCGGGGGTGGAGAAGGTGTCGCTCGTCGCGCGCATCAGGCCGCGACGCAGCGTGGCTGCTGCCGCCTCGTAGTCGAGGTTCTGATACGAGCGCATTCCGGCTGTGAGCAGGTCCGTGGCGGACTGGGCCGCGACCGTGGCGCCCCGCGTCACGAGCGCGAGCACAGCGACTACGAGCGTCGTGACCAGGCGGCGAATCATGGTGCGAGCTCTCGCAGGACGATGTCGGTGATCTTCAACCGCTGGCCCGACGCGATCTCGAAGGTGCGCTCGTACGGCTGGAAGCCCTCACGCTCCACGCGCAGCAAGTGCGCCCCGGGCCAGACGGGCAGGTCGGTCAGCGGAACGGTGCCGAGCAGCTGACCGTCGACGTACACGTTGCCCCACGGCAACGCGTTGACGGACAGGCGGCCGAGCTCCATGCCGCGCCGCACGGTGGCGCGCGGCGGCGCGGGCTTCTTGACCGCCGGCGGGGGGGGCGCGGTGCGCATCACGCGCGGGGCAGTCGCCCGCTGGGGCGCCGGGGGCAGGGGGCGACCGGCCGGCGGACTTGGAGTCACCGGCGCCGGCTGGGTGTCGCGCGGTGCACTCTCGAGCGGAGCCGCCGCAGGCCCAGGCGGGATCGGTACCGACGCGGTCGCGGGCGGGCGTCCCGCCCCCAGGCGTCGCTGCAGCGGCGGGGCGGCGGGGAGCGACGACAGGCTGAGCCACACGCCGCCTGCCCCGAGCGCGAGCACGATGCTGGCCGCGGCGGCGAGGCGGCGGCCCACGCGGCGTGGCTCGGGCTCGTCGTCCATGATGACGACCGGTGAGCCGGGTCCCCGGCGCGGGTTGAGCGAGAACAGGGCGGCGCGCTGCCCGGCCCCCGGCGACGTCCCGCCGATCGCGCCGACGAAGTCGAGCACCGTCGGGAACCGCTCGGTGGGGCGGCTGCTCAGGGCGCGCCGCAGTGCCTCGGAGACGTGTGCGGGAATTTCCGGGCGGACGTCGCTCAGGTCGGGCATCGGTTCGTTCCCGGGCGGCCTGCCGCTGAGGCATTCGTACGCCACCGCCGCCAACCCGTATTGGTCGGCGGTCGGCGTCGGGCCCCGAGCGTTGAAGACCTCGGCCGCGGTGCGACCGGTGGCCACCACTTCGGCGACGGCGAAATCGCCCACCAGGGCCCACTCGTTCGCGTCGAGCACCACGTTGCTGGACGAGAGCGCCCCGTGGAACACGCCCCGCCGGTGCGCGTAATCCAGCGCGCTCGCGACCTGCTCGAGGATCCGCAGGCAGTCGGCGAGGTCGATCGGTCCGTTGGTGCGGACTATCTCCGCGACGGAGCGACCTTGGAATTGCTTGGTGGAGAACCAGAGGAAGTTCGCCGTGGCCCCGCACCGGTAGATCGGTAAGATGTGGGGGTGATCGAGCGCCGCAGCCGCTTCCGCCGCGCGCCGGAATCGGTCTTCCACTCCCGCCTCCCGCAGCGGCTGGCGTGGCGCAACCTTCACCTCCACCTGCCGGTCCTGGCGCGGGTCATAGGCCAGGTACACGATGCTGGAGCCCTGATCGCCAGGCTGGAGCAGCGCCTCGATGCGGAATTCGCGCGTCAGCTCGCGGCGCGCGTCCAGCTCCGTCAGGGCGGCGGGCGCCGCCTTTGCCGCCTCGGGGCCGGGCAGCTGGTAGCCGCACACTGCGCACCCCGGCGCGCCTTCTGGGATGTCGAACAGCGAGCAGCGCGGGCACTTCATCGGGGCACCCCGACGAGCGCTGCGAACAGGAGGGTCCTCATGGTTTCCCTAGCGCGGGATGCAAGCGCCGCACCGCGTCGGCCGGTCGGCAGGGGCTCGCCGCCTGAAGACCAGGCCAGCCGTGCGGACCCCCCTGTGGCAGGCAAGCAACGGATGTGTCGGGAGCCCAACGCCGCTAGCCAGACGCCACCGTCGATCGTGCCGCCATCGCCTGAGTGGCCCAGCAGAGGTGCCATCGTGCAGTCCGCCCGTGCTCTACCTGATGAATCTTACAGGGAGGTCGGTCACAGAGTCCATGGCACCCTGCGTCAAGGATCCTGAGCTGGACCGCGATGCTGTCGTTTCCACCCCGGCCCCGTCTGCAGACGATAGGCGCGTGGGCTGACGCCGAACTCGGCGCGGAAGCTGCGGTTGAAGTTTGACACGTCGCCGAAGCCGCAATCGAGCGCGACGTCGATGATTTTCGCCCGTTCTGCCGCCAGCCGCAGCGCGGCCTCACGCAGGCGCGCCCGGAGCACGTACTGATGCGGCGTCACACCCGTCACGCGCTCGAACGTACGGAGGAAGTGGTACGGGCTCAGACCCGCCTCGCGCGCCAGGCGTCCCAGGGTGAGTCGGGCGCTGGGATGACGTTCAATCGCCCGCACCGTTCGCGTCACGCGCGCCACCGCGTTGCCTGGCGCACCGCTCCCGTCGGCTCGGAGCGCGCTCACCAGCTGCACCACCTGCGCCGCCAGGTGGACGCTGACTTCCTCCCACGCCACTGCAACGGATCCGGCCAGACCGGTGCAAGCGTGCGCGACGAGCGGCGCCAACCGCCGTAACGGCGGCAGGCGAAGCAGCCGGAACGCCTGCGTGGCGGCGGAGGCTCCGGCATCCGCCGCGAGTCGCTCGAAATAGTCCGGGGCGTAACGAAATGCGAGGCAGCGGTCCCCCGAGCCGTGCTCATGCCCACATTCGAAACATTGACCGGGGTTGCCCAACAGCAGCGAGCCAGGCGTCATCAGCTCGCGACCCGCCGCGGAGCGGTACTGAAACGTCCCCGCCGCGACGATGCCGATCGAAACGTGCGCGTGATGCTCTTCGAACGGTCGGTCCTGGGGACCGGACGTGCAGATCACATCCTCGACGGTCCAGCCCTCGCCTCGAGCCAGCACACGCCCCGTGACCCGCCCCCGGTCACCGGTCAGGGCGCGCTGCGCTACTGCCCGCTCCACCGCGAGCGCAATTTTTACCAAGACTTCGCTCCTGTGACTGCGTATGATGCTCTCAACTTGAGAGCCCGGGGGCCACAAAGGCAATCCCGGTTGCGCCACTCACGCGGGAGGCCATCATGAGCGTTGCGATGAATGCCAAGACAGCGATTCCGGCCGGGTTGGATCCGAGCGTGCTCGCGCGCGTCGTCGAGGAGGGGTACGGACCGGGGGCCTGGCACGGCGCCGATCTGAAGGCCGCCCTCGCCGACGTTGCGCCGGAGCTCGCGTTCTGGCGGCCGGCGCCCGGGCGTCACAACATCGCCGAGATCGCGCTCCATCACGCCTACTACACCCGCTCCGTGCGAGGACAACTCTCCGGTACACCACCGGAGCAGTTCGTGCTCGAAGGTGACGACTGGTTCGCACTGCCCGATCAGTCCAAGCTGGCTTGGTCGGAGATCCGGGCCGTGGTGGAGGCGGAGCGGGGTCGATTGGCCACGGCCATCGCCGACATCCGCGTCGGCCGCGCGCAATCGTCACTCACAGACGCCGAGCGTTTCGACCTGGTCCTCGGCATCACCTGCCACGCCGTCTACCACGCGGGCCAGGTGCAGCTCATCAAGCGGCTGGGCGCGGAGTAGGCGCCGATGGCCACCGCGCCGGCGCACGACGGCGCCTACAGTTTCGATGCTCGTGTCGCGGTCGAGCACGTGCGCGCGTCCGACCCGATGCTCGCGCGCGTGATCGACGCCGTCGGCCCGTTTCGCTTGCAGCTCAAGCGTGCTGCGAGCAGCTTCGCCGCGCTGGCGGAGGCCGTCGTCTACCAGCAGCTCAGCGGCAAGGCCGCGGTCACGATCTTCGCGCGCGTGTGCGCGCTGTTTCCGCGCGCGCCCGCCGGCCTCACCGTCGAGCAGATGCGGCGCGTCTCGGACGCAAAGCTTCGGGCTGCCGGCCTGTCGCGCGCGAAGCTGCTCTCGCTGCGCGACCTCGCGCGGCACGTGACAGACGGCGGGATCCCCACGCTCGCCGAGGCTCGTCGGATGGAAGACGAGGCGATTGTCGAGCGCCTCACCGTGGTGCGCGGTATCGGCCGGTGGACCGCGGAGATGTTTTTGATATTCCGCCTCGGCCGCCCCGACGTGCTTCCCGCGGACGACTACGGGGTCCGCAAGGGGTTCGCGATCGCGTTCAAGAAACGCGCGCTGCCGGCGCGTGAAGACCTCGAACGACGGGGTGAGCGGTGGAAGCCGTATCGCACGGTGGCGAGCTGGTATTTGTGGCGCGCGCTCGAGCGCGCGAGCAACGCACGGGCACTCCCGTCTGCGCCGAGGCGCCGCTAAGTTCTTCTCTTGTGTTCAAGGCGGCGTAGCTCAGCTGGTTAGAGCAGCGGAATCATAATCCGCGGGTCGTCGGTTCGAGTCCGACCGCCGCTATTCCAACAGCCCTCGCGTCTTGACACTTCGCCGCCGCTGGGCTAAATGGCCACCTCCGCTTACCTGCGTCGCCCGACGCGTGTGGTCACCCGCCGCACCGGAGGATCCTCCCATGAAACGCCGTCATCTCTTCACCTCGCTCGCTGCGCTGCTCGTCGCAGCGGCGTGCGACCAGCGTCAGCCATCCGCACCGTCGAACACGGCCGCACCGCGTTTCGCTCAATCCACCGCGCAGGACCAGGAGGATCCCCTCGTCGCCCGGATACGCGCGGCGAACCAGCAGCTCGCCGCCCGCGGGTTGAACATCGCGATCCAAGAGGTCGATTTCTACACCATCGGCCCGGGACGTCCGAGTATCCGGATTCTCCAGGGAGATCTCCGCTGGGTTCCCGGCGATCCGCGCCGGTTGGCCGAGGGCGATCACATCACCTATCTGGTGGACCGGAGCGACGGCGCGACGGCGAGCGGGCTGACGTCTGCCCAGACGGAGGCCGCGATCGATCGCTCCCTGGCGACGTGGCAAAGCCAACAGGCGCTCCAGAAGGTGACGCTTGTCAAACGGGCCGACAATGGTGCCGATCCGGATATCTTCGACTTCTTCTTCGGGTTCGGCGGCTTCGGCAATCCGTTCCTCGCGGACATCACCGAGGCAGGCTGGTTGCCGCGCGCCTTCTTCGAAGCGGTCGGGGGTCCGGGTGGCGGGCGCGGCATCCTCGCGTTCTCGGTCTCGTTCATCTTCGTGTCCCGCGGCGTGCCCACCGACATCAACGGCGACAACTACCTCGATACCGCCTTGAACGAGGTCTACTACAACAACACCTTCGGGGACCCGGGTAACGATCGCGTCGGAAACCCGTGGGGGATCAACCTTGCGCTCCCGGCTGTGGACGTCGAGACCGTCGCGCTGCACGAGAACGGCCACTCACTCGGCCTCGGCCACTTCGGCCCGCCCCCGACGGCCGTGATGAACCCCGTGTACGGAGGGATCCGGCACACACCATTTCCCACGGATCTCGCCGGCATGAGCACGTTGTGGTCGAGTTGGCCGAATCCCTGAGTCCGTGACCGTGGTGGTGGCGCGAGGCCCGACACGCCGTCGGGCCTCGCGCGGTTTCCGCGTGGGTCGATCCTCTAGACTCGGTGCCCGCTCGACAGCAAACTGGGCGGGGACAGGAGGGTCTCATGTCCGGTGTTCGAGAATGGCTCGCCGGGGCGTCCCAGCCAGGGCGCGCCCTTACAGGGCGCACATTCGCGCCGAGCCCGGGCTCTCAGCCCGGGAATACTCAGCAGGAGCATCCGAGTGGGGACGCGTCACGGCAAGTGATGCCGAGCGCACCGTCACAAAGACTTCAGAAACGCGATGATGGCTTCCTGATCGCTTTGGGTCAGCTTGCGAAAACGGTTGGACACGCCGATCGCTTCTCCCCGATGCCGTACGATGGCGTCGCGCAACGTCAGCGACGCCCCGTCGTGCATCAGCCGCGGGCGCAGGCGCACGCCCCATAGCGGGGCCGTTCGCACCTTATTCCGAGTGCGGCCGACACTGTCGATCGAAAACTCCTTCCACACGACTTTATAGACGGTCGGCCCATAGTGCTCCGGCATCGCCATGACAATCCCGTCGCCGGTGCCGACGTTGTGCAGCAGGAAATCGCCGAAGGGGTGAAATGTCTTCTCGCCAAGCGCCGGTGGGATGGTGTCGGTGCCGCCGTTGAGCGCGGTTCCAGCGGCGACCGTGACCAGGGTGCGAACGTGACACGTGGCGCAGCCGATCGCGTCGAACAATTCCGATCCGCGGCGCGCCGCGGGGGTCGCGGCTAGCACCGTGTCGCGGGCGGGCGCCTTGGTGGCCCGCAGGAAGCGGGCGAACCGGTCGATATCCGCGAGCCCGTCCGCGTCGGTCGTATTGTTCGGCTCGGGTGCCGTATTGCACAGCGTGGTCACTTCGTCGGGGAGCAGCCGGCTGGTGATGCCCATCTCATTGAGGTAGGCATCGGCCGAGAACGACAGTAGGCTGGCGTGCTGATCCTTCCAGCCGAACCGCCCGATGCGCGTTTCGCCCGGGGCCTCCAGGATCGGCACATACAGCGCCTGGCCGCGGATGGTGCCGCGCGTCGTCCGGCGTTGCGCCCGCGCGATTTCGATCAGCGTCTCGTCGGCGACGGCTTCCACCAGCCCATCGCCCAGCAGGTTGAGAGACGCGCGCGTCGTGCGAATGGTCTCCGTGTCGGGCACCCGCTCTTGAATCTCGGAGTCCGGGAACGCCGCGTTCGGGCAAATGGCCCGGTCGTTGACGAGCGTGCGACCGGAGATGACGACGTTGCCGCGCGCGATCGGGATGTCCGCATTGCGGAACCGCCCATCCGGTCCCAGATGCCCTACCCGCAATTCGCTGATCTGACTCGCCCCGCCGGAGGTGGGGTTTTGGTGGCACTCGCGGCAGGCCTGTGCGTTGTAGAGCGGCCCCAACCCATCCGCGATTTCTTCCACCTCGTCGAATGCCTCCTGATCGGCTTGATGGATGGAGTCATCAACCGCGCCGTTGCTCTGGTCGTCGAAGCCGGTCGGGGCCTCCGCCGCGGTGCTCGGGACCGGGACCTGAATCGGTGGAGGGGGCGCACTCACACGGCACGTCGCCAGCGCCACCGTCACGGGAGTGAGCCACAGCGCGCGGCGCGCGGGGTGCAAACGCATCATACGAACCTCACGAAACGAAGGGTGATCCTGGGCCGGGGGCGTCGGCGTCGGCAGAGCGCAGCCTAACGCTCAATTCCCGATCGCACAAGCAGTTACCCTCGCTGGTGTGGGTGGTGTGGCCCACGTCGCTGTCCGTTTCACACCGGCAATTGCATATTGGTCCCCCCTTTATGGCCAGCTCTGAGAAGGACGTCTGGGTGTTCCGGATCGTGCACCAGAACACGGGCAAGCCCGCGCAAGGCGTGCCCGTGACGGTACTCGATAAGACCGGCAATCCGGCCGGCTACTGGGTGAGCGAGTCGGACGGCACCGTGACGATCCCGCGGCGCGATGTCGCCAAACTGCGGCTGCGCGTGGGGCTCCGCAATGAGGAGCCGATCGAGCTGGTCACCGCGTCGCTCGCGGAAGGGCCGATCGACCTCGCGGCGCCCACCTGGCTGCCGCAGACGCCGTCGGGCGCGAGCGAGCGCGCCCCGCGCGAGCCCGGCCCGACCGCGACGCCGCGTCCCGCGGAGCCGCACGACGTGCCCGGGCACGTCCTGTACTTCCAGCGGCTTGTGATGTTCGCCGAACGGGCGCCCGAGGTGAAGCATGGGCCGCCCGACGCCGTCGCGGATTTCTTCGCGCTTGCGAGCGACCACGCGGCGCCGATGCGGTACGGCGCGCTCGTCGAGCTCGAGGAGTCGTGGCAGTCGCTCGGCGTGCAGTGGGGCGAGCTGCTCTACAGTGTCTCGCTCACGCCGGGCGACGAAGCCCGGCTCGCGGTGCTCGACGGCCGCTGGCGCCGCGAGGCGGAGGCGCGGGAGCGCCCGCTCCAGATCCTCGCCCGCATGGTCGGCAGCTCGATGCTCGGCGATCTCGTCACGGCGCTCGGCACCGACCTGCAGCTCGACGCGCTGACGCTCTCCGAGCCCGCCCTCGACGCGGCGGTGACCGACACCGTGCAGCTGATCCGCGACCGGACCGAGCGCATGAGCAGCGCCCTGCGTCGTCGGCCCCTCGGGGTGGTCGACGCGAATCACGAAGCGCCCTCGCAGGCGGCGATCCGGACGGTGCGCAACACCAGCCCGGACCGGGTCGTCACGTTCCACTTCTTTGAGCCGCTCGAGCGCTTCAGGGTCGTGGTCCGGACGCCGCGCGTGCGCCCCGTGATCTTCGTGCCGTTCCGCCTGCCGAACCTCGCGACGCCGGACGTGGTGCGGCGCTTCGGTTACATCTTCCGGCGCACCCTGCTCGACCGCTCCCTGCAGCCGGACCTCGAGCGCTTGCTGAGCTCGGACGACGGTTGGGGCTCGGACGGCGCGGCCCGCAGCCGGCTGCTCGACCATATCGAAGCAAACCTCCTCTACTATTCGACTGCCATCATCTCGGCCGGCGATCCCGCCGCCCGGTACGCCGCGCTGGCGAAGCTGCGCGACCCGTCGGGACGACCCCTCACCGATCTGGTCGAAAACACCGTGCTGGGCCGCATCGGCAATGCCATCGCGCTGCCGCTGCGCTCGGCCGACCAGCTGCCGCGCGAGTGGCAGGAAGCGCTCGCGGCCTATACGGCCCGGCCCCCGCGCGTGAACGAAGTGTTCACCGTCACCATCCCGCATCCGGGGGTGTGGGTCACGGCGCAGCCACACGACCCGATGCAGCAGCGCGAGGCGGACGAGCGGAACGCGGCGGGGTGAGCGACGGCGTTGCTGCGGCGCCGGCAGGTCAGCGTTACGCGAGGTCTCTCCAGATGACGGGCTTGATCGGGCGCGACCGCTCGGCGGCGAAGCGCTGCGCGGCCTCGAGGTGCGTTTCGTACTCCTGGCGCCACGCCGGCGGCATGTTCTCCCGAAAGTACGCTGCCGTCATCACCAGTCCCGTAGGCCGGCTGCTCGCGCCGTAGCCGACCTCCACGACGTCGCCGAGGAAGCAGGTCGAGCTGCCGGTGTCCATCACGTTCACGACCCGGCACTCGAAATATGCGTAGCACTCGTCCAGCAGCGGCACGCCCAGCGTGCCTAGGCGATGGGGGATGTCGGCCAGCTTGTCGCGCGCGCGCCCGCTCGTGAAGCCGAGGCGGTGGATCAGCTCGAGCTGGTCGCTCCGCAGTAGGTGCATCACGAAGCGCCCGGTGTCGAAGATCAGGTCGTGACTGAAATTGAACTTGTGGATGTAGACCGACACCCGCGGGATCGCCGGCACGATCGAGGCCCGCACCGCCGAGTCGGAGATCATGCCGTTGCGCTTGCCGGCGCGCTCGGAGGTGAGCGCGACGACGGGGGAGGTGAGGTTGCGCAGTAACTGGTAGGTCTCGTCCGGCCGCATCCCGAGCCTCTGGGGGCGTGAGGTCGGGGGTCAACATATCATTATCTATATGGCTCCGCTGCTCGACCGCTTCCGCGCGCACCTCGATCGCGCCCGGCTCTTCCCCGCGCCGGGCACCGCCGTACTCGCGGTTTCCGGTGGCGGCGACTCGGTGGCGCTGCTCGATCTGATGCGCGCGGTCGCGCCGGGGCGCGGCCTCTCGCTCGTCGTGGCGCACGCAGATCACGGGATTCAGACGGATAGCCGGTTAGTCGGTGAGGCGGTTAGCAGGCTCGCACAGTCCTGCGGGGTCGCGTTCGAGCTGGGGGAGCTGCACCTCGGTTCCGATGCGACCGAGACCGCGGCGCGGCGCGCGCGCTACGCGTGGCTCGCCGTCGTCCGGCAGGCGCATGCCGCGCGCTACCTCGTCACGGCGCATCACTCGGACGACCAGATCGAGACGATCCTGCTGCGCGTGCTGCGGGGGAGCGGGCCCGCCGGGCTCGCGGGAATGCCGGCGCGCGGCCGCGGCGGTCTCGTGCGGCCGCTGCTCCCGTTCACCCGCGCGGAGCTGGCGGCGCACGTGGCGGAGTCGGGCCTCCCGTTCCACGACGACCCGGCGAACCGTGATCCGCGCCACCTCCGCTCGTGGGTACGCGTCGAGCTGTTGCCCCGGCTCGCGGCGCGAGTGGGAAGCCGGGTGCGCGCCGACATCCTGCGGCTGGGCCGGACGGCCGCGACGGATCGCCGCGCGTGGGACCGCGTGTTGGAACTCGTTCCGGAGCTTCAGCTTCACCTCGCCGCCGAGGGCTTCGACGTTGCTCGGGCCGCCTTGTCCAGCTATGATAAGGCATTGTCGGTGGCCCTTTTGCGGGCCGCGGCGCGGCGGGCTGGGCTGGTATTGGGTCCGCGCCGGGCGCGGCGACTGCTGGCCCTCGCGGGGCATCTTTCGGGACGGCGCCTGCCGCTGGGTGGGGGCTGGGCGGCCGAGGTGGCCTTCGATCGGTTACGGGTGGGCCGTGGCTCCGCAGGCACAGCCAGGGAAGTGGTGGCACGCGGTGAGCGCGGCAGCGCGAAGTTCGGGAGCTTCCGGGTTGAGTGGGCGCCCGAGGCCGCGCCGGCGCGGCTGCCGCGGTCGGACTGGACGACCTGGATCGCGGGAGCGGACTGGGAGGTCCGGGCGCCGCGGCCGGGAGACCGGCTGGTGCCGCTGGGGGGCGTGGGGCACCGGCCGGTGCGGCGTCTGCTGATGGAAGCGCGCGTGCCGCGGAGCGCCCGGGCGAGCTACCCGGTCGTCGCTCGCGGCGAAACGATTCTTTGGGTTCCCGGCGTCTGTCGCAGCGCGTCCGCGCTGCCACAGCCCGGAACCCCGGCGGTGCGAGTGCATGTTACCGAGTACGGCGAGCCTGAAGCAGACGGGCGGTCGTAAGCTCGCACGCATTGTTTTCGACGAGGACACGATCGCGCGGCGTGTCGCCGAGCTGGGTCGTGAGATCACGGCGGCCTATCCCGACGGCGAGCTGCTCGTCCTCGGGCTGCTCAAGGGGAGCTTCATCTTCCTGAGCGATCTGGTGCGGCGCCTCGACCGCCCGCTGCAGGTGGATTTCCTGGTCGCCGCCAGTTATGGCGCGGCCACGATTTCGAGCGGCGACGTGCGGCTGCTGTACGATCCGGAGACGGAGCTCCGGGGTAAACATATCCTGCTGGTCGAGGACATCGTCGACACGGGGAAGACCTTGAACCGGCTCGTGACGCTGCTGCGGGAGCGGGACCCGCAGAGTTTGGAGATCTGCGCGTTGCTGCACAAACATCTGGCTGAGCACCTGGTGCTCGAGCCAAAGTTCGTCGGGTTCGATGCCCCGCGGGTATTCCTCGTCGGGTACGGGCTGGATCACGCCGAGAACTTCCGGCACTTGCCGTATATCGCGAGTCTCCCGTAGATGCCCAACCGCGTCCCGCCGCCGCGCGAGTTCAACTGGGCCCGAACGCTCCGCACGCTGTCGTTCTGGGCGCTCTTGATCGTGGGCTCGATCGCGCTGGTGCAGTTCGCTTCGAGTCGCCGCCAGGAGGCGGTCGAGATCTCCTACACGCAGTTCACCGAGCAGCTCGACGCCGCCAACATCGCCGCGGTCGAGATCACCGAGCGGCAACAGATCAAGGGAGACTTCAAGCACGCCGTCACCGTCGGCCGGCGCTCGGCGGAGCATTTCACCACGCTCCTGCCGTTCGAGTCGCGCGCCGAATGGGTGCAGACGCTCCGGGACAAGGGCGTGGACGTGCGCGCGCGCGAGGAGAAGCAGTCGTTCGGCGTATTCCTCTTCAGTTTCCTGCCGTACCTGTTCATCCTCGGCCTCATCATCTTCATGCTGCGCCAGATGCAGCAGGGCGGGAACCGGGCGTTCGCCTTCGGCAAGTCCAAGGCGAAGCTGCTCGCGGGCGACACGCCGAAGATCACCTTCGCCGACGTCGCCGGGTGCGACGAGGCCAAGCAGGAGCTCGAGGAGATCATCGATTTCCTCAAGGACCCGCAGAAGTTCCAGCGTCTGGGTGGCCGGCTGCCGAAGGGTGCGCTGCTCGTCGGGCCGCCCGGGACGGGCAAGACGCTCCTCGCCAAAGCCGTGGCGGGCGAGGCGGGACGGCCGTTCTTCTCGATGTCGGGATCCGATTTCGTGGAGATGTTCGTCGGCGTCGGCGCCTCGCGGGTGCGCGACCTGTTCGAGCAGGGCAAGGCGCACGCTCCGTGCATCATCTTCATCGACGAAATCGACGCCGTCGGGCGCCACCGCGGAGCGGGGCTGGGCGGTGGTCACGACGAGCGCGAGCAGACGTTGAATCAGCTGCTCGTCGAGATGGACGGGTTCGAGTCGAACGACGGGGTGATCCTGCTCGCGGCCACCAACCGGCCGGACATCCTCGACCCCGCCCTGCTGCGGCCCGGCCGGTTCGACCGGCAGATCGTCGTGGACATGCCGGACGTGAAGGGGCGGGAGCAGATTCTCCGGGTCCATACACGCAAAATCCCCCTCGCCGCCGGGGTGAACCTGGAGCGGATCGCGAAGGGAACGCCGGGGCTCTCCGGCGCCGAGCTCTCCAACATCGTCAACGAGGCGGCCCTGCTCGCCGCCCGCCGCAACAAGAGCGCGGTCGACATGAACGACCTCGAGGACGCCAAGGACAAGGTGATGCTCGGGCTGGAGCGCAAGAGCATGGTCCTGTCCGACGAGGAGCGGCGTCTCACCGCCTACCACGAGGCGGGACACGCGCTCGTCAGTCTCAAGATCCCGGGCCTGGATCCGCTCCACAAAGTCACGATCGTCCCGCGCGGCCGCGCGCTCGGCATCACCTTCTCCCTCCCGGAGGAGGACCGGCACAACTACACCAAGCAGTACATCCACGGCCGCCTCGCCATGGCATACGGCGGCCGCGTGGCCGAAGAGCTGGTGTTCGGGCCGGAGAAGGTCACGACCGGGGCGGCGCAGGACATCCAGCAGGCCACCGAGATGGCGCGGCGCATGGTGACGCAGTTTGGCATGAGCGACGTCGTCGGCCCCATCGCCGTCGGCGATCGCGAGGCCGAGATCTTCCTCGGGCGCGAGGTGGTCCAGCGGCGCGAGATCTCCGACCGCACCGCCGAGATCGTGGATACGGAGCTCAAGCGCATCCTCTCCGAGGCATACGAGCGGGCGCGGATGATCATCTCCGAGCATCGCGCAGCGCTCGACCGGCTGGCGAGCGCGCTGCTCGAGCGGGAGACGCTCGATCGCGATGAGGTGGAGCTGGTCCTGGCCGGCAAGGCGCTGCCCCCGGTGGTGCCGCCCGCGCCCGCGACTCCGCCGCCGGCGCCCGAAGGCGCTCAGATAAAGGAAAAGACTCCGGCGCGCGGTCCCGTGCTGGGGAGCCCGCCCCCGGAGCCCGCCGGGGCGTGAAGGTCACCGCGCTCGCCGCCCACACCCCCGAGGCGGTGCGCGCGGCGCTCGCGGCCCGCGGCTGGGACGCCCAGCCCGCGTGGTTCGCCGCCACCGGCGTGCAGCCGCTCGCCGTCATCCTCGAAGACCTCACCGGCGCCGAGCGGGAGGCGCTCGTGCACTGGGGCGCGAAGGCCGGCGCCGATGTGCTCACCGGCGAGGGATGGGCGCTCGTCGGCGCGGCGGCGAGCCGGCTCGCCCCGCTCGCGCGACCCGACCGCGTGCCGCCCGGGCTGGAGCGCCTGGGTCCGGAGCTCGGCCGCGTGCTTGCCGCTCATGCGGAGCCGGCGCAGGCGTGGGAGATCGCCGGCCAGCGGATCCTGCTCGATCATCCGGTTATCGTCGGCATCCTCAACGTCACGCCCGACTCGTTTTCGGACGGCGGGCGATTCGCCGCGGTCGATCGGGCCATCGCCCAGGCGGAGCGGCTCATCGCCGACGGCTGTGAGCTGCTCGACGTGGGCGGGGAGTCCACCCGGCCGGGGGCGGCGGCGGTTGCGGTGGACGACGAGATCGCCCGGGTCGTCCCCGTGATCGAGCAGTTGGCGCGGCGCCGGCTGGGCCCGATCTCGGTCGACACCCGCAAGGCGCCGGTCGCGCGCGCCGCGATCGCCGCCGGCGCCGCCGTCGTGAACGACGTCTCGGGGCTCGCGTTCGATCCGGCGCTGACCCCGGCGGCGGCCGGGGCGGGGGTGGGCGTGATCCTCATGCACATGCGCGGCACGCCCGATACGATGGATTCGCTCGCCACCTACCGCCACGTGGCGGCCGAGGTCGCGGCCGAGCTCGGTGTGGCGGCGCGGCGGGCGGAGCAGGGCGGGGTGGAGCGCGCGCGCATCGTCGTCGATCCGGGGTTCGGGTTCGCCAAGAACCCGGAGCAGAATTTCCGCCTGCTCGACGAGCTGGCAACCGTCGTGGGGTTGGGCTATCCTGTAGCGGTCGGGCCGTCCCGCAAACGGTTTCTCGGCCACGCCACCGGGCGGCCGGTGGAGGACCGGGACCGGGCGACGGCGGTCGCGTGCGCCCTGGCGTGGGAGCGCGGGGCGCGGGTGTTTCGGGTCCACGACGCCGCCGTGGCGCGCGAGGCGCTGCAGGTGGCGTGCGCTACGACGAGCTCACGGTGAACCTCGAAGCGTATCGGTTTCTCATCCCGCAGCTCTGGCCGGACGTGGTCGAGATCCTGCTCGTCGCGTTCGTGATCTACCGCTTCCTCCTGTTCCTCGTAGGCACCCGAGCGATGCAGATCGTCGTGGGTGTGATGATTCTCTCCGTCGCGTATTTCGCGGCGCTGCTCGCCAAGTTCGAGATGATCAGCTTCCTCCTGAAGGTCGTGTTCACCTACGGACCGTTCGCGGCAGTCGTCGTGTTCCAACCCGAGCTGCGCAACGCGCTCGCCCGGCTCGGTCAGTCACGGTTGATGCGACGCTTCTCGCGCGGCGATCGCCAATCGGTGGCGGAGGAGATCGCCGAAGCGATGGACCGGCTGGCGCGGGGCGGGACCGGCGCGATCATCGCCGTCGAAGGCGACATCGGGCTCGAGGAGTTCATCTCCTCGGGTGTCCCGATGGAGGCGAAGGTCTCGGCGGACTTGCTCACCACCATCTTCACCCCGTACTCGCCGCTCCACGACGGGGCCGTGCTGGTGCGCGGCGACCGGATCATCGGCGCGGGGTGCGTGCTCCCGCTCACGCAGTTCAAGGTCGCCGACAAGTCGCTCGGCACGCGCCACCGGGCCGCGCTCGGCCTGTCCGAGGAGACCGATGCCACGGTGTTGGTCGTGTCGGAGGAAACGTCCACGATCTCGATCGCGAGCCACGGCCTGTTGCACCGTCACCTCACGCCGCAGCAGGTGCGGGATCTCTTATCCGGAGCGATCTCGCATCTCGAGGGCGGCGAGCGCGTTACCGCTCCAGCGAGCTAACCCCTCACCGCGTCGCACCTTCCGCCCACCCTGGATTGTCTCCACCGGCGTGGGCGGCTACTTTTTGCGGTTATGAATTTTGGGGCCCTGCCTGAGCGGCTGGCCCACGTGCGGGCCGAAATCGCCCGCCGCCAGGCGGCCCGCGGCTGGGCACACCCGGTGACGATCGTCGCCGTCACGAAGGGCTTCGGGCTGGACGCGGTCGAGGCCGCGCTCGCTGCGGGCCTAACCGACCTGGGCGAAAACCGGGTGCAGGAGGCGTTGGAGAAGATCGACACGCCGATCGGACGCGGCGCGACCTGGCACCTGATCGGTCATCTCCAACGCAACAAGGCGAAGCACGTGCCGGGGCGGTTCGCGCTGGTGCATTCCCTCGACTCGCTCGCGCTCGCCGTGGAGCTGGACAAGCGCGCCGCGGCGCACGCTGAGGGAGCGCCCGTGCGCGTGCTGCTGCAGGTGAACGTGGCGGGAGAGGCGCAGAAGAGCGGCTGCCCGCCGGGCGCAGCGCCGGCGCTGGCACGGCGGATCGCGGCGCTGCCGCACCTCGCGCTCGAAGGGCTCATGACGATCGCGCCGTTCACGGAGGACGCGGGACTCCAGCGGCGGACGTTCCGCGGGCTCACGTCGCTGCGGGACGCACTGAAGGAGGATGGCCTATGGCTGGCGACGCTCTCGATGGGGATGTCCGCCGACTACGCTATCGCAGTCGAGGAGGGGGCAACGGTGATCCGCTTGGGTACCGTCCTGTTCGGGCCGAGGGTGATGGCGGGAGCGGGGGGGGAGGAGGGGGAAGCGACGCCGCTCGACGTGCGCAAGCAGGAGTTTCGCAAGAGCCTGCGCGGCTACGAGCCGATAGGCGTGGAGGACTTCCGCGTCCGCGTGGCAGACGAGCTGGAGCGGATCTTGCGCGAGAGGTCCGTGCTCGAGGAGCGGGTGGCGGCGCTGGGCGAGCAGCTCCGCGCCTACCGCGAGCGGGAGCGCGCGATGAACGAGGCGCTGGTCGCGGCGCAGCAGCTGCGCGAGGCGACCCATACGGCGGCGCAGCGGGAGGCGCAGGTCGTAGTGCGCGAGGCCGAGGCCGAGGGGCGGCGCATCCTGGACGAGGCGCGCGCCGCGAAGGCCGAGGTGGAGCGCCAGGCCGCCGAGGTGCAGCGGCAGTACCAGCAGTACGTCGGCGGGTTCCGCGCGCTGCTCGAGCGCCAGCTCGCCGAGCTCCGGGCGCTGGACGGCCAGCGGGGCGGATGATCGACGCGGCGCTCCGCGCCGTCCGCGCACGGACACAGCTCGTCCCCGACGTCGCGATCATCCTGGGCACGGGGCTCGGTGGGCTGGCCGAAGAGGTGGGGGTGGAGGTGCGGATTCCCTACGGGGAGATTCCCGGGTTCCCGCTCGCTACGGTGGAGAGCCACGCGGGGCAGTTGCTCGTCGGCTCGCTGTCGGGGAAGCGGGTGGTCGCGATGCAGGGACGGTTCCACCGCTACGAGGGCTACACCTTGGCGCAGGTCGCCTTCCCCGTTCGCGTGCTGCATGCGCTGGGTGCGGCCACGCTGGTGGTGTCGAACGCCTGCGGCGGGATGCATCCTCTGTGGAGCCCAGGCGACCTGATGCTCATCGCCGACCATATCAACCTGCTCGGGGACAACCCGCTCGTCGGGCCCAACGACGACCGCCTCGGCCCCCGCTTCCCCGACATGTCGGAGCCGTACGACGCCGGGCTGCGCGCCCTGGCGCGCGCGGTCGCGCTCGAGCGGGCGATCGTGCTGCGCGAAGGCGTCTACGTCGCCGTCCCAGGCCCGAACCTCGAGACGCGCGCGGAGTACCGCATGCTGCGGGCGATCGGGGCGGACGTGGTGGGGATGAGCACGGTGCCGGAAGTGATCACGGCGCGGCACATGGGGATGCGGGTGCTCGGCGTGTCGATCATCACGGACCAGTGCCTGCCGGACGCGCTCGCGCCCGCGTCGGTGGAGCAGATCATCGCGGTGGCGCGCGCCGCGGAGCCCCGGCTCGGCGCGCTGATCCGTGGCGTGCTGGAGCGCCTCAACTGATGTATCCGATTTTCGATCCGAAGCTCTCGACGGACGCGCTCGAGAAGCAGCTGCTCGCCACGTGGAAGCACGAGCGGCTGTTCGAGCGGACGCGCGAGGCGATGCGCTACGGGCCGCCGTTCGTCTTCTTCGAAGGGCCGCCCACGGCGAACGGCCGGCCGGGGATCCACCACGTTTTCGCCCGCACCATCAAGGATCTGGTGTGCCGCTACCACACGATGCTCGGCCAGGCCGTGACGCGCATCGCGGGCTGGGATACCCACGGGTTGCCGGTCGAGATCGAGGTCGAGAAGACGCTCGGCATCAGCGGCAAGCAGCAGATCGAAGCCTACGGCATCGAGAAATTCAACAAGCTGTGCCGCGAAAGCGTCTTCACCTATAAGACCGACTGGGAATCGCTCTCGGAGCGGATCGCCTACTGGCTCGACTACGAACACCCCTACATCACCTACACCAACGAATACATCGAGACGGTGTGGTGGCTGCTCAAGCGGCTGCACGAGAAGGCCCTCCTCTACCGTGGGCACAAGGTGCTGCCCTACTGTCCGCGGTGTGGCACCGCGCTCTCCTCGCACGAGCTGGCCCTCGGCTACGACAAAGTGCAGACCAACTCGGTGTACGTGACATTCCCGCTCGCGAGCGACCCCCGGCGCCAGCTGGTCATCTGGACGACGACGCCTTGGACGCTCCTGGCGAACGTCGCGGTGGCCGTGCATCCCGAACTGGAGTACGGGGAATACGAGGTGAACGGCGTCCGCTACATCGTCGCGGCGGCGCGCGCCGGCGACGTGCACGTCGGCGGCAAGCCGCTCGCGACGGGCACGCGGGTCGCCGGTTACCGCGGGCGCGAGCTCGTGGGGCAGAAGTACGTGCGACCGCTGGAGCTGGTGGAGCTGCCGCAGGAGGGCCAGCGGGCCATCGTCGTGGCGGGCGGCTTCGTCTCGGCGGACGAAGGCACGGGGCTGGTCCACATGGCCCCGGCGTTCGGCGCGGACGACTACACTGCGGCGCAGCAGTACGGCCTCGCCTTCGTGAACCCGGTCGGGCCCGACGGCACGTTCCAGGGGACGCGCTGGGAGGAGATCAACGGCCGCCTCGTCACCGACAAGGAGACGAACCGCCTCATCATCGAGCGCTTGAAGCACGAGGGCCGGTGGCTCGAGACGCGGCCCTACGAGCACCAGTACCCGTTCTGCTGGCGCTGCGACTCGGCGCTCATCTACTACGCCCGCAGCTCGTGGTTCGTGCGCACGACCGCCATCAAGGCCCGGATGCTGGAGGTGAACGCGCAGGTGGGGTGGCACCCCCCGGAAGTGGGGAGCGGGCGGTTCGGCGAGTGGCTCGAGAACAACGTCGACTGGGCGCTGTCGCGCGACCGCTACTGGGGCACGCCGTTGAACGTGTGGGAGTGCGAGACGGAGCGGGAGCACCGCGAAGTGATCGGCTCGTATGCGGAACTGGCGGAGCGGGTCGGCGCGCCCCTGCCCCAAGGGTTCGATCCCCACAAGCCCCACATCGACCAGTACACCTGGGCGTGCCGCCAATGCGGCGGCGCGATGCGGCGGGTCCCCGAGGTGATCGACGCCTGGTTCGACTCGGGCGCCATGCCGTACGGGCAGTGGCACTACCCCTTCGAGCACCAGGCGGACTTCAAGGCGCACTTTCCGGCGGACTTCATCTGCGAAGGGGTGGACCAGACCCGCGGCTGGTTCTACTCGCTGCTCGCCATCGGCGTCGCAGTGTTCGACTCCGTCGTCTACAAGCAGGTGATCGTAAACGAGCTCGTGCTCGACGCCCAGGGCCAGAAGATGTCGAAGAGCCGGGGGAACGTCATCAACCCGTGGCAGGTGATCGAGGAGCACGGCGCCGACGCGGTGCGCCTCTACCTGCTGGGCCAGAGCCAGGTGTGGTTCCCCAAGCGGTTCGATCGGCGCCACATCCCGGACGTCGCGGGCGGGTTCTTGAACACCCTGCGCAACGCCTACACGTTCTTTGCGCAGTATGCGCAGGACTGGCGAGCGGACGGCGCCGGCCCGCCGGTAAGCGGGCGACCGCTCGCCGACCGCTGGGTGCTCGCCAAGCTCGACGAGGTCGTGGCCGCCGTGCGCGATGCCTGGAACGCCTACGACGTGACGGCGGGGACGCGGGCGATCATGGACTTCGTCGCGGACGACCTCTCCAATTGGTACGTGCGCACGAACCGGCCGCGGTTCTGGGCGCCGGACCGCGCGGCGGACGAGGCCGCCCTGCGCACGCTGTACGACGTGCTGCTCACCACGGCGCAGCTGATCGCGCCCGCCGCGCCCTTCGTGTCGGACTGGCTGCATCGGGCGCTCACGGGAACCTCGGTGCACCTTGCCTCGTTTCCGTCCGACCAGGGGCGCCGCGAGCCCGAGCTGCTCGCCGCCATGGCGGCGATCCGCAAGCTGGCGTCGCTGGCGCGCGCCGCGCGCGAGACCAAGCAGCTGCCCGTGCGCCAGCCCGTGGCGAAGCTGCAGGTGGCGGTGCCGCCGGCCGTGAAGGGCCGGGCGTTCGCGGAGCTGTTGGACGTCCTCAAGGACGAGGTGAACGCGAAGGACGTGGAGGTCGTGACGTCCGACCACGAGCTCGTCAACCTCAAGGGAAAGGCTGACTTCCGCAGTCTGGGGAAGCGCTACGGCAAGGACACGCCCCGCGCGGCGGCCGCCGTGTCCCAGCTCACCGCGCAAGCGCTCCAGGTGCTTGAACGTGGGGACCCCGTGCGGGCCGGGGAATTCGAGTTCCTGCCCGCGGACGTGACGCTGCTGCGTGAGGTGATCAGCGACTGGGCGGTGCAGGCCGATGGGCCCTACGTGGCGGCCGTCGATCCACGGCTCAGCGCGGACTTGCTCCAAGAGGGTCTCGCCAGGGAGCTCGTGAACCGGGTGCAGCGGCTCCGCAAAGATGCGGGGTATCAGTACACCACCCGTATCGAGTTGAGCATCGCGGGGCCGGAGGACGTGGTCGCCGCGGTCGGTACGTTCCAGAGCTACGTCGAGGGCGAAACGCTGGCGCGCAAGACCGTGCTCGGCACCGTGCTCGACGAACCCGACGTGACCAGTGAAGTCGACATCGAAGGACGCCGCGTGACCATCGCGCTACGGCGTCACGACGGACGAAAGGGCGGAACCCGATAATGCCGACGAAATCCAAACCGAAGTCTTCCAAGAGCCTCAACAAGAAGCAGCTAGCGCATCTCGAGAAGCGACTGCTGGAAGAGCGAGCGCGCGTGATGAAGGAGCTCGGCCACTACGGCGAGTCCTTCAACTCGAGCCTCCAGGCGTCCGACGGCGACCTCTCGAGTTACTCGTTCCACATGGCGGACCAGGGCACGGACGCCATGGAGCGGGAGAAGGCGTTCTTGTTCGCGTCGCAAGAGGGTCGCTATCTCTGGCACGTGAACCAGGCGCTGCGGCGCCTCTACCAGACGCCCGAGAAGTTCGGCAAGTGCGAGCAGTGCGGCGAGGACATCGGGTTCGACCGCCTCGACGCCCTCCCGCACGCCCGCTTGTGCATCAAGTGCAAAGCGAAGGAGGAAGATGGCAAACGGCGCTGACCGCCGGCTCTTCTGGGGAACGGCGGCGGCGGTCGTCGTGGCTGACGTCGTCACCAAGCTGCTCGCCGAGTCGCTGCTGGCGCGCCATCTCCCCGTGCAGGTGCTCGGCGACTACGTGCAGCTCCGACTCGTCTACAACCAGTGCGCCGCCTTTGGGCTCTGCCTGGGCGCCTACTCGCGCTGGATCTTCTTCGGGCTCGCCATCGCGGCGCTGTTCGTGCTGCGCTCGATGGTGCGCTCCGCGCGGCCGGGCGACCGGTTCCGCATCGTCTCGCTCGCGCTCGTGTGCGCCGGCGCGGTCGGCAACGTGGTGGACCGCCTCCGCAGCGCGCAGGGCGTGGTGGACTTCGTGGACGTGGGGATCGGCTCCGCGCGCTGGCCCACCTTCAACGTCGCCGACTCCGCCATCACCGTGGGGGCGATCGCGCTGGCGGTCTCCCTCTGGCTCGAGGGCCGGGCGCAGGAACGGGCGAAGGAGGCCAGGGCGGCCGAGCCCTGATGGCCGCCGTCACGTTCTGTGTCGCGGCCCCCGAGACCGAGCGTCTCGACCGCTTCGTCGCCGATCAGCTTGCGTTGTCCCGCACTGTCGCCGCCCGCCTCATCGCCGCCAAACGCGTCACCCGCGACGGCGCGCCGCTGCGCGCCTCGGCCCGGCTGGAGCGCGGCGCGGTAGTGACGGTCGAGCTCCCCGCGGAGGACCCGCCCCGCACGTACGCCCCGGCTCATCGGGAGCTGAGCTTCGTGTACGAGGATGAGCACCTCGCCGTGCTCGACAAGCCGCCGGGCCTGGTGGTGCACCCCGGCCCCGGCCACTGGGACGACACACTGGTGAACGTCCTCGTGGGGCGGGGCACGGCGCTCTCGCAAGGGTCGACCGCGGGGCGCCCGGGCATCGTGCACCGGCTCGACCGCGACACCTCGGGACTGCTGCTCGTCGCGAAGACCGACAGCGCGCACCGGCGTCTCACCCGTCTGATCGAGCAGCGCAAGGTCGAGCGCGTGTACGCCGCCCTCGCCTGGGGCCACTTCGCGAAGAGCCCCGTCGACATCGAGGCGCCGATCACGCGGCATCCCAAGGATCGCAAGCGGATGGCGGTGCTCGCCGGCGGCCGCCACGCGGTGACGCACGCGGCGGTGGTGGCGCGCTTCGCGCAGACCGACCTGTTGCGGCTCACGCTCGGCACCGGGCGCACCCATCAAATCCGCGTGCACCTGGCGCATGTCGGCCACCCGGTGGTGGGCGACCCGGAGTACGCGCTGGGCGGCAGCCGGCGGGTCACGCCGTCAGAGCGGCGGGCGGCGGAGCAGCTCGAAGCGCTCGCGCCGCGCCAGCTGCTGCACGCCGCCCGCCTCGCGTTCGCCCACCCGATCAGCGGTGTCCGCGTCACGCTGCGCTCGGAATGGCCTCCCGATCTCGCGCCCGCGCTGGCCTGCGCGGCAGGAGACGGCACTTTGCTTGCTCAACGCAACCCCTTGCAGTATCTTGGGTTCTTCGCATCGGATGAGTGACGCCGGGGTCGTCCGCCTGCTGGTGTTTCGCGTGGGCACCCTCGTCTGTGCGGCCGAAGCCGAGCGGGTGCGCGAAATCCTGCCGCGGCTCGCGACGACGCGGATTCCTGGGACGCCGCCGCTGGTGGCCGGTCTCGTCAACGTGCGGGGCACCCTCGTCACCGTGGTGGAGGGTTGGCGAGCGCTCCGCCAGCCGGAGCCGCCCGCGTCCAACGGGACCCAGAGCGGCACGACCGTGCTCCTCGAGGTCGGCGAGGGGAGGAAGGTCCTGGGCTTCACCGTGGACGAAGTCGTCGACCTCCTCGCCGCCGACGGCGCGGCGCTCGATCGCCGACCGGCGCTGCCCGGCATCGATCCGACGCTGGTGCGCGCCGTCGGGCGCCGCGCCGGCCAACTCTTCGTCGTTCTCGATACCGACGCGCTACTGACCCCCATCTTGTCTTCCTAGGGAGGGTGTGTGAGTCACACTGTCCTCGTCTGCGACGACGCCATCTTCATGCGGACGATGATCTCGGACATCCTAGCGCAGGCCGGCTTCGAGATCGTGGGTGAGGCCGAGACCGGGTCGCAGGCGGTGGAGAAATACCGGCAGCTCAAGCCGGACCTCGTCACGATGGATATCGTGATGCCCGACATGGGCGGGATCGACGCCGTGCGCGAGATCGTCAAGCAGGATCCGGACGCCAAGATTCTGATGTGCAGCGCCATGGGCCAGCAGGCGTTGGTGGTGGAGGCGATTCAGGCGGGCGCGAAGGACTTCGTCGTGAAGCCGTTCCAACCCTCGCGCGTGCTCGAAGCCGTCCAGCGCGTGCTGGGCTGACCATGGACCTGTCGCAGTACGCCGAGCTGTTTTTGGCCGAGAGCCGGGAGCACTTGAGCGCCTGCAACCAGCTGCTGCTCGAGTGGGAGCGGCAGCCCGCCGGGCTCACTCCCGTGAGCGGGCTGTTCCGCGCGGTGCACACGGTGAAGGGGATGGCGGCGACGATGGGCTACGCCCGGGTCACCGACCTCGCTCATCGGATGGAGAGCCTGCTCGACGTGCTGCGCCGCGGCGCGCACCCGGCCACCGATCAGCTGCTCCAGCTGCTGTTTCGCGCGCGCGATGCGCTCGAGCGCGCGGTGGAGCTGTCGGTGGTGGGGCGGGAGCGTGAGCTCGAGGTCGCCGCTCCGCCGTGGAGAACCCGGGCCGCGCCAGCACCCGCAACAGCTGATCGTCGGTCAGCGCGTCGGCGTGCGCATCCACCGCGCCGTCGCGCTGCGCCCGGAGGCGCCCTTGAAAGGCGGGCGGGCGCTGCTCGTGCTCCGGCGGGCCCAGGCCTTGGGCGCCGTGCACGCCGTCACGCCTCCCCAGACGGCCTTCGAAGCGGAGGAGTTCGAGGGGCGGTTCAGCTTCCGGCTCGACTCCCCGGCGGCCGCGGATCAGATCGAGGCCGCGCTCCGAGCCGCGGGCGACGTCGCGCACCTGACGGTGGGCGGCGAGGAGGTGCGCGGGTCCGCGCCCGAGGGCTTGCCCGCGGCGCCTGCGGAGGGTGGGCGCAGCCGACACATCCGCGTCGACCTGCGGCGGCTGGACGGCCTGATGGACTTGATCGGGGAGCTCGCCACGGCGCGGGGGCGCCTGAACCAGCTCGCCGCCGAGCGGCGCGACCCGGCGATCGACGACGTCGCGATCCAGGTCTCGCGCCTGTCCTCCGATCTGCAGGCGGAGATCATCCAGGCGCGCATGACGCCGGTGTGGCAAGTGTTCGACCGCTTCCCGCGGCTCGTGCGCGATCTGGCCCGCGAGCTCGGGAAGCAGGTGGCCTTCCGGGTCGAGGGGAAGGAGATCGAGCTCGACCGCACGATTCTGGACGAGCTCGGCGACCCGCTGCTACACCTGCTCCGCAACGCCGTGGACCATGGGATCGAGCCGCCGGCCGAGCGCCGCCGCCGCGGCAAGCCGCTCGAAGGCGAGATCGTGCTCACCGCGGTGCGCGAGCGTGCCAGCGTCGCCATCACCGTGTCGGACGACGGCCGGGGGATCGACCGCCACAAGATTCTGGAGCGGGCGCAGCGCGACGGCGCGGTGGATGCGCACGCCGACGCGCTGACCGACGATCAGCTGTTGCGGGTGCTGGCGCGGCCCGGGTTCTCCACGGCGGAGACGGTGACGAGCGTGTCGGGTCGCGGGGTGGGCATCGACGTCGCCATGACCCGCATCCGCGCGCTCGGCGGCACGATCGACATCCGGTCCGAGGCGGGGAAGGGGACGGCCTTCGTACTGCGGCTCCCCGTGACGCTCGCGATCGTGCGCGCCATCATCGCGAGCGTCGGGCCGGAGCGCTACGCGCTGCCGCTCACGTATGTGGCGGAGACGGTCGAGCTCGGTACGGTGACCACGACCGTCGTGGAAGGCCGCGAGGCGATCGTGCTGCGCGACCGCGTGGTGCCGCTGGTGCACCTGCGCCGGCTGCTCGGCGTCACCAGCGACCGGGAGCCCGCCCGGGCCCCGATCATCGTGCTCGAAATGGGGGACCGGCGGGCGGGGGTCGTGGTGGACGGGATGCTGGGGCAGCAGGAGATCGTCGTGAAAGGGTTCGACGCGCCGCAGGGCACGCTGCCCGTGTTCAGCGGGGCGACCATCATGGGCGACGGGATCCCGGCGTTGATTCTGGACGCCGGCGGGCTCCTGTAGGGAGGCGGGATGGAGGACGTCCGGGACCTCAAAGCGCTGCAGATCGACGCCTTGCGCGAGGTGGCCAACATCGGCGCGGGGCATGCGGCGACGGCCCTGTCGCAGCTCACCAACCGCCGCATCATGATCAGCGTCCCGCAGATCAACATCGCGCGCCTCGAGGAGGTGCCGGACCTGCTGGGGCATCCGCAGGACGTGGTGGCCGCCGTGCTGATGCACATGCTCGGCGACCTCACCGGCCGCACGCTGCTGTTGTTCCCCGAAGCCGTGGGGCGCAGAGTCTGCGACATGCTGCTGCGTCGCCCCGCGGGGACGACCGTGGTGTTCGACGCGCTCGAGCAATCGTGCCTCAAGGAGGCGGGCAACATCCTCTCGGGCGCCTACATGAACGCGCTCTCCGACTTCATGGGCATGCTGCTCCTGCCGTCCGTGCCCAGCCTCGTGGTCGACGTCTCGGCCGCGGTGCTCACCACCACCTACCTGAACTTCGGGCATGAGCGCGATTTCGTTTTCTGCGTCGAGACCGAGTTCACCATCGACTCGGCCGAGGGGCTGCGGGGCCACTTCCTGCTGCTCCCCGATCTGGCGTCGCTCAAGGCCATCTTTGACGCCATCCGCCTGACCTGACCCGTGACGGCGCCGGCGCTTTCGGAACGCGACCTCGCCGTTCTCCGATCCTTCGCCCGCCGGATCGATCCCTCCGACGCGGGCGCGCACAACAACCTCGGTGTCCTCTACTATCAGAAGGGACTCGTCGCGGACGCGATCGCGGCGTTCACCCGCGCGCTGGAGCTCGACCCGAAGATGCAGGTCGCCCAGCGCAATCTGGAGATCGCGTACCACGACACGGGCTACTACGACCAGCGCGTGGCGCAGCTGCGGGAGCGGCTGCGCCAGGCCCCTGATGAGCGCGACGCCCGCTGGGAGCTGGGGCGCGCCTACGCGATCCTCGGGCAGTACGACGAAGCGATCGGAGAGTTCGAGCAGCTGGTCGCGCAGAAGCCGGACGACGTCGCCGCCATCATCCAGCTCGGGCTCGCTGAGAAGAACCGCGGGCGCCCGGAGGCCGCGACCGAGTGGTTCCTGCGCGCCCGGGAGCTCGACCCGGACTCGAGCGTCGCGCAGTTCTACCTGGGCGAGATCTACTACAACCGGGGCCTCAACGGTGACGCGCTCGCCGCCCTCGAGCGCGCCGTGGAGTTGAACCCCGACAACGCCAACGCGCACTACCTCATGGCGTTCGTGCTCGGCGACCTGGGCCGCCACCAGGACGCCCGCGCCGCGTCCAAGCGCGCCATCCAGCTCAACCCCCCGCTCGCCCGCGCCCAGACGAATCTCTCGCTGGAGCGCTACAACGCCGAGCGCCGCCGCCAGCACGTGCGCGCGCGTGAGGTGCCGGAGCCGCAGGTCGTCGAAGGGAACGCGCTCGCTCACTACAACCTGGGGCTGGCCTTTCGCCAGAAGGGCTATTACAACGAGGCCCTGCGGGAATATCGCCTCGCCCTCGAGCGGGGCGAGGACCGCCGGCTGACCCTCCAGGCGATGGGGGAGCTGCATCTCCTCAAACACGACTTCGCCGCCGCCCTGGAGCTGTACGAGACGCTGCTCCGCGAAGTCCCCGACTCGCCCAAGCTGTGGAACGAGCGGGGCGTGGTGCTGCACCAGGCGGGCCGCCCGGACGAGGCGCTCGCCTCCTACCAGCAGGCGGTCGCGATCGACGGGAAGTACGCGCTCTCGTGGAACAACCTCGGCGTGCTTCAGGCGCATCGGGGCGCCGCCGAACCGGCGATCGAATCGCTCCGCACCGCCCTCCAGCTGCAGGGCACGTTCAGCGCGGCGCGACTCAACCTCGGGCTGCTGCTGTATCAGTTGCGGCGCTTCCAGCTCTCGCTCGAGGCGTACCGCCAAGTGCTGCAGACCGAGCCGGCGTCGGCCGCCGCCTGGAACGGCATCGGCCTCGTGCTGGTGGAGCTGAAACGCTTCCCGGACGCGCGCAACGCGTTCGTGCGAGCGGTCGAAGCGGACCCCGACCACGCCGGGGCGCACTACAACCTGAGCTTCACCTTGTCGAACCTCGGCGACTACGACGGCGCGCTGCGCGCGACCAAGCGGGCGCTCGAGCTCGATCCCTACTACGTCTCGCAGAAGTTCGCGCTCGCGATCGACCTGCAATACGAGAAAGCGACCATCGGGATCGCGCCCGAGATCTCGGCGGACGTGGCGGCGGAGACGCTGGGCGAGGACTTTGCGTTCGACCAGCGGCTGCTCGACAACATCTTCCAGGAGCTCGCGCCCGTCCCCGCGACCGAGGCGCCCGGCGCGAAGCCTGCCGACGACCCGCTCGCGCTGGCGCGCGATTACGTGAGCAAGGGGCTGATGGACGTCGCGACGGCGGAGGCGGTGCGCGCGGTGCAGCGCGGCGCGGACAAGGGCGACGCGGCGGTGCTGCTGGGCGACATCTTCGCCAAGCGCGGCCTGCACGGCGAGGCGCTGGAGCGCTACCGCGAGGCCAGCGCGCTCCGCCCGCAGCGCGCCGACGCCCTGCTCGGCGAAGTGAAGGCACTGCTGGCGCTGGGCGGGGCCCGCGCGGAGGAGGCGCGCGCGCTCGCCGAGCAGCTGCTCGCCCTCACCCCCGAGGACGTCGAGGCGCTCGTGGCGGTGGCGAAGGTGCGAGCCGCGGCGGGCGACGCCGCCGGGGCGCTGACCGCGCTGCGACAGGCGCAGACGCGCGCGCCGGCGCGCGCCGACCTCCACAAGCTGCAGGGCGACGTGGCGCTGAAGGTCGGCGACAAGCGCGGCGCACTCGCCGCGTACCGGGCGGCGCTCGAGCTCGATCGCGGCTACGTCCAGGTGTGGCTCGATCTCGGCCGCCTCCACGAAGACAAGGAAGCGTGGGCCGAGGCGCAGGAGGCGTACGAGCGCGCGCTCCAGGCCCTGCCCACCTTCAACGAGGCGGCCCTGGCGCTCGCGGACCTGCTGCGCCGCAGCGGGCGCACCCGCGCCGCTGTGGTCCGGCTCGCCGAGATGCTCGAGCAGGACCCGTACGACTTGCCGGCGCTGCTGCTGCTGGGGCGCGCGCTGCTCGATGACAAGCGCGACGAGCAGGCGCTCGAGGCGTTCCGGCGCGCGCTCAAGTTCGACCCCGACCAGGTGGAGGCTCTGTTCCAGCTCGGTGTTGTGCTGGCACGGCTGCACCGCTATGGCGAGGCCGTGCAAGCCTGGGAGAAGGTCACGCGGCTCGACCCCAGTGGGCCGTTCGCGCAGCGCGCGCGCCTGCACGCGCGCACCGCCCTCGACCTGCAGCACATCTTCACCTCGGACGCCGCGTAGCCTATGCCCATCGAGGGACCGCTCCGCGAGCTCGGCATCCACGACGTCTTTCAGCTCCTCGACCTGAGCCGCAAGACGGGCGTGCTGCGCGTCACGTCGGAGCTGCGCCACAACGCGGGCACGGTCTACTTCGAAGCCGGCGCCATCATCTTCGCCGAAATCCGCTCGAACCCGCACCCGCTCGGCGCCCTGCTGTTGCGTACGGGGAAGATCACGGAGGCCGACCTGGAGCGCGGGCGCGACATGCAGCAGCGCCAGGGCGACCAGCGCCGCCTCGGCGAGATCCTCGTGTCGCTCGGCGCGATCACGCCGCGCGAGCTGCAGCGCCAGATCCGCTTCCAGATCGAGGAAGTCGTGTTCGAGCTGATGAGCTGGCGGGAAGGCTACTTCTCGTTCACCGAGGGCACGCTCACGGACCTGCCGACGGACGCGACCGTGCGGATCCCGACCGAGGCGCTGCTCATGGAAGGGGCGCGGCGCATCGACGAGTGGTCGCGGATCGAGGGCCGCATCCCGCACCTCGGCGTCATCCCGACCCTCGCCCCCCCGGCCGGGGGCCCGGAGGGCGAGCTCGACCTGCTCCCGCCGGAGTGGGAGATGCTGGCGATGATCGACGGCGAGCGCGACCTACGCACCATCGCCTCGGAGCTGGGGCGGTCGGAGTTCGAAGTGGCGAAGACGCTGTTCGGGCTCGAGAGCGCGGGCATCGTGGTGCTCGTCGACCCCGGGACGGTGAAGCGCGAGCGGACCACGCTGACGTCGGACCTGGCCGAGCTCGTCGCGCGCGCCGAGGAGGCGCTGGGGCGCCGGGAGCTCGAGGAGGCGCGCGCGCTGGCCGAGCAGGCGGCGGGAGTGCATCCGCACGACCCGACGGTGCATCTGCTGCTCGGCCGCATCGATCTCGCGGCTGGGCGCGCCGCCGCCGTGGACGAGCTGCGGCGCGCCCTGCGCCTCGATCCGCTGCTCGTCGCCGCGCACCGCTTCCTCGGCTACGCGCTGGTCGCCACCGGACGCTTCGCGGAGGCGGTGGAGCAGTGGGATCAGTGGGAGCGGCTCGCCGCGCGCTCGGAGAGCGAGCTGGCGCAGCTCGACGAGGTGCGCCGGGCGAAGACCGCGGCGCAGACGCTCGGCGGCACCGGAGCGGGGCTCCATGCCTGACGAGATCAAGACGCTCTCCTCACAACTCGCCCAGGACCCCGACAGTCTGGTGTTCCTGCGGCTGGGGGAGTTGCTGCGCCAGAAGGGCCAGTTCGACGCCGCGCACCGGGTCGCGCTGACCGGCCTCGAGCGGCACCCGCACTTGGCGGACGCTCACGACTTGTATGCCCGCATCCTCGCTGACAAACGCGATTACGAACGCGCCTTCGACGAGTGGGACATGACGCTGCGCATCGCCCCGAACCACATCGGGGCCCTGAAGGGCCTCGCGTTCCTCTACTTCAAGGTCGGCGACGTCGGCCAGGCCGTCGCCCACCTCGAGGCGGCCCGGCAGCACGCGCCCGACGACCCGGGCGTGGCGCAGGCGCTGGCGCTGGCCCAGGGCGGCGGCGGGCCCGGCGGCGTTCCCGACGCGGCGCGCGCGGCCGCCGCCGCTGCGGAGGAGCTCGCCCCCGCCGCCCCGGCCGCCGCGCCGCTCGAAGAGGCGCGCGTGTTCGCGGGGCTCGAGGGCGCGCAGGAAGGCCTGCTCCTGCTCGACGCCAAGGGCCAGGTGCTGGGCGGTGCCCTGAAGGATCCACAGGGCCGGGACGTGACCGACGCCGTCGCCGCGTACCTCGCCGGTGTGTCGCACGAGGCGGCGCGCACCACGAAGCTGCTCGGGCTGGGGCGGTGGACCGGGGTCGCGGCGGAGGGGAAGCTCGGCCACATCCACCTCACCCCCCCCGCGGGCGACGCGGTGCTGCTCGTGGTGCGCGATCGCTCAGTGCCGATGGGCCGGCTCGCGATCATCGCCCAGCGCGCCGCCGCGGCGGCGCGCCGCTGGCTGGAGCTCGACCGATGACGGGCGCCTCCCGCCCGGCGGGCTACGGCCCGGCGCTGGACCTCGTGACGCGGGTGCGCGGCGTGCGCGGCGCGATGCTCGTGTCGGGGGACGACGGGCTGGTGGTGGCCGAGCAGCTGATGGAGGGGATCAAGGGCGTGGCCGTCGCGGCGCTGGCGGCGAGCTTGGCGTCCCGGCTGCGGCGTGCGATGGAGGCGGCGGGCCTCGGGGTGAGCCTGTTTTGGCACCTGCAGTGCGACCAGGGAGGGCTGCTCGTGGTGCCGGCGCCGTCCGGCGTGCTGATCGTGGCCGTGGCGGAGCCGGACGTGAACGTGGGACTGGTGCGATTGGAGCTGCTCCGGGCGGCGGAGGCCGTCGGATGACGACGCGCGCCGTGGAGGCGTGGACGCTCGAGCCGCTGGTCACGTTCGTGAAGGAGGCGGGTGCCCGACTCGTGCTGGTCATGACCTCGGCCGGCCAGGTGATGGCCCAGCACGGCTTCTCCCGCGCGGTGGACGTGATGTCGGCCGCCGCGCTCGGCGCCGCGATCATCGCCTCGACCGACGAGATCGCGCGGCAGCTCGCGCAGCCGCCCTTCGCGGTGCTGAACCACCAGGGCGAGCGGCACGGGATCTTTCTCGGCGCCGTGTCCACGGGGCACGGGAAACTCGTGGTGCTCGTCGTCTACGACCTCCACGTTTCGTCGCTCGGCCTGGTGCAGTTATTCTTTGAGCAACTCACGGCGGATCTCCAGGCTGCGAGCCCCAAGGAAGGCGTGTCGAAGCAGGTGCTGGCGGCGGACTTCGAGCGCGAGCTGAGCGAGAGCCTCAACACGCTGTTCGGGAGATAGGCCGTGTCCCTGGTCAACTTCACGACGCGCGAAATCACGTGCAAAATCGTCTACTACGGGCCCGGCCGCTCGGGGAAGACGACCAACCTGCACTATATCTACGGCCGCGTGCCCGACTCCCGCCGCGGGCGGATGGTCTCGCTCGCCACCCAGACCGACCGCACCTTGTTCTTCGACTTCCTGCCGATCGACCTGGGTCAGATCTCGGGCTTCAACACCCGGTTTCAGCTCTACACCGTCCCGGGCCAGGTGTACTACAACGCCACGCGCCGGCTCGTGCTCCAGGGCGCCGACGGTGTGGTGTTCGTCGCCGACAGCCAGGCGCGGCAGCTCGACGAGAACCTGGAAAGCCTCCAGAACCTCCAGAGCAACCTGCTCGAGCACGGCGTGGACATCCGCACCATGCCGCTCGTTCTGCAATACAACAAGCAGGACCTGCCGCGCGAGCTGATCCTCTCCACCGCGGATCTGGATGACGCCCTCAACTTCCGCGGCGTGGCGAGCTTCAGCGCCGACGCGCTGCACGGCGTGGGTGTGTTCGAGACGTTGAAGGGCGTCTCCGAGATGGTGCTGAAGCGGCTCGCCGCCGGGAGCACCGCGTGACGACCGCGCTCAACGCCAAGTACACGTTCGACACGTTCGTAGTCGGCACGGCGAACCGGCTGGCGGTCACGGCCGGACGTACCGTGGCCGAGAACCCGGGCTCGGCGTACAACCCCCTCTTCATCTATAGCGGGTCCGGCCTCGGGAAGACCCACGTCCTCATGGCCATCGGGCACGCGGCGAAAAAGCTCGCTCCGACCCTGAACGTCGAATACCTGACCCTCGACGAATACGTGGAGGCGTTCCACGCCGCGATCGCGGCCGGGCAGGGCGACGCGTTCCGCCGCCGCTTCCAGAACGTGGACGTGCTGCTCGTGGACGACGTGCAGTTCCTGTCGAACCGCAAGGAGATGCAATCCGAGCTGCTGCGCCTCACGGAGGCGCTGCAAGGCGCGGGGCACCAGATCGTGCTCACGAGCGACCGGCCGCCGCCCGAGATCGCGGACCTGGACGAGCGACTGATCTCGCGTCTGTCGGGCGGCCTGGTGGTGGACATGGGCGTCCCCGACTACGAGACCCGCGTCGCGATCCTGCGCCGCAAGGCCGAGGAGCGGGGGACGAGCTTCCAACCCGGTGTGCTCGAGACGGTGGCGGGCCTCGAGTTCGCCAACGTGCGCGAGCTGATGGGCGCGCTCAACCGGCTGGTGGCGTTCCAAGCGGTGAACGACCAGCCGATCAACGCCGAGGCGACGAAGCAGTTGTTGAGCGCGGCGGCTGCGGCAGCCCGGGCGGCGGCGCCCGTAGCCCCGGGCGTCAGCTCGGGGTCGGGCGACGAGTTCGGCGCGTTCCTCGCGGACGTGACCGTGACCGTGGGGAAAGCCGTCGAGGCGTGGCGCGCGCGGGTGGGTGAGGCGGTGCTGCGCTGGCGCGGCGAAGGCTACCGCACGCATCGCCTCGAGCGCCTGCTCGAGCAGGAGACGCCGCCCGCCGTGGACGAGGCGATCGCCGAATTCGTCGAGGACGTCGAGCGGCTCAAGGCGCTCGAAACGGAAGTCGGGCAGCTCGATCCACAGGCGTCGGGGGAAAGCGTGTTCCGCGATCCGGAGCGCATGTCCGAGGCGGAAGAGGCGGCGGCGCAGGTGCGCGCCGGCGTGGCCCCGCCGCCCGGGCCGTCGGGCGCTTTCCCGCTCGTCGGCTACGCGGTCGGGTCGTCCAACGAGGTCGCGGTGAGCGCGGTGCGCGCCGTGCTCGACCAGCCCGGCAAAAAGTACAACCCGCTGGTGCTCGTGGGAAAGAGCGGGCTCGGCAAGACGCACCTCCTGAACGCGCTGGGCCTCGAGCTGGCCCGCGCGAACGGTGCTGTGGTGGCGTGCCTCTCGACGCAGGCGTTCATCGACGAGCTGATCGCGGCGATCGACGGCAACCGGGTGGATTGGTGGCGCGCGCGCTACCGCCGCGCCACGGCGCTGCTGCTTGACGACATCCACCTGATCGCTGGGAAGGAGCGGACGCAGGAGGAGCTGTTCAACCTCTTCAACCTGCTGCAGGACCGGGAGCGGCAGCTCGCGTTCACGGCGCCGGCGCATCCCAACACGCTCACCGGGATCGAGGAGCGCGTCGTCTCGCGCCTCGAAGGGGGGCTCGTCGCCGAGCTGAAGGAGCCCGATCGCGCGGTGAAGCGGGCGGTGCTCGAGCGGCTGCTGGCGGGTCAGAACGTGACCCCCGAGCCGGCGCTGCTCGATTACCTGGCCGACCGCCCCACCGACTCGGTCCGCAGCCTGGTGGGCGTGGCGCAACGCGTCGTGGGCGCGGCCGCGGCGGAGGACGTGCCGCTCACCGCCGGGCTGGCGCGCGAGGTGCTGGAGGGCCAGGCGCCACGCGAGGCCCGCCGCTCGAGCGGCTTCCGCACCAGCGGGATCGTCGTGTCGAGTCTGGGCGGCATCAAGAGCCGCGAGAAGATGGTGTGGGACTGGCCTGAAGTCGCGGACCGTCTCATCGAGGAGTTGCGCTGATGGCTATTAAGGGCTCGCTCAAAGAAGCCTCGCTTCCCGACGTGCTCCAGCTGCTCGCGTTGGGGCAGAAGACGGGGTGTCTCTCGATCGCCGACCGCTCGAACTTCGGATACATCTTCTTCGACAAGGGCCGTATCTGCTACGCTTCGATCGTCAACCGGCGCGACCGGCTGGGTGACATCCTGGTGAAGCACGCCAGGATCACCGAAGAGCAGCTCGCGGCCGCCGTCCACAAGCAGGAGACGGCGCGGGGCAAGAAGCTGGGCGAGATCCTCGTCGGCATGGGCGTCATCACGCGGGCCGACCTGGAGCGCTACATGCGCGTCCAGATCGAAGAGTCGGTCTATTACCTGTTCACCTGGACGCAGGGGACGTTCAACTTCGAGGCCGACGTCCGGCCGGAGCAGCAGGACTTCCTCGTCTCGATCAACCCCGAGTCGCTCCTGCTCGAGGGGGCCCGCCGAGTGGACGAGTGGAGCCTCATCGAGAAGAAGATCCCCTCGTTCGACCTGATCTTCCTGCTCGACAAGGACCGCCTGGCGATCAGCGAGGCCAAGCTCACCGACATGCAGCAGCGCATGCTGCCGCTGCTCGATGGATCCCGCGACGTCAATCAAATCATCGAAGACTCGGGGCTGGGCGAGTTCGAGATCGGAAAAGCGCTGTACGGGCTGATCACCGCCGGCTTCGCGCACCGCGCCGGGCGCACCGCGTCCGCGGCGGACCAGCAGATCACCGATGCGCGGGTAGAGGAGCACCGCAACCTCGGCGTGGCCTTCTACAAGACCGGCATGCTGGACGAGGCGACGCGCGAGTTCCGGCGCGTGGCGGAGCTGCGCCCCGGCGAGCCGAACGCACACTTCTACATCGGGCTCGTGGCGCTGAAGCAGGCGCGCTGGCGCGAAGCGATGGAAGCGCTGCGGCTCGCGGCCGAGCGTGGGGGCGGCCGCCCGGCCGTGTTTCACAACCTCGCGTTCGCCTACGAGCAGCTCGGGCGGCTGGACGAGGCGGAAGCGGCATACGGCGAGGCCGCGGCGCGCGCCCGGACCGACGCCAAGGTGTATCTCGGGTGGGGCATCGTCGCTTTGAAGCGGGAGGACTACGCCGGCGCCGCGGGCCGGCTCGACCGGGCGCGGGAGCTGTTCGGCCGGGTACCGCCGCCCGCATGGTTCTGGGCGCGCGCGCTCACCGCGGCGTGCGCCGGCGAGTTCGAGGTGGCCGAGGACTTCGCCGAGGAGGGCGCGGAGGCCTACCCGTCGCACGCGCCGCTGCGCAACAACCTCGCCGTGCTGAAGGAGCTCGCGGGCGACCTGCCGGCCGCGGAGGACCTGGTGCGCGAAGCGCGCCAGAACGAGCCCTCGCTCCCCCAGCTCTCCAAGAACCTGGGCGACCTCGCGTATCGCGGCTCGCGCTACGACGAGGCCTGGGACGCCTACAGCCGGGCCGTCGAGCTCGCGCCCGACCTGGGGGACGACGTGTACTTCAAGCTCGGCAACATCGCCTACAAGCGGAACGACCGCGAGCAGGCGGCGCAGTTGTGGCGCAAGGCGCTCGAGATCAACCCGAAGCACGAGCTCGTCAAGGCCAATCTGGACACCTTGAGCGCGCTGTCGTGACGTCGGAGCCGGACGCGCGAGCCTTCCAGGCGCTCACCCAGAAGATCTCGCGGGCGCGCGGCGTCGCCTGCGGCTCCTACAAGGACCGCTGTCTGCGGCGGCGCATCGCCGTGCGGATGCGGGCGCGGGGCGTCCACACCTATGACGACTACAGCCGGGTGCTCGACACCGACCCCCACGAGTACGACCTGCTGCTCGACGCGCTCACCATCAACGTCACGAAGTGCTTTCGCAACCTGGAGACGTGGCAGGCGCTGGCGCCCCGCCTCGCGACGCTGTGGACCGAGCGCCACGGGCACGTCCGCGCGTGGTCGGCCGGCTGCGCCTCCGGCGAGGAGCCGTACACGCTCGCCGTCGCCCTGGCCGAGGCGGCCCGGCAGCTCGGACAGGAGAGCCTGCTGGAGCACGCCCGCGTCGATGCGACCGACATCGATCGCGCGAGCCTCGAGCGCACGCGCGCCCCGGCGTTCCCGGATGCCGCGTTCAGCGAGATGCCGCCCGACCTGGCCCGCCGCTACTTCACAGTCGAAGCGCCGCGCCGCCCTCTCCCTGCGCTGCAACGCATCGTGCGCGTGCACAAGCACGATCTCACGACGCAGCCGCCCCCCGCGCCGCCGTACGACCTGATCGTGTGCCGCAACGTGGTGATCTACTTCGACCGCCCGCTGCAGGAGCGGTTGTTCGAGACGTTCGCGGACGCGCTCATCCCCGGGGGCATCCTGGTGCTCGGCAAGGTGGAGACGCTGTTCGGACCCGCGCGCCAGCGGCTCGTCCTGGAGGAGCCGCGGGAGCGGATCTACCGCAGGTCTGCGCCCGGATGAGCGTGCCCGCGCCGCCGGAGACGATCGTCAAGGTCGCGGACTGGGCCGCGGCGCGGACCGACGGCGTGATCGTGACGCTCGGGCTCGGCTCCTGCGTCGCGATCATGCTGCACGATCTCCGAGCCGGTGCCGGCGCCATGGCGCACGTGCTCCTCCCCTCCAAGAGCCTCGCGCGCGACATCAGCAACCCGGCGAAGTTCCCCGAGACCGCGGTGCCGTTTCTGATCGAGCGCCTCAAGGCGCTGGGCGCTGACCCACGGCGACTGGTCGCGAAGCTGGCGGGCGGGGCGAGCATGTTCGCGCAGCTCATGACGCCCGCCTCGATTCAGATGGGGGAGCGCAACGTCGTCGCGGCCCGGAAGGCGCTTCGCGCCGCCGGCATCCCCGTCGCGGGCGAGGCCGTCGGCGGCGACAAGGGCCGCTCGGTCCGGTTCCACGTGGCCGACGGGCGCGTCGAGATCCGCTCGGTGGGGGCCGATGCCGTCGTCATCTGATCGCCGCCCGAGCGTACTCGTCGTCGACGACAGCGCGCTGATGCGGCGCGTGCTGTGCGACGTGCTGGGGAGCGACGCGACCGGCGAGTTCCGGATCGTCGCCACGGCGCGCGACGGCTTCGACGCCGTCCGCAAGGTGCACCAGCACGACCCCGACGTCGTCACCATGGACCTGGAAATGCCCGAGCTCGACGGCCTGGGGGCGATCGGCTACATCATGTCCGAGGCCCCGCGGCCCATCGTGGTCGTCAGCGCGCACGCCGGCCCCGGCACCGGCGCGGCGATCCGCGCGCTCGAGCTCGGCGCTGTGGAGATCGTCGCCAAGCCGGAGGAGGCGAACCGCGCGGCGCTCGAGCGCATGGGGCCCGAGCTCCGAGCCGCGGTGCACCGCGCCCTCGCTGCGGACGTGTCGCACGTGCAGGTGATGGCCCGCCCGCCCATCGTGGCGCGGGGCCCGGTCGAGGCGGCGCTCCGCGCCCGCGCCCGGATCGCGGTCGCCGTCGCCGCTTCGACCGGCGGCCCACGGGCCCTCGCCGAAGTGCTGCCCCGCCTCGTCACCGGCCGCGGCGCGGCGGTGCTGGTGGTGCAGCACATGCCCCCCCGATTCACCCGCTCCCTCGCCGAGCGGCTCGATTCGATGAGCGCGCTGCGCGTGGTGGAGGCCGATCACGGTGCGCCGGTCGTCGCCGACACGGCATACGTCGCCCCTGGCGATTATCATATGCGGGTGGCGTCCGCGCCGGACGGTCCCGTGATCGTGCTCGACCAGGAGCCCCCCGTCTGGGGCGTCCGGCCGGCCGCCGACCCGCTGTTCCGTTCCGTGGCGCAGCTGTTCGGCTCGCGTGCCGTGGGCGTCGTCCTCACGGGCATGGGGCGCGACGGTGCCGACGGGGTGCGCGCCATCCGCGCCGCGGGCGGAGGCGGGATCGCCCAGGACCGCGAGTCGTCGGTGATCGCCGGGATGCCTGCGGCCGCGGCGCTCGGGGGCGTCGACGCGGTCCTGCCGCTCGGCCGGATCGCCGAGCGGATCGACCAGGAGCTCGTGGAGCGGGGGGGAACCGCGTGAGCCGCGGCTATCTGCTCGTCCGCGTCGACGGTAAGGCGTACGGCCTGCCGCTGGCCCGCGTCCTGGAGGTGGGCGATCTGGGCGAGGTGCTCGACGTGCCGCGCGCCCTCGCGGCGGTGCGCGGCGTCACGCCGCTGCGGGGGCGGCTGGTGCCGCTGGTGCATCTGGGGGCGCTCCTGGGTGAGCGCTCCCCCCCGGCGGAGCGCGGGCGCGCGGCCGTGCTGGTGCAGCTGGGGGCGGGAGAGGGGCTGCGGCAGGTGGCCCTCGAGGTCGACGACGCGGATGATGTGGTCCGCGAGACAGCGCTCCCGGTGCCCCCGGGCGAGTCGCTGCCGTGGGCCGCGGGAGTCGCGCGCCGCAGGGGGGCGCTCGTGCCCATCCTGGACCTGGACGCGCTGGGAGACCGGATCACATGACCAGCGGCGACGACGTCCAACTCGTCACCTTCAAGGTGGCCGGCCAGGACTTCGCCTTCAACATCTTCCAGGTCGAGCGCATCCTGCGCTACGAGGCGCCCACGCCGCTTCCCAAGGCGCCGGACTTCCTCGAGGGCGTGCTGCAGTACCAGGGCGGCGCGGTCCCGCTCGTCGACCTCCGCAAGCGGCTCGGCGCAGCGGCCCCACATCGCGAAGAGACGCGCACCGTCATCCTGGAATGGGAGGGCGGCAAGCTCGGCGTCGTGGTGGACGCCGTGACCGAGGTGCTCCAGGTCACGGCGACCGAGGTCACGGCGCCACCGAACATCGTGAAGGGGCTGGCGGCGGAATACATCACGGGGATCGTGGTGAAGGACGGGCGCACCGTCATCGCGCTCAACACGGCGCGGCTGCTCAACTCGAAGGAGAAGCTGGCCATCGAGAGCGCGATCCAGGAGACAGCGAAACCGTGATGGTCGACTCGCCGATCCGCACCCTGCGGGCGGAGTACGATGCGATCGCGCGCAAGCTGGACACGGCGGCAACCGGGCCCGAGCGTGCGGCGGTGAAGCGCGAGATCGTCGCGTACTTCAAGCAGGTCGACTCGCTCATCAGCGAGCTGGGCGAGCTCAAGGAGGAGATCCGCAAGCTGGTCGACCGCTACAAGCAGCTCGCGACGTCCACGGCGGAGGCGTCGGCCCCCGAGTTCACCGGTACCCGCCCGGCGGTCCACGCCGACCACATCGGCGCGTCGACGTTTATCGAAAAGGGGTGGAGCCTCATCTCGCTCGGCGACCATGCGGGCGCGATCCAGGCACTGCAGAAGGCGCTGCAGCTCTCGCCCGGTGAGACCCAGGCCGAATCGCTGCTCGGCTGGGCGCAGATGCTGCACGAGGACTACGACGACGCCCTGGCCACCTTCCAGAAGGTCCTCATGAAGGAGCCGGCCAACTCACTCGCGCGCATCAATGTCGGCTACATCTGCCTCAAGAAACGGATCTTCGGGGAGGCGATCGAGCATTTGTCCAAGGCGATCCGGCTGGACAACGACAAGAAGGCGACGCTCTACGCCCACTTCTATCTGGGCCTGGTGTACCTGCAGCGGGAGATGTACGAGGACGCCCAGACATTCCTCCAGAAGGCGCTCAAACTCGGGCCGAACCTGATCGAGGCCCACTATGAGCTGGGCCGCGCCTACTGGTTCGCGGGCGACCCGGAGCGAGCGCAGCAGACGTGGGAGGCGGGCTTCAAAGCCAACAAGTTCAACCCCTGGGGCAAGAAGTGTCAGGAGACGCTCGAGCTCACGCACCAGGGGCAGGAGCCGCCGCGCGCCTAGCCCTCGTTGTTCTCCTCGCCCAAGGCCCTGCGGCGGTGAGCGTCGGTCGCGTGACGGCGGTGGCATGGCCGCCGCAGCAGGGGCTGGCCGTGGCGCTCGCCGAAGCCGCGGACCGCTCGCCGCCGTTTCCCGGCGTCGGCCCGCTCGCCGACCGCCCCATCCGCCTGATCCTCGCGCCCACGCGGGCCAAGTTCGACTCGCTCACGCGTGGGCGCCTCCCGAGCTGGAGCGAAGGCGCTGCGTTCCCGGACGCGGGAACAGTCGTGTTGCTGTCCACCGGTCCGCCCGACCGGCTGACCGCCGCCTTACGCCACGAGCTCGCCCACCTCGCGTTGCGCTGGCGTGTCCGCCGCCTCCTGCCGCTGTGGTTCGAGGAAGGCTACGCTGCCGTGGCGAGCGACGAGTGGGACCGGCTCGACGCGCTGCGCCTCAACTGGCAAGTGGCACGGGGCGTGCGGATGGATCTGGACGCGCTCGATCGCGCGCTGCGCGCCGATCGCCCCGATGCGGAGACCGCCTACGGCCTGGCGACGACCGCCGTACTACTGCTCGAGCGCTGGGGCGGAGGCGGCGGGCGAGGCGGTCGCGGTCTCGGGCCGCTGATCGACAATCTGGCGCGCGAGCCGACGTTCGATGCCGCGCTGCGGGCCACGTATCATGTGACCGAGGGCGACTTCGAGTCGCGCTGGCAGCGCGACGTCGCGCAGCGCTACGGCTGGATCTCGTGGGCCGGCGCGGCGGGGGTCTTCTGGGCGGCGCTGGGGCTCGTCCTGGCGTGGCTGGTCCGCGTACGGCGGCGCCGCGACCGGGTGCGGAAAGCCTTGCTGGACGAGGGTTGGACGGTGCCGGAGGAAGACGGCCCAACTGCTTGACGAGCTTGGAATTGGCGGGTAAACTGTCGGCCTTATGCCCGACCAGAGTCTGGCGCGCTCGCGACTGCACTTCGGACCCAGGAACTGGGTGTTCCTCGCCGCCGCGGTGGTGGCGCTCGCCGCCGGGTACTGGCTGCTGGCGCGCGGGTCGACCACCGCCGCGCCGATTCTGCTCGTTCTCGGCTACTGCGTTTTCTTTCCGGTCGGCCTCGCCCTGTAGGGACCCGCAGTGCGACGGGCGAATAGCTCAGTCGGTTCAGAGCGCCTGCCTTACACGCAGGAGGCCGGGGGTTCGAATCCCTCTTCGCCCACTGGGGTATCAGCCTGCAACGTGAGAGGACATCGCGTGTGAGAATCCTGCGACTGGTGGCCGGGTGCGTGGTGGTCGTGGCGGGCGCCGCTCGGGCGCAACTCGCCGTGCAGCAGCCGACCCAGAAGCTGCTCCTCCTGCCGCTCGCCGTGAAGACCGCGGCGGACTCAGGCGTCAGCATCGCGACGATCGATGCCGCCCGTGCCCGGCTCGAGCAGCTCGCGAAGTACAAAGTCGTGGTGATCCCCAAGACCAAGCTGTGTGACGCTCTGAAGGCGTCGGACTTCGCCTGCGACGTGCTGCTCGACGACGCGCAGGCGTTGTTGCTGGCGCGCTTCCTCAACGTGAACGCCTACACCACCGGCACGCTGGAGCGGAGCGGCGGGCTCGCCGCCCACCTGCGGGTGCGGGACATCGGCTCCTCGGGGTACGCGTCGCTGTTCACGGTCTCGAGCGGCAACCCGGCTACACCGGCGGCGCTGGGCGAGGCGATCGCCCAGAAGCTGAACGCCGTCGTCCGCGCCGGGGACCAGGCGCGCGAGTGCAACGATCTGCGGCAGAAGAGCCAGTTCCAGCGGGCGCTCGAGGCGGCGCGCAAAGCGCTCGCGAGCGAGCCGAACCTCCCCGCCGCGCATCTCTGCGTCGCCACCGTGTACGAGGCGCAGCGGCTGCCGCTGGACAGCCAGCTCGCGGCCTATCAGCGGGCGGCCGCGCTCGACTCCCTCAACGCCACGGCCTGGGAGAACATCGCCCGCCTGTATCAGCAGAAGGGCGACACCGTCAAAGCGATCGGCGCGTTCATCCACGAGCTGCAGGGCGAGCCGCAGAACACGCAGCTACGCCTCGGTATCGCCGAGCTGCTGCGTCAGCAGAAGCAGTACCAGCAAGCCGTCCGCTTGCTCGACGACGGGCTCGCCCACAGCGCGTCCGACCCGAAGCTGGCCGACTTGAAGCAGCGGATCTGCCTCGAGGGCGAGCTGTGGCGCTGCGTGGTGGACGGGTTCGTGAAGACGATCATGAGTGACAGCGCGAAGCAGTCGGACTCGACGTTCCTCAAGGCGGCGATCGGTGCGGCGCAGCAGATCTCGGACACCACGAATCTGCTGCTCTTCGCCCGCGCGGCGACGCGACACTTCCCCAAGACGCCGTCGTTCTGGGAGGCGCTCGGCACGGCGTTCGATCTGAAGGGCCAGCGCGACTCGTCGGTGTGGGCGTACAAGCAGGCGTTTGCGGCGGATCCCAACCGGCTCAAGACTGCCCTGCTCATCGCCAAGGCGATCGTTGACGGGACGGTGTACGACACGGCGCACGCGCCGCCCAAGTCGGACACGGTGGCGCTGCACGCGTACCGCAACGCGTTCGCCGACAAGCTCGATACGGCGCGGGCGTATGTCACCAAGGCCCTCGCCTCGCCCGACACCAGCTTGCGCACCAGCGCCGCGCTCATCCTGCTCAACGGCGGCTCGAAGATCGCTCAGCAGGCGCAGGCCTACGACCGCGCCTATCCGTGGCTCAACCAGACGCTGCAGCTCGTGGCCCCGGCCTCCCCGGCCGACACGGTGGGTCCGCGACAGCAGATCCGCGTCACGGCGAGCTTCTGGTACGGCGTCGCGTCGGTCGCGTCGCTCTCCGGGCCGTACACCGAGATGGTCAAGTCCAAGAGCTGCGACCAGGCGAAGGCGATCAACGATCGCATCGCCCGCACCAAGGAGGCGCTCGTCCTCGGTGCCCGGGTGCATCCGCCTACGGCCAACACGATGCTGCAGAACGTGGGCAAGTTCGAGGCGATCATGCCGCAGGTGAAGAAGCAATTCAAGTGCAGGAATTTCTGAGGCATTGAATTGACTTCCGCGCCTCCCTATATTGCGGCCTTCCGTCGCAGGGGGCTGTAGCTCAGCTGGTTAGAGTGCCGGTCTGTCACACCGGAGGTCGCGGGTTCGAGCCCCGTCAGCCCCGCCTGAACCCGCCTCGCGGGACGACGTACCCGGCCCCGCCTGCCACGGCAGGCGGGGCTTTCGTTTTTCCGGGGAGCGAGCCGACGTCCGACTACCACGTCCCGGTTCTCGCCGCGGCGGTGCGCGGCTGGGCGGAAGGCGGCCGGCGCGCCGTGGACGCCACCGTCGGCGGCGGCGGCCACGCCGCGTTGCTGCGGGAGGTCGGGGCGGAGGTGCTCGCCGTCGACCGGGACGCCGACGCGATCGCGGCGGCGCGTGCCCGCTTGGGGGAGGACGGCATCCGCTACTCGACCGGCCCGTTCGGCTCGGCCAAGGTGCTCGGGACCGTGGCGACGTTCCGCCCCGACCGCATCCTGCTCGACCTCGGGGTGTCGTCCCACCAACTCGATACGACCGAGCGCGGGTTTAGCTTTCGTCCGGGGGCGCCGCTCGACATGCGCATGGCCGGGGGGCGGGGCATCACCGCGGCGGACCTGCTGAACACCTGGCCGGTCGAGCGTTTGGCGCAGGACTTCGCCCAGCTCGCCGACGAGCGCCGGGCCAAACGGCTCGCGCAGGTGATCGTGAAGCGACGGGCTAACGCGCCGTTCGCGTCGAGCGACGACTTCGTGAACGCGATCCGGGAGACGCTGGGCCCGCGCTCCGGGCCGTCGGACTTTGCGCGCCTGTTCCAGGCGCTCCGGATCGTGGTGAACCAGGAGCTCGAGCAGCTCGACCTGGCGCTCCCGGCGCTGCGGGCGGCGCTCGTGCCCGGCGGCCGGATCGCGGTGATCACGTACCATTCGGGCGAGGACCGCATCGTCAAGAACGCATTCCGCGACTGGGGCAAGGCGTGCGTCTGTCCGCCGGGGCAGCCGGTGTGCACCTGCCGGGGGCGTCCCCTCGGCTGGGTGCTGACGAAACGGCCGGTGCGGCCGGGCACGGCCGAGGTGCGCGCGAACCCCCGCGCCCGCTCCGCGCAGTTCCGCGCGTTCGAGGTGATGCATGAGGCTTAAGGGGCGCCACTGGGTCGCGGTCTGGCTCATCGCGTTCCTCGCCGTGACGTGGCTCGTGTACGCCCGGCAGACGGCCGCCATCCATGACGCGGGTGCGCTCATCGAGATCCGCGCCCGCCGCGCCAACCTCGAGGGCCACCGCGCCGAACTGGAGCGCCGCATCCGTACGGGGGAGAGCCGGGCGGTGCTCGTGCCCCGCGCCCAGACGAAGCTCGGCCTCCACCTGCCGGCCGACAGCGAGATCATCCTCATCCCGCTCCCGGGGAACGGTCCGCCCTAGCGATGGCGAAGCCGGCGGTCCGCCTCCGAGTCGTGGAGCTCGGCGTCTTCGTCGCCCTGGCGCTGCTCGCGGTGCGGGCGGCGCAGGTGCAGCTGCTGGAAGGTCGCCGCTGGGCGGAGGAAGCGCAGGCACAACGGACCGAGCGGATCGTGCTCCAGGCTCGCCGCGGCACGCTCAGCGACCGGCACGGGACGCCGTTGGCGCTCACCCAGGAGACCTACCACGTCGGCGTGGCGCCCAACGAGCTGCGCGATCCCGTCAAAGACGGGGTCGTGATCGCCCGCCAGCTGGGGCTATCGGCCCGCGCCTGGCAGCAGGCGCTGCGGCGGCGCTACGCGTACTTCGCCGGCCCGTTCAGCGCCCTCGAGGTGCAGCCGCTGCGCAGCACGCGGGGAGTCCACCTCGAGGCCGTCGTGAACCGCTTCTATCCCGCGCCGCAGCTCGCCCGGGCCACGATCGGTCGTGTCGGCGACGACGGGTACGGCGCGTCGGGGATGGAAAAGACGCTGGATTCCCTGCTGGCGGGGCGCCCCGGCTCCGCCGTCGTGCTGAAGGACCGGGCCGGGCGCGAGTACGAGTCGCCGGCACGCGTGATCGCCCAGCCCGTGGCGGGGCACGACGTGGTGCTCACGCTGGACGCCGAGCTGCAGGAGATCGCGCAGCGCGCGCTGGACGACGCGCTGCGGCGCATGGACGCCGACGGCGGGGACGTGGTGATGCTCGATCCGGCCAGCGGGGAGGTGCTGGCGATGGCGTCGCAGCAGCGCGACGGGACGGCGCGACCGAGCGCCTTCATCGACACCTTCGAGCCGGGGTCCGTCGCCAAGATCTTCGCGGCGGCCGCGCTGCTGGCGCTCAAGCGGGTGCGCCCGGGCGAGCATGTATCGGGCGAAGACGGGGTCTATCGCCTGCCGGGACGCCCCCCGATCACCGACGAAGACCCGCAGCCGACGCTGACGCTGGCCGATGCGATCCGAGTGTCGAGCAACATCGCGATCGTGAAATTCGCGGCGCGCCTGAAGCCGGCGGAGCAATACCGGATGCTACGCGATTTCGGTTTCGGCGCGCTCACCGGGATCGAGTTTCCGGGGGAGGCGGCGGGGCGGTTGCGGCCGCCGTCCGAGTGGACCCGCCCCAGCGCGGCGAGCCTCGCCATTGGGTACGAGCTGTCGGTGACGCCGATCCAGGTGGCGGCCGCGTACGCCGCGCTCGCGAACGGTGGGCTGTTGCTGCAGCCCACGCTGATCCGCGAAGTGCGCAGCCCTGAAGGTCGGGTGCTGTACCGTCACGAGCCGGAGCCGGTGCGCCGCGCGGTATCGCCCGCGATCGCGGCGGCGCTGCGCGACCTACTGCGCGGCGTGGTGGAGCACGGCACGGGCTCGGAAGCGGCGCTCACGACATTTCCCGTGGCGGCGAAGACCGGGACGGCGCGCCGCGTGGTGAACGGACACTACGCCCCGGGGCAGTACACGGCGTCGTTCGCCGCCTTGTTTCCCGCGGACAAGCCGCAGCTCGTGCTCGTCGTGAAGATCGACAATCCGCACAAGGGGAGCTATTTCGCGGCGCAGACGGCGGCGCCCGTGACGCGCTCGATGCTCGAGCAGGCGCTCGCAGCACGGACGGTCGCGCTCGATCGGGCGCGGCTCTCGACCGCGGCACCACCGACCGCGGCCGTGCCGCTCGAGGACGACGGCGGCGTGGTCCCGTACGTCGTCCCCTGGCCGTACCGACCGGACTCCGCGGCCGTGCGGCGGCGCCAGGCGGTGCCCGATGTGACGGGACTGCGCTTACGGGAAGCCGTGCGCGCGCTGCACCGCCGGGGCTTCCGCGTAGCGCTCAAGGGCTGGGGGACGGCCGAGCACACCTGGCCGGCCGCGGGCGACAGCGCCACGCTGGGCGCTACGGTCACCCTGTTCGCCGAGCGCGTCAGCCCGGCTGCGATCAGCGCGCTCGCGCGCCGCCGCGCGAAGCGATGAGCCGCCTCCCCGAGATCGTGGCCGCGCTCGAGCGAGGGGGCGTCCTGGTCGGGACGCCGGACCTGCACACCTGGCCCGAGATCACCGGGCTCACGGCGGACAGCCGGCGCATCGAGCCTGGGATGCTCTACTGCGCGGTGCGGGGCTCGGTGCAGGACGGGCATCAGTTCGTGGCCGACGCGCGGGAGCGCGGCGCGGTCGCCGCCCTCGTCGAGCGCGAGCAGCCGGTCGAGCTGCCGCAGGTCCTGGTGCGCGACGGCCGCCGGGCGGCCGCCGTGGCCGCCGAGACGTGGTTCGGGCGGCCCGCGGCGCAGCTGGATCTGGTCGGCGTCACCGGGACGAGCGGCAAGACGACGTCGGTGCTGCTCGCCCGCCATGTGCTGTCGGCGCTCGAGCCGATGGGCTCGATCGGGACGTTGGGCGCCTTCGACCCGGGCGGCGCGCCTGTGCCCAGCGAAGCGGGGAACCTCACGACGCCCGGACCGATCGACCTGCAGGCGACGCTCGCGGCCCTGGTGGCGCGCGGCGCTCGGGGCGCCGCGATGGAAGTATCCTCGCACAGCCTCGATCAGGGACGCGTAGACGGCCTGGTGTTCCGGGCCGCGATCTTCACGAACCTGACGCGCGAGCACCTCGACTACCACAGCACGCTGGAAGCGTACTTCAAGGCGAAGGCGAAGCTGGCGACGTACCTGTCGCCCGCCGGCCTCGAGGTCGTGAACGCGGACGATCCGGCCTGGCAGCGCCTGCCGCGCCGGCACCGCCGTGTGACATTCGGCGAGCGCGGCGGCGACGTCACGGCCCGGAAGGTCGTGGTCGACGGGAGCGGCGCCCGGTTCGAGCTGGTCACGCCGACGGGGAATGCGGCGGCGCGACTCCCGCTGCTGGGCCGGTTCAACGTCGCCAACGCCCTCGGCGTGGCGGCGTGCGCCTGGGGGATGGGCGTCCCGGTCGAGACCATCGCCGACCGGCTCGCCACGGCGCCGCAGGTGCCCGGCCGGATGGAGCGCATCGCGGAGCGGCCCTGCACGATCCTGCGGGATTACTCCCACAAGCCGGACGCGCTGGAGCGCGCGCTCGAGAGCGTCCGGCCGCTCACCCAGGGCCGGCTCATCCTCGTGTTCGGCGCGGGGGGTGACCGCGATCGGGGCAAGCGCGCGCCGATGGGCGAGATCGCCGTGCGGCTCGCCGACGTCGCGATCGTCACGTCGGACAACCCGCGGACCGAGGACCCCGAGCGGATCCTCGACGAGGTCGAGAGCGGGATGCAGGCGAAGCCGCACCAGCGCCGCACCGACCGCCGCGAGGCGATCGCCCTGGCGCTGGAGCTCGCCCGGCCGGGCGACACGATTCTCCTCGCCGGCAAGGGGCACGAGACCTACCAGATCATCGGCAAGGAGAAACAGCCGTTCGACGAGCGCGCGATCGTACGGGAGCTGGGGGCGACGTGAAAGAAATGCGGAATGCGGAATGCGGAATGCGGAATGTCAGGGTGAGGGTCGCTCGGCGAGCGACCTTTCACGTCAATTCCACACGCCACATTCCGCATTCCGCATTCCGGGTGGGGCGGTGACCGCCTGGGACTCGCAGTCCGTCGCCGCTGCACTCGGTGTGTCGGCGCCCGCAAGGTTGCGCTTCAGCGGGGTGACCACCGACACGCGAAGCCTGAGGCCGGGCAGCCTTTTCCTCGCGCTCCAAGGCGAGCGGTTCGACGCCCACGACTTCCTCGCCGACGCGCGGACGAAGGGCGCGGCTGCCGCGGTGGTGCGTCACGGCACGCCCCGCGTGGACGGGCTGCCGGTGTTCGAGGTGGTGGATACGCTCGCGGCGCTCGGGCTGCTCGCCCGGGCGCGCCGCCGGCGGCTGCCCGCCGCCAGTCCAGTGGTGGCGATCACCGGCTCGAGCGGCAAGACCAGCGCCAAAGAGATGATCCGCGCGGTGCTCGCCACGCGGTACCGCGTGCACGCGACGAGCGGCAATCTGAACAACCTCGTGGGCGTGCCGCTCACGATCCTGGGCGCACCCGACGACGCCGAGGCGCTCGTCGTCGAGGCCGGAGCGAGCGTGCCGGGGGAAATCGCCCGGCTGCGCGACGTGATCGAGCCGACGATCGCGGCGATCACGAACGTGGGGTACGCGCACGTCGAGGGGTTCGGCTCGCTCGAAGGTGTGCTGCGGGAGAAGCTGGCGCTGGTGCCGGGTGCGGGCGTCGCAGTCGTTGGCACCGACCCGCCGGCGCTCGCGCGCGAGGCGCGCCGGCTGACCCGCACCGTCGTGGCGGGAACGGGGAGTGGGGCGGACGTGCACCCCGACGCCGCCGAGCTGGACGACGCCGGGCATCCGCGGATCACCTGGGCCGGCCGTTCGGTCACCGTCCCCGTGCTGGGGTTTCACCAGATCGAGAACGCCATGCTCGCCCTCGCCGTCGGCCGCGAGGCGGGAGCGGACCCCGCCCGGGCGGTGCCGGGGCTCGCCGCGGTGCAGCTCCCCGGCGGGCGCGGCACCGTGATCGAGCGGGGCGGGCTGACCATCCTCGACGACACCTACAACGCCAATCCGGCGTCGCTCGCCTGGGCAGTGAAGTTCGCCCACTGGCTCGCCGGGCGGCGCCGGCGGCCGCTCGCGGTGGTGGTGGGCTCGATGTTGGAGCTGGGGGGCGAGAGTGACAGATTGCATGCGGCCGCCGCCCGCGAGATCGCGGAGGTCGAGCCGGCCCTGGTCGCCGCGGTCGGCGCGTTCGTCCCGGCGTTCGAGCCGCTGCGCGGCGCGCTCGGCGGCCGGCTGGTCACGGCGCCGGACGTGGCCGCGCTGGGTCCGAAGCTCAAGGCCGCGCTCAAGGGCGACGAGATCGTCTTGCTCAAGGCGTCGCGCGGCGTCGCCTTGGAGCAGGTGCTGCGGCAGCTCACCTGACCGTCGGGAGACCTGGAGGCGTGCTCTATCACCTGCTGGCGCCGCTCGCGAAGCAGCACATTCTGTTCAACCTCTTCAACTACATCACCTTCCGCGGCGCGGGCGCCACGGTGACGGCGCTGGTGCTGGCCTTCGTGTTGGGACCGGGGATCATTCGCCTGCTGCGCGATCGGCACGTCGGCCAGGTGATCCGCGCCGAGGGCCCCGCGAGCCACGCCGGCAAACGCGGCACGCCCACCATGGGCGGGCTCATCATCATCATGGCGACCGTCGTGCCCACGCTGCTGTGGGCGCGGCTCGACACCCGCTACGCGGTCGTCGCGGTCGTGGCGATGCTGTGGATGGGCACGATCGGATTCCTCGACGACTACCTCAAGATCGTGCGCGGCAAGTCGCAGGGGCTGGTCGCGCGCTGGAAGCTGATCGGCCAGGTCTCGTTCGGCCTGGCGCTGGGGTTGTTTCTCTTGTCGTCGCCCCTCACGCCCAACCTGCCGCCGACGTCGACCCAGCTACCCGTGTTCAAGTATCAGCTGATCGTGTTCTGGCCGGTGACTTACGTGCTGTTCGTCACGCTCGTCGCCACCGGCAGCTCGAACGCCGTGAACCTGACCGACGGGCTCGACGGCCTCGCGACCGGGCTGACGGCGATCGCGGCGGGGGCGTTCGCGATCTTCGCGTACGTGTTCGGCCGGTTCGACTGGACCAAGTACGTGGGTGTCTACTTCCTTCCCGGCGCGGGTGAGCTGACCGTGTTTTGCGGGGCGCTGGCCGGCGCGGCACTCGGGTTTCTCTGGTTCAACGCCCACCCCGCCCAGGTGTTCATGGGCGATACCGGCGCCCTCGCGATCGGCGGCGCCTTCGGCACGGTCGCGATCCTGCTCAAAGCGGAGTTTCTGCTGCTCATCGTGGGCGGCGTATTCGCCGCGGAGACGGTCTCGGTGATGCTGCAGACGAGCGTGTACCGCTGGCACAAGACGCGCCGGGGCAAGGAATACGCGGACGCGCACCGCGTGTTTCGGATGGCGCCGTTACATCATCATTTCGAGAAGCTGGGGTGGGCCGAGCCGCAGGTGGTGATGCGCTTCTACATCCTGGGCGTGCTGTGCGCCGCGATCGCGCTCGCGACGCTGAAGGTGCGATGATCCCGGAGGCGTGGCGTCGGGGCGTCGTCGCGGTGGTCGGGTTGGGGAAGAGCGGGGTCGCCGCGACGAAACTGCTCGCCCGCTCGGGCGCGCACGTGTACGCGAGCGACGCGTCGGACCATCCGTACGGCGGCGACACCGTGGCCGAGCTGCGCGGGCTCGCTGGCGTCGAGGTCGACGTCGGCCGGCACGACCTCGCTAAGATCCGGTCGGCGGCCGGGGTCGTCGTCTCGCCCGGCGTGCCGCCCGACGCAGCGCCCCTTGCGGCAGCCCGGGAGGCGCGCGTGCCCGTGGTGTCCGAGATCGACCTCGGGTTTCGGGCGCTGGCGGGGTCGGGGACACGCTGCATCGCGATCACGGGGACGAACGGCAAGACCACCACGACCGCGCTGGTGGCGCACCTGATGCGGGTGGCGGGGCTGCGCGCGGAGGCGGCGGGGAACATCGGCCGGCCGCTCGCGGACATCGCGCTGTCGGGCGACCGCTACCAGTGGCTGGCGGTCGAGGTGTCGTCGTTCCAGCTGCACGACAGCCCGCACTTCGCCCCGGAGATCGGCATCCTGACCAACCTCGCGCCGGATCACCTGGACCGCTATCCCTCGGTGGCCGCGTACTATGCCGATAAGCAGCTGCTGTTCCGCAACGCGACGGCGCGCGACGTGTGGGTCCTGAACGGCGACGACCCGGCGGCGCTGGCGCTTCCGGGACCGGCGCCCGGGCGGCGCGTGCTGTTCTCCCTCGCGCGGCCGGCGGACGGTTGGTACGACGCGCCGGCGCGGCTGCTGCGCCTCGAAGGCGCCGAGCTGCTGCGCCGCGACGAGCTGCGGCTGCTCGGGGATCACAACGTTGCGAACGGGCTCGCCGCGGCGCTGGCGGTGCACGAGGCAGGCGTGTCGCTGGGGCTGATCGCCGAGGGGCTACGGTCGTTCCGGGCGCTGCCGCACCGCCTCGAGCCGGTGCGGGAAGTGGGCGGCGTGCTCTGGATCAACGACTCCAAGGCGACGAACATCGCCTCGACGGTGGTCGCCGTGGCAGCGATGGACCGCCCGTTCGTCTTGCTGCTCGGTGGACGGCACAAGGGAGAGCCGTACACGCGCCTCGCACCGCTGCTCCAGGGGAAGTGCCGGCTCGTGATCGCCTTCGGCGAGGCCGGCGCGATCGTCGCCCAGGACCTGGGCGGCAAGGTGCCGCTCGAGCGTGGCACGACGTTCGCGGACGTCATGGCGCGCGCCCGCCGCGCCGCGCAGCGGGGGGACGCGGTGCTGCTCTCTCCCGCGTGCTCGAGCTACGACATGTTCAAGAACTACGAGGAGCGGGGGGCGGTATTCGGACAACTCGTGGAGCAGATGTGAGCGACGGGAATCGTAAGGGCGCAGCATGCTGCACCCCTACACCGATCGGGCACAGCCGGCGCCTTATATGACCGACCGCCGCTGGGAAACCCGGCTGCTGGCGCTCCTGGCCGCCGTGTTGGTGGTGTTCGGGCTCACCGCGGTGTACGGCGCGTCCAGCCTTTTGACGACGGCCGGCGGGCAGGTGGGCTCGGAGTTCGCGCTGCGCCAGGCGCTCGGCGCCCTGGTCGGCGGCATTATCGCGACGCTGCTCGCGCGCTCGAACTATCGGCGGTGGCAGCGCTACGCCTGGCCGATGCTCGGGGTCGCGGCGTTGCTGCTCGTGGTCGTGCTGCTGCCGTTCACCCACGGCATCGCGCCCACGATCAACGGCGGGCGGCGCTGGGTGAATCTGGGCATCGTCACCCTGCAGCCGTCCGAGCTCGCCAAGTTCGCGGTCGTGGTCTGGACGGCGATGCTCGCGGCGAAGAAGGGCGAGCGGATCCGCACCTTCCAACGTGGCCTGTTGCCGTTCCTCGTGATCCTCGCGCCCGTGGTCGGGTTGATCTTCCTCGAGCCGAACCTGTCCATGGCGTTGCTCGTCGCGATCCTCGCCGGCGTCGTGCTCTTCACGGCGGGAGCCCGGATCGGACACTTCCTCGTACTCGGCGTCGTGGGCACGCCGCTCGCCTTCGGTGCGGTGGCGAGCGCGCAGTACCGGATCGCCCGGGTGCTCACCTTCCTGGCTCCGGGCAGCGCGCCCGCCGAAGCGACCTGGCAGGTGCACCAATCGCTCGTGGGAATCGGCGCGGGGCGGCTGTTCGGCGTGGGGTTGGGGCAGGGGCAACAGAAGCTGGGCTACCTCCCGTACGCCTACTCCGATTTCATCTTCTCGACGATCGGCGAGGAGTGGGGGTTCCTCGGGGTAGTGGTCATCCTCGTCCTGTTCGGCACGTTCGTGTGGCTCGGCTTCCGGATCTCGCGGTCTGCGGGCGATCTGTTCGGGCAGCTGCTCGCGGTCGGGCTCACGGCGCTGATTGGGGTGACGGCCGCGCTGCACATCGGCGTGAGCCTGGCGCTGCTGCCGGCGACGGGCATCACGCTGCCGTTCATCTCGTACGGACGCTCGAGCCTGCTCGTGGCGCTCGTCGCGACGGGGGTGCTGATCAGCGTGGGGCGGGGGCGGCGGCGCACGAACGGTGCGGCGGGATGAGAGCCGAAGGCGGAACGCGGAACGCGGAGCGCGGAACAGGTCGTGCGCGCGTCGATCCGCGTATCGTGGGTCGAAGAACGGACCTTTCCCTTCAGTTCCGCGTTCCGCGTTCCGCGTTCCGCGTTGGGCCGGGGTGGGGGTGAGGGTTCTCCTCGCCGGCGGCGGTACCGGCGGCCATCTCATCCCCGCCCTCGCGCTGGCTCAGGCGCTGCGCGAGGCGGACGCGGGCGTCGAGCCGGTGCTGGTCGGCGCCGAGCGCGGCATCGAGGCCGAGCTGCTGCCGCGCCAGCCGTTCCGCCACCACCTCCTCCCAATCGAGCCGATCTACCGGCGCGCGTGGTGGCGCAATGCGCGCTGGCTGTTCCTCGCGCCCCGCGTGTGGCGCGAGGTGGGGCAGCTATTGCGTCAGGAGCAGCCCGTGATCGTCATCGGCACCGGCGGCTATGTCGCGGGACCGGTCGTGTGGCGGGCGCAGCGCGCGCGCGTCCCGACCGCGCTGGTGGAGGAAAACGCATTCCCCGGGCTCACCACACGCTGGCTGGCGCGCGCCGCCCGCCAGGTGCATCTCGGGTTCCCCGAGGCGCGCGAGCGGCTTTCGCCCGGCGAGCGCACCGAGGTCTTCACGCTCGGCAACCCGGTTCGGCCTCCCGAACCTGGCGATCGGAGCGCGGCCCTCGCCGGCCTCGGGCTCGAGCCAAGGCGCCCCAGCGTGCTGGTGTTCGGCGGCAGCCAGGGGGCACGCTCGCTCAACTACGCTGTCGCCGCGGCACTGGAGCGCCGCTTGCTGAGCGACGCAAACGTGCTGTGGGGCACCGGTGGCGCGCACGCGGCTGCGCTCGTGCGCTACGCCGTGCCGGGGCGCGTGGTGGTGCGCGGCTTCTTCGATCCGATGACCGAGCCGTACCGCGCGGCCGATCTCGTCGTGGCGCGCGCCGGCGCAATGACCGTGGCGGAGCTGTGCGCGTGGGGGAAACCGAGCATCCTGGTGCCGCTCCCGACGGCGGCGGCGGATCACCAGACCCACAACGCCCGTGCGCTCGCGGCCGCGGGCGCCGCCATTCAGCTCGCCGAGCGGGATCTCTCGGCGCACTCCCTCGCCCAGTTGATCACCGAGCTGCTCGGCGACCCCGCCCGGCTCGCCTCCCTCGCCGCCCGCGCCCGCGCCCGGGGGCACCCGGATGCGTCCCGCGAGATCGTGTCGAGGATTTTGACACTGGTCCCCTAAATGGGATGCTCTCTTTCGCAAGTTTCGTAGATTCGATATATTAGCCCCTCACTAATGAACCTGTTTGCAACCGTGGATCCCCGTCCGATCCACTTCATGGGGATCGCCGGAGCGGGGATGAGCGGCTTGGCGCTCCTTGCCAAGCAGCAAGGCGTTGCGATAACGGGTTGTGATTCGGACCCCTCGGGAGCCGCCGATTTGGCAGCCTTGGGGGTGGAAATATGGCGTGGGCACGACGCCGAGCATGTGGTTGGAGCTCGGGCGCTCGTGGTCACCGCAGCGGTAGCCGGGGATCACCCGGAGGTGGCGCGAGCACGCGCCCTGGGGGTTCCGGTGGTACGGCGGGCCGACGCCCTCGGCCAGGCCGTCGCCGGCGGGATTGTGGTGGCGGTCGCCGGCACGCACGGCAAGACCACCACGACGGTGATGGTCACGGAGGCGTTGGCGGCCGCCGGGCGAAATCCTACGGGACTCGCCGGCGGCCGTGTCGCTCCGTGGGGCGGGAACGCGCGCATCGGCGGCGGCGAGCTGTTCGTAGTCGAGGCCGACGAATTCGATCGCGCGTTTCTCTCGCTCGCGCCCACGGTGGCGGTCGTGAACAACGTCGAGGCCGACCACCTCGAGTGCTACGGCGGCAGCATCGCCGCGCTCGAGCAAGCGTTCGCGGAGTTCGCGGGGCGGGCGCGCCGGGTGATCGTGGGTGCGGACGACGCGGGGGCGCTGCGGATCGCGGCGGCGGTGCGGGTGCCGGTGTGGGGCGTCGGTCTCGCGGCGGACGCGGACGTGCGGATCACGGCTCCCGCGTTGGGCGAGCGAGGCTCCGCCGCGCAGCTCACGCTGCCGGACGGCCGCGTCGTTCGGGTCGCGCTGCAGGTGCCGGGGCTGCACAACCTGCGAAACGCGGCGGCGGCGCTCGCCGTGGCGCTGGAGCTGGGAGTCGATCTCGAGCGCTGCATCACGGCGCTCGAACGCTTTACCGGCGTGGCGCGGCGGTTCGAGCGCGTGGGCGAGGCACGCGGGGTGACGGTCGTGGACGACTACGCACATCACCCCACGGAGGTGCTCGCCACGCTGGCGGCGGCGCGCCAGGCGTTTCCGCGACGGCGCGTGGTGGCGGTGTTCCAGCCCCACCTGTTCTCGCGCACGGCGCTGCACGGCGAAGCGCTGGGGCGCGCGCTGGCGAGTGCGGACGTCGTGGTGGTGGCGCCGATCTATGGGGCGCGCGAACAGCCGCTGCCGGGAGTCACTGCCGAGCTGGTGGCGCGGGGCGCCGAGCGAGCGGGGGCGGCCACGGTGGCGGTGCGGGACCGCGCGGCGCTCGTGGACTTGGTCGCCGAGCGCGTGCGGCCGGGTGACGTGGTGTTCACACTGGGGGCGGGCGATGTCACCCGGGTCGGGCCGGAGCTGCTGCAACACCTGGGGCGGGGGGAAGCGGGGGAAGCGGGAAGGGAGAAGGCGCGGTGACCCGATGGCCGCGGTGGCGGCGGCGGACGCTGCTCGGTAGCGCCTGGATCGCGCTCCTCGCCCTCGGCTGGCTCGCAGCGCCGCTGGCGCTCCGCCGCCTGGCGGTCTTCCGCGTGCGGCAGCTCGAGCTCGTGGGTGTGAAGAACCTGGCGCCCGACGTGGTGATCGCGGCGCTGCGACTGCCACCCGATGCGAGCGTGTTCACCGACACGCGGCTGCTGGGCGACCGGCTGCGCGGGCTCGCGGGGGTGGCAGAGGCACGCGTGGTGCGCCAGCTCCCCGCGGCGCTCCGGATCGAGCTGCGCGAGGTGGAGCCCGCGGCGCTGGCGCCGCGCGGGGGCGGGCCGCGGGGTGGGCCGTTGGTCGCAGTCGATGCGAAGGGCCGCGCGCTGCCGTTCGATCCGGCGCGTACCGGGCTCGACCTGCCGGTGGCAGCGGCGGCGGATCCCGGGGTCGTGGGGGTGCTGGCGCTGGTCCAGTCGGTGGATCCGGCGCTGTTTCAAACCATCACCAGTGCGCGCGGGTTGGCGCGCGGGGACGTGCTTCTGGACATGGGGCCTCGTCACGTGCTGCTGCGACGCGACGCCGGGCCGGAGGTCATCCGGGCCGTGGTGTTGGTCGCGCAGGATCTGGCCGCGAAGGGGCGCCCGTACGTGGAGCTCGACGCCCGGTTCGCGAGGCAGGTGCTGGTGCGGCGTAAGGCGTCCGGGGGGGCGGGGGGAGCAGGGGGGGCGGGGGGGGCGTGAGCCGGGACCGACAGCTGATCGCCGGACTCGACCTCGGGAGCACGAAGACCTGCGCCGTGATCGCCGAGGTCGTGGGCGACCTGCCGCGCATGCCGCTCGCCAAGGTGCTGGGCGTCGGGCTCGCGAAGAACGCCGGCGTGCGGCGCGGCATGGTGCGGGACATCGACGAGACCAGCCGCTCGGTGGTCGCCGCGCTGCGGGACGCCGAGCGGATGGCGGGCGCGAAGGTCGGGGGCGTCACCTGCGGTATCGCCGGCGAGCACGTGTCGGCCCGCACGTCGCCCGGCGTGGTCGCCGTGAGCCGCGAGGAAATCACCGCGGAGGACGTCGCCCGCGTGAACGAAGTGGCGCGGGCCATCTCGCTGGGACGCGACCAGGAGCTGCTGCACGACATCCCGCAGGAGTACGTCGTCGATCAGCAGCACGGCATCTCGGACCCGGTGGGGATGACGGGCACGCGGCTCGAGGTGGAGATGTACCTCGTGACCGTGCAGTCCACCGCCGCGCAGAACCTGCGCAAGGCGGTGCAGCGCGCGGGGTACCGCGTGCTGGATCTCGTGCTCGAGCCGCTGGCGGCATCGTACGCGGTGCTGACGGAGGACGAGAAGGAGCTGGGCGTCGCGCTGCTCGAGGTCGGGGGCGGCTCGACCGGCGTGACGATCTTCCACGAGGGGAAGATCCGGCACCTCGCGTCGCTCAAGTACGCCGGCGCGCAGGTCACCACGGACGTGGTCCAGGTGCTGGGCGTGACCCAGGCCGACGCGGAGCGGCTGAAAGAGCGACACGGCGTCGCCTACAAGCCGCTGGTCGATCCGTCGGAGATGATCACGCTGCCGTCCACGCCCGGGCAGGGAGCCCGGCAGGCGGCGCGCGAGATGCTGTCGGACATCATCCACCAGCGGCTGGACGAGATCTTCCACCTGGTGGACCGCGAGTTCGAGAAGGCGGGATACGGGGGCGGGCGGCTGCCGGCGGGCGTGGTGCTGACCGGCGGCACGGCGCATCTGCCGGGTATGGTGGAGCTCGCGCGGGACGTGTTCGCGATGCCGGTGCGCGCCGGCGCCCCGGAGCAGGGGATTTCGGGGCTGGTGGACAGCGTACAGGCGCCGCGGTACGCGGTGCCGGTGGGGTTGGTGCTGTACGCGGCGCGCAAGGTGGCACAGGGCGCCGCGCCCGGTGGCTCGCTGGTGCAGAGCCCGGGGGTCGAGCGCTGGTTCGCGCCGCTCAAGCGGTGGTTGCAGGACTTCTTCTGATCGGTCACCCGAGGGAGCCATGATCTTCGAGCTCGAAGAGACCGTATCGCAAAACGCTCGCATGAAGGTCGTCGGTGTGGGCGGCGGCGGTGGCAACGCGCTGAACCGCATGGTCGACGAGGGGCTGGAGGGCGTCGAATTCATCTCCGTCAACACCGATGCGCAGGCCCTGCTCAACAACAAGGCCGACGTGAAGGTGCAGATCGGGAAGAAGCTGACGCGCGGCCTCGGGGCGGGCGCGCGACCCGAGATCGGCCGCCAGGCGATCGAGGAGAACCGCGATGAAGTGCTGCACGCCCTCCAGGGCGCCGATCTCGTCTTCGTCACCTGCGGCATGGGCGGCGGCACGGGGACGGGCGCGTCGCCCATCATCGCACAGATGGCGCGCGATCTCGGGGCCCTCACGATCGGCATCGTGACCAAGCCGTTCCTGTTCGAGGGACGCAAGCGGATGCGCCAGGCCGAGATGGGCATCGCGGAGATGCGCAAGCACGTCGACACCATGGTCACCGTGCCGAACGAGCGCTTGCTCGCCGTGGTGGGGAAGGGGATACCTTTCCAGGACGCGCTGAAAAAGGCCGATGAGGTGCTGCTGCATGCCACTCAGGGGATCTCGGGGCTCATCACCGTGACGGGCATCGTGAACGTGGACTTCGCGGACGTGCGCACCGTGATGCAGAACGGCGGCGCGTCGATCATGGGCACGGGGATGGGGCGGGGCGAGAACCGCGCCATGGAGTCGGTGCAGCAGGCGATCTCGAGCCCCTTGCTCGACAACATCTCGATCACCGGCGCCACGGGCGTGCTGATCAACATCACCGGCGGCGAGGATCTGACGCTCGGCGAGGTCACCCAGATCTCCGACGTCGTCAAGGACGCGGCGGGCGAGGAGGCCGAGATCATCTTCGGAACGGTCAACGATCCGGCGATGCACGGCGAGATCCGGGTGACCGTGATCGCCACCGGCTTCGACCGGGACAAGGCGGCGGAGACGCCGGGCCGGGCGGCGCCGGGCGTGCTGCCGTTCCGGGAGCGGGTGTCGCGGCCCACCCCCGTGCCGCCGCTGGGCTACGTGAAGCCGGCGGAGCCAGCGCGGCGCGGCGCGTCCCCACCCGCGCCGCCCCCCGACGTCAATGAGCTCGAGATCCCGACCTTCATCCGGAGACAGATGGATTGATGGCGCTTCCTGGGCGGGCGAGGCATTACGTCGCCGCCGGCCTGCTCACGGCCGGCGGTCTGCTCTGGGCCACGCGCGACGCGTGGCCCTGGCGCCGGCCGCTCACCGCGCCGCCCATCGTCGTGACCGACGCCTATGCCGAGTTCACGGAGACGCTGGGACGGCGCGAGACGCTCGCCGAGGTGCTGGCGCGCGCGGGGATCACGGGGCGCGACTACGCCGGTTTCCTCGCCGCGGCGCAGCACCTGCCGGTGCGTCGGTTGCGGCCCGGGCTCGCGTTCCAGGTGCGCCGCTTGAAGACCGACAGCCAGCCTGAGCGGGTGACCGTCCGGCTGTCGCCCGAGCGTCGGCTCCAGGTGGCGCGCGCCGACGCCGGCTGGGTCGAAACGGTCGAAACGATCCCGTGGACGATCGTGCGGCTGCGGGTCACGGGTGCGATCGAGTCGTCGCTGTACGACGCGTTGGACCGGGCGGTCGCCGACACGTTCCTACCGGGAGCCGAGCGGCGCGCGCTCGCCTGGGCGATCGCCGACGTGTACGACTGGGAGGTAGACTTCACCCGCGACGTCCGGGCGGGAGATCGGTTCATCGTGTTGCTGGACCGGCTCGAGTCCCCCGAGGGCGAGCGGCGCTTCGGCCGCATCCTGGCGGCGCGGGTGGACGTGGCGCGGACCCCGAGTTACGCGTTCTACTTCGAGGACGGCGCGACGGGGGGCGCGGGCTTCTACGACGATCAGGGACGGTCGCTGCGCCGCGCCTTCCTGCGCGCGCCGCTGGCGTTCCGCCGCATCTCGAGCCGGTTCGGCAGCCGGTTCCATCCCATCCTCCACATGTGGCGTCACCACGAGGGCGTGGACTTCGCCGCACCGTACGGCACGCCGGTGCGCGCCACCGCGGACGGTGTGGTGACACGAGTGGGGCGGGAGGAGGGCGGCTACGGCAACCTGATCGAGCTGCGCCACGCGAGCGGCGTCCGCACGCGCTACGGCCACCTCTCCGCCTTCGAGCACGGCCTGCACGTGGGCGAGCGCGTGGAGCAGGGGGAGACGATCGGCTACGTCGGCTCGACCGGCCTCTCGACCGGTCCGCACCTGCATTACGAGTTTCTCGTGAGCGGCCGGCCCACCAACCCGCAACGCAAGGACATGGGATCGGGCACGCCGATCCCGCAGCCCCTCCGCGCCGCGTACGATTCGGTCCGCGTCCAGCTGGTCACTCAGCTCGAGCCGCACGGCTCCCCGCACACCGCTCCGACCGTCGCCGCGCGCGACGATTAGTTTCCTCTACATCCGTGGAGCTCTACCCCGCCGTTGACGTGCAGGGCGGGCGAGTGGTGCGTTTGCGGCAGGGCGAGGCGCAGCGCGCGACCGCCTACGCCGACGATCCCGTGGCCGTGGCGCGCCAGTTCGTGCGCGACGGCGCCCGCTGGGTCCACTTCGTCGATCTGGACCGCGCGCTCGGCCGGGGCGACAACCGTGCACTCGCGCGCCGCTTCCTGGGTGCGGCGGGCGTGCCGGTCCAGGTGGGCGGCGGCCTGCGCACCGAGGAGGCGATCGACGAGATGCTCGCGTGGGGCGCGACCCGGGTGGTGATCGGGACGAAGGCCGCGACCGATCCGGCGATGGTCGCGCGGCTGTTCGAGCGCCACGGGCCGGAGCGGCTCGCGGTCGGCATCGACGCGAAGGACGGCCGGGTCGCCGTGCGGGGCTGGACCGAGGTGTTCGACCTCACCGCACCCCAGCTCGCTGAGCGGGTCAAGGCGCAAGGAGCGCGCACGGTGATCTACACCGACGTCGCCCGGGACGGGATGCTGGCCGGGCCGGACGTGGCCGGCGCCCGGGCGATCGCGGCGCTCGGGCTCGAGACGATCGCCTCGGGGGGCGTCGCAGCGCTCGACGACCTGCGCGCCATCCGGGCCGCCGGGCTCGCGGGGGCCGTCGTGGGACGGGCGCTGTACGAAGGCCGCTTCACCCTCGCCGAGGCGCTCCAGTGCGCGGCCGCCTGACGGCCGGGCTCGCGCTGCTGCGCACCACCGGACTCGCTGCCCTCGTGCTGCTGCTGTGGAACCCCGCGACGTGGCGCCGCGATCAGGGGTCCGCCCCACCCCTCGTGCTGCTCGACGCGTCGCTCAGCATGGCGGGCCACGGCGCGCGCTGGCGTGAGGCGTTGGACAGCGCGCGCGCGCTGGCGAAGGGCGGGGGCGGGGGCGGGGGGCGGGGCGTGATCTGGCGCTTCGGGTCGCGCGTACGCGCCTACGACTCGCTCCCGCCGGCGGACGGCGCGACGCGGCTCGCGCCGGCGCTCGCGGCCGCGGCGGGCCGCGGCGGGCCGGTCAGCGTCGTGACCGACGGCGCGATCGACGACCTCGCCGACGTCCCGACGGATCTCCTGAGCCGCGCGCGGGTGGTGGTCCTGCCACGTGCGTCCTTTCGGGACGCGTTCATCGCGTCCGTCGCGGGGCCGGCGCGCGTCGCGGCGGGGGATACGATCCGGCTCAAGATTGGCTACGGGACGGCCGGAAAAGCGGCAAGGGAAAGGGGGAAGGGGACACTCGTCGTGAGTCTGGGGAATCAGCGCCTCATGTCGCGTGTGGTTTCGCTTCCTGACAGCGGGATTGTCTCGACTGAGATTACTCTTCCCTCTTCCCCCTTCACCGGCCTTTCACGCGCCGGCTGGCAGGCGCTCGAGGTGCGACTGGAGGGTGTTGCCGGCGATTCCGAGCCCCGCGACGACGCCCGCCGGTTCGTGCTGGAAGTGAGCCCCCAGCCCTCCGTCGTGCTGCTCGCGTCGCCGCCCGACTGGGACAGCCGTTTCCTCGCCCGCGCCCTGAGCGACGTGGCGCGCGTGCCGGTGCGCACCTTCGTGGAATCCGAGCCGGGCGGGGGCGGGTGGCGCGACGCCGCCAACCTCGCGCCCGTCTCCACTGCTGAAGTGACGCGGGTCGTGGCGGGCGCTCGTCTCGTCGTCCGGGCGGGGAACCCCGCGCCGCTCGAGCGGTTTGCGTCCAAGGGTGCCATCCTGAACTGGTCCACGACGCGGGGCCAGGAGGGCGACTGGTACGTGCAGCCGGCCGGGCCGTCCCCGCTCGCCGGCGCGCTCGCCGGGATCGCATGGGATTCGCTCGCGCCCGCCGCCGCGGTGTCCGATCTCGCTCTCCCCCTCCCCACCGACAGCGCGGCGGTGGTCGTGCTCACGGCGCGCCTGGCGCGGCGTGGCACCCCGCGCCCCGTGGTCGTGCTGTCCGAGCATGATGGGGCGGGGGGGAGCGCCCGGCGGGCGACCGTCGCCGCGGCAGGGCTGTTTCGTTGGGCGTTCCGCGGCGGTGCGAGCGCGGAGGCGTATCGGGCGGTGGTCGCGGCATTGGCCGATTGGCTGCTGGCGGGGGGAGAAGCGAGTTGGGAGAGGTTCGTGCCGGTGACGCACGAGGTTGCCAACGGCATGCCCGTGGCGTGGCGCTGGGCTGGCGCCGGCTCGCCGCGCGACGTGACCGTGACGCTGACGGCTGCCGGGACCAGCCGAACGGACACGCTCCGCTTCGATGCAACGGGGCGCGCGGAGTTATCGCTGCCGCCGGGCGTGTATTCGTATGGGTCGCCGAGCGGCGCGGAGCGGGGCGTCGTCGCGGTGGAGACGTACTCCGACGAGTGGCGCCCGGCAGCGCCAGTGCTGCGCGCCCAGGCGGGCGGCGCGGCGGGGCGGCTCGCGAGCGCTCCGCTGCGCGAGCGGTGGTGGCTGTTCGTGGTTGCGATCGCGGCGTTCGCGACCGAGTGGGCGTGGCGCCGCCGACAGGGACTGCCATGAAGCTGTGGGAGCGGGTCGCTCGCGTATTCGGCCGCCGCGACGCGGGCGCGCGCGAGGAGGCCGAACGCATTCTGCTCGAGGCCGACTTCGGCATCGCGGCGACGGCGGAGATCCTCGACCAGGTGACGCGCGCCCCCCTCCGAGACGGCGATTTCCAGGCTGCGCTGCAGCAGGCCGTGGCGCGCATCCTCGCGGCAGCCGCCCCGCTGGGTGGCGATCCGGGAGCGCTGGCGCGCGCACCCGAGCCACCGAGCGTGATCCTCGTGTTCGGGGTGAACGGCGTCGGCAAGACCACCACCATCGCGAAGCTGGCGCACCGGCTCACGCGCGAGCGCCGCAGCGTGCTGCTCGCCGCCGCCGACACGTTCCGAGCCGGGGCGAGCGAGCAGCTCAAGATCTGGGCGGACCGGCTCGCCGTCCCGAGTGTCGGTGGGGCGGGAGGGGCCGACCCGGCGGCGGTGGCGTTCGACGCGGTCGCGGCGGCCCGCGCCCGTGGGGTCGACACGGTACTCGTGGACACGGCGGGCCGCATGCACACCGAGGAGCGGCTGCTCGAGGAGCTCAAGAAAGTCGTGCGCGTGGTCGCGAAGCAGCGGCCCGGCGCCCCGCACGAGTCGCTGCTCGTGTTGGACGGCACGGTGGGCCAGAACGCCGTGCAGCAGGCGCGGGCGTTCGCCGCGGGGCTGCCGCTCACCGGCTTGATCGTCACCAAGCTCGACGGCACCGCGAAGGGCGGGAGCGTGGTCGCCGTACAGCGCGCGGTACGCGTGCCGGTCCGTTTTGTCGGTACAGGGGAGGGGCTCGAGGATCTCGAAGTGTTCGCCGCCCAGTCCTACGCGAAGCGTTTGGTGAGCGGGTGAACTGCCGGGGAAGGGGAGAGGGGGAAGGGGAGTGACGCTGCAGCTCGTGACCTCCGTGAAATATCTCAAAGGCGTCGGACCGAAGCGCGCCGAGGCGCTGGCGCGGCTCGGCATCCGCACCGTTGGTGACCTCCTGTATCACACGCCGCATCGCTACCTCGATGCGACCGCGGTCACGCCGCTGGCGCGCGCGCGCGTGGGGCAGGAGGTCAACTGCGTCGGACAGGTGGTCACGACTGGGGTGCTGCCGACGCGGCGCGGGCTGCGCGTGTTCCGGGCGGTGCTCCGGGACGAGAGCGGCCTGCTCGAGTGCGCCTGGCCGGGCCAGCCCTTCCTCGAGCGTCAAATCAAGCAGGGGCAGCTGCTCCTCGTCACCGGCCCGGTGCGCTACTACCACGGGCGCCAGCTCGTCCCCCGGGAGTTCGTCGTACTGGCGGACCAGGGGGAGGCGGGTCCCGACCGCGGCCTGGTGCTTCCGGTGTATCCGGCGACCGAAGGCCTGACGCACCGCCAGATCCGCGGGCTCATCCACCAGCACTTGGACGCCCTGCTTGCGCTCGTCAGCGATCCCCATCCACCGCGGCTGCGCGCCGCCGTGGGGACTCCCGAGCTGCGCCCGGCGCTCGCCGCCGTGCACCGGCCTCGGGACCTGGACGACGCCGAGGCCGGCCGGCGCCGCCTCGCGTTCGACGAGTTCTTCGACCAGCAGCTCGTGCAGGCGCGCGCGCGCCATCTCGCGAAGCGCGCCCGCGCGGGGATCGCGTTCGCGCTCAAGAAGGAGCTCACCACGCGGCTCAAGGAGCATCTCCCTTTCGAGCTCACCGAGGACCAGCGGCGCGCGGTGCGCGAGATCGCGAACGACATGACCGCGCCGCTCCGCATGCATCGGATGCTGATGGGCGACGTCGGCACCGGCAAGACGGTGGTGGCGCTGTTCGCGATGCTGCTCGCCGTGGAGAACGACTACCAGGCCGCGATCATGGCGCCCACCGAGCTGCTCGCCGAGCAGCACGGGGCGACGCTCACGCGGCTGCTCCAGCCGCTCGAGCTCCGGCCGGAGCTCCTGATCGGCCGGCTGGCGCCGGCGGAGAAGAGCGCCGCGCGGGAGCGCATCGCGCGTGGGGCGGCGCGCCTCGTGGTGGGGACGCACGCGTTGATCCAGGAGTCGGTCAAATTTCACCGCCTGGGCCTCGCCGTGGTGGACGAGCAGCACCGCTTCGGCGTGGAGCAGCGCGCTGCCCTCGTGGAGAAGGGGGACGCCCCCGACGTCTTGCTCCTCACGGCGACCCCGATCCCGCGCTCGCTCGCGCTGACGCTGTACGGCGACCTCGACGTGACGGAGCTGCGGGAGCGGCCACCAGGGCGGGGCGCCGTGAAGACCGCGCTGCGCACCGACGCCGCGCGCAAGAAGATCTACGAGTTCATCCGCGCCGAGTGCGCCGCGGGGCGTCAGGCGTACGTCATCTATCCCGTGATCGACGAGTCGGAGCGCGCCGACCTGAAAGCGGCGACGACGATGGCCGAAGACCTGCGGCAGGTGTTCGCCGAGTTCCGCGTCGGGCTCGTGCACGGGCGGTTGAGTCCCGACGAGCGGGACGCGACGATGCGCGCGTTCCGTGACAACGCGGTCCAGATCCTCGTCGCGACCAGCGTGATTGAGGTGGGGATCGACGTGGCGAACGCGACGGTGATGCTGATCGAGCACGCGGAGCGCTTCGGGCTCGCGCAGCTGCACCAGCTGCGCGGCCGCGTGGGCCGGGGCGCCGCCGCGAGCCACTGTATCCTGCTCTCGAACGTCCCGCAGGCGGCCGCCCGGCTCAAGGCGTTCACCGAGACGACGGACGGCTTCAAGATCGCCGAGCTCGACTTACGGGAGCGCGGCATGGGCGAGCTTGCCGGGGCCCGTCAGTCGGGTGGGGTGCCGTTGCGCTACGCCAACTTCGAGACCGACTTGCCGCTGCTCGAGGCGGCGCGCCGCGCGGCGGGAGAAGTCATTGCGCGCGATCCGGCGCTCGCCCGGCCGGAGCATGCGGCCTATCGCGAGCGGATCGTGACGAGGTACGAGCGGGGGTTTGAGCTGTTCAGGGTGGGGTGAAGCGAGTGCGGAGTGCGGAATGCGGAATGCGGAGTGTAAGGGTGAGTATCGTGCGGCACGACGCCTACACTTACATTCCGCATTCGACACTCCGCATTCCGCATTAGAACGTCAGCCGGACACCTACCAGCGCCCCGCCAGTTCGCCTGTCCAGCCCCACCTTCAGCGGCGCGAACGGCTTGTTCTCCGGCCCGCTCGCTTGATGCGTCAGGTCGGCGATGAACAGGCCCGCGGCGACGAGCAGCGTCGCCTGACCGGCGAGCAGGCGCAGCCGGGCGCGGCGGTCGAAGTGGATAGAGGTCTGGTACAGCTGCTCCGCGGCGGGGTTCAGGTAGGTACCGTCGGTACCGAGCAGGCAGTCGTCGTTGTTGGCGCGACACAGGGTGAGCAGCTGGCTGAACTCCCCGTTCGAGCGGCTGTGCTCGTGCGCGCCCATCACCGAGAACGCGACGGCGCTGCCGGCGGCGAGCCATTTGCCCCAGTGAACCGTTGCACGTCCCACGTTCCCCGTTCCCCGCGAGCGACTGGCAACGTGAAACGTGGGACGTGGAAGACTGTCGCGCGCCTGTGCCGACATGCACATCGCCGTCAGCAGCGCAAAGCCGCTCAGCAGGCAAGCCGTTCGTCTCATCGGTATGCCTGAATGTCGCCGCGGCCGGCGACGATCACCAGTTGCCGGTCCCGCACCAGCGGCGGCTGCTCGATGGGCCCGTCGAGCTCGATGCGCCACAGGATGGCGCCGGATCGCCGGTCGACGAGCAGCACCTCGCCGCTCACGCTCGCGACCAGCACGCCGGACGCGACCGGCATCGGTCCCGCCGTCGCCGTGATGCCCAGCGCGTAGCTGCGCGCCTCGGACGGGCGGTCCTTTGGGACGAGCCACAGCGTACCGTTGCGCGCCAGCACGTACACCGTATCGTGCGCCACGACGGGAGCGCCGAACACCGCGTCCCCGGCCGGCAGGTCCCAGGCCACGCTCAGCGCCGGCAGCTCGATCGCCAGCATCCGGCCGGCGGTCGTAGCGGCGTAGAGCCGCGTGCCGTCGAGCGCCGGCGCCGCGATCACCGCGCCGGGCGTGGGGAGCCGCCCGCGCACCTGGCCCGTGGCGCGCTCCAGCAGGTACACAGTGTCGGCGGTCGTGGCGACGATGACGCCCTCCGCCGAGGGGATGGGGGCCGCGCGGGCCCCGCCGCCCAGCCGCCGGCGCCAGATGACCTTCCCTGCTTCGGTCTCGAGTCGCAGCACGGTGCCGGTCTCGGTCGCCGCGTACAGCGTGTCGCCGTCCAGGGCGAGCGGCGCCACGATGCCCTCGGTCCTGGTGCTCCACACCGTCTGCCCGTCGCGCAGCCGGAGAGCGTAGACGCGCGCGTCGGGCGTCGCTTCGGTCGCGACGTAGATGCGGTCTCCGTCGAGCAGCGGACCGCCGTGAATGGTGCCGCCGACGCGGGCGCGCCACAGGGCCTGGCCGGTGGCGCGGTCGACCAGCGCCACGACCCGGTCGGCGACGCCGACCACGATCACGCTCTCGCCCAGGGCGGGACTGCCGCGGACCGCCCGGCCGACGCCGGTGTGCCACAGCGGCCGCGGGTCGGCGTTGAGCGACTCGGCGACGCAGACGTCGTGACGCGGGGTGCCCAGGTACGCGGGCCAGCTCGTCTCCTGGCGCGGCGGGCCGAGGTTCGCGGGCGGCACGTACGGCGCCACGCAGGCCGTCGCGTTGACAGCCCAAAACCCCGCCACTAGTATGCCGCGCCTATGCCTGACGCTCATCGCATCGAAGCACTGCCGCGGCTCGCGGGCCAGACGGTCGCCGTGCGGGGCTGGGTGATGACCACGCGCTCGAGCGGCAAGATCGCCTTCGTGGTGCTGCGCGACGGCACGGGCTATCTCCAAGCGGTCCTGTCCAAGAAGGACGTTTCCGACGCCGCCTGGGACGCGTTCGGGAAGCTCACCCAAGAGACGTCGCTCGAGGTAACGGGCACGGTGCGCGCCGACCCACGCGCACCGGGAGGGGGGGGCGTCGAGCTCACGGCCGCCGACCTGAAGATCCTCGGGCCGAGCCCCGAGTTCCCCATCACCCCGAAAGAGCACGGCACCGCGTTCCTGTTCGAGCACCGACACCTGTGGCTGCGCAGCCGGCGCCAGGTGGCGATCGCCCGCGTGCGCCACGAGGTGATCCAGGCGATCCGCGACTTCTTCTACGAGCGCAACTTCGTGCTGGTCGACACGCCGATTCTCACTGGCGCGATCGGCGAGGCGGCGGGGCATCTGTTCGCCACCGAGTACTTCGACCTGGGCACCGCGTACCTGGCGCAGACGGGGCAGCTCTACGTCGAAGCCGCCGCCGCGGCGCTCGGCAAGGTGTACTGCTTCGGGCCCACGTTCCGTGCCGAGAAATCCAAGACGCGACGCCACCTCACCGAATTCTGGATGGTCGAGCCGGAGGTCGCCTGGAACGACTCCGACGACAATATGAAGCTCCAGGAGGAATTCGTCGCCTATATCGTGGCGCGCGCGCTCGAGCGGCGGAAGACCGAGCTGGCCGAGCTGGAGCGGGACACGGCGCCCCTCGAGCGCATCCGGCCGCCGTTCCCCCGGATTTCCTACACCGACGCGGTGGAAAAGCTCAAGGCGTTAGGGAGTGATATCGCCTGGGGCCAGGACATCGGGGGCGACGAGGAGACGCTGCTTGCTAAACAGTACGACCGCCCGGTGATGGTCTACAACTACCCCCGCGTCGTGAAGGCCTTCTATATGAAGGAGAACCCCGCCGATCCCCGCACCGTGTTGAACAACGACATGCTGGCGCCGGAGGGGTACGGGGAGATCATCGGCGGGAGCCAGCGCGAGGACGACTACGACAAGCTGCTGGCGCGCATCCGGGCGGAGCACCTTCCCGAGGAGGCGTACAGCTGGTATCTGGATCTCCGGAAGTACGGCACCTTCGTACACGCTGGGTTCGGCCTCGGGGTCGAGCGGACGGTGGCGTGGATCTGCGGGATCCCGCACGTGCGCGAGGCGATCGCGTTTCCGCGGACGTTGTACAAGCTGTGGCCGTGAGGAGACCGTGTATGTCATCGTGTGGCAATTCCGGGTCGCTATGTCGCGTTCGGCGCTGTCATCCTGAGCGAGCGCGCGAAACGCGCGCGCGAAGGATCTGCTTGGTGCTCAACCGCAGATCCTTCGCGCCTGCGGCGCTCAGGATGACAGGCCCGCTGGCTCTGGCGAGAGGGAAGGGACCCAAATAGGTATGACCGAGCCGCAGATCTTCGGGACCCACGAGCCCAAGACGCTGGACCAGCTGCGCGACGTCGCGAGCCGGGCCGAGCGCGCCGCGCTCATGGCGGACGGGCACTTGGGGTACGTCATGCCCATCGGCGGCGTAGCGGCGTACCGCAACCAGGTGTCGGTGGTGGGCGTGGGGTTCGACATCGCGTGCGGCAACGCCGCGATCCGCACCGACCTGACCCGGGCCCAGCTGGTCGCGCACCTCTCCGCGCTGGCGGACGGCATCCAGGACACCATCTCCTTCGGGATGGGGCGGAAGAACCGCGCCGATGACGCGCCCAGCGACGACCCGCTGTTCGAGGATCCGGCGTGGGACGCCGTGCCGGGCAACCACGAGCGCGAGCGGTTGCGTGCCAAGGCGCGCGACCAGCTGGGGACGGTGGGCAGCGGCAACCACTACGTGGACGTCTTCGCCGATGAGGCGGACCGTATCTGGGTCGGGGTGCATTTCGGCTCGCGCGGCTTCGGCTTCGGCGTGGCGCACGGCTTCCTTGCGCTGGGGCAGAACCGCGCCTGGGGCGAGCACGTCCCCGAGCGCGAGACCCTGCTCGACGTGACGACGCCGGTAGGCGATGCCTATTGGCACCTCATGAACCTGGCGGGTCGGTACGCCTACGCCGGCCGCGAGTGGGTGGCGCGCAAGGTGGTGGCGCTACTCGGCGGGCGCGAGGTGGAGCTGGTGCACAACCACCACAACTTCGCCTGGCAGGAAGAGCACGGTGGCGAGCGCTTGTACGTGGTGCGCAAGGGTGCGACGCCGGCGTTCCCCGGCCAGAAGGGCTTCGTCGGCGGCTCGATGGGGGACGACGCGGTGATCATCCAGGGCGTCGCGTCGGACGATCCCGCCGTGCGGCAGCTGCAGGCGCGCGCGCTGTATTCGACGGTGCACGGCGCGGGCCGGGTGATGAGCCGCACCGCCGCGGCGGGCAAGCGCACGCGGCGCGGCCAGGTGATCAAGCCCGGGGCCGTCTCGCGGGAGATGATGCTCGAGTGGGTCGAGCGCAAGCACGTGATCCTGCGCGGCGGGGGCACCGACGAGAGCCCGCACGTGTACCGCCGCCTGCCCGACGTGCTCGCGGCGCAGGGGCCGACCGTCGAGGTGCTACAGGTGCTGCGCCCGCTCATCGTGGTGATGGCGGGGGCGGAGGAGTTCGATCCCTACAAGGATTGAGTCTTCACCTCGTCCCACAGCCGGTCCAGCTCGGCGAGCGTCGCCCGCCCGATCTCGATCCCGCGCCGCTCGGCGAGCTGTTCCACGCCCTCGAACCGCCGCGTGAACTTGTCGTTCGCCTGCTCGAGCGCGGCGCGGGGATCGATGGCCAGCTTGCGCGCCAGGTTCACGACGGCGAACAAGAGGTCGCCGATCTCATCCGCGATCGCCTCCCGGCTCCCGGCTCCCGTCTCCCGTTCGAGCTCGACCAGCTCTTCCTTAATCTTCAGCATCGGTCCGCTCGCATCCGGCCAGTCGAACCCGACCCCCGCGGCGCGCTCCTGCAGCTGGAACGCCATGAGCAGCGGCGGCAGGGTGGGCGGCAGGCCACGAAGCGTACCTCTCCCTTCTCCCCTCTCCCTCTGCTTCACGCGTTCCCAGCCCTCATGGTCCGGCGTCTCGGCGTGCCCGAAGAGCTTCGGATGCCGTCGCCACATCTTCTCTTCCAGCGCGCGCGTGACGGACTCGGCGTCGAACGTCTTGCGCTCTTCGCCGATGACGATCTGGAACGCGAGGTGGAGCAGCAGGTCGCCCAGCTCGTCGCGCAGGGCCGCAGCATCGTCGTGCTTCAAGGCCTGATCGAGCTCGAGCACTTCCTCGACCAGATAGGGGCGGAGGGTCTGCGGCGTTTGCGCGCGGTCCCAGGGGCAGCGGGCCCGCAGGTCGCGCACCAGCGCGAGGGCGCGGGCGAGGGCGGAGTCGGACATGGTACCCTGGAGTTTAACCCCTTTTTCGCCTTGCATTTACACATTACGGCGGGTTAGCTTTCGCGCGCCTGTGAACGTGTCAACGAGTGGGCGCGACGCGCGCGCCTGGGTCGAAGTGGACCTCGCCGCGGTTGTCGAAAACGCCCGCACCGTCGCACGCGTGGCGGGCACACGGCTCCTCCCGGTGGTCAAGGCGAACGCGTACGGGGTGGGAGCCGTTGCTGTTTCCCAGGCGCTGGAAGCGCTCGACCCGTGGGGCTACGGCGTCGCGACCATCGAGGAGGGCGCCGAGCTGCGCGCCGCCGGCATCACGCGCCCCGTGCTCGTTTTCACCCCGGCCCGGGACGACCTGTTCGACGGCTACCGCGAGCGGCAGCTCACGCCGGCCCTGGGAGACGGCCGCACCGTGGCCGACTGGATCGCGCGCGGGGCGCGGGGAGGGGCATTCCACCTCGAGATCGACACCGGGATGGGGCGCTCCGGCGTGCGCTGGGACGAAGTCGAGCCGCTCGCCGATCTCCTCGACACGCCCTATCTCGAGGGCTGCTACACTCAGTTCCACTCGGCCGAGCGCAACGACGGCTCCGCCGAGCAGCAGCTCGAGCGTTTCCAGCTGGCGGTGGGGCGACTGGCGCGGCGGCCGGCGGTGCTGCACGTCGCCAACAGCGCCGCGGCGCTGAAAGGCCACACCTTCGCGTTCGACGCCGTGCGCCCCGGCGTCTATTTGTACGGCGGCTCGCCGGGCGACGGGCTGCCGGAAGGGAAGCCGGTGGTGAGCGTGCGGGCGCGGGTGGTGGCGGTGCGGCGCGTGCGCGCCGGCGACAGCGTGAGCTACAACGCGTCGTGGACCGCGGCGCGCGACACGACTATCGCGACGCTCGGCATCGGCTATGCCGACGGCTTGCGGCGCTCGCTGGGCGCGTCGGGCCGGGCGCAGGTGCTGTTGCGCGGGCGGCCGTGCCCGATCATCGGCCTCGTGACCATGGATCTGACGATGCTGGACGTAGGCGACGGGCCCGCGGCCGTAGGGGATGTGGCGACGCTCGTCGGGGCGGCCGACGGGGGGGGCGGCGTCATCACGCTGGAGCAATTCGCGGCCTGGAGCGGCGAGCTGCAGCGCGAGTTCTTGACCGGACTCGGCGCTCGGCTGCCGCGTATCTACCGGTGAGACGTGCTGCCATCATCGTGCTCGACGGCGTGGGGATCGGGCCGGCCCCGGACACCGCGGCCTACGGCGACGCCGGGAGCGACACGCTCGGCAACGTGGCACGCGCCGTGGGTGGCCTCAGGCTCCCCAACCTCGAGCGGCTGGGGCTGGGGCTATGCCGGCCGCTACGCGGGCTCAGCGGCAGCATTCGGCCCAGCGCCGCGTACGGCGTGGCGCTGCCCAAGTCCCACGGGAAGGACTCGACCACCGGGCACTGGGAGATCTGCGGCGTGCTGCTCGACAAGCCGTTCCGCACCTATCCGGACGGCTTCCCGACGTCGTTGCTGGACGAATTCGCGCGACGCACTGGTCGTGGGTATCTGGGCAACCGGGCGGCGTCGGGGACGGCGATCATCGCCGAGCTGGGCGAAGAGCACCAGCGCACCGGGAAGTGGATCGTGTACACCTCGGCGGACTCGGTCTTCCAGGTTGCGGCGCACGAGGAGACGGTGCCGCTCGCCGAGCTGTACCGGGCGTGCGAAGTGGCACGCGGGATGCTGGTGGGGG
>MNEL01000001.1 GCA_001917665.1 Gemmatimonadetes bacterium 13_1_40CM_69_22 | reverse complement strand
TAACCTACGTCCTGCGATCGGGAGCCGGTCATTCCATAGTGACTCGCGTGTGACGCGGGCGACGCCCCCACGCCCGACTGCGCGCGACTTGTGCAAAGCTTCCCTAGCCGAGCGGTAGCCGCGCCAGCCAGGAGCCAGGGCGCCGCGCCCGCGCCCAGCCGTCCACCCCCCACGTCCGTCCCGCGCGCGCCGCGAGGATGACGATCAGGCTCGTGATCAGCATGTAGTGGAATCCCTGCTGCGCCGAGCCCTGCCATTGCACCGCCAGTCCGTAGTTGACGACCAGGAAGAGCCCGATGCCGGAGGCGAGTGCCGTGAGGCAGCCGAACACCAGACCGAGGCCGACCGCCGTTTCCCCGAACGCCGTCAGCTGGGCGAACAGGCCGCTGTGCGCGATGACGGTGTGCTGCATGAAATCCCGGAAGAACCCAACGGGGTTCCCTTCGGCGTACTTCCCGACGAGCAGCGGCATCACGTGCAGCCAGCGGTCCGACGCGCTGGGAACGGGGAGAAACCCCCACAGCAGCGTGACCGACAGCTTCGTGAACAGCGCCTTGGCGAACCAGACGCCGACGGCGATCCGGAGGACGGCCAGCCAACGCTCGGGGGAGCGCATCGCCGGAGCCGTGCCCGCCTCAGCATCCATCAACCCGTACCCTCCTCGGAGCCGCCGCCCCACCACGGTGGCCGATGAAAAAAAAGGGCGGCGGTCCCACGTCAGGCACCCGCCGCCCTCGTACTTCAATCTAGGCTATTGGGTCACGGCGCGAAACGCGTTGATCCGCCCGTGGCTGTAGAAGAGATCTACACCCTGCTTGCCGAGATCGTCGGCGGACTGCTCGAGCCGGGTGCGCAGTTGGCCGGCGGTGAGCGAATTCCCGAACCGGCTGCTGACCAGGGCGGCCACGCCCGCAGCGTGCGGCGTGGCGCCGCTCGTACCGACGCCGAAGACGTAGCCGATCCCGCTGCGGCAGTCGGCGAAGTCCGGGTTGAGCGTCTGCCGGCTGCACGCCCCGGCGACGAGGTCGAGCAGGGTCGCCACGCTCCCGTCCGGGAGCAGGTTTCCGCCTGGCGCCGCTACCGCCGCTCCCGACCGGCCGAAGTTCGAGTACACGGCGAGCTGGTCGAAGTTGGCCTGCCCGATGGGTCCCGTAGCGCTGATCCCCATCGTCGAGCCGCTCTGGGCCGGGATCTCGATCGAATCCCGATCCGAGTCGAGGTTCACGCCATCGTTGCCCACGGCTGCCACGACCAGCGCGCCCTTCGAGGCGGCGTAGTTGTCCACCTTCGCGAGCAGCGCATTCAGCCGGCCGAGCCGGTCTTCGTTGCGGGGGATGTAGGCGCCGAGACTCATGTTGATCACGTTGACGCGCAGGTTCGCTGCATAGAGCACGCCCGCAATGATGCCCCCAAACGTGCCGCTGCCCGTCTTCGAGAGCACCTTGACGGCGATCAGCGTCGCCTGCGGCGCGATGCTCGCGAGCACGAAGGCGTTGCTGCAGATCTGCGACGCGACCCACGTGCCGTGCAGGTTGTCGTCACCCCAGGCGGGGAAGCCACCCGTGGTGTTCTGGTTCAGCACGAAGGCATGGCTCAGCGTCCGATCCACGCAGCCCGTGAGCTCGGGATGGGTGTCGTCGATGCCGGTGTCGAGAATCGCCACGCGTGCCCCCTGTCCCTGGATCCCCGTGGGCCACGCCTGGTTCGCATGGATGGCGCGCATGTTCCACTGCCACCGCTGGAACCGGATGGCCTGCGAGGGGTCGAGGGTGGTCGCGGGAGACACAGTAGCGACGCCGGGGTCGACCGCCAGCTGGAAGTGTGCGTTCTCGACCGACGGCACGAACTGCATCAGTACGTCCCGCGTCACGCTGCGAACGGTCGCAGCGCGGGCCAGCTGCGCCGCGCCAGCGGCCGAGAGCTTGTCCACCGTCGCGACGTTGACCTCGGGGTGGATCCGAACGAGGTGGCCGCCAGCGGCCGCGACGGCAGCGCCGAGCTGCGCGCCGGAGCCGGCGTACTCGACGACGTAGTCGTCGGCGTCGGTCCAGAGCGGGCGCTGACTGTTCGACGCGACGCCCGAGAAGCTCGGACCGCGGTCTGGGCCTGCCAAGCGTCGGGCGTCATGGGTACAGGAAGCGGCGAGGACCGCCAGCACGAGAGTGCAGGCGGGCAGTCTGAGGAGATTCACATGACGCTCCGGAGAGGGGGAGCTGAAAACATGCGCCGCGCCGCAACACTCGGCAAGCAGCGCGCACCACTACTTCCCCACGCAGAAGCTCGCGAACACCCGATCCAACACGTCCTCCGGCGTGACTGCGCCGATCAGGTCGTCGAGCGCACCGACGGCGGCACGCAGATGGGTCGCCGTCGCCGCCGCATCCACGTGTTGCACCCGCGCGACATGAAACGCGTCCACTTCGGCGAGCGCCCGCTCGAGCGCCGCACGGTGGCGCGCTCGCGTGACCACCGGCTCGACGTCGCCGAGCGCGAGCAGCCGGCCGAAGGCGGCCTCGGCGAGCCGCGCCCGCAGCGCTTCAATTCCGTCTCCCGTGACGACCGACACGCCGAGGCCGTCAGGCGACCGGGCGGCGAGATCGACCTTCGTCACCACCTCGACGACCGGCGCGTGGCACGCGGCCACGAACCGCTCCGACTCCGCATCCCTCATCTCGCTCCCCGCGTCGCGGCAAAACAGCACTAGATCCGCCGCGCCGAGATATTGTCGAGCCACTTCGATGCCGATCTTCTCGACCCGATCGTCGCTGTCGCGCAGGCCCGCGGTGTCGACCAGCCGGAACGGGAACCCCGCGATCACGGCGTAGGCCTCGATCGCGTCGCGGGTCGTGCCGGGCACCTCCGTGACGATCGCCCGCTCGCGCCCGAGCAGGGCGTTGAACAGCGAGGACTTGCCCGCATTGGGGCGGCCCGCGATCACCAGCAGCGCACCCTCACGCAGCCGCTCCCCTTCGGGCGCCGTGGCGACGAGCCCCGCGATCCGCTCCCGCACCGCTCGCCACGCCGCCGTCACGCGCGCCGGGCTCACGGGACCCTCGTCCTCCTCCGGGAAATCGATGTCGTACGCGATCAGCGCCTCGAGCTCGAGTAGCTCCGCACGCAGCGCCGCGAGCCGCCCGGAGAGACCGCGGTCGAGCTGCTGCAGCGCGCGCCGGCGCTGCGCCGGCGACCCGGCGTCGATCAGGTCCGCGGTCGCCTCCGCCTGCAGCAGATCGAGCTTGCCGTTGAGCACCGCCCGGCGCGTGAACTCTCCGGGACGCGCCAGCCGGGCACCCGCCGCCACCAGCGCCGCCACGGCTTCCGCGGGAACCAGCAGGCCGCCGTGCGTCGAGATCTCGACCAGGTCGTGCCCGGTGTAGGAGCGTGGCGCCGGAAAGCACGCGGCGAGCACCTCGTCGATCAGCTCACCCGACGCGGGGTGGAGCAGCTGGGCGCGCCAGGCGGCGCGGGGGCGATCCGGATGGAACGGCCGGAGACAACGTCGCGTCACGGCGAAGGCGCCCACGCCCGACAGGCGGATCACCGCGAGCGCGGATCGGCCGGGAGGCGTCGCGAGGGCGACGATCGGATCGGAGAGCACCCTTCCCCCTTCCCTCTTCCCCCTTCCCTAACTTCGCTTCCCCTGCTCGCGCAGCCGCCGCCGGGCGATGAGGTACTGCTGCGGGATGCTGAAGATGTTGCTCACGGCGTAGTAGAGGTTCAGGCCGGAGGCGAACCGCAGGAGCAAGAGCGTCATGAAGACCGGCATGAAGTACAGCATCGTCTTCGTCTGCGGGTTGGGGGGCACGCCGATCTGGCCCACTTTGGACAGCACGAACATCGACAACCCCATCACGACGGGGATGATGTAGTACGGATCGGCGCGTGACAGGTCGGGGAGCCACAGGAACGCGACGCCGCGGAACTCGATCGTGTTCGCGAACACGAAGAACAGCGCGAACAGCACCGGCATCGGAATCAGCATCGGCAGGCAGCCGCCGAGCGGGTTGACGTGGTGCTCCTTGTACAAGCGCAACATCTCGCGCTGCAGCCGTTCGGGATCGTTCTTGTGGCGCTCCTGCGTCTCCTTGATGAGCGGGGCCACGGCTTGCATCCGGATGCTCGATTCCATCGCCTTCTGGTTCAGCGGCCACAGCAGCGCCCGGACGAGAATGCCGAAGATGACCAGCACCCACCCGTACGCGAGCGAGAGGCGGTCGTGCATCCAGATCAGGATGTTGACCACGAGGATCGACACCGGCTGGATCATCGGCCGGAGCACGCCGCCGTACGGGTTCGCATCGTCCAGGTCGTGGCCCAGGCGCGCGAGCCGCCGGTACTCGAGCGGTCCCGTGTACACGTCGTAGCGGAAGTCTCCGGAGGGCGGGACGGGGAGGGTGAGGGCCAGCGTCGTGCGCGTCGCCACCCCGGCGCGACCGCTGAAGAACGACGACGTGGTCACCGTCACCGGCCCGCCGACCGCAATGCCGCCACCGAACCGCGGCTGGTTCTCCTCGACCGCGAGCGCCGCCGCCAGGAAATACTTCGACTTGAAGCCGGCCCACTCGAACGGGCCGTCGAGCAGCTTCACCGCGCCCGGCTTGAGCGATTGGAACGCCATGCTCTGCGTCTTCGCGGCCTTGGTCACGACCGCAAAGTGGCGGAAATCGTCCATCGTGTCCGCCTCGACGGACCGCAGTCCGTCCCCCATGCCGACGAGCAGCACGGCGCCCGCTGGGCCCAGGCCGGTGACCTGGCCCCGGACCTGAAAACGGTATTCGTCGGGGAAGAACACGTACGCGAGGGTCACCCGCGCACCGCGGCGCTCGGCCGTGAACGTCAGCGGCATGCTGTCGCGCCGGACGCTGAGCGCCGCGACACTCGGCGTGAAGCGCCAGTCGGCGAGCGAGATCGTATCGGTGCCGACGAGGAGGCAGTGGGCGAGCGCCGGCCGGCCCACCGGCACGAGCTGGACCGGGGCGCCCGTGTCACCCGGCGCAAATGACTTGTAATCAAGCAGTTCCGCGTGTACGAGCCGCGCCCCGGCGGCGCTGAAGCCAAACCGGGCGCGCGGCGAAGAGACCCACACGGTCTCGGCGGGCGCGGCGGCCGAGCCAGGGGCGGACGAGCGGACGGGCGGACAGACGGACGGAGCGGCCGCGAGCTCGGGCAGGATCGGGGCCGCGGGTGCCGCGTTCGAGGCGCGCGCGGTGTCACCGACCGCCTGACCGCCCGTCCGCCGGTCCGCCGTCTTCTTCGGAGGAAACAAGATGCCCGGCAGCACTAGCACGATGAGCATCAAAATGAACGCCAGAATGACGCGTCGTTCCACAGGCGGTCCTTATGGTTCGCTACGGCACCGGATCGTAGCCGCCGGGATGCAGCGGGTGACAGCGGAGGATGCGCTTCATGCCGAGCCAGCTTCCTCTCAGCACGCCGTAGCGTTCGATCGCTTCAAGCGTGTATTGCGAGCAGGACGGTGTAAACCGACACTGCGTGAGGACCAGATGCGACAGGGTCATCTGGTATCCGCGGATTAGCGTCACGGCGGCGCGTCGCGGCCAACGCCCCACGCTCACGTGATGCGCCTCACCACGTCGGTCAATTCGGCGCGCAGGACTGCAAATGAGGCGGCGTACGCGACGCGCTTCGCGCGCACGACGAGGTCGACCGGAGGCAGTGATGCCAGCGTGTGGCGTCTCAGAATCTCTCTCACGCGACGCCGCAAACGGTTGCGAGCCACGGCGGTGAACTGGAAGCGGGGGACGACGATCCCCGTCCGCGGGTGGCCCGCTCGATTGGGACGCCAGGCGAGATCGAGGTGCGGAGTGCGCAAGCGGCGCCCCTGATCCCAGCAGGCTGTGAGGTCCGAGCCACGCGCGAGGCGCACGCGGCGCGGAAACCGCTCGCGCGTTAGCGACTCCGGTGCTTGGACGGCAGGCGGACGACGAGGCGCTTGCGTCCCTTCTTGCGCCGACGGGACAGCACGGCGCGGCCCCATACCGTTTTCATCCGCGCCCGAAAGCCATGCTTGTTGATGCGCCGCCGATTGCGCGGCCGGTACGACGGACCCATAGATTCCTCTCGTGAGGCCGGGAAACGTACACCGGTTTCGCCAGAGCGGTCAAGGTTGACTTTTCCACATGCGAGGCGTAGTTTCGGGCCGCCCTTGCTGGACGTCCCACCTCTCGTCATTCGCGGATGGAGCAGTCTACAAGAGAAGCCTGGAGGCGCCTCCTCGACGAGGCGCGGCGCGAACTTCCCGACGCGACCGTCCGCACCTGGCTCGAGCCCGCGGTGCCGATCGCCCTCGACGACGATCGCTTGATCGTCGGAGCGCCGGACCAATTCGCGGTCGAGTGGAACGAGCAGAAGCACGCCACCGTGTTGGCGCGCGCCGCGGAGCGCGTCTTCGGCCGTCCCACGGCCGTCGTGTTCCGCGTGCAGGAGGACCGCCAGCAGCGCCCGCAGATGGACTTCTTCGTCGCGCCGCGGGAGCCTGCGGCCGGGGCGGGCGACAAGACGGCCGTGCCGACAACCCCCCTCAACGAGCGCTACACCTTTCAGACGTTCGTCATCGGGAAGTCGAACGAGCTCGCGGCCGCCGCGGCGCACGCTGTGGCGGAAGCGCCCGGCAAGACCTACAACCCGCTGTTCATTTACGGCGCGACGGGCTTGGGGAAAACGCACCTGATGCAGGCGATCGCGCACGCCGTGCTGGGAAAGTACCCCGGGACGCGCGTGCACTACTTCGGCGCCGAACAGTTCATCAACGAGGTCATCGAGTCGATCCACGCGCGCACGATGTCCGAGTTCCGGCGCCGCTACCGGAACGACGTGGACCTCTTCCTGGTGGACGACGTGCATTTCCTCGAAGGCAAGGAAATGACGCAGGAAGAGTTCTTCCACACCTTCAACGCGCTGTTCGAGGGGCACAAGCAGATCGTGCTGACGTCCGACCGGCCGCCCAAGGAGATCCCCGGGCTCGAAGATCGGCTGATCTCGCGCTTCGAGTGGGGGCTGGTCGCCGACATCGGGCACCCGGACCTCGAGCACCGCATCGCCATCCTGCGCAAGAAGGCGGAGCAGGACCATCTCGAGCTCACCATCCCCGACGACGCGCTGCGCTTCATCGCCGAGCACGTGCGCACGAGCGTGCGAGAGCTCGAGGGCTGCATCATCAAGCTGCTGCTGTTCGCTTCACTCAAGAACCGCGAGGTGACGATCGAGCTCGCCCGCGAGGCGCTCTCGGACAAGATCCGTCAGGGAGAGGACGCCTCCAGCTACGGCGCGCAGCCGACGCCGAGCATCGATCGCGTCCAGGAAGTGGTGGCCCGTCGGTGGGGGGTGACGCCCGAGGGACTGCGCTCCAAGGCCCGCACCAAGACGCTGACGATCCCACGGCAGGTCGCGATGTACCTCGCGCGCGACATGCTCGGCATGCAGCTGGTGGAGATCGGGCAGGCGTTCGGGGGACGGGACCACTCGACCGTGATCCACTCGGTCGACAAGGTGGAGCGGCAGATGGTGCGGGATCGCACCTTCAAGGAGCGCGTCGAAATGGCCCGCCAGGAGTTGTCCGCACTCTAGCCCACATGTGGGAAGCGACGTTGTTGGCCGGTGTGGGAAGGCGCGCGCGGCGTGGGGAAGCCCCCGGATACCAACACTCCCAACATTCGGGTCAGATGCATGCGGGACCAGTACCCGAACGCGGCGTGCGCGGCTTAGGCGATTCCCCAACATTTCCCCGCCTTCTACTACTACTACTAGTAGTTCTATCGTAGGATAGCAGTAGATTCTTTACCGACAACGCGGCGAGGCGACAGCACAGATGAAGTTCACGATCACACGAGAGCAACTGCAGGAAGGCTTGAGCGCAGTGGCGGCCGCTATCCCCGCCAAGACCACGCTGCCGGTCCTCGCCAACGTCCTGGTCGAGGCGACCAAGCAAGGCATCCGTCTCTCGGGCACGGACCTCGACATCGCGGTCAGCACCACGGTGCCGGCAGAGGTGGACGCGGACGGAGCCGTGACCCTGCCGGCTAAGAAGCTCGTGGACATCGCCCGCGAGCTGCCCTCCGGGCCGGTGCGCGTCACGGCCGCGGGGGAGGCCCGGGTCGGGATCGAATGCGGCCGGTCGAAGTTCAAGCTGCTTGGCCTGCCGCGTGAGGAGTTTCCGTCATTCCCTGCCGTGAAGTTCGACGGCGCGTGGAAAGCGCCGGCGGGCGTGGTGCACAAGCTGGTCGGGCACGTCGCGTTCGCGGCATCCACCGAGGAGAGCCGGCCGATCCTGAACGGCGTGTTGTGGGAGCTGCGCCCCGACCGGATGCGCATGGTGGCGACGAACGGCCATCGGTTGGCCAAGATGGACGTGCCGGCGAAGGGGGGCTCGACCGCCGACCTGATCGTCCCGCCCAAGGCACTGGAGCAGGTCCGCCGCCTGTTCGCCGCCGAGGAAGCGATCGAGGTCGCCAAGAGCGACAATCACATCGGATTTCGGGCCGGCGGCACCCTGGTATTCTCGCGGCTGATCGAGGGGCCGTACCCGAACTATGAGCAGGTCATCCCGCGCGAAAACGACAAGGCGGCGACGGTGGACAAGGCCGCGATGGCGGCCGCGCTGCGCCGCATGAGCGTGGTGGCGAGCGACCAGACTCATCGGATCCGGCTCGCGTTCGCCGGCGGCGCGGTGAAGTTCTCGGTCCAAACGCCCGACCTCGGGGAGGCGCAGGATGAGCTCCCGGTCACCTACGAAGGCGAGCCGCTCGAGATCGGCTTCAACGCGATGTACCTGCTCGAGATTCTCAAGTATATGCCGACGGACGAAGTCCGCCTCACCTTCAAGGCGCCGGAGCGTGCCTCAACGGTGGAGCCGGTGGGGTGGGATGATCCGGCGAGCTACATGGCGCTGGTGATGCCGCTGCGTCTAGTCGACTAGAGGCTGTCTTTCCGCGCCGTCGTATCGATCGCAGTGTCGCCCGGCGTCGGCACCTCGACCTTCAGCGACTCGACCGGTGGCAAGGTGATCGCCGGCACCTGCAGCGTGTCGGTTTCCTCTGCAGGCGGGATGTACACCTCCACGCCGTGGTACCGGGCCAGAATGAGATCGCGGCGCGCGAGCATGCGGTCCGGCTGAAACGTCGGATTCGACGTGCGCGGGTGGGGAAGGGTCGCGGCCAGCGCGGCGGCCTGGCTCTCGTCGAGCTGCGAGGCCGGCACCCCGAAGTAGGCGCGGCTCGCCGCGTCCGCGCCCCACAGACCGGGCCCCCACTCGACGACGTCGAGGTAGAGCTGGAAGATCCGGTCCTTCGGGAGCGCCAGTTCGAGGCGTAGCGCGGTCACCCCCTCCTTCACCTTCCGCAGCGGGTTGCGCGAGGGAGACAGGTACAGGTTCTTCGCGAGCTGCTGGGTGATCGTGCTCGCGCCGCGCAACCGGTCGCGGTTCCGCCACGCGGTCGCGAGCCCACCCCACAGGCCTCTGCCCCGGTCCGTGCCGAGCGCGTCCGCGATCTCCGCGGGGTCGATGCCGTGGTGGCTGCGAAACCGCGAGTCCTCGCCGATGATGACCATACGCTGCAGCAGGGGCGACATGTCCTTCAGGGCGGTAGGACGGAAGGATGGAGCGGTGGAATGTTCCCCCTTTCCATCGTTCCCGCGTTCCGCTTCTCGCATCATGGCCGTTTCCCGCGGCCAATGATCCCGCCACCACACCGGCGGCGGCCAGACGCCCAGCAGCCACGCGAGCGCGAGCACCGCCGTCCCTAGCGCCGCCGCACGTGCCTTCCTAGGTTTCGCGTCCGTCATGTCCCTCGATATCTCCACGTTGCGCCAACGCCTGCAACAAGCCCTGGGAGATGAATTTACCGTCGGCGACCTGCTGGGCGAAGGCGGGTTCGCCGCGGTGTTTCGCGTGCGGGAGCATCGGCCGCGCCGCGACGTCGCGGTGAAAGTCGTGGATCTCGGGCTCACGCCGTCCCCGTCGCTCGCCGTCCGGTTCGTGCGCGAGGCGCGCACGGTCGCCCGGCTCGAGCATCCGCACATCGTGCCGATCTACAAGGTCGGCGGCTACCAGAACGAGGTGCTGTACATCGTCATGCGGTGCGTCGACGGCCCGTCGCTCCGGCAGCTGCTCGAGAAGAAGCGGCGGCTCTCGGTGCGCAAATCCGCCACGATTGCGCGCCAGGTCGCTGACGCGCTCGGCTACGCGCATCACTACGGCGTGGTGCACCGGGATGTGAAGCCCGACAATATTCTGCTCGACGCGGGCGGCCATGTGCTGGTCACCGACTTCGGAATCGCCCAGGCCGCTCAGGAGGCCTCCGGCTCGCAGCTGACCACCGAGGGAATGGTGGTCGGGACGCCGCAGTACATGAGCCCCGAGCAGGCCACTGGCGACAAGCTCGACGCCCGCTCCGACATCTATTCGCTCGGCATCCTGCTGTACCAGATGCTCGCCGGGGAGCCGCCGTTCGACGGCGACTCCGCGCAGTCCATCCTCATGAAGCAGGCAACCGCGGATCCGACGCCCATCAGGGAGCACCGCAGCGACGTGCCCGCACCGCTCGCCACGGCGGTCGCTCGCATGCTCGCGAAGGATCCAGCCGAGCGCTATCAGACGGCGGAGGAGGCGAGCGGGGCCCTCGTCGAGGCGGTTCCCGCGGCCACCGGGGAGACAGTGCAGGTGCGCGCCGGCTTCCCGTCGCGCGTGATCAAGTCCCTCATGGGGCTCGTCTTCCTCGCGGGCGCGGGCCTGGTCGCATTCACGGTGTTCGGCGCGCCGCCCCGGCTTTCGGTCAGCGCCCCGATCCCCGACAGTGTGGCCCAGCCGCTCCGGCACCGGGGGGCGCTGGCGACCGGCGACGTGGCCCAATATGTCTTCGCGCCCGCAGGCGCGGAGGATACCACGCTGCTCGTCGTGGCGCGCGGGACCGTGGCGGTCGTGACACCGCACCGCGTGCGCGCCTACCCCCGGGACGCCGTGCGCCCCGGCTTCAGCCCGGCGGTGCGCGGCGGGCTCGGCTTCCGTCTGATACTGGGTTTGCCGCGGGGGCGGCAGGACACGGTATTTCGGAGGCTCTCGTTTCGTGACATGTACGCGGTGGTACCACGGCTGCAGCACCTGCTGGGCAAGGACGCCGGGAGCTCCGCCGGGCCGGTCCGTCGTCCGTAACTAGCGCCGGGCCAGGCGCCGCGTGGACACGCCGTAGAGGCCGATGGCGTCGAGGCGCCCGATATCGCCGGGCGTCGTAGCGACGGCGCCCACCAGGTCTTGCCCGCCCAATGAGAAGCCGAACGCAACCGCGGCGCGCCGGAGCGAGCGGTCCGTATCGACGCGCAGCAGGATCCCGAGCGGGAGCGGCGTCCCGTGCCGCAGCTCCGCCGCCGCCCCGAACGCGTATCCTGTCACCCCGTCCGCAGTCATCTGCGCGTCGGCCGAGAACGCCGCGCGCGCGCCGGGCAGGCGCAGCGTCGCCCCCGGAGTGTAGGTGACCGGCAGCGTGGAGTCGCGCACCACCGGGCGGCCGAGGTTCGCGACCGTGGCGCCGAGCGTGAGCGAGGGGGTCAGATCGTACAGGACTCCGACGTCCCACCCAGTGCCGGACGTCCCACCGCGGTATAGTGCCGCCGCGACGCCCGCGGCGAGGCGCCGTTCGCCGCCCGCGAACCCGAGGCGATAGGTATGCCCGCGGACGCCGCTGTCGAACAGATCCCGTTGGTAGCCCAGCGCGAAGCCGCGCGAGCTCAAGCCAGTGGTCAGCTGGCGCAGCCGGCCGCCGGAGCCCGGATCGCCCACCGTCACGTCGATGTGGATCGAAGCCTGCTCGGCCCGGCCGAGCCCAGCAGGGTTGACCCACAAGGCGCGCGCGTCCGTGACGTCTGTGGGGTGGAGGTAGCGGGTGGCGCGGTTCGGAGCGACCTGTGCAGGGGCGCCGGAGGCGAGCAGGAGCAGCAGCGCGAACGGTCTGCCCGGCCGCCACACCGCCGGACCGCCCCTCACTACGGCAGCACCGCCACAGTCGTGTGGGTCACCTGGATCACGGGGATGGCGACGCCCTGTACCGTCAAGCGGACGGTCAGCGTCGTCGAGTCGCGCGACTCCCCGCCGAGATAGCGTCCGTCGGCAGCGATGAAGGAGACCGCCGTGGCGCTGCCGGACCCCGAGAGATCGAACGGCTGACCCGCGTTCTGGCCGGCGCCGGCGACCTGGTAGGTCGAGCTCGCCTCGAGGCGCAGGCTGTGCGCGCCGGCATGGTCTTCCCACGCGGCGGCGGCGGAGCGGAGGATCGCCCGCCGTGAGATCTCGGAGCTGCTCCCCTTCTGGGTCGACTCCAGCGTGTCGGTCCAGGCGACACCGGGCTTCAGCCCGTCTCCGGGAATGCGCGGCAGAAAGTCGCGAAAGTTCGCGAGCAGCTGAATGAGCGACTGGGCGAGCGCGCTGTCCGACGGCATCGCCTTGACGAATTCGCCGCGCGCAACGAGCCGGCCGCTGAAGATGAGCCGCCGCGCCCGGCTTACATTGTCTGCGATGGGCGGCGGCAACGGCGCGCCCGAATCGGCTACCATCGAGTCTACGGTGAACGTAGCGGGGTAACCGATGCTGTCGGCCGGGCCGCTGATCGTCGCGGCCACGTAAACCCGTACCCCCAAGTCCTGCACCTGCGTCTGCCCCCCGAGCGCCTGCTCGATGTGCACCCGTCGGTGTACCAGGTAGCGCAGCGCGCTCGGCCCGTACCGGACGGCATCGGAGCGGCGCGCCGCCGGCTGATCGCCCGGCGCTGGGGGGGAGGGCGCCGTCGCGGCGGGGGTGACCGGAGCGGAGGCCGAGACGGGGCCGCCGCTGCGCGAGGCACACGCGGCGGCGAGCGCCGCCCCCATCACCAGCAGTCGGCGGGTCATACCGCTTGGGCGCGCTCGGCCTTCGTCCGGCCGAAGATGGCGACCATCTCTGTTCCCTCGCTCGAAACGCGCAGCAGCTTCCAGCCGCGCTTCCGCATGTCGGCGCGCCACCCGATCAGCTTCTCCCACTCCTGCGTGGTCGTGCGGAACACCCGCAGGTCGGCCACCTGCTCCCATTGGGGGGGATACGGTCTCGACGGCGAGGTCACGGGGAGGTGGAGGGTAGGGCCATAAGCCGAGTTCTGTTTATCCGCTGTTGGCGGACAGATGGTCATCTCTCTGGGATGGCTGTCGCCAGCCACCTCGCGCGGCCTACCCGCAGCTCCAACGACCCGGGCCGGGTCTCGCTGCTTACTTGGCCTTGCTCCGACTGGGGGTTACCGTGCCGCGCCTGTTGCCAGGCGCG
>MNEL01000040.1 GCA_001917665.1 Gemmatimonadetes bacterium 13_1_40CM_69_22 | reverse complement strand
TCGGTCTGCCCCACGCCCACGGTCTCGATCAGGACCCGCTCGAACCCGAAGGCCTCGAGCAGGTCCGCGACCTCCTCCGTCGATGTGGCGAGGCCGCCGTGGGCGCCGCGGGTCGCCATCGAGCGGACAAAAACGCTCGGATCTACGCCGGCCGACTCCATCCGGATGCGGTCGCCCAGGAGCGCCCCGCCGGTGAACGGGCTGGTGGGATCGACCGCCACCACGCCGACCGTGAGGTCCTGCGCGCGAAACTGCTGGATCAGGCGCTCGGTGAGGGTGCTCTTGCCCGCGCCGGGCGGGCCGGTGATGCCGATCCGCCGCGTGCGCCCGCGTCCCAAGCCGGCGTGCACGTGGGACAGCAGGCGCTCGAAGCCGTCACGTTGGTTCTCGACGAGGCTGATGGCGCGTGCCAGCGCCGCCGGCTCGCGCCGCTCCAGGCCCTCGACGATGCGCTCGATGCTCATGCAAGAGTCATGCAAAGATAACTAGAACAACGCCCGTGTCGCTCACGCGCCGTCCTCGGGCCGGTCCAGCGCGATCGCGCGCACCGGGCCGGGTCGTACCGCCACGCGCTCGACGCGAGTCGCCGTGGCGGTGAGGATGTCGAACTCGAGTCCCTTCAGCGTGAGCCGCTCCCCGGCCCGGGGAATCCGCCCGAGCGCCTGCACGAGGAGCCCGCCCACCGTTTGGACGCCGCGGCTCCCGAGCGTGACGTCGAACGCCTCCTCGAGACGGCTCGCGGGCGCGCTGCCTTCGAGCTCGACGACACGCACGGGCGCCTCGCGCGTCGGCTCCTCCGGTTCGGGCTCGAAGATCTCGGACATGAGATCGCGCAGCAGGTCCTCGAAGGTGACGAGCCCCGCGGTGCCGCCGAACTCATCGAGTACGACGGCGAGGTGGCTGCGGCCGCGCTGCATTTCCAGCATCAGGTCGGCGGCGCGGGTCGCTCCTGGTACGGCCAGCACCGGCCGGACCGGCACCGGGGCATCGGGTTGCAGCTGGAGCAGATCGAAGGCGTGCGCCACGCCGGCGATCTCATCGAGTGAGCCGCGGTAGACGGGATAGCGGCTGTAGCGCGACTGCATGCAGACGTGCGCCGCTTCCGCGGCCAGCAGCCCTTCGGGAATCGCGACGATCGTCGTTCGGGGCGTCATCAGGTCCTTGACCGGCCGGTGCGCGAATGCGAGCACGCCCGACACCACCGCCATCTCGCCCGCTGAGGCGAGGGCGCCCGTGTCGGCGCCCGAAAGCACGGCCGCGAGCGTCGTGCGCCGCGACGGGTCGCGGGTCGGAATGAAGGGGCCGAGCGGGCGCCCGACCCGCTCGAGCCACGGGACCGCGCGCGCCACGATCGGCTCGGCCCAGCGGCGTCCCGCTACCCGTGGCACGAGGTAGGCGGCGCTCACGAACAGCGGTACGCCGACCGTGACGGTGAACACGAAGAGGAAGGTCGGCGTCGCCTGCGCGAGGAGCGCCGGGACGGCCGCGGCGGCGGCGATGACGCCCATGGTGGTGAGCGCGTTGGCGGTGGCGAGCACCCGGCCGGGATTGTCGAGCACTCGGGCCGCGGCCCGCCCCCCGCGCAGCTTGTACGAGACCCAGCGGGTGAGCTCGAGCTGGCTCACGGCGGCCGCCGCGACGCCGACCGCCGCCGAGGCGCCGGCGACGAGGAGCCCGAGAATCAGCACCACAAGGGAGAGGGTCATTTCCGCTGGAAGCAGACGCGAGTCACCCGCCGCCGGTCTACGCGCTCCACCACGACCCGGAACCCGTCGAGCGTCAGCTCTTCTCCGGGGCGCGGCACCCGGCCGAGCGCCGAGTAGATGAGCCCGCCCACGGTGGACACGTCGGGGTGCTCGAACGGGGCGCCCAGCGCCTGGGACAGCTCGCCGAGCGATACCCGTCCGTCCACGACGTAGTGGTCGCCTTCCTGGCGGATCGCGGGCGGCGTCTCGACGTCGTGCTCGTCGCGGATCTCGCCCACGATCTCCTCGAGGATATCCTCGAGCGTGATCAGCCCGGACGTCCCGCCAAACTCGTCGACCACGATCGCGAGGTGTGCGGGGCCGCCTTGGAAGTCGCGCAGCTGGCTGTCGAGCGTCTTGGTCTCCGGCACGTACAGGGCGGGCCGTACGAGGTCCTGCCAGCGGACCGTGGCGCCGGCGACGCCCAGCACGAGGGGGACGAGGTCCTTCGCGAACACGATGCCGACCAGGTTGTCCCGCGTCCCGTCGTAGACCGGCAGCCGCGAGTGCTCGCTCTGGCGGAACGTCTCGCAGACGTCTTCGGCGGTGGCGGCGATGTCGACCGCGACCATGTCGAGCCGCGGGGTCATCACCTCGTCCACGGTGGTGTCGGCGAGCGTGAAGACGCCAAGCAGCATATCGCGCTGCGCCGCGCGGAGGTCGGGCTCGAGCGGTCGCGGGGTCGAGACCAGCGTGTGGAGGCCCTTGTCCACCCAGCCCAGCAGCCACAGCAGCGGCGCGAACGGCGTCAGGGTGCGCCGGGCCAGCGGCAGGGCGTCGGCGGTGAGCTGGGGCGCGATCGCAGCGAGGGCGCGCGGGGCGGCGTCGCCGACGACGAACAGGAGCGCGGCGGCGATCGCCAGATCGGCGAGCCCGCCCAGCCACGGCCGCTCCCACCAGCGCAGCATGAACGCGGCGGCCACGGCCCCGACCACGAGCAACCCCAGTCGCGCGACGTGCAACGCTCGGTGCAGCGGCACGCGCCCGGTCAGGCTCGCCGGGGGCGCGTCGCCCAGGGTGTGCAGCGCCTCGCCGACCGCGGCTTCCTCGCCCAGCGCCAGCAATCCCGCCCACACCGCCGGCGCGAGCGGCACGGCCAGCCGCACCCACACCAGCGCCGTCGCGGGCTCCATCACGACGTCCCGTTGAGGAGGCGATGCACATACGTCTCCTGCCGGCGCCACATGGCGGAGCGCGTCCGGCCGGCACCGTTCGGGTGGTCGTAGCCGAGGACGTGCAGGGTGCCGTGCACCGCGAGGCGCAGGAGCTCGGCTTCCACCCCTGCTTCCTTCCCTCTTCCCCGGCCGCTTCCCCGAAGGTCCTGGCCGCTCACCCAACGCCGCGCGGCCTCCGGACAGATGTACACGTCCCCCAGTAGCTTGCCGTCGGGCTGGCGCAACGCGAACGCCAGCACATCGGTGAGCCCCCGACGGCCGGTGGCGCGGCGGTTGAGCCGTCGCATCGCGGCGCCGTCGAGCAGGGTGACCTCGACTCGCGCACCGCCGACGCGCTCCCCGGCTGCCAGGTCGCCGTGATGCCGCCACTGGACTCCGGGTAGTCGATGCGGTTGTGGTACATCCCGGTGATGATGCGCACGAACTCCTGCTTCACCTGCTCGAGCTGCTGCAGGGTCATCGGCGCCTCGTCCAGCTGGCCGGCGTTGAGCTTGGTGCGCACGATGTGGTTGATCACTTCCTCGATCTTTTGGGGCGTCAGGTCCTCGAGCACGCGCAGCGCCGCTTCGACCGAATCGGCGAGCATCGTGATGGCGGTTTCCTTGGAATGTGGCTTGGGACCGGGGTACACGAAGTCCGACGGGTCGGGGGAGGCGCCGTCACCGCTCTTCTTCGCGCGGTCGAGGAAGTAAGTGATCTCGGTCGTGCCGTGGTGCTCGGGGATGAAGGCGGTGACCGCCTCCGGGAGCGCGGCCTCGCGGGCCAGCACGAGACCGTCGGTCACGTGCGCCCGGATGATCTCTGCGGACTGGTACGCCTTCAGCCGGTCGTGCGGGTTGCTGCCGCGCGCCTGGTTCTCGACGAAGTACTGTGGGTTCTTCACCTTGCCGATGTCGTGATAGTAGCACCCCACGCGCCCGAGCAGCCCGTTCGCGCCGATGCGGTTGCACGCTGCCTCGACCAAGTTCGCCATCGCCACGCTGTGCGCGTACGTGCCCGGCGCCTCGAGCGACAGCCGCCGCAACAGCGGCCGGCTGGGATCGGACAGCTCGAGGAGGGTGAGGTCGGTCGTGATCCCCGTGAGCGCCTCAGCGAGCGGCAGCAGGAAGAAGCTGAGGCCCGCCGCCACGAGACCGTTGGCGGCGCCCCACACGCCGCGCAGCCCGATTTCGGCCACGCTCCAGCTGCCCGCGAGCCCGAGTGCCAGCGCCGCGGCGAGATAGCCGAGCGCGATGATCAGCACGGGGAGGTAGAAGTTGCTGCGTCGCCGCAGGCCCCGCACGGACAGCGCCGCGGTGACGCCCCCCACGAGACACAGGAACAGAGCGGGCACGTCGTGGAACACCGGCTGCAGGCTGATCACCACGGCGACGATCATCGCCGCGTTCATCGACACCCGACCGTTGAACAGCACGGTCAGCATCATGGCGAGGAACGGCAGGACGATAATCTCGGGGTGCTGGGGCCAGAAGCGCGCCACCGCGGCCGCCTGGAGCAGCACCAGCCCGAAGAGGCACCCCATCAACGTCACCTGACGCCACTCGCGGTAGGTCTCGCGGCGGTAGAACACCAACAGCACCCAGAAGATGCCCAGGACGAGCGAGTCGCGCAGCAGCGGGCCGAACACCCCCCCCACCGAACGGCTGGTCGCCGCGCCGCGTCGCACCAGGTCATTGTGCAGCGCGACCAACTTCTCGTGGGCCTCGTTGGTCACCACTTCGTGCGCGCCCACGATCCGGTCGCCGGCTCGGACGATGTACTTGCTCGGGTCGACGCTGCGGCGCAGCTCGTCCCGGCGTCGCTCCGTCTCGAGGCTGTTCAGCACCAGGGTCGGCCGGTAGAAATGGGCCGCGAGGCGGCGGTACGCGGCGTCCGCGATGCTCGACCCCTTGTCGGGGTGCACCAGTCGGGCGCGCGCGAGATACTGGGCGTACGACAGCACCTGGTCGCGCGACACCGACGTCTCGGACGACCGCCGCCGGATGATCAGATCCGGGGCCTGCTCCACTTGCAACACGCCGGGCGGCGTGACCCCCAGACTGAGCGTGCGGTCGAACAGGTCGGTGAGCGCCCGTTCGAGGCCGCGCCGCTTCCCGCCCTTCGCGAGGTACGCCGCCTCGGCCGCCGACAGGACGACTCCCTGCTCCTTCGCCACCCGCATCACGGCCTGCGGGCCACCCTGGTCGGCGGCGTTCTGCATCGCTGCGAAGAAGGCGTGCAGGGCGATCGTCGCACTGTCGAAGGCACGCTGTTGGAACTCGTAAATGGGCTTGACGGTACTCGCGAGCTCCTCTGCCTCCCGCGCCAGCTCCTGGTCCGACTTGTTCACCGGGAAGGTGAACGGCGCGATCACCTCGTGCTCGGCGACCCCGCCGGGCTCGAGCAACGGCGCCACATTGCTGGCGCTCGAGGGAAACGCCATGTAGACGAGCAGCGCCAGCCCCGGCACCCAGGCCCAGCGCACGCCGTGATAGCGCACCTGCTCCCTGCTGGGGAGGTTCATCTCAGCCCTGGGCGTCCTCGGCGTAGGCGCGGATGATGTCGCGCACCAGGCGGTGGCGGACGACGTCCGTGTCGGAGAGGTAGCAGAACCCGATGCCCTCGATCCCGGGGAGGATCCGCTCGACCTGCAGCAGGCCCGAGTCTTCGCGGTTGGCCAGGTCGATCTGCGTCTTGTCGCCCGTGATCACGGCGCGCGAGTTCACGCCCAGCCGTGTGAGGAACATCTTCATCTGCATCCCCGTCGCGTTCTGGGCCTCGTCCAGGATCACGGAGGCGTCCGACAACGTGCGGCCGCGCATGTACGCGAGCGGAGCGATCTCGATGGTGCGCGAGTCGATCGCCTTCTGCACCCGGTCGCGCGGCATCATGTCTTCGAGCGCGTCGTACAGCGGCCGCAAGTACGGGTCGACCTTCTCCTGGACGTCGCCCGGGAGGAACCCGAGGCTTTCCCCCGCTTCGACGGCCGGGCGCGCGAGGATGATCCGCCGCACCCGCTTGCGCGCGAGCGCGTCCACGGCGGCCGCCACGGCGAGGTAGGTCTTCCCCGTCCCGGCCGGCCCGATCCCGATCACGATGTCGTGCTGCGCGATCGCGTGCAGGTACTCGCGTTGGCCCGCTGTTTTGGGCCCGATCACGCGCCGCAGCCCGGGCAGGATGATCTTGTACTCTCCGTCGGTTCCCCCCGCCCCAGTTGTTGCCGCGCCCTGCGACTCCTCGCTGAGAACGCGATCCACATCGCTCACGTCCAGCGTGTCCCCCATGCGTGCGAGGTCCACGAGCACCTGGGCGACCTGCGCTGCGCGCTCGACCGCGCTCAGCGGACCCTGTAGCGTCAACGTGTCGCCCCGCAGGGACACGCGCACACCCAGCCGCTTCGCGAGCTCGACCAGATTGCCGTCGTTCACGCCCGCGAGCGCGAGCGGATCCACGCCCTCGGTCGATAGCCGATGCATGATGTCCTCGCTCATCGCTCCACCTTGATGTGCAACGCGCGCAGGTCAGCCGGGTTGGCCGGAGCCGGCGCGCCCTCGAACAGCGCGCGGGCGGCCGTCGTCTTCGGAAATGCGATGACGTCGCGCAACGAGCCGGCGTCCGCGAGCAGCATCACGACCCGGTCGAATCCGATCGCGAAGCCGCCGTGGGGCGGCGCGCCCGCCTGCAAGCCATGGAGCAGGAACCCGAACCGGGCCTCGGCGTCCGCCGGAGCGAGCCCGAGCAGCGCGAAGATCCTCCGCTGCACGGCCGGATCGATGATGCGGATCGACCCCGAGCCGAGCTCGTTGCCGTTGTAGACCGCGTCGTAATGCAGCGCGCGGCATGCGAATGGGTCGCTGTCGAGCTTCCCTCCCGCGAGGTCGTCAGGGTGCGGCGACGTGAAGGGGTGGTGCGCGAACACCGGCTTCCCGGATTCGGGATCGGGCTCGAACAGCGGAAAGTCCACGACCCAGGCGAAGGCGTGCGCCGCCGTGGGCTTGGCGCCGAGCCGGCGGATCACCTCGCGGCGCACCCGATCGAGCACCGGGGAGGTCAACCGGTCCGGCCCTACGGCGAGCAGCGCCACGTCGCCGTCCCCGACGCCCAGCGCCCCGAGCGCGGCGGCGGTGAAGTGCTTGCCGACCGAGCCCGAGATTTGCTCCCCCTGGCGTTTGACCCATGCCAGTCCGGAGCCGCCCAGCTGCTTGGCGGTCTCCGCGAGCTGGTCCACGTCCTTGCGGGACAACGCGGCGCCGCCTTTCACCGCGAGACCGCGCACCCGCGCCCCGTTCTTCAGGGCCGAGTCGAAGAACGGCACGCCGAGCGGGCCGACCTGCGCGGTCCAGTCGGCGATCGCGAGCTCGTAGCGCAGGTCCGGCTTGTCGGTGCCGTAGCGCTCCATCGCCTCGCGCCACGTGATGCGGGGGAACGGCCGCGCCACCCGCTGGCCCGCCTCGTCCCACAGCGCCACCAGCACGGCCTCGACGAAGCCGAGCACGTCCTCCACCCCGATGAACGACGCCTCGAGGTCGATCTGGGTGAACTCGGGTTGGCGGTCGTTGCGCAGGTCCTCGTCGCGGAAGCAGCGCGCGATCTGGAAGTAGCGGTCGAACCCCGCGACCATGAGCAGCTGCTTGTAGATCTGCGGGGATTGGGGCAGCGCGTAGAACTCCCCGGGATGCACGCGCGATGGGACGACGTAGTCGCGCGCCCCCTCCGGGGTCGGCTTGGTGAGGATCGGCGTTTCGATCTCCAGGAACTCGAGCTCGGCGAGGGTGCGCCGGGCCCGCTGCAGCAGCCGGTGGCGCAGTATGAGGTTCGCCTGCATCTCCGAGCGGCGCAGGTCGAGGTGGCGGTACTTGAGCCGCAGCTCTTCGGCGGGGAGCTCCTCGCCCTTCCCGCGGGCCACCGGAATCGCCGGCGTCACGGCGGGTCCGACGACCACGAGCTTTGACGGGTGGACCTCGACCTCGCCGGTCGCCAGCTCTGGGTTCCGCATGTTCCCAGGGCGCGCGACGACCTCGCCCTCTAGTTCGACCACCGTCTCGCCGCTCAGCCCGGCTGCGGCCCGGCGGACGTCTTCCGGCGCGCTCGGGCCGACCGCGACCTGCACGATCCCCGCGCGGTCGCGCAGATCGATGAACACGATCCCGCCGAGGTCGCGGCGCCGGTGCACCCACCCGCCCAGCCGCACCCGCTGCCCCACGTACTCCGCCCGCAGCTCGCCGCAGCGGTGCGTGCGCCTGGACGTCCGACTCACGTTGTCTATGCTCCCTCCGCTTCGCACACAGCCCGGTAGAATTCTTCCGGTGTCCGCGCACGCAGCAGCCGGCCGCGCACCGGCTCCTGCCGCACCAGCCGGGAGATGCGGCTCAAGGCCTTGACGTGCGCTCCGGCGGCGGACTCGGGCCCGGCCAGCAGAAAGAACAAGCGCACCGGCTCACCGTCGATCGTCTCGTAGGGTACCGGCGCCGGGGTTGTCCCTGCGACGACCACCAGGGCCGACAACGCCGGCGTCTTGCCGTGGGGCACGGCCACACCGTACCCGATCCCGGTCGGGAACTGGCGCTCGCGCTCGAGGATGGCCCCCAGCACTTCGTCCGAGAGTCCACCGTTGCCTACCATCTCCACCAACTCCCGGAGCACCCCCTCCTTGTCTGCGGCTTTGAGGGGTACCCGGATGCGAGCGGGAGACAGCAGCTCAGACAGGCGCACGGTCGTCCAAGTGTCCTAAACGCTTGAAGATAGTTAAGTTGGTACACGTTCGCCATGCAACGCATCTCCCTGCTCCTCGCGGGGTTCGCCCCGGCCGTGCTGTGGGGCCAACAGGGCGCCGGCACGGAGCTCTGGCGGGTCGCCGCCACCACCCTCCCCCTTCCGCCCGCCCTCGCGACGGGCGGCGCGGCCGCGTTCTGGAATCCGGCTCAACCGGCGACGCCGGAGCGCGTCAGCCTCGCCCTCGACGTGATCGAGACGGCGCCGACTATCAACGCTTCGGGTGTGCTCGTGACAGCGCGTGCGCGCGTGCGGCCGCTCGGTCAGGTGGGACTGGTGTACGGCCGCATGGGTATCGGGGATTTGGTCCGCACGTCGCTCAGCCCCGACCCCGATCCCGGTGCGATCCCGTACTACACGCAGACGCTGGGCGCGAACTGGAGCATGGCACGGGGCGGCACCGCGCTGGGGGCGACGCTCGCCTATCAGGACACGCGTCTCGACGTCCAGGGGTCCGACCGCTGGACACTCGACCTCGGAGCGCGTCATACCTTCTCCGATGCGGTGACGCTCGCCGTCGCGACGCACTGCTTCTCCCGCCTCGCCACGGCTGACCCGGCGCAGGACCTGTACGGCGGGGTCGAGCTGCGTGTGTGGCACGGCCCGCTGTGGGGGAGCCGGGCGGCGGTGCGCGGTCGCTACGGCGTCGCGACGGCGCACGGCTTCACGGCCGATCATCAATTCGGGGCGGGCTTCGAGCTCGGCACGCAGTTCGCCTCCGATCTCGTGGTGCTGCGCGAAGGCAGCTACGGGCAGGCGGGGTGGCGGGTGGTCGCGGGGATGCGAGTGGGGGTCGGGCGCTATCGGGTGAGCTTCGCGCGGGACTTCGGCGTGAACGACATTGGAGCGGCCTACCGGGTGGGCCTGGAAGGGCGGATCCCGTGACGGACCTGCTGTCCGTGACGCCCGACGCGGCACGGACCGCGCTCGCCGACTGGCTGGCGGGGGGGGCGGGGCGGGCGGGGGCGGGGCACGCCGAGCCCGGCTACCGGGTGACGCAGCTTGTGCCGCGGCTGTGGCAGCGTCCTGCCGGGTCCTGGGAGGAGGCGACCGACTTGCCGGCGGCGCTGCGCAGCCAGCTCGCCGCGGCGTTCCCGCTCGGCCGCCTCACGCTCGCCACCACCCAACTATCGCGCGACGGGACCGAGAAGTTCCTCTGGAAGCTCGCCGACGGCGAGGCCATCGAGTCAGTCCTGATTCCCGAGGGGAAACGCCGCACGTTGTGCATCTCGTCGCAGGTGGGGTGCGCCCTGGGGTGCGTGTTCTGCGCCACGGGGCGGATGGGATTCCGGCGCAACCTGCGGGCCAGCGAGATCGCCGGTCAGGTGCGCGAGCTGGTCCTGCGCGAGGTGGGCGCGGTGCCGACCAACATCGTCTTCATGGGAATGGGAGAGCCGCTCCTCAACTGGGACGCCGTGGACACGGCGCTCACGATCCTCAACCATCGGGACGGGTTCGGCATCGGGGCGCGGCACATCACGGTGTCCACGGTCGGCATTCTGCCGAGCCTCGCCCAGCTCGCCAAGCGCCCGGAGCAGTTTCGGCTCGCCCTGTCGCTGCACGCGCCGACGGCCCAGCTGCGGCATGAGCTGATGCCGATCGAGAAGAAGTACGCGCTGCCCGACGTGATCCAGGCGCTGACGCAGTTCCGGCGGCGGGTGACGCTCGAGTACGTGCTGATCGGCGGGAAGAACGATTCGCTCGGCCAGGCCGACGAGCTCGCGAAGCTGGCGCGTCCACTCGGTGCGCTGGTGAACCTGCTGCCGCTGCATCCGGGCGGGGCGCCCGATCTCACTCCCAGCGCGCGGCCCCGCATGCTCGCGTTCGAGCGGCGGCTCAAGCGCCACGGGGTCGAGGTCGTGTTGCGCCGCAGCCGCGGATTGGATATCAGCGCGGCGTGCGGCCAGCTACGGGTGGAATTGGAGGCGCGGCGCAAAGTCCGCCCCCAGGAGCACGCTCGCGTCGAGTAGCTTGGTGCTGTCCACCTGAACGACGACCCGCCCCACGCCGAGCGCCCGCCGGATGCGGTCACCCGCCCCAGCGACCACCGAGCGGCGGATCACGATGCGTGTGGTGTCGAGCGTTCCCATCGCCGCGGGTGCATTCCCTAGGGTCACGACGTCGATCCCCGCCTGCCGCAACACCCGCGTGCCGATCCGGGCGAGGCCGGGTTTGCTGCTGGCGTTGAGCACCTCGACGGTGAGGCGCGGGCCCTCCTGTCCCGGAACGGGGAACGCGGTGGCCCGGGGGGAGCGCTCGTCGCGGCAGCCGGCGAGCCCGAGGACGAGCGCGCTCAGCGCGAGGCGAGCGAGTTCCAAAACCCCACCGTCGCCGGCATGAGTGGCCAGCCGGAGCGGAGCACCCACTCGATGCGGCGGCGCGCGACCTGCTGCAGCACGGCGTCCCGCTCGCGCGGCACCCGCGCGGCGAGCGCGGCGCGGTCCGCCGGGTCGAGCTGGCGGCCGGGCTCGAGAAAGTCGGCGAGGTAGAGCATCCGGCCGACGTCGTCCCAGTGGACGTACCCGAAGGTGTGGTAGCGGACGGCATCGAGCACGCCGCGATCGCATTCGCCGTCGTGGGCGGCGCGGGCCGCCGCGCGCAGGCCGTGGGCGAGCTCGTCGGACCGGGGCTCGTCTCGCAAGGCGTCATGCAGCCAGGCGGCCCGGAGCCAGCGGGCGCGCTCGGCGTCCGCGACGCCCATCGCCCTGGCCCACTCGTCGAGCAACGCCGCGACGCGCTCGACGTGCGCGCGTCGCTCCGGAGTGACGATCGCCCAGGGGGGCAAATTCATCGTATGTATTCTCGTCGTGGTATCCCGGCTCTGAAGAGCCAGCTCGGCTGAGAGTGCGTCCTTGAGGACGCAGCAGGGCCGAGCCCGGGCTTCAGCCCGGGAATCTCAAGACGTCCGCACCGCAATATCACTTGCCACACCTTCCCCCAGCACTACGTTGTCGATCAACCGCGTGGCGCCGACCTGCGCGGCGATCACGACCACCGTGCGAGCGTCGACGCGGGCCACCGGGCGCAGCTGCTCGTCGACGAGCTCCAAGTACCCTGGGCTGACGCCCGGGGCCATGAGCGCCTGCATGCCGCGCCGCTGGAGCGTTTTGGGATCGGCATCGCCCGAGCGCCAGGCCTGCTCCACCGCGCGCAGGGCGCGCGACAGCGCGAGCGCCGCGCGCCGCTGATCGGCGTCGAGATAGCTGTTGCGCGAGGAGAGTGCCAGCCCATCCAGCTCGCGTACTGTGGGCGCGATGTCGACCTCGATTCCGAAGTCGAGATCCGCCGCCATGCGGCGCACCAGCATCGCCTGCTGAAAGTCCTTGCGGCCGAACACCGCGACGTCGGGCTCCACGATGTGGAACAGCTTCGCCACCACCGTGAGGACACCGGCGAAGTGTCCCGGGCGGACGGCGCCTTCCAAGGTATCGGCCATGGGTCCGGGCGCGACCCGTACGAGCGGCTGCTCGGGATAGATCGCCGTCACATCGGGCACGAACAGGCAATCCACGCCACGCTCGGTGGCGAGCGCTCGATCGCGGGCCAGGTCGCGGGGGTAGTTGGCGAAGTCTTCATTAGGCCCAAACTGCAGCGGGTTCACGAAGATGCTCAGCACCACGCGGTCGGCGCGCTGTTTCGCGCGGTCCACGAGGCGCAGGTGTCCCTCATGCAGGTAGCCCATCGTGGGCACGAGCCCGATGCGGCGGCTGCGGGCACGCTCGGCACGCGACCAGGCGCGCATGTCCTTCGGGGC
>MNEL01000004.1 GCA_001917665.1 Gemmatimonadetes bacterium 13_1_40CM_69_22 | reverse complement strand
TGCCGCCGGGTCGCCCGAGCGCCGGCACAGCGCGGACAGGGCCTGCATCTTCTTGTGCATCCGGTTCGACTCGGGATAGCGCACGAAGAAATTGCGCCAGTGCGCTCCCCGGACCAGTGCCCCGTCCGGCCCGGCGAGCCGCTCGGGCCCGAGGTCGCGCTCGAGGCGCGCCAGTCGGGCCGCGGCGTCCGGCGGCAGCGCCCAGCCCTCCATCTCGCGGTATGAGGCCGTCGGCAAGTACGCGAGCCCGCCGCTCGGTACCTCGGCGAGCGCGGCGGCGAGCGTCGTCAGGCGGATCTCGCCGCCCGCGACCAGCGCGCCCATCGCTTCGAGGAACTGCGCGAGCCAGCCGCGGTCGTACACCCACTCCTTCGTGCCTGGCCAGCCGCCGAACTTCTCGCCGTCGTCCACGAACACGGCGAGCGGCGCCCCTCGCTCCCGCAGCGAGCGCAGGTACGCCACGATGTCCGCGGGTGGCTTGAAGGGAATCAGGTAGCGCAGCCGCTCGTCGATCGGAAACAGCGCGACGCGCTTGCCGTCGCTCTCGGTCCAGTACGGGGCATGCAGCCGATCGCCGGAGAATCCCGAGACCAGGAAGTGACGATCGTCCACCAGCGCGTAGCGCACCCCCGCCTGCGCCAGATCCGCCGCCAGCTCCGGCTCCCACACGCGCTCCGTCAACCAGAGCCCGCTCGCTTCCACCCCGAATCGCCGTCTGATCGCCTGGCGCATCCAGTCGATCTGCTCGATCCGGTCCTGCCGGGGCAGGGCCGCCAGTACGGGCTCGTAGAACCCCGAGAGCAACAGCTCCAAGCGCCCGTCCACGGCGAGCCGCGCGATCCGGTCGAGCAACGCGGATTCGTGCCCTTCGAGCCACTCGAGCAGCGGACCCGACATGTGGATGGCGATGGGCAAGAACTCCCGCTCCGCGAGCCGCTCCAGGAACGGGCGGTATACGTCGCGCACGTGCTGCTCGAACACGTGGTCGAAGTTGCCCACCGGTTGGTGGAAATGGACGCCGAAGGCGAAGCGGAGCGGATCCAGCTAGTGGTCCCCCCCCTCCCCCTTCTCTACGCCATCCCCGTCTGCGAAACCCAGGCGCCAGGCCACGGGCGCGAGCTGCGCCGCCCAGTCGGGCGGAGACGCGGCGCGGATCCGGTAGAAGGCCGTCTGGGCATCGAACGGAACCGGACTGCCGTCGCGCTGCACGCGATCGGCCAGTTCCGTGACGACCGCGATCGCCCGAGACGAGTGATCGTGCTCGAGCAGCATCACCGCCCCGAGCAGCTCTCGGGCCGCGTCACCGCCGGGTCCCGCGGTGTCCCAGTCCGAGCGCGACGCATCCACCGGCACCCGCCGCTTGACCCGGCTCAGATAAACGTCGCGCCCGGTCCCCGCTCCCGGCTCGTTCGACTCCGCGCGCGCCAACCGGTCGAGCACGCCCGCTTCGAGCCGGGGCGCATCCGTGCCCGCCAGCTCGATCGCGCGCGCCGCGTAGCGGAGGATCTGCACCGACTCGAGCCCGGCGATGTCGTCGAAAAACCAGCCGCACGACGTGAACATGCGGAGGGCGTTGCGCTCGAGGTCGAGCAGCTCCCGAGCGCGCACTCCGCGTGCCGCGTCGTGCGGCCGGCGCATCTGCTCCGCCACGAATCGCGCGATCGTCGTCTCGTCCGAGCCGACGACGGCGCCGTAGGCGTCGCGGGCGGCCCAGGCATCCCTGAATAGCTCGCCGCCCTCTCGCTCGAAGCAGGCGTGCAGCTCGCCCGCGAGCCAGTCGAGCGCCTCGCGCAGCGGCGCGCGCCAGCGCTGCTGGGTGGGCCGCTCCGGCGCCATGCGGCAGCCGCAGTCCGCGCGCCAGCGCTCCACCCCGTGCGCGCAGCTCCACGACGTCGGCGCCACGAGCTTCACCTCGTGCCGGGGCGTGTGCCGTGCGAGAAAAGCGGCGAAGTTCTCGACCTGCACGCCGCTCCGCCGCTCGAGATCCTGCAGCAGCCAGGCGAGCGCCACCTCCCCGAAGCGGTGGTGGTGGCCGTACGTCTCGCCGTCCGTCGCCACCGCCACGAGCCGCGGCGCGCTCTTGCCCTTCGCCGGCGCGAGCAGCCGCTCCACCCAGGCCGCCGCGTCCTTGAGCAGTGGTCCGAAGGCGACGTCGTGGGAGATCGGCCCGTCGTACACGCACAGCGCCATGGACCGGCCGCCCGGCGTACGGTAGCACCCGGGGAGCCCGGCCGGCGGGGCGTGCTCCACCTGATGCGGGGCGAGGATGGTGAAGCGGATCCCCTCCGCCGCGAGGACATCCAGGGTCTCGGGATCGACCGCCGTCTCGGGGAGCCACATGCCCTCGGGGTCGCGCCCGAAGCGGCGCCGAAAATCCGCGATCCCCCAGCGCACTTCGGTCACTTTGTCGCGGCGGGACGAGAGCGGCAGGATGGCGTGGTGATAGGGCATGGCGATCGCGTTGCCGTGCCCGCCATGCTGCTCGCGGCTCAGCCGGTCGGCCTCGAGCACCGCGGCGTAGGTCGACGGCGCCTGCCGCTCCAGCCACTCGAGCAGCGTGGGGCCGAAGTTGAAGCTGATCGAGGCCAGCGTGTTGACGATCTGCGCGATCCTGCCGTCGGGGGCATACAGCCGCGCCGCGACGACCGCGCGGTAGCACTCCTGCTCGATACGCTGGTTCCAGTCGTGAAACGGGGCCGCGGACGGCTCGGCGGCGACCTCGTTGAGCCAGGGATCCTCGCGCGGCGGCTGGTAGAAGTGCCCGTGGATGACGACCGACCGAACGCTCAATCGCCCAGCACCTCAGCCACGGCGTCGAGGACGTTCGGGAACAGCCCATCGCGCCGCTCCAGCTCCGCCGCCAGGGCGACGCCCCCCCCACCCGCCGAGCCGGACGTCAGGGCGGCGACCAGCCGCTCGGCGTCGTCGCAGTGCAGCTTGAAGCGGCGCTCGGCATAGTCCGGCACCGCGCCGGTGGAGATCATGAACTGCCAGTCCGAGGCCTGGGCGAGGAGCAGCTCGCGCGCCGCCTGCGCGAGCACCGGACGGGCACCGGGGGACGCGAGCGCCGCCGGGGCCGCCTTCCAGAAGGCGCCCTCCAGCGCGCGGAGGCGCGGCCACGTCCACGCGGTACGGTCGTTGAGCCACATCGTGTGATCGCCGTTCACGCCCCACGAGCCTTCCGCGAGGCGTAACCCCACGCGCGGCGGATGGTCCGCCAGGTGCTGCGACGCCGTCACCGCGCGGATGCGGGGATGGTAGCGCAGCTCGCGGTACACCGCGGCCAGGAAATCCACGCCCTCGAACCACCAGTGACCGAACAGCTCCGTGTCGAACGGTGCGACGACGACGCCGGCAGCTTTCGCCCCTCCCGCTGCGGGCGCCGCCGCGATTTCGGCCAGCAGGTGCGCGAAGTGGCGCGCATGGTCTCCGGCCCGGCCGCGCGCGGCTGCCGGATCGTAAGGGCGCTTCGCGCCCAAATCGACGTCGGGTCCCGTCACCCGCCACAGCTTGAGACCGCCGGGCCAGCGGATCTTGTGGAACTCGAGGTACCACTCGTCGCCGGGGTAGCCCTGGTGACGGCTCCAGACCTGCATCGAGGAGCGGGGATCCCGCACCAAGGTGGCCACACTCCGCTTCGCCCGAGGCGGCGTCACCCGGTACGCCTGGTAGGGCGAGCGAACCGCCGCGGCCGCGGGTTTCGACGAGGCGTCGTGCCGTTCCGCGTCGAACCGCTCCGCGCCCAGCGGGATCTCGGCGTACATCCCGAGCGGCGTGCCGGCCCGCGCGAGGTGCGCGTCGGTGAAGAAATAGCGGAACCCGGCCGCCGCCAGGTGGTCCTCGATGCCGCGCCGCTTGCCGGCACGCGGCCGGTAGGCGCACTCCGGCAGCCAGCAGCCCACCGGATCGCGGCCGAACAGCCGCCGGTGCTCGCTCCGCCCCACCGTGAGCTGCAGTTGCACGCTCTCGTCGCGGGCGAGGAGCGGGAGATAACCGTGCGTCGCCGCCGAGCCGATGATCTCCAGATGCCCATCGTCCTGGAGACGGCGGAAGGCGGCCACGATGTCGCGGTCCACCGACTGAAACAGCTTCCGCAAGCGGCTCAGCCGCGCCTTCCAGTAGTCCACGAGGGGTAAGAGCGCCGCGTCGCCGGTCGCGGCCAGCGCCGCCGGGGCTTCCCGGCAAACGGCCTCGCGTTGGTCGAAGAAGGCTTCGAGCTCCTGTGCGAATGCCGGGCTCGCGAGCTGGTTCGCGAGCACCGGCGTGAAGCCGATCGTCACCGGCGCGCGCGTGTCGTGGGGGGGGGCCGCGAGCTCCTGCAGCTGCTCGAGCAGGGGGAGGTAGCTGTCGAGCGCCGCTTCGCACAGCCAGTCGCTGCCGTGCGGCCACCGCCCGTGATTCAGCACGTACGGCAAATGGCTGTGCAGCGCGAGGACGAAATCCATCGCTCCCGCGGTCAACCGGCGGTCGAGCGCGCGGCGAGCGCGCGGAGATAGACGTCCAGGTAGCGGGAGGCCGAGCCCTCCCAGCCGAACGCCAGCGCCATCACCTGGTGCATGATCTTGCGCCAGGCGGTCCGATCCCGATAGCCGTCCAGCGACCGCAACACCGCTTGCTCGAGCGCCGCGGAGGTGTACTCGGTGAACAGCACTCCCGTCTCCCCGTCGACGATGCTGTCCAGCAAGCCGCCCACCCGGCGGGCGACCGGGATCGTGCCGTAGCGCTGCGCCCGCATCTGCGTGAGCCCGCACGGCTCGTACAAGGACGGCATCAGCAGCAGGTCCGCCCCCGCGAGCAGCCCGTGCTCCAGGTGATCCGTGAAGGCGAACTCGACCGCCACCCGTTCGGGGGCCGCAGCGGCGAGCTCGGTCAGCGCCGCGTGGTAGCGGTGCTCTCCTGAGCCGAGGAAGATGAACTGCGCGTCCGTCTTTCCCAGGAGGTCGGCTCCCAGCACGAGGTCGAGCCCCTTCTGCGATACGAGGCGCGCGCTCATGCCGAACAGCGGTGTGTGGGCGCGCTGCGGCAAACCGTAGGCGCGCTGCAGCGCCGCCTTGCAGCGCCGCTTGCCGGCGAGCTCATCGATCGAGTAGGTCGCCGTGATGTGGGGGTCCGTCGCGGGATTCCACAGTACCGGATCGATCCCATTGAGGATCCCCACCACCCGGTCTCCCAGCTCGGTGAACTTCTCCTGCAGGCCGAACCCGCCTTCCGGCGTCAGCAGCTCTCGCGCATGGGTCGGACTGACGGTGACGGCCAGGTCCGCGAACGTCAGGCCAGCTTTGAGAATGTTCATCCGGCCGTACCACTCGAACACCTGTGGATTGTACAGCTCACCGGGCAGACCGAGTGCGGCCAGCGTCTCGGGAGGAAAATGCCCCTGGAATCCGGCGTTGTGCACCGACAGCACCGCGCCCAATCGGCGGTGCAGCGGCTCGCCCGCGAACACGGTGCGCAGGTACACCGGCGCCAGACCGGTGTGCCAGTCGTGTGCGTGCAGCAGCTGCGCCTCGGGCGCGATCTGGGGCAGCACCGTCAGCGCGGCCGCGCAGAAGAAGGCGAACCGCAGCGCGTTGTCCGGATAGTCTCCGGTGTCGTCGCCGTAGATCCCCGCCCGATCGAAGAAGTCGGGGTGCTCGATGAAGAAGACCTGGGGCCCCCCCCCGCCCCCCCGGCCCCCCCCACCGCCGTCCTGCACGCGATACAGCCACGCGGTCTCGGTCCGGTCGCCGAGCGTGACGGTGAACGGCGGTCCTGCCCGTTCCAGATTCGGCGCGGTCTCCCGCACCTGCCGGTACAGCGGCAGTACGACCGTCGTGGGCATGCCGACGGCTGCCTGGAAGCTGGCCAACCCGCTCACAGCCTCTCCCAACCCGCCGGTGCGCGCGAACGGCCAGTATTCGGCCGTCAGGTGGACCACCCCGATCCGCTCGGCCGCGGGGGCGTGAGGGCGCGGCGCAGGGACGGGGCCGGCCTTGGGGCGGGCCCTCGCTCTCGCACGCACGGGCTTCGGCGCTCGGATGCTCGTGAGCTGCTCCCTTCGAGTTTGACGGGTCCCGTTCAGGCGGTCGGAGGATCGTCGCCCGGCAGCTGACCCCTGATCGCCGGCACGTAATGTTCCGTCACGTACTGCCGCAACATGCGCCGGGCACTGAAACGCTGGCCCGCGACGCACAGCGCGTGCTTCATTTTTTCCATCCAGCCGAGCGGGACGTCGCGTGCATCCCGGGTGTAGAACAGCGGGACCACCTCGTCCTCCAGCAGGCGATACAACTGCTCGGCGTCGGCCGCGTCGGCGTCCGCTCCCTCCGGCACGCCCGGGATCGCCCAGCCGTTCGACCCATCGTAACCCTCGGCCCACCACCCGTCCAGCGTGCTGAGCTGCGGCACGCCGTTCAAGGCCGCCTTCATGCCACTGGTGCCGCACGCCTCGAGGGGCGGCCGCGGCAGGTTGAGCCAGAGGTCGACGCCCTGCACCAGATTGTGGCCGAGGTGCATGTCGTAGTCCTCGATGAAGGCGATTCGCCCCTCGAACCGCGCTTCCCGGGTGTGCGCATAGACGCGCTGGAGCACCTGCTTCCCGGGCTCGTCGCCCGGATGCGCTTTGCCGGCGAACACGATCTGCACCGGGCGCCAGGGGTTGACGAGCAAGCGCTGCAGCCGGTGAGGATCGCGGAAGATCAGGTCGGCCCGCTTGTAGGTCGCAAACCGGCGGCCGAAGCCGATGGTCAGGGCGTGATGATCGAGCAGCGTCCCCGCGCCTACGAGGTGCAAAGCCTCTTTCCACTGGTCCGCCCAACGCCGCCGCGCCTGTTCCCGGATGCTCCGCATCAGATGGGACTTGAGCTCGTCGTGCACCGCCCAGAGCGCGAAGTCATCCAGCTTGAGCATCCTGGCCCACACGGCCGGGTCGTCCACGTGCTGCCACCAGTCGGCACCGAGATGGGACTCGAGCAGGGCCACCACCCGGTTCGCCATCCACGTCGCGACATGGACGCCGTTGGTGATGTCCGTGATCGGCACCCGCGCGGCCTCGCGGTCCGGCCAAAGCGGGGCCCAGATGCGGCGGGACTCCTCGCCGTGACGCCGCGACACCGCGTTCACCCGCGCCGAGAGGCGGATCGCGGCGACCGACATGTGAAAGCGGTCGTGGTCGAGCGCCGGGTGATGGCCGAGGCGGAACACGTCTTCCCGTCTCACCCCCATCTCCTGCCACACGGGACCCGTGCACTGCTCCACCTGCTCGGGGGAGAAGGTGTCGTGCCCCGCCGGCACGGGCGTGTGGGTCGTGAATACGCTGGTCGCGCGCACCCGACGAACCGCGTCCGCAAACGAGGCCCCACTCGCCACGAGCTCACGCACCCGCTCGACCAGCATAAAGGCGGCGTGTCCTTCGTTCGCGTGCCACACGGCGGGGTCGTATCCTAAGGTACGCAACACCCGCACGCCCCCGACTCCCAAGATCCATTCCTGGCGGAGTCGCAGGTCGGGCCCACCGGCGTAAAGCCGGTGGCACAGCTGGCGATCGGCGGGGTCGTTCTGCTCGTGGTCGGTGTCCAACAGAAAAATCGGCACCCGGCCCACCATGACTCGCCACGCCCCGATGCTCACCGCACGCCCGGACAAACGCACTGTGGCGAGGCAGGGATCGCCGTGCGGCCCGCGCACCGGCTCGAGCGGCGTTGCGGCCAGGTCGAACCGCTCCTCCGCGTCCTCCTGCCACCCGTCGAGCCGGAGCCGCTGATCGGAGTAACCTTTGATATAGAACAACCCCACGCCGAGGAGCGGCACGCCCAGGTCGGACGCCGTCTTACAATGGTCTCCCGCGAGAACGCCGAGGCCCCCCGAGTAGATCGGCACCGAGGCGTGCAGCCCGAACTCGGCACAGAAGTAAGCGATTGTCCGCTGCGCGAGGTCCGGATAGGTCGTCTCGAACCAGGTATCGTGCGTGTCGGCGACCCATCCGTTCCACGCGATGAGCGCGTCGTAGCGCTCCAGGAAGACGGGGTCCTGCGCACAAGCCGCCAGCCGCGCCAGATCCACCCGGCGCAGCAGCTCGATCGGGTTGTGGCGCGTGAGGTGCCAAAGCGCTCCGTCCAGCATCCGGAACAGCGCTCGGGCATCGCGACTCCAGCTCCACGAGAGGTTGGTCGCGACGGCGGCGAGTCCGCTAATGCGTTCGGGAAGGCGTGGGCGGCGCGTTTCGGGTTGGCTCATCGCGCCTGCAAGTTAAGCGAGGAAGGGGCGCGGCGGCGAGGGAGGCAGGGCCTGGTGGCGCGGTGCGCTCGTGGCGATCCTATGCTCCGTTCTGGACCGGTTCAGCCATGCCCGAGCTCCCCGACATC
>MNEL01000031.1:10039-99042 GCA_001917665.1 Gemmatimonadetes bacterium 13_1_40CM_69_22 | reverse complement strand
ATCCGGAAAAACCGCGAAACCTCGTCCCGCAAACCGTCGGGGCTGATTGCTCAGGACCTGAGCGCCCCGCAATCAGCGACGCTGGACTGCGTCCTAGACAATCGCTCTCATAGAACTACCATTAGACTGCAACCTTGTCCCCTACCGCGTCCAGTCTCGCAGCCTAACGCCGCGAGCATTCGGCTGCGACGCATGCTGCGTTGCGCCACAAGACAAGCTTCCGTCGCGCCGTTGGACTGCACGCCCCGCAGCATGAGACGCATTTCGACCCGCGCCAACACTTGCGAATCGGAGAAGCTCCCGCGCTGCCGCAGCCCTACTGCTTCGGCTTGAGCAGCTCCTGGAACGGCGGGTAGTCGCGCAGCGAATCGAACGCGAGATCGATGTGCAGCCCGTGGGCGTGCGGGTACCCCCGGGCGAACGCATCGCGGAGCAGGGCCACGGCGGCGTCCCGCTCGCCGAGCAACGCCTGAATCCGCGCCCGCCACACCGTGTGGCGGCCGAATAGATACGGCCGCTTCACGCGCGCGAGCGTCTGGTCGACGTGCAGCGCCTGGTCGCGGTTCCCCTGGCGCGCCGCGATGGCCCCCAGGTACCCGAGGTAGTCCATCTGGTCCCACCCGTCGCCCATCACGGCGACGGCCGCAAGCGAGTCGCTCCGGCCGGGACCCCCGCGCGCCGCCAGGCGCTCGAATTCGCGCTGCGCGTCGGCGAGCTGGCCCGCCGTGTAGGCGACGAGCCCCACGCGAAACTGGTACGCCTCGGATGCCGCCTCCGCGGGCGGACGGGCGGCCAGCCAGTCGCGAGCCTGCGCCAGCGTCGTGTCCGCCGCCGCGGCGTGGCCGTGCGCCCGCAGCTCGACCGCGGCCAGCAGCAGCACGTCGGCCGGCGCCCAGCCCTGCACGGGAGGAAGGTTCACGCTCGCGGCGACCCGGCGCCGCATCTCCCCCACCCGGCCCAGCGCCGCGAGGGCCCGGACCTGCGTGGTCAGGATCTGCGGGTTGTCGGGAAACCGGCGCAAGCCTTCGAGCGCCTGCTTCAACTCGCGGCGATGGTCGCCCACCAGGTGCAAGGCGGTGGTCAGGTCGTACCAGTACACCCACCAGCCGCGGGTGAATCCGCGGTCGGGGCCGAGCGTGATGAGGGCCTCCGCCGCCTCGCGCGGACGATTGAGCGCCATCGCATCCTCGGCGACCAGATAGAGGGCCTCGGACGCGGGCGCGAGGTTCGCCATCACGCGCGCGGCCCGGAGCGCCTCGGCTCCGTCACCCCGGCAGGTCGCCAGCACCCAAGCCAGGTAGGCCCGGTCGAGCGGAGCGAACCGCGCGGCGTGCCGCTCCAAGGCGTGGCCGATGGAATCAGCCGCCGCGAACTCCCCCACGTTCATGTGCGCGTTCGCGGCGAAAATGAGCGGCAGCCGGAACGTCGTGTCCACCGCCGCCGCCCGCTCGAAGTGCACGATCGCGCCACGCATGTCGAACTGGACGAACCGGTCCAGGCCCGCGATGAACTCCTGGTAGGCCTGGAAGTTGGGCGGCTGGCTCGCGGTGGTGGCCCACCGGCTGAGCCGCGAGTCGAACAGCGTCGCGAGGGCGGCCATGACACGCTGGCGCAGGGCCTCGACCGCGCTGAGCGGCTGCGCCAGCGGCCCGGCCACGGGGTCGAGCGCCCGTAGCACCGTGCCGTCGGCCGCCGCCGAGATCTGGACCTGGAACCGGACGCTGTCCCCCTGGCGGTAGTAGGCGCCCCACACCACCGTGCCGGCACCGGTCTCCCGGCCCAAGGCCCGCAGTCCGGCCGCGTCGAGGTGGCCGGGACCATGCTCTCCCGCCGCCATCATCACGGACATCGAGGGGACGACCTCGACGAGACCGGTCTGCGCCAGCCCCTGCGTCACCCAGTCGGCCGCCATGTGACCGAGATTGTCGAACGCGGGGTCGCCCGTGTGGTTTTCGATCACGGCCACGACAACGCGCCGGTCTGTGAGACCGGACGCCGGGCGCCGCAGCAACACGAACGCCCCGGCGGCGGCGCCGGCCACGGCGAGGGCCGCCCCCACCAGCGCGATGCGGCGCCCCCGCCGGCTCGCGAAGATCCCCCGCGTCGGCACACTGGTACGATGGGCGGATCCGCCGAGCGCTGCGGCGAATTCCGCTGCCGTGGCAAACCGATCATCCGGCAGCGGTGCCAGCGCCTTAGAGATCGCGTGCTTGACGGCTCGCACGACCCCGCCCTCCACCCGACGCAGCGCATGGCACGATTCCAGGGCCTCCCAGTTGTGGATGAGCCGCTCGGCGAGGCTCGGGACCGGCGGTTCACCCGCCAGCGTTTCGAACAGCACGCACCCGAGGCTGTAGATGTCGGTGCGGGCGTCCAGATCACCGCTGCCCAACGCCTGCTCCGGACTCATGTAGCCGGGCGACCCGATCGACTGTCCGGTCTGCGTGATGGTCAGCGCGCCGGCCGCGCTGATCGCGCGCGCGATACCAAAGTCGGCGACGATCGCGTGGTCGCCCGACAGCAGAATGTTCTCGGGCTTGATGTCGCGGTGGATGATCCCCTGCGCATGCGCGAAGGCGAGGGCGTCGGCGACGTCGCGGGTGACATGGAGCGCGGCCTCGAGCGGGAGCTTGCGCTCGCGCAGCAGGCGGTGCCGCAGCGACTCGCCCTCGACGTACGGCATAACGTAGTAGAACAGCCCGTCGACTTCTCCGGCCGAGAAGATCGGCACGATGTGGGGGTGGCTGAGCTTCGAGGACAGATCCACTTCGCGGATGAACCGCTCGCGCAGCAGGCGGTTGCTCAGCTCGGGGTCGATGACCTTGATCGCGACCCGGCGATGCGGGTGCTGCTCGACCGCCAGATAGACACGGGCCATGCCGCCGGCGCCGATCTGGCGTTCGACGTCGTAATGGGGTGCGAGTCGTTCCCGCAGCGACTCGAGGGTGTCCAGCATGAGCGGCAACTTAGCGCGTGGCCGGTGGGGAGGCGAGCGAGCGGCGGTCTACTCTCCGAAATACACGAGGCGCACGTCCAACACGTCGGGCGCGCGCCCGAGTTGCTCCAGCACTCCGTTCGTGAGGGGCTGGTCCACGGTGATGGCCGCCAATGCATCCGTCCCGGGCGCCGCTCGCCGGGCCTGATGGTAGCTCCCGATGTTGATTCCCGCCCCGCCGAGCAGCGTGCCCACGCGTCCGATGACGCCGGGCACGTCGCGGTTGCGGATGACGAGCATCCACCCCTCGGGCGCGATGTCCACGTGGTAGTCGTCGATGCGGATCACGCGGCCGTGGCTGTTGCCCGCGAGCGCGCCGGTGACGCGCACCCGGCCCCGCGCCGTCACGAGCTTCACGCCCACCGTCGTCTCGAACCCCGGCTCGGGCGTGCCGCTCTTGCGAGCATGCTGGATGCCTCGCTCTTCCGCGATGAGCAGCGCGTTCACGAGGCTCACCGGCTCCACGTGCATGGCGCTCAGCAACCCCTCGACCGCCGCCACCTGGACGGGGCGCGGTGCGGTTTCGTCCTTGCCACCATAGGCGACCTCGACCGACTGCACCGGTCCGTCTACCAGGGCCAGCGCGAGCCGCCCGAGCCGCCGCGCCAGATCGAGCAGCGGGCCCAGCCGGCGCAGCAGGTCGCCCGAGATGCCGGGGACGTTGATCGCGAACGACAGGTCCCCGGCGACCAGCGCCTCACGCACGGCGCCGCACACCTCGAGGCTCACCCGCTCCTGAGCCTCCGCCGTCGAAGCCGCAAGGTGGGGCGTGAGGATCACCCCGGGCAGCTGCCGGAGCACCGAGTCGGCCGGCAGCGGCTCTACCGCGAACACGTCGATCGCCGCGCCGGCGATGCGCTTCGCCCTGATGGCCTCCGCCACCGCCTGCTCGTCCACCAGCTCCCCGCGGGCGGTGTTGATGAGCACGGCGGTCGGCTTCATCAGCCGGAGCCGCTCGGTGTTGATCAGGTGGTGCGTCTCCTCCGTATACGCGACGTGCAGCGTCACGACGTCGGCCTGCCGCAGCAGCTGGTCGAGCGGCAGGAGCTTCACCTGAAGCTCGGCGGCGCGCCCGGGCGCGAGATAGGGATCGTGCCCCACCACCTGCATCCCGAACGCCCGGGCGACCTGGGCGACGTGACCGCCGATGCGCCCCAGCCCGACGATCCCGATGGTCTTGCCGCGCAGCTCCGTCCCTTCGAACCGCTTCCGGTCCCATTCCCCGCGCCGCATCGCCTCCGCGGCCCACGGAATGTGCCGCACCAGCGCGAGCAGCAGCCCCATGGCATGCTCGGCCGCACTGACCGTATTCGCGCCCGGCGCGTTCATCACGGCGATCCCGCGGCGCGTCGCCGCGGGGACATCGATGTTGTCGACTCCCGTGCCCGCCCGGGCGATCACCCGGAGATGCGGCGCTCGCGTGAGCAGGTCCGCGGTGACCCGCGTCTCGCTCCGTACGATCAGCGCATGCGCCCCGGCGAGCGCCCGCTCCAGCTCTTCCCGCGGCTTCCCGGCAAAGCTCGCCACCTCGAGGTCGGGCGTCGCGGCGAGCAGCTGGAGCCCTCCCTCCGCCACGCGGTCGGCCACCACGACCCGGTGGGTCACGACACCAACCCCGCGAGCAGCGCCAGCAGCTCCTCGAGCGCGCTCACCGTATGGTCGCCCATGTGACCGATCCGGATCGTCGTCTCCTTGAGGGAGCCGTACCCCGCGCCGATCGTCCAGCCCGCGTCCTTCAGCGCGCCGACGATCGCCTTCGCGCCCATGGCCTCCGGCACCTTGAGGCACGACACAGTCCAGCTGCGTCGCTCCGCCCGCGGCAGGAACGGCACGCCGCGCTCCTCGCTCCACGCCTCCACGCGCGAGCGCATCGCGTTGTGCCGTCGCCAGCGCGCTTCGACGCCGCCCTCGCGCTCGATGCGCCCGAGCTGCGTCTCGAGTGCGTAGAGCAGCGAGATCGCGGGCGTGTTGGTGGGCTGGTGCTTGGCGGTCGCCTCGGTGAAGCTCACGAGATCGAAGTACAGCCCGCGGTTGGGCACCGTCTTGGCGCGCTCCAGCATGCGCTCCGAGGCGACGCCCAGCGCGAGCCCCGGCGGCAAGGCGAGCGCCTTCTGGGACCCGGTGAGGACGAAGTCGAGTCCCCAGCGATCGGTTTCGACGGGCGAGCCCGCGAGCGAGGTCACCGCGTCCACCAGCAGCAGCACGTCGTCGAACTCGCGCACCACCGCGGCGAGAGCCGCGACATCTTGTAATACGCCGGTCGACGTCTCGGAATGGACGAGGGTCACGGCGTCCACGGGCGTGCGGCGCAGCGCGTCGCGCAGCATGTCGGGCTCGACGGCGCAGCCGAGCGGCACATCGAGCCGGATGCACTCCTTGCCGCAGGCGCGGACCAGCTTGGCGAAGCGCTCGCTGAACGCCCCGTTGACGAGCGACAACGCGCGCTGGCGCACGCCGTTGCGCACCGCCAGCTCCATGAACCCCGTCGCCGAGGTCGTGCCGACGAGCACGGTGCGCGACGTGCGGCACAATCGGGCGAGCGACGGCGCCAGCCCCTCGAGCAGCCGCTCCATCGCGCTCGAGCGGTGACCGATCATCGGTCGCTGCATCGCAGCCAGGACTTCGGGGTGGACGTCGGTGGGGCCCGGCAGAAAAAACCGCCCGAATACGGGCGGCGCGGTTGGTGCGGTCATGCGGTGGCGCGAGCGAGCGCCTCGACCAGCCCCTCCTCCACGACCTCCTTCGTCCTCACCAGGCGCACCCCTTCGTCGCCCCACTCCCGCAGCAGGTGCTCGGACGCATCCCGGTCGATGCCACGGATCGCGTCGGTGACCACGAAGAGCCGGGTGTGCGGCCGGCGCTGCAGCAAGCCCTCCACCGCCGCTTTGTCGCACACGTCGGTCGCGACGCCGGACAGCACGATGTCCTCGGGGTCGAGCACATCCAGCGCCAGCGTCACGTTTTCGTTGCTGAACACGTCGAAGCGCTGTTTGAGGAAGAGGATATCGCCCCTATGGTCGCGGAGCCGGTCGGCGAGCGCCTGCGCGTCGCTCGGCGCGGGCTCGATCACGAGCGGGTCGCGCAGCGCGGTCTCGGGGATCTTCCTCTGACCGGGCGTGCCGCGCATGCAGTGCGGCGGAAAGGTGCTCTTCCAGTCCGGCCGCTCCGAGATCTCGGGGTCGCTCATCGCGTGATCGTCGGCGCTCGCCACGATCCGGATGCCGTGGCCATGGGCATAGTCGGTGAGCTGCTTGAGGTTTGGAATGATGTGCTCGGCCTCGGGCACGTACAACTTGCCGTCGGCCTTCATGAAGTCGTACTGGGTGTCCACGTCCCAGAAGATGACGCGGGGCATGCCTTGCTCCTTGGTGACCGCGCCATGGGAATCTCGGCGGCCGCGCGCCGGGATGTCAACGGCCGGCCGCCGCCCGCCCGCCCTCACGTCGTTTTGTACCGCCACGCGACGGTCAGTCGCCGCAGCAGGTTGTAGCCGAACGCCGCCGTGCCGCGGCGGACGATGCCCGCGAGCTCCGCCGGCAGGCCGGCGCCGGCGAGCTGTGCGAGTGCCTCCTTGCGGCCGTCCCCGGGGCCGCCGCGGGTTTCGGGGTCGCTGTACGCCCAGCCGAACGCGACCGCGAGGATGAGCTCGCGGCGGACGGCGAGCGGCAGGGCGTCGTGCCGCGCCCATCCGACGAGCGCCGCAGCGTTGTCCGCGAGGGCGCCCGCGGCCCTGATCTGGCTCAACCCGTGCCGCAGGGCTGCCAGGTTCGAGTCCACCCGCGCCAGATAGGCGTCCGCCCGATCCCGCTGCGCGAACCGGCCGGCGTTGTGGTACACGGCCGCGAGCATGTGCACCGCTTCACGCTCGATTCGGGCGCCGAGCACGACGTGTGGCAGCGCGAGGTCGTCCTGCAGGTGGCGGCCGACGGTGATGGCCGCGCGGACGGCGGTGTCGGCGTCCGCCGGTCGGCCGTGCTCCACGTCCCACCGGGCGCGGGCAAGCAGCGCACGGGCGGCGCTCAACACCGGGAGGGGATCGAGGACGGGCAGGAACGGATCGTCGCTCGAGTCCAGGGCGGCCAGCACGGCGCTGACCCGGCCCCAGGGCCGGGTCGCCGCCTCGAGCAGAGAATCCGCCTGCGCCCACTGCGCGGTGGCCATCCACTGTCGCCGCTCCGCCGAGCCGAGGGGAGCGGTATCGCCGTAGGGGACCCGCTCGAGTGCGATCTCCGGATCGCGCCACACGCGCACCGCGGCGACCGCGCCGTCGCGCCCGCTGCGCGGGAGGGGAGGGGGGCGGGGGCGGGGGCGGGGGCGGAGCACGTAGCGGTCGTCGTGCCGCAAGCCGTCGAGCGCCGGGAGGGTCTCGGTCCGCAGCGAGTCGAGCGCGGCGGCGGCGTGGCCCGCCGAGTACCGCGACGGCTTGGCGAGGTCCTCCGAGTCGAAGCGAGGCACCGAGAGCAGGGCGGCCACGACGAGGACCGCAAGCACGCCCGCGCAGCCGAAGCCGGCGAGGACGATTCTCTTGTGTGTGGAGGACTTCACGACTGAAAGCTACAGCGTCAGCACCACCGCAATCTCGTCGCAGCAGTTCTGCCGGGGGCAGCGCGCGCAGTCCGCCCACACCTTCAGTGGAAAGTGCTCCTTGGCGGCGAGGACGAAGCCGAGTTTGTGGAAGAACGCCGGCTTACGCGTCAGCGCCAGCACCTCGGCGATCCGGTTGGCCCGCGCTTCCGCGACCAGCGCCGCCATCAAGGCCCGGCCCACGCCGCCGCCTTGATGATCCGCGCGCACCGCGAGTCCCGCGACCTCCGCCAGATCGCGCGAGTAGATCTTGAGCGAACCGCACCCTACGATGGCAGCGTCGGGCGCATCGGCGACCATGTACTCCTTCACGTGCCGGCACAAATCGTAGTTGCTGCGCGGCAAGAGGTCACCGGTCGCGACGTAGGGGGCCATGAGCGCCTCGAGGGCCGGGACGTCTGAGAGCCCCGCACCCCGCACGGAAATCCTAGGGAGAGGGGAGAAGGGAGACGTTCGCTCCAGTGCACTGACGCCAGCCGGTGCACGGAGGGTACCTCTCCCCTCTCCCTTCTCCCCATAGATCGGCAGCGCGCTCACGCCAGGACCTCCTCCAGGATCGTCACGCCGCGCTCGAGGTCGTGCGGTGTGATGACGAGGGGCGGCACGAGTCGCAGCACGTTCGCTCCCGCCGTCAAGACGAGCAGGCCCCGCTCGCGCGCGGCGGTGACGAACGGCGCCGCCGGCTCCGCCAGCTCGAGACCCCACATCAACCCGCGCCCCCGGATCTCGCGCACGCGCGGGGAGCGCGCGGCGAGGCTCGCCAGCCGCGTCGCCAGCCACTCGCCCTTCTGCCGCACCGCGGCGAGAAAGTCGGGCTCGGCGATGGTGCGCACGACCGCCAGCGCGACGCGCGCCACCAGCGGGCCGCCGCCGAACGTCGTCGCGTGGTCGCCCGGCTTGAGCGCAGCCGCGATCGCGTCCCGCAGGAGCACCGCGCCCATCGGCAGTCCTCCGGCGAGCGGCTTGGCGAGCGTGAGGACGTCGGGCACCACGCCGGTCTGCTCGTACGCAAACAGCGTTCCCGTACGTCCCAGCCCGCACTGCACTTCGTCGAAGATGACGGCGACGCCCCGAGAATCGCACAGCTCCCGCAGGAACCCGAGCCACTCCGGGTCGACCGGGCGCACGCCGCCCTCGCCCTGCACCGGCTCCACGATCACGGCCGCGGTGCGGGACGCCGACACCGCGTGATCCACGGCCGCCCAGTCCTCGCGCGGGACGATCCGCACGCCGGGCACGAGCGGCTCGAACGGCTTGCGGTACTCGGGGCGATCCGTCGCGGCCAGCGTGGCGAACAGCCGCCCGTGGAAGCTGCCGCTGAAGGCGACGATCTCGGTCTTCCCCGACCATTTGCGGGCGAACTTGAACGCCGCCTCGTTCGCCTCGGCGCCCGAGTTGCAGAAGAACACCCGATCGGCGAACGAACGCCCCACCAGCTCCTCGGCGAGCCGCTCGCCGGGCTCCGTGCGGTACAAGTTCGAGACGTGGACCAGCCCCGTGCCGAGAGCCCGCTCTACGGCCTCGCGTACCACGGGATGGTTGTAGCCGAGCGCGTTCACACCGATACCGGCGACAAAGTCGAGGTACCGGGTGCCGTCCTCGGCGACGAGCTCCGCGCCGTCCCCCGACACGAGCAGGGGGCCGACCCGAGTGTACACGCCGAGCAGCGCGGCGGGTGAGGCGGAGGCGGCCGTGGAGGTGGCGGTCACGCTGCTTTGACGGCGGGTGGGAGGATGCGAGTGCCGGCGGAGGCGTGCCCGAGCAGCTGCAAGTCGCCGATTCGCACGGCGTGAGCGCCGGCGCGGATGGCAGCGGCAGCGGCGCGGAGCTTGGCGGCCATGCCGTCGGTGGCCGCCCCCAGCTCGATCAGCGTCTCGATCTCTCCCGCCGCGACCGCCGGCTGCACGGCGCCGTCCACGCGCACGCCGGGCACGTCCGAGACGAACAGGAGCTCCGCCGCGTGGAGCGCGCCCGCGACCGCCGCGGCGGCGTCGTCCGCGTTAACGTTGAAGGGGAGGCCGCCCTCCGCGGCGGGCGCCATCGGCGCGATGACGGGCGTCAGCCCTGCGAGCAGCAGGCTGTGGAGCAACGAGACCCGGACGGCGACGATCTCACCTACGTGCCCCAGGCCGCCGGGCGCGGGCTGCGCCGTCAGCAGGCCGCCGTCCACCCCCGAGAGCCCGATGGCGTCGAGTCCGGCCCGGCGCAACGCCGCCACCAGCATGCGGTTCACCGGCCCGGCGAGCACCATTTCCACCACTTCCGCGACCGCGGGGCTGGTGACGCGACGGCCGTCCCGCTGCTCGACCGGGAGCGCGAGGCGCTGCGACAGTGCGCTCACCGCCTCGCCGCCACCGTGCACGAGCACGACCGGCCCGAGCGCCTTGAGCGCGTCGGCGCATGCGGCGAGCCACTCGGGACGATCGAGCTCGTGGCCGCCGAGCTTGACGACCCGGACGCTCAGCATGCGAGCCCCGCGGTCTCCGGCAGGCCGAGCATCAGGTTCATGTTCTGGATCGCCTGCCCCGCCGCGCCCTTGACGAGGTTGTCGATCGCGGCGATCACGGTGAGCCGCGGCCGGCGCACGTTGGCGACAGGTACGACACCGATCGCTACGCGATTGCGGTACACGACGTCCTTGAGGGATGGCAGCGTGCCACGGGTGAGCAGGACACACGGCTCGCCGTGATACGCGGCCTGGTACAGCCCCTCTGCCGTCGCTTGGTCGAGCACCCGCGTGAGCGGAACATGGATCGTTTCGAGGATCCCCCGCTTCACGGGCAGGAGATGGGGCGTGAAGACGAGATCGCCGGTGAATCCGCCCTCGCGCTCCAGGGTCGCCCGGAGCTCGGGAAGGTGGCGGTGCTCGTTCCCCACCGCGTAGGCCCGGAAGTCCTCGGTTACCTCTCCGAACAGCAGCTCGCGCTTGGGCGTCCGGCCGGCACCCGTCACGCCCGATGCGGCGTCGATCACCACCTCGCGCGACGCGTCGATCAGCCCCTGTTGCGCGAGGGGGATCAGCGCGAGCAGGGCGGCCGTTGGGTAGCAACCGGGATTCGCCACCAGCTCGGCGGCCGCCACGCGCGGCCGCGTCACCTCCGTCAGCCCGTAGACGGCTTCCGGCGACAGCCGGAAATCCGCCGAGAGATCCACGGCGCGCTTGCCGGCCGCCCGGGCGTCGTGCACGTAACGCCCCGACACGCCGTGCGGCAGCGCCGACAGCACAATCTCCGCGGCGTGGAGCGGCGCGTCGTCCGCCCGCCGCAGCCGGTGACCCTCGATGACCTCGCCCGCCGCCGACTCCGCGGTGGCGAAGACGACCGAGGTCCCAGGGTGGTGGGCGAGGAGCCGCAGCAGCTCCTGGCCGACATACCCGGAGGCCCCGAAGACGCCGATCGGGACGAGTGCATGATTATTCATTTCTTCGGAAAAATATGCATCACCGACGGGAATGCAAGGGCGCTGGCCGGGGGCTGGGCGGGCTGCGAACCCTGGGCACGCGGCTGCCGTTACGGTGTGTATCCATGAGCGCTGACCCAGGCTCCTCGACTCCTACCGTTGAACCCGACGAAATACGTCGCGTCTCCGTCACCGAGGCGCGGGCGCTCGCTGCGAGCGGGCGCGCCGTCCTGGTGGATACGCGCGATCGCCGCCTGTACGACAATGCCCATCTCCCGGGCGCGATCTCGCTGCCCCTCGCCCAGATCGAAGCGACGGACAGCGCTGGGCCGCCCGAGGCCGTGGCGATCTTGTACTGCGCGTGAGTGGATGAAGCCACAAGCGCCCGGGCGGCGCGAAAACTGATCGCCGCAGGATCCGACAGAGACCGAGTCGCTGTGCTCCTGGGCGGCATCCGAGCCTGGCACCAGGCGGGCTACCCGATCGAGCGATGGAGCGAGCGGGCGTGAGGGCGACGTCGCCACGCGAGAATCGCGGCGGTACCTTGGGGAGGATGAGCGACGTGCTCGAGGCCCTGCGCGAGGGCTTAGCGCCTCATTACTCCGTGGAACGTGAGATCGGTGCCGGCGGGATGGCCCGTGTGTACCTGGCCCATGAGCGCCATCCGGCGCGCCAAGTGGCGGTCAAGGTGATGGACCCCAAGCTCTCCACCGCCGACTTCCGCGAACGCTTCATCCGCGAAGTCGAGCTCACCTCGAAGCTGAACCACCCGCACATCGTGCCGATCCTCGCCGCCGATGAATGCCTCTTCGTCCCGGACGGACCGGACGGTCTCTGCTACTACGTCATGCCCTACATCGAAGGCGAGTCGCTGCGGCTCCACCTGGTGCGGGAGCAGACGCTGCCGCTTCAGGAAGCGCTGCGCATCGCCTTCGAGGTGGCGGATGCGCTGAGCTACGCTCACGATCACGGCATCATCCACCGCGACATCAAGCCGGAGAACATCCTGTTGTCCGAGAACCACGCCCTCGTCGCGGACTTCGGGATCGCGCGGGCGATCAGCGCGGCGGGCGGCCGGACGCTCACCGGGGGTCAACCGGTCGGCTCGCTGGCCTACATGAGCCCGGAGCAACTGGCAGGCAGCCGGGCAATCGATGCCCGCACCGACGTCTACAGCCTGGGGTGTGTGCTCTATGAAATGCTGGTGGGCACGCCGCCGCTCCTGGACGTCGCCCCAGGATCGGCGCCAACGCGGGCTTCGCTCGAGACCATCCTGCGGAGCCGAGGCGCAAGCCCGCGCGCCGCCCGATCCCTCAAGGACGTGATCGCTCGGGCGCTCGCCGCCTCGCCCGCCGATCGGTTTGCCACCGTGGACGACTTCGTCACGTCGCTGCGGCAATCGATGGCGGGTCGAGGGAGGGGCAGCTGGCCGCCGCAGATCAGCCCAAAGACCGCGGTGATGGCCGGTGCGGCGGGTATCCTCGTCGCCGCTGTCGGATTCCTGCTGCTCGCGGGGCGCCGACCGGCGCTCGATCCGCGGCGCGTGGTCGTCGCCCGCTTCGAAGACCTCTCCGGCGATCCCCAGCTCGCTCCACTCGGGCATCTCGCAGCCGATTGGGTCACGCAGGGGCTCGCCCAGCGCGGGACGGTGGAGGTCGTCCCGGCGGCCGGGAGTGGCCATCTCGACGCCAGGGGCATCCAGGCGCTCGCCGCCGAGGCGGGCGCCGGGACGGTGATCTCGGGATCCTACTTCAAGGAAGGAGACTCCGTTCGTTTCCAGCTCCAGATCATCGACGCCGAGCGCGGCACGGTGCGACGGGTCCTCGAACCGGTGGGCGCCCCGACCAGCGCCCCGCTCCAGGCCGCTGATATCGTGCGAGTTCGCGTGACCGCCCTGCTCGATACCCTGTTCGTCCACCCCTCCCTGAGCCGCCCGCAGGGGACGCGCTGAGGACGACGCCGCTCACTCACTCCACCCGTTCCAGCCGCGGGTTCGGCCGGTAGCTCCGGCCGACTTTGGCGCACGGCTTCCCCTCCACCCGCACGACGTCCGCGGTGAAATCGAAGCGGCCTTGGAACAGGCTGGAGCCGACGCCGTACATGTCCACCGGAACGTCCTGCTCCTCGAACTGGCGGATCTTCTCGACGGTGAAGCCGCCCGAGACGACGATCTTGACGTGCTGGAAGCCTTCCCGGTCGAGAGCGCGCCGCACGTTCCAGACGAGCTGGGGGTTGACGCCGGTCGGCTTGAACGTGCCCATCTCCGGGATTACCGACTTGTCCACCAGCGTCTCCGCGGTGTCGACCCGCACGCCGTACAGCCGCTCCCCCAACGCCCGCGCCACTTTGAGCGACGTGCCCACGCAATCGTTGTCGAAGTCCACGAGGGTGATGAGCCGCACGCTCGGGTCCATCAGCTCGGCGAACTTCTGCGAAGCGAGCACCGTATCGCCGTGGTAGGCGGCGATGAGCGCGTGCGGCACGGTACCGATCCCTTCCGAGCCCCACCACGATGCTTGCGCGTCCGTCGACACGCCGATCGCCCCGGCGATGTGTGCGGCGTAGCCGTCACCGGTCTGGACCAGCCAGTGGTCGTGCCGCGCCGGGAAGAACATCACCTGCTTCGGCTTCGCGGCTTCGACCACGCGCCGCGTGTTGGTGCCGACTTTGGTACGGCGGGCCAGCACGCCGAGATAGAGGGTCTCCAGGTGGGCGAAGGCGTCGTACGGTCCTTCGATGAGGAGCACCGTCTCCCACGGCGCGATCTCGTCGCCGTCGAACAGGGCGTACACCTGCACCTCGTCCCAGTCCATACTGCACAGCTTGAGGATGGCGATCGCCTCGTCGATCCCGCCCAGGAACGCGTGCGCCTTGCCGAACACTTGCATCGTCACGCACGGCCGGTGGCGATCCTTGAGGAGCACGTCGCGCGCGCGCACGAAGTACTTGTCGGAGTAGTAGCCCTCCCGCATCCGCTCGACGGGGAGATGGAAGATGGCGGGATCGAGGCGCTGCTTCCTGGCCATTGCTGGAAGATATCGCGCTCAGCGCGCGCCCGGCCACGCGAAGGTGGCCACGACGGTGTCGCCGCCCGGCAGGGCGAGCCGGCGGGCCACGTTGTCGAGCCGCCCGCAGCGGACCTGGGCCGGATCCGCTGAGCCGGGGACGACGAGCCGCAGGCACACGACGTCCGCGTCGGTGGCGAGCGCGCTGTCGCGACCGGTGCGGGGCGGCTCCGGCCGTTGCAGCGTGACGTCGAACTCGGACGTCCGGCCGCCCAGGGTGAAGCCGACCCGGCGACCCGGCGCCTCCGGGATCAGGTCGACCGCGCGGGGGCTGCTCGCGGTGTCCCCGCGCACGAGGCTCAGCCGCACCATCACCCGCCGCGGCGGCACGACGGCTCGGGCGTTGAAGGCGACCGCAGGGTCCTCGAGTGTCACTTCCTCGTTCGGCCGGGTCTCTCCGGCGGCGAACTCGCGGTCGACGGAGATCTCCACCCACAGCGCGTGGCGCTGGTCCGCCCACTCGGCGCCGAAGGGATAGAGCCGCGCGGTCCCGCCCCAGGCGACACGCGCCCAGCGGCGGTAGCTGTCTTCCTCGAACAGCGGGAGCCCGCGGCGCGACCGGCCCGCCGGCCGCCGGCTGAAGAACAGTCCGGCCAGATTCACCGTGTCCGGCTCGGGGAGTGTGCCGAGCAGCCCCTGCAGCTCCCCGGTCGCGACGCCGAGCGATAACCGTAGGGTCGTCTCCGGCGGTCCGCTCACGACGGCCGTTGCGAGCAGCTGCGTGTCGACGCCGGCGCGCTCGACCACCCGCAAGCGGTACGTCAGGCGGTAGGTCGGCGCCTGCGGGCGGGCGGGGGAGGTGGGGAGCGCGGCGATCAGCGCCGCCACGACGCTACTGCGCCACGAACATCGCACGCGTCGCCTCGATCGTCGCCGGGCCCGGCCCGCCCCACCGCAGGTGCCCAAACCAGCCCGCGGCGAGGCCGGCGATGAGGCTGATCACCATCCACAGCCCTAGCGTCCGCCCCCGGATCGCCGGCCGGGGAACGCTGTGGGCGTGGGGCTGCCCGGCGGAACGCGCGAACGCCACTCGCATCTCGAGATGGCTCACGCGGACCTCCGCACAGTGCCGGCAGCCGGCGAGGTGGCGCGCCAGCGCCGCGCGCTCGGGCAGGCTCAGCTCGCCGTCGAGCTCCTGTTCGATGTGGCGCACCCAGTCGTCGTGCATCACGGCAGCTCCTCCCGCACCCGGTAGCGCAGGGCGCGGCGCTGCATCCAGCGCACGGCCAGCGCGTCGGCGAAAGATCGGAACACCCGGTTCCACATCCCGTACTTCGTGCGGCCGAACCGCCGGGGCCGGTGCCGCACCGGGACCTCCACCACCGTGCCCCCGTCCATCTTGATGAGCGTAGGCAGAAAGCGGTGCATCCCGTTGAACAGCGGCAGCGCGCGCACCGCGTCGGCGCGGAACGCCTTGAGCGAGCAGCCGGTGTCCCGGATCGTCTCGCGATTCAGCCGGTTACGCACGCCGTTCGCGATGTGGCTCTGCAGCCGCTTCCACGCGCTGTCGTGGCGGTTCACGCGGTAGCCCACGACCGCCGTCGCGCCGCTCTGCTCCAGCTCGGCGAGAAGGGCGGGGACGTCGGCGGGGTCGTTCTGCAGGTCGGCGTCGAGCGTCACGATGGCCCGACCCCGCGCGGCTCGGAAGCCGGCGGCCAGCGCGGCGGTCTGCCCTGCATGCTGCGCCAAGGCGACGATGCGCAGCTCGGGGTAGTCCCGCGTCAGCCGCTTGAGCACGTCGAGCGACCCGTCGGTCGAGGCGTCGTCCACGGCGACAATCTCATAACTCGGCCCCCCGCCTCCCCTCCCCGGCTGGAGCGCACGGGCGATCTCTTCGAGCAGGAGCGGAAGGTTCTCGCGCTCGTTATACACGGGGACGACGAGCGTGACGTCAAGCGACGGTTGGCCGGACATACTTCAGCTCGGGGGCACCGGGATACTGCGCGACGCGGCGCGCGATCAGGGCGTCGGCTTTCGCCGCGTGTACTACGGCACACGGGCCCGGTGGATCTTGAGGGTTCACGGTCGGAACGGTATCGTCGCGCCGCGGGCGGAGCAAGTTGACAGCTGCCGCCCCAGCGCGTAAAACCATGCACGCACCCCTGCCGGAGCGCCGCGTGTCCGACGTCCTGTCCCGTCGCGAGTTCGTCGCTTCCACCGCCGTCGGCGTCGCCGCCGCGGTGGCGGCGGACATCCCCTACCCCATGCAGCCACCACGCCCGCTGCCGCCCTCCAGCCGTTGGGCCGCAAAACCCGTGGCGCTCTCCAGCGCCAACGGGCTGCGCGCCGTGCAGAAGGCGTTCGACATGCTCATGCAGGGCGCCGACACGCTCGACGCGGTGATCGAGGGCGTGAAGATCCAGGAGCTCGATCCGAACGACGATTCCGTCGGCTACGGCGGGCTGCCGAACGCCGCAGGCGTCGTGCAGCTCGATGCGTCGTGCATGCACGGACCCAGCAAGCGCGCCGGAGCGGTCGGCGCGCTCGAAGGCATCAAGACGCCGTCGGAAGTGGCGAAGCTCGTGCTCAAGTACACGAACCACATCTTCCTCGTGGGCGAAGGCGCCAAGCGCTTCGCGCTGCAATACGGCTTCAAGGACGAAGACCTGCTCACCGAGCATGCGCGGGAAGTGTGGCTGCACTGGCGGGCCAACCTGAATCCGGACGACGACTTTCTCGACGTACCCGAGGCCGAACACATGGTGGCGCGGCCGACCGGCACGATCAATTGCGACGCCGTCACCCCCCAGGGCGACATCGCCTCGGTGACGACGACGAGCGGGCTCGCGTTCAAGATCCCCGGACGCGTCGGGGACAGCCCGATCATCGGTGCGGGTCAGTACACCGACAACGACGTGGGCGCGGCGGGCTCCACGGGGCGGGGGGAGTCCAACATCAAGGTGTGCGGCGGCTTCCTGACCGTCGAGTTCATGCGCCGCGGCCTGAAGCCCACGGACGCCTGCCTCGAGACCCTGAAGCGGGTCGTCCAGCTGACCGAGAAGCGGCTGCTCGGCGCCGATGGCAAGCCGAAGTTCGGCCTCGACTTCTACGCCGTGAACAAACGCGGCGAGTTCGGCGCCGCCTCGCTCTACCCGGGGCGCTACGCGGCGCACGACGGCACGGAGGCGAAGCTGCGCGATACGGCATATCTGCACGAGCGGCCCGCTGCGAGCCGCTAGCGCCGCGCTCGCGCTGCTCGCCGGCGCCGCGCCGGCGCTAGCCGCCCAGCGCTACTGGCGGGGCCAGCTGTATCCCTACGCCTATTACAACACGATCGACGGGTGGTGGGGCGCATTCCACTACGGCCGGTACAGTCCGGTCGGGGCCGTCGAGCGCCCGGAGGACAACCTGGCGTCCTTGAGCTTCGACGCCGCGGCGAGCACCCAGGGCAGCTACGTCGTCCTGGTGGACGCACGGGCGCCGGCGTGGTGGGAAGGGTGGCGTGTCGGGCTGCGGCTCACGGCCGCGCGCGCCAACCGGCTCGGGTACTACGGACTCGGGAACGATACCCAGTACTCGAGCGACAGCCTCACGACGGCGGGGCCCTACTTCTACCGCGTGAGCCGGACCTATTTCGCCGCGCGCGCCACGATCCAGCGTCGGGTGGTCGGGCCGCTGCGCGCGCTCGCGGGCGCCACGCTCGAGCGCAGCGACTTCCGCGCGCTGCCCGGGCCCAGCGTATTCCGCAACGATCTCGCCTCCGGGACGGTGGATCCGGCGACGGTGCCGTTCACCGACAAGATCATCCGCGCGGGCGTCGTGCTCGACACTCGAGACAACGAGCTCGACCCACACACGGGCGTGATCGTGGAAGCGCTGTTCGCGAGCGGCAGCGGCTATACGCGTACCACCGCCGACGCGCGCGTGCAGGTACATCCGGTCGAGAGGCTGGTCGTGGCCGGGCGGCTCGCCGCGGAAGGGATGGGCGGGAGTCCGCCGGTCGCGGCGCAAGCGGAGATGGAATCGAGCGAGCGGCCGTTCGTCGCCGTGGGCGGGTACCGCTCGCTGCGCGGCTACCACGATGGGCGATTCACCGGACGCGGCAAGCTGCTGGGCGGCCTGGAAGCGCGCTACGCCGCCCTCTGGAAGCCGAGCCTCGTCGAGCTCAAGATCGTGGCCTTCTTCGATGCGGGGCGCGTGTTCGGCCCGGGTGAGGCAGTGCGGCTGACCAGCGCCGACCTGCACACCAGCGCGGGCGGCGAGATCGCGCTGCGTTTCCTCCGCAACTCGCTGATCGTCGTCGGCTACGGCCGCGGCAGCGAGGGCGGGCAGCTGGTGTTCGGAACCACGTCCCGCTAGATCTCGCGAATCTCGATCCCCCGCTTCGCCAACTCGCTCACATACTCCCCGAACGGTACCGCTTCGTCCGGAGTGTGCACCCCCTTGGCGCTGATCCGCCCGTCCACCTGCATCACGCCGGTGATCGAGAGCGAGTAGCCGGTCGTCCGCATCATCGCGCTGACGCCGCGCGCTTCGTCGTAATAGTCGAGCAGCTGCCACGCAGCCCGTTTGCCGTTCCGTCCGCGCACGTCCACGCGCAGCGCGACGAGGTCGCGCCCGTCGGGCTTCGTGAGCTTGGGGGACACGGCGGCGATGAAGAGATCGCGCGGTGCGACCTCCGCTCCCCTCACCTTGACGGGCGTGAGGTCGAGGAGGCCGAGCTCGCGGATCGGCCGCATGACCGCGAGGTGCCCCGGGTAACGCAGGGTCTTGTACTCCATCGTGCGGACCTTGCCCTCGTACGCCCACGGCAGGATGGAGATGCCGCCTCCCGTGTGGAACGCCTCGAGCACGCCCACCGGCGGCGGGAAGGTCACCTGCTCGAGCTCGGAGAGGGCGTCCACCCGGGTCGGCTTGCCGTCGCGCAGCACCCAGGACGGCGTGGTGTAGTAGTCGAGCGCCCCTTCGAGTGAGTAGACGATCTGATAGTTCAGGGGCGGCTCGGGGTGCTGCGGCAGGCCGCCCACATAGATCTTCACCACGTCCGCCTCGCCGACCCGCCGGATGCCTTCCGCGGCGAGGATGTTCACCATCCCCGGCGCCAGCCCGCAGTCCGGGACGACGGAGACCTTCCGCTGCGTCGCTGCCGCGTCGAGCTTGCGCTGCTGGAAGACGATTTCGGTGTTGCCGCCCAAGTCGGCGCAATGCACGCCGACCTCCACCGCCGCCTTGGAGACCTCGAGATTGAAATGGTACGGCGCCGCGTTCAGCACGGCGTCGTGCGCGCGCATGGCGTCGCGCAGCGCCGCGGCATCCCGCACGTCGAGCTTGACGAGGGCGAGCCGCTTGCCGACCAGCGACTCGAGGAAAGCGGGGAAGCGGTCGAGCTTCAGGTCGGCCACCGTGACCCGTTCCACGCCGGGGTGCTGCAACAGATCGTAGGCGCAGGCGCAACCCTGGAGCCCCGCGCCCAAAACCAGCATGCGCATGGCGCACTTGCCTCCGGACTGCGGTGAGGAAAACGAGCGGGCGGAAAGCTAGTGGGAGCGATCACGCGGTGGAACCCCGGATGCGCGCGGGCCGGGGCGCTTGGTTAGATTCGCGCGCGATGACCCAGGCCGATCTCACCCATCAGCGGCTGGTGCGCGCCGCGCTCGAGCTGTTCACCACCACGGGCTACCACCTCACGACGACGCCGCTCATCGCCAAGAAGGCCGGCGTCGCGGAAGGCACCATCTACCGGCACTTCGCCTCGAAGCAGCACCTCCTGAACGAGCTGTATCGCGCGGCGGGGCGCTGGGCCGTGCGCCTGGTGAAAGAGGCGGACGCGCTCAAGGTAGGCCCGCGCGAGAAGCTCGCGGAGCTGGGCCGGGGGCTCGCCGCCGGAGCGGGCCGGGAGCCGGCCGTCGCACAGCTGTTCTTCCTGCAGCGTCATGGCGACCTGCTCGACGACGAGAGCGGGAAGGTCGCCCGGGACTTTCGGCTCGGGCTCGAGAGCCTGATCGCGCAAGGGAAGGCGGACGGCTCGGTCAAGCCCGGGGTGGCCGAGGTGTGGGCGGCGGTGTGGCTCGGCGTGGTGACGCTCGTGATCGACCGGGTGACAGCCAAACAGTGGCCGGAGAACCACGCTGGCGTCGCGCTCGCGCTCGACGCCGCCTGGGACGCAATCGCGGCGGCACGCGTGTGAGGCAGGGGTTCGCCTGCCGGGGCCCCGCTTCGCGACAAAAATACGCAGTCGCTCCGCGGGGCCCCAGCAGGCTCACCGCTCACCCACGCCGCAGCGTGAACAGCTCGATCTCCGGCGGCGTGAAGACGCGGATCGGCACGCCGACCACGCCGATGCCGCGACTCACGTACAGTTGACTGTTGCCCCTCTGGAAGTGCCCCATCACATACTTGGTGATCAACCGACCCGCCGACCAGCCGATCCCCGGCACGTAGAACTGTCCGCCGTGGATGTGCCCGGCCAGCGTGAGCGGGATGCCGCGCGGCGCTGCCGTGTCCCACGCGCCCGGTCGGTGCGCGAGCAGGACGTGGAACGCGTCCGACGGCGCCGCCGCGCGCGCTGCCGTGACGTCCTCCGACTGGGGGTCGTCCGCCGTCCAGTTGTGCGGGTCGTCGATGCCGAGCAGCGCGAGCGTCGCGCCGCCCCGCTCGATCAGATGACAGTCGTTCTGTAGGAATACCTGCCCCGCGTCCCGGCAGCCGCGGATCACTTCCCGCTCGCCGGTATAGCGGTCGTGGTTGCCGAGCACCGTCACGACGCCGAGCGGCGCGTGCAGGTCGCGGAAGGCGCGCACGTACGCCGGGATGTAAGCGCGTGAAATGTCGATCATGTCGCCCGTCTGCACGATCAGATCGGGCGCGAGCACGTTCGCCTGCCGGACGATCTCTTGCATCCGGTCCGCGCCGAGGTGGATGCCGGCGTGCAGGTCGGAGAGGTGGAGCAGCGTGAGACCGTCGAGCCCCGACGGCAAATCGGGGAACGTCAGGGTGCGGCGGGTGAGCTGAGGCAGACGGTACGCGCTCCAGATGCCGTACGTCGACAGCGCGACGCCGGCAGCGGCATAGGCGTACGTGGCGCGGGCGAGGAACTGGCGGCGGGAGATCGTTGCGTGGTACGTGGTGCGTGCTTGCGTCCGTTGCTCGGCCACGTCCGCCGGTGCACCGGAGCGAACCACGTACCACGCACCACGCACCCGGCGGCCCAGCCACCAGGCGCCCTTGCCGAGCAGATACACGGTCACGAGCGCACCGAAGATCCACCCGAGGAGCTGCCATGCGATCCAGGGCCCGAGGTAGGGAATCCGTCCCACCCCCCACACGCTGCCGAACAGCGCGCGGCCGGCGACGAAGGCCCAGGGCAAGTTGAAGAGGGTGAACACCGCCGCGAGGCCGGTGCGCACGAGGCGCGCCCGCTGCGGCCGCGTCGGGTCGGGCAGGCGCTCGCGCAGGTACAGATAGAGCAGTACCTGCGGCGCCACGAATAGAAGCAGATAGATTAGGCGCGTGATCATGCGCTCAGTCGCCGTCCTCGGTCTGGGCCTCGCCGTCCCGCTCGCGCCGGTCGCCGGCCAGCAGCTCACGGCCACGGAGCGCGCCGAGGCGGTCGCCACCATCTGGGCCGAAGCCCGCTACAATTTCGCCTCCTGGGACCGGGTTCGGGCCGATTGGGATTCCGCCCTCACCGCGAACCTGAAGCTCGCGGCGCAGGTCCAGTCGGACGTCTTGTTTTACCGCCGCCTGCGCCGCCTCGTCGCCCTGCTGGGTGACGGCCAGGCCGGCGTCATCCCGCCCGCGACCCTGCGGTCGCGCATCGCGCGCCCGCCGCTGCGCCTCCAAAGCGTCGAGCAGCGGCCGCTCATCCTCGAGTACGCCGAGAACGACGAGATGCGCGTGGCCCGGCCCGAGCGGCTGGCCGAGATCCTGGCCGTGCAAGGCGTCCCGGCCGAGAGCTGGATCCGCGACTCGGTGCTCCCGGAGATCTCGGCCGCCACCCCGCCCGACCGCTGGCAGCGGGCGGTGCAATGGATGCTCCAGGGGGAAAAGGGCACCACCCTGCACCTCCTGCTGCGTTTGCCCGGCGGCGAGCAGCGCGGCATCAGCGTCACACGCAGCGTCTCGCTCAACGACCGCTGGCCGCTCGAGCGACCCGAGCTCGAGATCGATTCCCTCCCGGGCGGCGTCGTCCAAGTGCGCGTGAACGCGCTCGCCGAGGAGGACGTCGTGCGGCGCTTCGACCGCGCCTTTCCCGACTTCGCCGGTGTGACCGGACTGATCCTCGATCTGCGGTACGCGGCGAGCGGTGAGAGCCGCTATGGCTACGAGATTCTGGCGCGCCTGAGCGCGCGCGCCTTCCCGGCGGCGCGCTGGAGAACGCCGCAGTACCGACCGGTGTTCCGCGCGTGGCGAGTCCCCGACTCGGCCTTCTCATGGTACGGCCCGCCCCCCGACACCGTTTCGCCCCGCACCGAGCGGCCCGGCTACACCGGACCGGTCGCGGTGCTGGCGTCGAGCGCGACGGCCGGCGCGGCGGAGGACCTGCTGGTGGCGTTCCGGAACGCCACGCGCGGCGTGATCATCGGCGAGCCGTCGGCCGGCAGTCCGGGCGACGCCCTCACAATCGCGCTCCCCAAGAACTGGGCGATGCAGCTCTCGGTGACGCGCCATGCGTTTCCCAACGGGGAGGAGTTCGCGGGGAAGGGGATCCAGCCGGAGCTCACGGTCTCTGCGACCGTCGCCGATGTGCAGGCCGGAACGGACGCCGTCCTCGAGCGCGCGCGACAGTACGTGGGCGGGAAAAAGCGGTAAGGCGGCACGCCGTCGGGGTTCCCGGAGCGACTGTGTGCTTGTCGCGGAGGGGACCCCGACGGCCTGCCGCCTTACCGCTTCTACCGCTCCAGACTCTCCCTGAAAAAGCGAACCACGTTCCCCCAGGCGCTATCGGCCACTTCCGGCCGCTCGCGCGACCGCAGGAAGCCGTGCCCCACGCCGGGATACACCGTGTAGTGGTAGTCCTTCGCGTATTGCTTCACCGCGGCCGCCACGTCCGCGAGCCCCGCATCGATCCGCGCGTCGTTTTCGGCGTAGACGCCGAGCCCCCTGGCGCGGATGCGTGCGATCGCGGCGGCGTCGGGACCGGGCCCGTAGCACACGACGAACGCCCGCAGCGCCGGGTTGGTGGTCGCGTAGCGGAAGCTCTGGCCGCCGCCCCAACAGAAGCCGATCACGCCGATCCGGTCGCGCCGCACCGCCGGCCGGGTCCTCAGGTATGCGACCGTCGCGTCGAGATCCAGGGTCAGCGTATCGGGGTTGAGACCGGCGAGCAGCTTGCGCGCGTCGTCGGTCGCAGGCGGCGTGCCGCCGCGGCGCGACAGCAGGTCGGGCGCGAGCGCGACGAAACCGTCCTTGGCGAGCTGCTCCGTCGTCTGCCGGATGAAGTCCGACATTCCGAAGATCTCATGGATCACCACCACACCGGGCGCGGGGTCTTTGCGCTCCGGATAGGCGAGGTAACCGGTGATGGTGTCCTTGCCGGAGAGATACTTCACGTACTCGGCGTGCACGTCTGGGCGGTGGAAGGCGGTCGAGGGGGGGGGAGGGCGGTGAAAGTCGAACGCGACGACCGCGCCGCTCGCCAGCATGATACCGCCCACTCCTACCGCCCTCCACCGCCTTCCACCGCCCTGGACCGCCCTATTTCCCATAGCTCACCCTCCAGATCCGTCCACCGAGGTCATCGGATATCAACAGCGCTCCGTCCGCGGCCGTCACTACGTGCACCGGCCGCCCCCAGCGGGAGCCGTCGGAAAGCTGCCACCCGGTGACAAAGTCCAGAACGGCGGTCGGCCGCCCGTTCTGCACCCGGACGCGGACGACCTTCGCGCCCGTGGGCACGCTGCGGTTCCATGAGCCGTGATACGTCATGAAGGCGTCGCCCTGGTACTCGGCCGGGAACTGCGTGCCCGTGTAGAACGTCAGCCCGAGCGGCGCCGAGTGCGCCTGCACGGTCAGCGCCGGCGGCGCGACGCCAGCGCAGTTCGCGCCGGGGTACTCCGGATTCGGCTGGTTCGGCAGGTAGCATTGCGGCCAACCATACCACTTGCCGTCCTGCAAGATGTTCAGATGCTCGGGCGGCACGTCGTCGCCCAAGTCGTCGCGGTCGTTGTTGTTGGCCCACAGCTCGGCGGTGGTCGGGTGAAACGCGAGTCCCACCGAGTTGCGGAGGCCAGTCGCAAACGTGTGCGCCCCCGACCCGTCGAGGTTGTAGCGAGTCACCGCGGCCCGGGGCGGCACGTCGGCACAAACGTTGCACGACGAGCCCACGGCGACATACATCAGGTTGTCCGGGCCGAACGCGATTGTCCGCGTGCTGTGGCCGCCGGCGGGCAGACCGGCGACGACGGTCACCGGAGCCGTGGCGCCCGGGTCGAGCCGCTTCACGGCGGTCTCCTGCGCGAAGTACAGTGTGTCGCCGCGGAACGCGATGCCCGAGGGGTCGCTCAGGCCGGTCAGCACCGGCGCGACCGATTCCGCCACCCGGAAGAGCTGGTGATCCTCGAGCTCCGGCCGGAAGGCGTCTCGCAGCCGCAGCACGACCTCGCTGGAGGCGCAGCAGTAGCGCGCCGCCACGGCCACGGGCACCTCCGCGAACGGCTGCTCCCCCCGCCCCCTCCCCCGCCGGTGGGCGCCCGCGGGCCGCAGCCGGTCACCACCCACATGACCAGGATGAGTCGCTCCATGCGTGCCTCCTACCGACCGTTCCTGGCGTATACCCCGAAGCGCGCGCTCTCCCCCGCGGGCATCTTCTGCCGGCTCGCGATCGCCTGCTCCGCCGCGTGCTCGACCGCTGCCGTCACTTCCGCTTCCACCGCCTCCAGCTGCTGCGCCGTCCGGCCCTCCTCCCGCAAGTATTCCTCGTACAACCCGATCGGGTCCCGTTTCCCCCAGGCGCTGAACAGCTCAGCGGAGAACGTCTCCCGCGCCTCGCGCTCATCGTGGGTTGCGTGGCCGCCCATCCGGAACGTCTCGGCGATCAGCATCGCGGGCCCCTGGCCCTGGCGGCAGCGCTCGGTGGCGAGCCGCGTCGCGGCCCACGCGTCGAGCACGTTGTTCCCGTCGAACTCGGCGCTCCACATGCCGTAGCTCGCGGGCCAATCCTTGAAGTTGCCGGCGAGGTGGTGCTGGTCGAGCCGGGTGCCGAGGGCGACCTGGTTGTTCTGGATCACGAAGATGGCGGGGACCCGCTGGACGGCCGCGAAGTTCGTGCCCTCGTGCGCCGCGGCGGTCTTGGTCGCGCCGTCGCCCACCCACGTGAGCGCCACGCGACGCTCGCCTTTCATCTTGAACGTCAGCGCGATCCCGCAGATCACCGGCACCATGTCCCCGACGTGGGAGATCGGCTGCAGCACGCCGTGGGAGAATGAGCCCACGTGCAGGTCGCGCCCGCGCGACGGCGCGTCGTCGCTCCCGAGGTAGGCCCGCAGCATGTCGGCGAGGGGCATGCCAAGCTCGCAGCACGCGGCGGCGTTCCGGATCATCGGCGCGACGATGTCCTTCCCGCGCTCGAGCGCGTGCACCGGGCCGACCGTCGTCGCCTCTTCGCCCGTGCCCAGCCAGGCCTTGGAGATCACTCCCGTGCGCACCCAGCGCTGCAGCTGGATGTCGTGCAGCCGGGCACGCAGCAGGCCCGCGTACAGCCCCAGTTTGTCGTCGCTCGAGAGTCGGGAAACGAGCGCGGCGCGCTCGGGGCTGTGCTCGATCGTCTCCCGGAAGCCGCGCACCAGCGCGGGGTCGGCCTTCCAGTCGACGTACTCGGGGGGATCGAATGCCGGGAAGCGTTTCAACTACTTCAGCTTCTCCTTGATCCTGGAGAACAGGCCGCCCTCGTGGGTTGCCGTGAGGGCGTCGGCGAATTCGAGCGCCGTGCCATAGCGCGCGTCGGGACTCGACTCGAGGGCCCGGGCGAGCGCCTTCTCGAGGTTCGCGGGGAGATCGGGCCGGAGCTGGCGCAGCTGCCTCGGCCGATCGCGCAGGCGCGCGATCATCATTTCCTGAGCGTTCCGCCCCTGGAACGGCAGTTTGCCGGTGAACATCTCGAACGCCACGATGCCGAGGGCGTAGATGTCGGAGCGGCCGTCGAGCGGCCTCCCGCGGATCTGCTCGGGGCTCATGAACTCCGGCGTGCCGAGGATGATGCCGGTCGCCGTGAGCTTCGCGATCGCGGGATCGGCGCGGCGCTCCTTGGCGAGTCCAAAGTCCATGACGACGGCGCGGTCGCCGCCCCCGTCCTCTCGGACGAGCATGATGTTTTCGGGCTTCAAGTCGCGGTGCACGATCTGCAGCTCGTGCGCGTGGTGCAGCCCCGCGCAGACCTGGCGCAGCAGGTCGATCCCCTGGGCGAGCGCCATCGGCCCGCCCCGCACCTCGCGATCGGACAGCAGCTCGCCGTTCAAGAACGGCATCACCAGATAGATCAGGCCGTCCTCGGATTCGCCGAGACGCAGGATGCGGCACACGTTGGCGTGGTCGAGCCGCATGGCGAGGCCCGCCTCGCGACGCAGCCGCTCGACCGAGCTCCGGTCCGTCGCGAGCTTGGGCGAGAGCACCTTGATGGCCACCTCGTCGCCGCTCGCGACCTCGCGCGCCAGGTACACGTACGACATCCCACCCTCGCCCAGCTTCTGCGTGACCTGGTAGCGCGCGTCGAGGGTCTGCCCCGACAAGGTCGCGGCGCGGTCGAAGCCGGGGCCGCGGCGGGGGCCTGGCGGGGTGCGGACGGCGGTCGCTCCGCCTCCGGACGGCGCGGCCGGTGTAGGGGGGGGCACCTTCGACTGCGCCGCGACGAGCATGTTGCCGTCGCGCGGGCAGAAGCGCGCGGTCTCCGGATAGACCGCGCCGCACTTGGGACAGCGGCGTTCGCTCATTGCCGCACCAAGTTGCGGCCTTCGTTCTTCGCGCGATAGAGGGCCTGGTCGGCGAGCGCGACGAAGCTGTCGGCGCCGGTCACGCGGTCGTCGGGGAACGAGGCGAGCCCGATCGAGACCGTGAGGTTGAGCGGATTCTCGCCGGGATCGGCGAAATCGTGGTGCATCATGCGGCGCCGCAGCCGCTCCGCGAAGATGGCCGCCCCGTGGAGCGCCGTCTCCGGCATCACCACGACGAACTCCTCGCCGCCATAGCGCGCGACCAGATCCACCGACCGCGCCTCGCGCCGCAGGATCTCGCCGACTTGCCGCAGCACCGAGTCCCCCGCGATGTGGCCGCGGGTGTCGTTCACCAGCTTGAAACGGTCGATGTCGGCGAGCAGGATCGTGACCGCCAAGTTATACCGGCCGGCGCGGTCGAGCTCCTGCTCGAGCTCCTCGGAGAGCGCGCGGCGATTGAGGCAGCCGGTGAGGGCGTCCGTCGCGGCGAGCTTCTCCAGCCGCTTCTTGTCGGATACCGCGGTCTCGAAGTCGTAGGCCTTCTCGATCGCCGCCACGGCCGTGCGGATCACGGTCTCGGCGAACTGGGCGTCGGCGCGGGTGAGCGGCGGGTCCTCGCCCGTGGTGCGGAGAAAGAAAACGCCCACCTGCTGGTCCTTCATGGAAAAGGGCAGCGCGACCGCGGAGCGCGTCGGCACCGTGATGCGCTCGCGCTCCCAGCGCACGCGCTCCTCCGCGTACAGCGGGTCGGCCGCGACGTCCTCCACCAGCACCGCGCGACCGCTCGCGAGCGCGCGCTGGATCTCGGGGTAGCGGGCGAGCTCGATCTGCAGGTTGCGCAGCATCGGGTTCTCGTACGCCGCCACCACGACGCCGAGCTGGTCGCCCGCCTTCGCGAGCACCATCGAGCACTTGGAGATCTGGAGCACGCGGGCGACCCGCCGCACGAGGATGTGGTAGATCTCGTCCGGCTTGAGCGAGTCGGTGACCTCGTGCAGGATATCGACGATGGCCGCCCGGCTCTGGGCCTCGTCCCGCGCGTGCGACAGCTCCTGCGCGGTGCGGATGTGGGCTTTCACGCGGGCCAGCAGCTCGCGCACCCGGAAGGGCTTGGCGATGAAGTCGGCGGCGCCGAGGCCGAGCGACTTGACCGTCGCCTCCTCGGGCGGCATCGACGAGATCATCAGGACCGGGAGGTCGCGGAACCGCTCGTCGGCCTTCATCTTGGCCAAGAGCTGCAGCCCGTCCACCTTGGGCATCATGATGTCGAGCAGCAGCAGGTGGGGACGCTCCTCCTCGAGCTTCCCCATGAGCCCCTCGCCCCCGGGCGCGACGCTGACCTCGTAGCCGTTCTCCTTGAGGATCCACGTCAGGGTGCGCACCAGCGACTGGTCGTCGTCGGCGACGAGGATCTTGGCTGCGGCGGGCTCGGGCATCGGTCGTTCAGTCCTCGAGCAGGGAGGGATCGACGTTGCCGCCGCTCACCACGAGCACGGTGGGCGGGACCGGCACGAGCGCGCCGGACCGCACCGCCGCGGTCGTCGCCGCCCCGGAGGGCTCGACCGCGAGGTGGCACTGGCGCCATAGAAAATGCACCGCCTCGCGCAGCGTGTCATCTTCTACGAGGACGACCCCCCCGAGCCGGTCGCGGTGGTGCGCGAGGTGGGCGAAGGGGATGTCGCCGACGGTGAGCGTGATCAACCCGTCGGCGAGGCTCGCCGTGCGCTCGAGCCGCACCGGCTTCCCGGCCGCAAGCGAACGGGCGAGCTTGGGCGCGCCCGCCGGCTCGACGCCCCACACGCGCGCCGCGCTGTCCGCCGCCGCCAGGCCGACCACGACTCCCGAGATCAGCCCGCCCCCGCCCACCGGCACCACGACCGTTTGGACGTCGGGCAGCTCCGCGGCGATCTCGAGCCCCACGGTCGCCTGCCCGGCGACGATGTCCGGGTGGTCGAACGGCGGCACCACGGCGAGCCCTTCGCGCGCGGCGATCTCCTCGGCCTTCACCTGCCGGTCCTGCGACGTGCGACCGGCGACGACGACCTCGCCGCCCCACTTCCTCACGCCCGCCACCTTGACCGCCGGCGCGGTCTCGGGCATGACGACGACCGCGCGGATGCCCAGCAGCTGGGCCGCGTACGCTACCGCCTGGCCATGATTGCCGCTCGAGTAGGTGATCACGCCCTGGCGCCTCACGGCGTGCGGCAGACGGCTGATCGCGTTGTAGGCACCCCGGATCTTGAACGCGCCCATCGGCTGGAGGTTCTCCAGCTTCAAATAGGCGTCGAGCGGCTCGACGTAGCGGAGCGGCGTCCGGACGGCGACACCGCGCAGCCGCTCAGCCGCTTCGCGGACCGCTTGGGCGGTGACCACGCCTAGGCCCGCTTCTTCTTCTTGCTCGGACTCTTCTTGCCGGGACCCTTGCGTGCGGATTGCGGGGCTGCGGCCTTGGGCGCCGGCGTGTCGGCGTCAGCGTCGCCGCCGTCGCCGTTCTCGGCTTCATCCTCCTTCACGACGCGGGCGACATCGACCACGAGATCGCCCGGCGTCAGGTTCATGACCTTGACGCCCTGGGTGTTGCGGCCCGAGATGCGGATCCCCTCGACCGGCACGCGGATCATGATCCCCTTCTTGGTGATCATCATGAGCTCGTCGTCGGGTAGCACTTCCTTGAGCGCCACGATGTCGCCCGTCTTGTCGGACCGCTTGAGGGTGATGATGCCGCGGCCGCCGCGGTGCTGCACGCGGTATTCGTCGAGCTCGGAACGCTTGCCCATGCCCTTCTCGGTGACCGTGAGCAGCGTCGACTTGCGTCGCACCACGACCATATCGATCACGTGGTCCTTTTTGTCGAGCGCGATCCCCTTCACGCCGGTCGCCGTGCGGCCCATGTCGCGCACGTCCTTCTCGTGGAAGCGGATGCTCATACCGTGCCGCGTCGCGAGCACGATGTCGTTGCGTCCGTCGGTCACCTGCACGTCGATCAGCTCGTCGCCCTTCTCGATGTTGATGGCCCGGATCCCCACGGAGCGCGGATTGCCGAATTCCGAGAGCCGCGTCTTCTTCACCACGCCGTTCTTGGTCGCGAACAGGAGGTACTGGTCTTCGGAGAACTCGCGCACCGGCACAAGCGCGGCGAGCCGTTCGTCCGGCTTCATCGCGACGCACGAGATGATCGGCTTGCCGCGCGCGGCGCGGGCGGCCTGCGGGATCTCGTGCACCTTGAGCCAGTAGCACTGGCCCTGCTGGGTGAAGAACATCACGTAATCGTGGGTCGACGCGATGAACAGGTGCTCGACCCAGTCGTCTTCCTTCGTGTGGGCGGAGATCACGCCCTTGCCGCCGCGCCGCTGGCGCCGGTATGCCGACACGGGGAGCCGCTTGATGTAGCCGGCGTGGGATACTGTGATCACCATGTCTTCCTCGGCGATCAGGTCCTCGATCGAGAACTCCCCCTGGTCGGCGACGATCTCGGTGCGGCGCTGGTCGCCGAAGCCCGCGGCCACCTCGGTCAGCTCTTGCTTCAGGATCTTCATGCGGCGCGGCTTGGAGGCGAGGATCTCCTTGCACTCCTTGATGAACTTGCGGACCTCCTTGAGCTCGTCCTCGAGCTTGGTGATCTCGAGGGCGGTGAGCCGGGCCAGCCGCATGTTGAGGATCTCGGCCGACTGCTTCTCGGACAGCTTGAACCGCTTGCGCAAGCTGGCGTCCGCGGTCGGCGTGTCCTTGGACTTGCGGATGATTTTCACCACTTCGTCGATATTGTCGACGGCGATCTTGAGGCCTTCGAGAATGTGCTCGCGGTCCTGCGCGCGCTTCAGCTCGAATTCGGTGCGACGAACGATGACCGTGTGGCGATGCTCGATGAAGTGCTCGAGCAGCTCCCTCAGGTTCATCTCCTTCGGCGCGCCGTCGACCAGAGCGAGCATGATGGCGCCGAAGGTGGTCTGCATCTGGGTGTGCTTGTAGAGCTGGTTCAGCACGACCGCCGGCACCGCATCGCGCTTCAGCTCGATGACGATCCGCATCCCCTCGCGGTCCGACTCGTCGCGCAGGTCCGAGATTCCCTCGAGTTTCTTGGCGTTGACCAGCTCGGCGATCTGCGTGATCAGGTTGCTCTTGTTGACCTGATACGGGATCTCGGCGACGACGATCTGATGCTTCCCGGTCGATTCCTTCTCCTCGATCACCGCGCGGGCGCGGATCGTGATCCGGCCGCGGCCCTTCTCGTAGCACTCCTTGATCCCCTCGCGGCCGTAGATGATCGCCCCGGTGGGGAAGTCGGGCCCCTTGATGAACTTCCGCAGATCCTTCACCCCGGCGTCGGGATGGTCCACCAGGTGGCTAATCGCCTCCACCGTCTCGGCGAGGTTGTGCGGCGGGATGTTGGTCGCCATGCCGACCGCGATGCCGGCCGCGCCGTTGACGATCAGGTTGGGCAGCTTCGCCGGCAGCACCGTCGGCTCCTGCAGCCGGTCGTCGAAGTTGGGGATGAAATCGACGGTATTCTTGTCGATGTCCTCCAGCATCGTCATCGCGACGCGGGTGAGGCGCGTTTCGGTGTAGCGGTACGCCGCCGCCGGGTCCCCGTCGACCGAGCCGAAGTTCCCCTGACCGTCCACCAGCGGGTAGCGCAGCGAGAAGTCCTGCACCATGCGCACCAGCGCGTCGTACACGGCGATGTCGCCGTGCGGGTGGTACTTGCCCAGCACGTCGCCGACGACGGTGGCGCTCTTCTTGTACGGCCGGCCCGGTACGAGGCCGAGCTCGTGCATCGCGTACAGGATGCGGCGGTGCACGGGCTTCAAGCCGTCGCGCACGTCGGGCAGCGCGCGTTGCACGATCACGCTCATCGAGTAGTCGAGGAACGACTCCTTCATCTCGTCTTCGATGAGGCGCGGCAGGATGCGTTCGCGGGCGTTGGGTGCGGTCATGAACGACAGGGGCTCAGGGTTAGGGACAGGGGGCCCGGGCTTGCTCGACCAGACCTAAGTTCCTATAAAATAATCACTTAGACAGGAAAGTTCAACCCGCTGAGGCTCGTCAAGTCGCTGCAGGACGAAGGCTTATCGAGCGGTGATCCGGTTGATGCTTGGTTGATGGCCGCGCCTTAGCGTATTCCCACGCTGAAGCGTGGGCTCGGCCAGCACTATGCTGAAGCACAACGAGCGAAGCGAATCCGTGGGAGCGACCGTCCTTCAGGACAGCGCTGCGCCGAGCCCATCCTTCAGGATGGGAACAACCGTGGACGGTACCTCACCCTGTCATGTCACCGCATCAACTCTACATCCACCTTGCCTGGGCGACGCGCGAGCGGCGTCCCATGATCGACTCTCCCACCCGCGATTTCCTGGACCAATACTTCCGACGCACCGCCTCACGGGAACACGCTGACGTCGTCGCGCTGGCTATTCTGCCGACGCACGTTCACATGCTGCTCCGCACCGTTCCACGCATCGACTTGCCACGACTCGTACAGTTGTTCCAGGGCGGGAGTAGCTATGCCGCGAGCCGTCTCCCTGGGAATGTCCTCGGATTGCGTTGGGCCCCGGAGTACTCCGCGACGACGATCGGACCGAGACAGCTCGCCGATGTGATTCGACACATCGAGGGGCAGGGCAAGTGCCACCCAGGAGAGGCCGTTGAAGATAGCGTTCGCGCCGGACGGAAGTGACTGCCGAGCTTTCTTCAGGTGCCGATCTCCACCACGATCTTCCCCATCTGCTCCCCTTTGTCCAACCGCTCGAACGCCGCACGGACCTGCTCGAGGGGAAACACGCGATCGACGATCGGCCGCAGCTCGCCGCTCGCCAGCAGCCGCACGATCTCGCGGTATTCAGCGTCGTTCCCCATCGTCGAACCCAGAATGCTCCAGTGATACCAGAAGAGCCGCCGGAGGTCGATCGCAACCTTGGGGCCGGTCGTGGCGCCGCAGCTCACCAGTCGGCCGCCGCGACCGAGCGACCGCAGCGACTCCTCCCACGTCGCCGCTCCGACGTTCTCGATCACTACGTCCACACCCCGCTTGCCCGTCAGCACGCGGACCTCCTGGGACACCTTCTGGGTGCGGTGATTCAGCGTCACGTCGGCGCCGAGGTGCCGTGCCGCCGCGAGCTTCGCGTCGCTCGAGCTGGTGACGATCACCCGCGCTCCGCGCAGCTTCGCGATGCGCAGCGCGGCGAGCGCCACGCCTCCTCCGATCCCCCAGATGAGCGCCGTCTCGCCACGCGCGAGCTGCGCCCGCGTCACGACCATGCGCCAGGCCGTCAGCGTCACAAGGGAGAACGCGGCGGCTTCGGCCCAGCTGAGCGGCGGGGTCACTGTCGGGATGATGGCGACATTCTGCTCGGGGACGACGATCGACTCGCACAGCGTCCCCGAGACGTGCTCGCCGAGCAGGCGGTAGTTCACACACAACGAATGCTCGCCGACGCGGCAGTAGTCGCAGGTGTAGTCGGAGATGCCGGGGTTGATCATGATGCGGTCGCCAAGCTTGACGGAGCGGACCTGCGCACCGACGGCGTCCACGACTCCCGCCCCGTCCGCGCCCAGGATGTGGGGGAAGCGGTGCTCCACCGGTAGCCCGCGCACGACGAGGAGGTCGAGGTGGTTCAGCGCCACGGCGCGGAGCGCGACACGCACGTCACGAGGGCCCAGCGGTTCCGCGGGGAGGGGGACATCGGCAAGCTGCAGGCGATCGAGGCCGCCGGTCGCGCGGATAACGCAAGCGCGCATCGGCGGCTTAGGGCATGAACGTCGCGGACACCATCTGCTCGGCGCCGGTCGTGGGGATCGCGACTGGGGCGCCCCCTCCCCCGCCCCCGCTCCCCGTCCCGACCGGCTGGATGTAGACCTTCGACACGTTCTTCTGGACGTTGACCACGAGCGCCAGCAGGTCGCCCGCTGGGGAGACGGCGAAGTCGCCGATCACGAGATCGGTCCCCGTGAGCGGAGCCATGCGGCCCGTCGCCAGGTCCGTCTTCACGACCTGCGTGACCGTGCGGCCGCCGTCCTTCCCTTCGAGCAGGAAGGCGAGCGAGCCGTCGCGCAGGAAGTGCGGGCTGCGTTCCTTGAGCTGCGGCGATTTCGTGAGATTGCGCTGGCTCGAGCCGTCCCGCGACATCAGCCAGATGTCATCGCTGCCGTCGCGGCTCGATACGAACGCGATGGTCTCGCCGTCCGGCGAGACGCTCGCCTGCGAGTTGTCCGCCGGCTCCTGGGTAAGCTGGATGGCGTCCGAGCCTGTGATCGCCTGCACAAAGATCTGCCGGTGGCCGGTGCGATTGGAGTGGAACACCACGGCCTGCCCGTCGGCGGTGAACGACGGATCGCCGTCCACACCTGGAGAGTTCGTGAGGCGGGCCGCGTCCGTGCCGTCCGCGTCCATCACATAGATCTCCGGCCGGCCGTCGCGGGTCGACACGAACGCGATGCGCGAGCCGTCGGGCGAGTACGCGGGGTCGGTGGCCGTGGACGAGTCGTCCAATACCTTGCGCAGCTGAGCGAGGTTCGAGCGCTCAGCCGAGTAAAGCTGGAGCCGCCCCGATCGCGAGCTCGCGAGCACGATCTCCCCCTGCACGAACACGGCGACCGCGGCGCGCTTCCCCCCCGGGGCCGAGGCGGTGATGTGCGCGTGCCCGTACCCCGCCGCCGTGACGGTGCCGTCCTCGGCGACGGCGGCGACTGGCGGGTTGTCGGAAGCGAACGTCACGCCAGTCGCTGGCCCGATAACGGTCCCCGTCTCGTCGGCGAAGCTGGCGCGCAACCCGTACCGCCGGTTGAGCGGCAGACCGAGTCGCGTGGCGGACAGCTTGAGACCGGCCGCGATGACCCGGATCTGCCACGTCGCCACGAGCCCCAGTCCCGGGCCTTTGGCCGTCAGCGACGTCTTCCCCGACTTCTTTCCCGTCAGTAACCCAGTGGCGGCGTCGAAGCTCGCGAGCGACGAATCTGCCACGCTCCACCGGATCGGAGCCTCGGGCACGGGTGTCCCGTCAGGCGCGAGTGCCTGCACCTGAAACTTCGTCGTCCCCTGAATCGGCAGCGGCACCTCCGCCTTTTGCGTGGGGATGACGGACAAGCGGTCCACGGTCTTGTGCACGACGATGTCCACGCTCTTGGTTTGCAGCAGCCCGGAAACGGAGAGCGTCGTCTTGCCGGGCGCCACCGCGGTCACGACGCCGGTGAGCGAGACGCGTGCAACGTTGGGATCTGCCGAGGACCATTGCATCGTCAGGGGGCTCACGACTCGCCCGCCCTGTCCCGGCACGACCACATGCAGCGTGTCGACCTCGTTGGGCCCGAGCGCGACCGGACTCGGCTCAAGGATCGCGATGTCGCTTGGCTGCACCACCACCGGCGCGGTGGCGGTGAGGCCCGTCGAGCTCGTCACCTGCACGGTCCCCTGGCCGGCGGACAACGCGACGATCACGCCGTTCTGGTCCACGCTCGCGATGTCGGGGCGGAGCGACTTCCACGTCGCGGCGACCGGCGCGGCGGGCGAGCCGTCGTCCTTGAGCGCCCGCGGCACGACGCGCGTGTTCTCGGACGGCAGCAGGTACACCGTCGGCGGCTCGATGCGCAGCACCGCGGCTGGGCCCGTGCCCGGCGGCTGACCAGCGAACGGATCCACTCCCCCCGGCGGCTCGGCCGGTCGGGCGGGGGGCTGCGGCTGCGTGCTCGTTTGTCCACCAGCGGCGGGTGCGCCGATCACCTGTACCGCGGCCTGACCCTTGCGCGGACCCACGCGCGCTTCGACGATGGCGACGCCGCCGGCCACGCCGGTGACGGTGCCGTCGTTGTCGACGCGGGCGACCGAGACGTTGTTCGAGGACCAGATGAACCGGACGGTCGGGATGACGTTGCCCGCGCGGTCGAACGCAGTGGCGAGGAGGCCGCTGCGCTCCCCCACTTTCACTGTGACGGTTGGTGGAGCTACCTGAACTTCGGACACGTTCTGGGCGATGAGGCGCCCGGGAAGGGCGAACGTGATCCAGATCACAAACGCGCGAGCCGTCATAACGGCGCCAACGTAAATGCCCGTAAGTGTCGTTGTCAAGCTAACTTGTCACCTCGGTACCGGCACGGGGGCATAACCGCTTTCACCCGAACGACTCCGCCTGGGGTGCGGATTGGAACGTCATATGACGAGCCCGCCACACCTGGGAGCGCCGCGACGAGCGTGTCGCCCGCACGCCGCAAGGCGAGCAGGCTGAGGGCCCTGGAGCGCTCGCCCCGAGCGGGCGCCGGCCGCGGCACAAGCAGCTCGTAGCCCGGACCAGATGGGTCGCGGGCCCGCCTGCGCCGCGACGAGCGTCGGCAGCTGGCATAGCGCGGCGCAATGTGGTCGCGTGATCACTTGCGTGGCAGCATTCCCGGCGTAAGCTATAAGCCACGCCCACGGACAACCAGCAGAGGAGATCCGATGCTCGAGCCAAACGACTTCTCGGAGAGCAGCTGGACTGGCCCCGGCATGATGGAGCCGATGTACCCACCGTCGCCACCGCCGATGCCGAGCCCGGCGCCGCTGATGGACGAGCCGGCGGCGGCCCCGCGGCGCAAGGCGCCCGCGCGGAAGAAGAAGGTGGCGAAGCGGCCTAAGGCGAAGAAGGCAGGCAAGAAGCGGCCGAAGGCGAAGGCCAAGCGGGGCGGAAAGAAGAAGAAAGCGGCGAGGCGGCGTCGCCGCTAGCACACCTCAGCACGGCACCGCGGGAGCGCCTTTTGGATGGCTCGAGCCATCTCCTCGAGGCGCTCCCGCGGTACGTTTAGCGGCACCTCGGAACGGAGCGAGACTGTCATGGGCGTGGGACGTTCGGCGTGGGGCGCGGCGGCCGTGCTGGCAGCCGCATGCTCGGCCCCGAAGGTTCCGGTCGGCGATCCGCAAGCCGAGATCGCGGGCGCGCTGGCGCGCAGCGCGGCAGACTGGAACCGCGGGGACCTGGCCGGCTTCATGAGCGATTACGCCCGCGACTCGCTCACGAGCTACGTCACGGGCGGCCACGCGCAGTACGGGTGGCAAAAACTCTACGACCGCTATAAGACCACCTACTTCGCGCCCGGCAAGACGCGCGATTCGCTGAGCTTCGAGGAAGTCCGGGTCCGGCCGCTCACGCTCGACCTCGCTCTCTGCACCGCGCGCTTCGCGCTGCACCGCGGGGACTCGGTCGTCGCGAGCGGGCCGTTCACGTTGCTCCTCCAGAGGCGGGGCGACCGCTGGCTGATCCTGCACGACCACACGTCAAGCGACCCCAGGTGAAGGGCTGCCCTCCGCCGGTCCGCCTGACCGCTGCCGTGGTGTTCTTGTTAGCGGCCTGCAAACCCGCCGGCGACGACGTGATCGCGCTCGCGGGCGCCACCCTGATCGACGGCTCCGGCCGCGAGCCGGTGAAGGACGCCCTCATCCTCGTCAGGGGCGGCCACATCGAGGCCGTCGCCCGCGTGAACGAGATCCCAGTGCCGCGGGGCGCCAGAGAGATCAGCCTGATCGGCAAGACGGTGATCCCGGGCCTGATCGACGCGCACGCGCACGTGGAGCGTTGGGCGGTGGAGCGTTATGTCGCGTGGGGTGTGACCACGGTGCGGGACCTGGGCGCGATGACCACCGATTCGGCGCTCGCGCTCCGGAACGACTGCAACCTCGGCTCGGTGCTGGGGCCGCGCGTGTTCACCGCGGGGGCGATGATCGACGGCGTCCCTCCCACGTATCCCACGGCGACCGGCGTCGCCACCGGTAGCGACGCCCGCAGGGCGGTCGACCAGCGGGCCGTGGTCGGCGCCGACCTGCTCAAGATCTACACCAAGATCACGCCGCCGCTGCTGGCCCCCCTCATGGACGAGGCAGCCACGTTGCGGCTCCCGGTGGCGGCGCACCTCGGCAAGACTGACGCGGTGACGGCGGCGAAGGCCGGCGTGGCCTCGCTCGAGCACATGGCGGGCGTGGTGCAGGCCGCGGCGCGCAATCCGGCGCCGTACTTGAGCGCGCACGATCGCTTCCTCGCGGGGTGGACGCTCGAGGAAAGCGGTTGGGCGTCGCTCGACTCCGCCTCGGTCGCGCGGGTCGCCCGGGCGCTGGCAGCGACGCACGTCGCGGTCGTTCCCACGCTGGTGCTGCACGAGATGCTCGCGCGGCTCGACAACCCCACGCTGCTGCTGCGTCCCGGGATGGAAGACGTTCCGACGGCCGCCGCCAGCGTGCGCGACGTCTCCGGCCTGCTCCAGCGCACGCGCTGGCGCTCCGCCGATTTCCAGGCGTTCCGCCGCGCGCGACCGCACCAGGATCAGTTCGTGCGCGAGTTCAAGCGCGCCGGAGGCCTGGTCGCCGCTGGATCGGACGCCGCGAACCAGCTGCTCGTGCCGGGCCTGTCGCTCCACGAAGAGATCGGCCTGCTGGTGGCCGCGGGCTTCACGCCCCTCGAGGCGATCACCGCGGCGACGCGCAAGGGCGCCCAGCTGCTGCACGCTGATTCGCTCGGCCTGCTCGGAGCCGGGAAGGTCGCCGACCTCGTGGTGCTCGACGGCGATCCGCTGAGGGGCATCCTGGCGACGCGGCGGATCGCCTGGGTGATGCTGCGCGGACGCTTGATCCAACCCGATTCGTTGAGGAAGACATGGGCGAAATAAAGCCGGTCCTGGGATTGCTCCTGCTGTTGGCTGGGTGTGGGAACGGGGAAGGGGGAAGGGGGAAGGGGAGCTACGACGTGCTCTTCCGGGGCGGCTGGATCGTGGACGGGAGCGGCAACCCGCGGCACCGGGGCGACGTGGCGATCGCCGGGGACCGGATCGTGGGCGTCGGCTTCCTGAACGGCGCCCAGGCCCGCGAGACGATCGACGTCTCGGGCCTCGTTGTCGCGCCCGGATTCATCGACATGCTGGGCCAGTCGGAGACCAACGTCCTGATCGACAACCGGGCCCTGAGCAAGGTCACGCAGGGCATCACCACCGAGGTGACGGGCGAGGGCGGCTCGGTCGCTCCGCTCACCGACGCGCTGGCAGCGTTGGACTCGGAGCTCATGAAGAAGTACGGGCTCAGCGAAGATTGGCGCGACCTGGACGGCTACTTCGCCCACCTCGCGCGCACAGGCTCGACCCTCAACATCGCGACCTTCGTAGGCGCGACGCAGGTGCGCGCGGCCGTCATCGGGTTCCAGAACCGCCGCGCGACGGCGGCGGAGCTGGCGCACATGACGGCCCTCGTCGACACCATGATGGAGCAGGGCGCGCTCGGTGTGTCGACCGCCCTGCTGTACGCCCCGGCGATCTACGCGCCGACCAACGAGCTGATCGCCCTCGCCAGGGCCGCGCGACGCCACGGCGGCATCTACGCCAGCCATATCCGCAACGAAGCCGCTCACGAGGACGCCGCCCTCGAGGAGGCGTTCCGGATCGGGCGCGAAGCGGGCATCCCGGTCGAGATCTGGCACCTCAAAGTGTCGGGCAAGCCGCGCTGGGGCCGGATGCCGCACATCCTGGCGAAAATCGACTCGGCGCGGTCCGCCGGTCTCGACGTCACCGCCGACCAGTACCCGTACATCGCCGCCGCCACGTCGCTCGACGCGTCGATCCCGCAATGGGCGCATTCCGGGGGGATGGACTCGCTCATCGCGCGGCTCAAGGAGCCGGCGACCCGCGCCCGGGTCCACCAGGAGATGCTTCGCCCCGCCCTCGGGGACGAGAGCACCTACGAGAACGCCGGCGGCGCCGACGGCGTGCTCATCGCCGGCCCGTTCCAGGACTCGCTGCACTACCTCGACGGGAAGCGGTTGAGCGAGATCGCCCGCGCCCGCCACGCCGACGCCATCGAGACGCTGTTCGACATCGTGATCGCCGACCACGGCCGCACCGGGGCGATCTACTTCACGATGAGCGAACCGGACGTGCGGGAGGCCATGAAGACGTGGTGGGTCGCGGTGGATTGTGACGCGGGGGGCGTCGCCCCCGACGGGCCGTTCGGCAAGGACGGGACGCACCCGCGGGCCTATGGCAGCTTCGCGCGCATCCTCGGCCACTACGTGCGCGAGCTCGAGCTGTTCCCGCTCGAGTTCGCCGTCCGGAAAATGACCTCGCTCGCCGCCCAACGCGTCGGCCTGCGGGACCGCGGCCTGCTCGCGCCCGGCATGGCCGCGGACATCACGATCTTCGACCCCAACACCGCGGCCGACCGCGCCACGTTTGAGCGGCCGCACCAGCCGTCCGTCGGGTTCGCCTACGTGTTCGTGAACGGGCAGAAGGTGCTGGACCACGGTGCGCTCACGGCGGCGCGGCCCGGACGCGGGCTCAGGGGTCCCGGCTACGTGCCCCCGGAGCGCCGCCGGCGGTGACCCTCGGCCGGCTCGTCGCCGCCTGGCTGCCAGTAGCCATCCTCTTCGCCGTCGCGCCACCGATCGGATACCGCTGGGACCAGGCGATCGGCCAGCCCGCCGTCGTGTGGTCGTTCAACCGCTGGGAGATCGGGTGGCGCCTCGCCGAGGCCGCCGTGGTGACGCTGTTCGCTTCGCTGTGGTTCGACTCCCTGGGTGCGGGCGGCTGGTGGCTGCTGTTCTTCCTGGTCGGACTGCTCGTCGCTTTCCCGCGGCGCCTCGTCCTGTGGCAGTATGTGGAGCCGCCGCGGCAGCGCGCGCTGCTGGCGCACGCATCGCTCGACGTGGCCCGTTACGTAGCGGCGGGTGGTATGCTCGCCTGGAGACTCGGATAGGGTATCTTCGGTAGCTCCATGTCTCCCGAACTCATGACCGCCATCCGGCTGACGCGCTACTCGCACGGCGCGGGCTGAGCCTGCAAGCTCGGCCCTGCCGAGCTGGCGCAGGTCCTGCGTCACGTGCCCGTTGCGACGGATCCCCGGATCCTCGTCGACGCCGCCACGCGCGACGACGCGGCAGTGTTTCGCCTGTCGGCCGACCGCGCGATCGTGGCGACGGTGGACTTTTTCACGCCCATCGTCGACGACCCCTACGACTTCGGACGCATCGCCGCCGCCAACGCTTTCTCCGACGTGTACGCGATGGGCGGGACGCCGCTGCTCGCCCTGAACCTAGTCGGCTGGCCGCGCGACACGCTCCCCTACGATCTACTGGGTGAAGTGCTGCGGGGGGGCGCCGACGTGGCCCGTGCCGCTGGCGCGTTCGTGCTGGGCGGGCATTCGATCGACGACCCGGAGCCGAAATACGGCATGGCGGTAATCGGCGAGGTGCATCCGGACCGGATCGTGTCGAACGCCGGCGCGAAGCCGGGCGACGTCCTGGTGCTCACGAAACAGATCGGCACCGGGGTGCTGACGACGGCCCTGAAGCGCGACCTCGTGAGCGAGGCGGAGCTCGAGCGGGCGATCATGGTGATGACCACGCTGAACGCCGCGGCCGCGCGCGCCATGGTCGGGGTCGGCGTGCATGCGGCCACGGACGTGACGGGATTCGGCCTGCTCGGTCACTTGCACAGCTTGCTACAGGCGAGTGGCGCCTCGGCCATGATCGCGGCGAATCGGGTCGGATTCCTGCCCCGGGCCCGCGAGCTGGCGGAGCGCGGGGCAATCCCGGGCGGGACGACGCGCAATGTCGAGAGCCTGAAGGACGCCGTCACGTTCGCCCCCGACGTCGCCGCCGTAGACCGCGTGCTGCTATGCGACGCGCAGACGTCGGGCGGCCTCTTGATCGCAGTCGCGCCGGACCGCAGCGACGCGCTCGAGCGCGCCTTGGCGCAGCCGCCGCAGCAGGCGGGGGCCACCTTCATGCGGATCGGGAAGGTCACCGCCGGCAGTCCGGGCGCGATCACCGTCACGCGCGAGCTCGAGTAGCGTCACGCCATGCCCCCGATCCCCGAGTACCGCGCGCTCACGCCCGACGCGCTCGACGCCCTGGAGCGGGCGGTGCGGGAGCGGCGCCGGGTAGCGCTGCGGCGGCGCGGCACCGAATATGTCGTCGTGGCCGAGCGGCTCGACACCGGCGAGCGCGAGGAGGCGCTCGAGGGGAGGCTCCCGATGACCGGAGAAATCCTGGAGTTCCCGCTGCGCGAGCTGGAGTGCTTCGCGGTGCTGCCCTAGGCGTGTTCACGCGACTGCTGGTGGGACTCGACGGCAGCCCGCGGGCCGACTCGGCCTTCGAGCAGGCGGTGGTGCTGGCTCAACGGTTCGGCAGCACCGTCGTGGTAGCGTACGTGCGGGAGCGGGGCGGGCGCGCAGCGGACGGCGCGGCGATGCTCGACCGCGCCCGCGAGCGGCTCGTCGCGGCGGGCCTGAAGGCCGAGCTCGCCGAGCGCGAAGGTGAGCCCGACGTCGAGCTCGCCGAGCTCGCGAAGGCGGTGGACGCGGTGCTCGTCGGCCGCCGCGGCGTCACCACTAAAGGCGACGCCCTCGGTCCCACCGTCTCCTCCCTGATCCGGATCGCCGACCGCTGCGTGATCGTGTGCGGCGGGCTGCCCTCGCCGATGACCGCTTGCGCGCTCGCGTTCGACGGGCGCGAGACGAGCCAGCGGGCGCTCGAGCTCGTCGCCCGGTTCGCCACGGTGGTCGGGAGTACGGTGCACTTGATCCACGCCGCGCAAGACCGCGACGCCGGACTACAGGTGGTCGGCGTCGCGGAAGCCCTGCTCTCGATGCAGCGCGTGGCGTTCGTGACCCACGTCGAGCCCGGCAAGCCAGGGGAGGTGGTCGCCCAGGTGATCAAGCGGACCCGGTGCGACGCGCTGTTCGCCGGCGCCCACTTGAGCCACGAGCAAGGCCGGCCCAGCGCCGTCGTCGTGTCCCACGCCGAAGAGATCCTGCGCCACACCGACATCCCGGTGGTGATCCAGCCCTGAGATGCCCGAGAAGACGGCGCCGATCCGCGTGCTGGTGCACGCCGACGAGAGCTGCCTCGGCAACGGCATGGAGCCGCCCAATCCGGGCGGCAACGCCGCCCTGATCGAGGCCCCCGCGGGCGACAGCGTCGCGCGCTGGGACCTGTACGAATGCTCCCCCGACACGACCAACAATCGCATGGCGCTCGCCGGCGCCATCGCCACGCTGGAATGGCTGCACCGGCAGTGGCGCACTGCCCACGTCACGTACGTGTCCGATTCCGAGTACCTGATCAAGGGGATGAACGAGTGGGTCCCGGGCTGGGTGGCGCGCGGCTGGCGGCGCAAGGGCGGCGCCGTAGAGAACCTCCCGCTGTGGCAAAAGCTGGTGCAAGCCGCCGCCGGGCATGCAGTCGAGTGGCGGTGGGTGCGCGGCCACAACGACAACCCCAAAAACGAGTACGTCAACGACCTCGCGATCCGCGCCGCCGAGCGCCAGGAGCGCTCCAACGGGCTCGTGCCGTCCGGCTTCGACACGTGGCTGGCGCAGCGACGGGCGCGCGGGCAGTACACCGACTACGATCCCGATCAGGAGCTGCATGAGCGTCTTTAAGGACGGCGTCGCCGCCAACACGCATTTCTTGAACCTGCTACCCAACGGTGCGTCTGTTCCACCCGTGGACCGCATTCCGCTGTACGAGGTTTATATGCGGATGGCCGAGGAGCTCGCCAAGCGCTCGACGTGCGCGCGGCTGCGGGTGGGAACCGTGGTGACCGACCAGCTGCTCGAGAACGTGCTCGCGATCGGCTATAACGGGAACGCGCGCGGCTTGCCGAACCGCTGCGACTCCTCGGTCCCCGGGAGCTGCGGCTGTATCCATTCGGAGATGAACGCGCTCGTCAAGGCGCCGGGGAGCGTGCGCGACAAAGTGGTGTTCATCAGCGCGTCACCGTGCGTGATGTGTGCGAAGCTCATCATCAACTCGGGCGTCACGCACGTGTTCTACCGCAAGGCCTACCGCGACCCGTCGGGCATCGAGGTGCTGCAGCAGGGCGGCATCGTCCCGGTGCTGTACGACCGCTGGGTGGGCGAGTGGCGGTAGATCGAGTGCGGAATGCGGAGTGCGGAATGCGGAATTGAAAGGCTGTGTCGTTCGCACCCTCATACGAAGGAGGCTCGTTATGAAGCGTGTTTCGTTGGCTCTGCTCGTGCTCGCGGTCGCGCCGGCTGTAACGCCGCTCGCCGCGCAGTCGCTACTGTACCGCCCAGCCAACCTCGGGGGGACCTGGGTGCCGGATGGGGGCGTGGTGCAGTTCAACTTCGTGCATCGGTTCTACGTCACAGGTGATCCAAGCCACAAGGTCAACAATTACCCCACCTTTACCCTGGCCGTGGGCCTCGGGCGCTCCGTCGGGCTGGGGCTGCACTACGGATCGAACTCGCAGGTAGTGGCCGTGCCAGGGGTATACCGTCCGAACGAGAACGAGCTGTTCGCTCGCTGGAGGGTGCTCGGGAGCGAGGGCCAACCGGGGTTCTCCGTGGCGATCACCCCTGCCTACAACGCCGCCGCGCGGAGTGCGGACGGCGAGCTCAGTGTTGACTATACGGTCGGCCGCTTGACCGTGCTAGCCGCGGCGCGCGGAATGACGAAGGCGTTCGGCTTGGACACCGCCCGCGCCGCGTTCGCCGGAGGTTTCGTCGCCCGGCTCACCCAGTACATCGCAGTGAGCGCAGATCTCGGCTCCTTCGTCAGCCCGTCGACACGCGCCGCCTGGAGCGTGGCGCTCGAGTTCCTGATCCCCAGCTCGCCGCACACTTTCTCCCTGCAGGCGAGCAACGCCACGACGAGCACGATTCAAGGGAACTCGGTCGGTAACGGGAAGATGCTCTACGGCTTCGAGTTCACAATCCCGTTGCACCTGAAGCGGTTCAGCCCGTGGTTCCACGCGACCGGCAGGCCGAAGCTGGTCGTTCCCGAGGGGGCCGCCGTCGTGAAGATCTCGCAGTACAAGTTCGCGACCGACACGGTGCGCATCGCAGCCGGCGCGACGGTCGTGTGGGCGAACGACGACGTCGCCGAGCACACGGTCACGTTCGACGGCACCGAGCCGGGCTCGCCCACGATCCCCCCCAACGGCACCTTCAGCCACCGGTTCGACCGGCCCGGCACGTACCCATATCACTGTACGCCGCATCCTTTCATGAAGGGCGTGGTGGTCGTGAAATGACGGGCGCGGAGAGACCGGAGAAGGGAGCGGGCCCGGTTGGCTGACGACCTCGATCGCTTGTTCGAGCGGCTGGTGCGGGTGCTGGCAGACGAGGCGCCCGGGCGGCTCGCCGTACCCTTCCCCGCCGCGGAGGTGTACGAGCGGCTCGTCCCGTACCGCTCGAACCGCTCCGCCCTGAAGGTCGCGACCCATCAGGACTACGAGATGGCGGTGCTGCGGCTGCTGTCGGGCGAGCGCGGCTACGTCTCACTCGACCCCGGGGAGGTACAGGAGGCGCTGCGGCGCGAAACCGCGGACGTCAATCCCGATCCCGGTCTGTTCCGCCAGTTTCCCGACGCGATCCTGAGCCTGAACCGGCTCGCCGCCGAGCGCTTCCTGCGCGGCGACCGGGCGTACGCACCGTCCCACGCGCCGTTGCCCGATGCTCCGGAGCTCGTGAGACCGGACGAGGAGACGGAACCGGAAGCGGAGGCAGAAGCCGCCGGGGCGACCCGCCCATCGGGATCTGCGTTCGAGCTGGCGGAGCAGAGCGAGTCCCCGCGCCAGTGCCCCTATTGCGGCGAAACGCTCCCCGGGGGACGCAAGGTAAACTTCTGCCCGCAGTGCGGCCAGCCGCCGTCGGGCGAGCTCCGCTGTCCCGCGTGTGGCAGTGAAGTGGACGTTGGCTGGCGCTACTGCGCCGGCTGCGGGCGCGCTACCGGCTTCGAGTGAAGCGCCATCGCATCGCGGTGATCGCCGGAGACGGGATCGGCCCGGAGGTCATCGAAGCGGCGATCCCGGTGCTGGAGCGTGTGGCGGCGAAGCACGGCTTCGAGCTCGACCTGGAACGCCTCCCATTTTCCGCCGACCATTACTTGAGGACGAAGGAGACGCTCCCCGAGGGCGCGTTTCGTCACCTGCGCGACGACGTGGACGCCATCTTCCTGGGCGCCCTGGGCGATCCGCGCGTGCCCGGGAACGAGCACGCCCGGGATATCCTGCTCGGACTGCGGTTCCGGCTCGATCTCTACATCAACTTCCGGCCGGTACAGCTGCTGCACCCCGATCTTGCGGCGCTGCGGGGTGAGCGACGGACGATCGACTTCGTCATCTTTCGGGAGAACACCGAGGGCGTCTATCTCGGAAAGGGCCGCATCGACGGCGAACGCTACATCGCGGAGGAAATCAACACCGTGAAGGGAGTCGAGCGAATCATCCGGGCGGCTTTCGAGTGGGCCAAGGCGCGCGGCAAGACGCGCGTGACGATGAGCGACAAGGCGAACGCCGTCCCCGCTCACAAGGTGTGGCAGGAAACGTTCAAGCGGGTGGCCGCCGCGTTCCCCGGCATCGAGACCGAGCACCGCTACGTGGACGCGCTGGCGCTGGAGCTGGTGCGCGAGCCCGAGCGGTTTCAGGTGATCGTGACGAACAACCTCTACGGCGACATCCTCTCCGACTTGGGCGCGGGGCTCGTCGGCGGACTCGGCCTCGCGGCGAGCGCCAATCTTCACCCCGGTCGCGCCGGCCTGTTCGAGCCGGTACACGGCTCCGCGCCACCGCTCGCGGGCAAAGGCATCGCGAATCCCATGGCGGCGGTGCTCACGGGAGCGCTGCTGTTGGAGCAGCTGCGCCACCCCGACGCCGCGCGCGACCTCGAGCGCGCCGTCAAGGAGACGCTCGCGGCGGGGGTCCGGACGCCGGACTTGGGCGGCGGCGCACGGACCCGCGACGTCGCGGCCGCGATCGCCGACCGACTCTCCTAGGATCTGACGATGACTATTGCGCGCCATCTGACCCTGCTCAGCTTCCTTTGCACCATGACTCGAGCGGCCGATTCACAGCAGCCTCGCCCCACGTCCCTGGCCCACCGCTCCACGGTGTATGCGCCGCATGGCATGATCGCCACGAGCCAGCCGCTCGCCACGGCCGCGGGCCTCGCCGTGCTCGAGCGCGGCGGCAATGCCGTCGACGCCGCTGTCACCGCGGCCGCCGTGCTCAACGTCGTCGAGCCCCCGATGACGGGGATCGGCGGCGACCTGTTTGCCATCGTCTGGTCCGCCAAGGACCACAAGCTGTACGGGCTCAACGCCAGCGGCCGGTCGGGGAGCCTGATGACCAGCGCGGCGCTGCTCGCGAAGGGGCACACCACGATGCCCCAGGAGAGCGTCGAGGACATCACCGTCCCGGGGGCCCTGTCGGGGTGGGATGCGCTGCTGCGCCGCTTCGGGAGCATCACGCTGGCGCAAGCGCTGCGGCCCGCCATCGGGTACGCCGAGGGCGGCTTCCCCGTCACCCCGATCATCGCCGCCGAGTGGGCCACGCAGGTCGCCAAGCTGCGGAACGACGAAGGCGCGCGCACGACGTATCTCGTCGACGATGGGCGCGCCCCGCCGGCCGGCGCATGGTTCCAGAATCCCGACCTGGCGCGCTCGCTTCGCCTCATTGCCGAGCAGGGGATCGGAGCGCTGTACGGCGGCGAGCTCGGCCGCCGGATCGCGGAGCGCGTGCGCGCCCTCGGCGGCTACCTGACAGTGGACGACCTCGGTAAGCACCGGCCCGAGTGGGTCGAGCCGATTTCCGCGACGTTCAAGGGTTACCGCGTGTGGGAGCTCCCGCCGAACGGCCAGGGCGTCGCCGCGCTCGAGATGCTCAAGATCCTCGAGCCGTACGACTTGAAGGCGCTGGGTCACAACAGCGCCGCTTACCTCCACCTCCTGATCGAGGCGAAGAAGCTCGCCTACGCCGACATCGCGCGGTACGTGGGCGACCCCACGGCGATGACGCTGCCTGCCGCGAACCTCCTCACCGATGCCTACGCCGCGTCGCGCCGCGCGCTGCTCGACCCGTCCCGCGCGGCGGACCGTCCCGCGCCCGGCAAGCCGCTCACCGCGAGCGAGACCATCTACCTCACCGTGGCCGACTCGGCCGGCAACATGGTGTCCTTCATCAATTCGCTGTACGACCTGTTCGGCTCCGGCGTCGTGGTGCCGGGCACCGGGTTCGCGCTGCAGGACCGGGGCGCCGGGTTCACGCTCGAGCCGGACCTGCCGAACACTGTTGCACCCGGGAAGCGACCGTTCCACACGATCATACCCGCCTTCGTTACGCGGCCGGACGGCAGGGGCGGCGACGCGCCGTGGCTCAGCGTTGGCGTGATGGGCGGCTCGATGCAGCCGCAGGGTCACGTGCAGCTGTTGCTCAACCTGATCGTGTTCGGGATGGATCTGCAGGACGCGATCGACGCCGCGCGCTTCCGGCACCTCGAGGGGCGGCGCGTCGCGCTGGAAGCGCCGATCGCCGAGACGGTGCGCCGCGCGCTCGCCGCGCTGGGCCACGAGCTGACGCCGGAGGCCGATGTCGCCTTCGGCGGAGCGCAGGCGATCATGCGGCTGCCGCGGGGCTACGCCGGCGGCTCGGATCCGCGCAAGGACGGAATGGCCGCCGGGCACTGAGAGCAGCGGGGGCGGCCCGCTGGGGGCCGGCCCTTGCCAGCTCGTGGGTTTCGGTGCACTTCTTGCGGGCGGCGTTGGCTCTGACGTCGGGCTGGATGAAGGACTGGTCGATGCCCCCGCTTCGCCTCACCAACGTGCTCCAGACGGCGCTCCCGCCGCTCTCGGCGACCAGCCGAGCCGTCGTCAGCGCCCTCGCCTGCCGCAACGGGCATGCGCCATCGGCAGGCGAGATTGCCGCGTGGGTCGGGCTGCGGGACCGCCACCAGCTTGCCCGCGGCTTGCGGCGCGACGGCCTTCCCCCGCTCGAGCAGCTAGCCGGATGGGCCCGGGTGCTGTACTGGATGCTCGAGGCGGAAGCGGGCGACAGCTCCCTGCTCGAGCTGGCGCGGCGCGAGCAGCTCGATCCGGCGGTCGCATACCGCCTAGTGCACCGCGTCACCGGACTACGTTGGTCCCAGGTCCGGCGCGCCGGGCTCGCGGCGCTGCTGTCGCGATTTCGGGAACGGTGCGGGGATCGCTTCTCGAGTGCTCGGCTGCGCAGCGGGGCGCAGGCCGGCCACGCTGTGGCCGAGGCAGGGGCGGCGCGGGAACGACTAGGCTGGGCGCGTCGCGAGCCCGGATGGACAATACCGCGGCGTGTCAGCCCCAGGCATCCCGCCGCTGTCCTCACGGAGCGCCTACCCATCGCCGGCAGCCCGTTCGACGTGGCCGTAGCGGCGGATGGGACGGCATATCTCACGCGTCTCCACGCGGCCGCACTCGAGTGCCTCGAGCTCGCACCCTTCCGCGTCACAGGCTCCATCGCCACCGGCAGCGCTCCCACGGTCGTAGTGTTGAGCTCGTCGAGCCGCGTGGCGTACGTCACCAATCAGTTCACGGAAGACATCGCGGTCATCGACCTCCCCCGGCTCCAGCAGACCGGCACCATTCCCGTCCCGGGACACCCGCTTGGAGCGGCGCTCTCGCCCGACGGTCGCAAGCTGTACATCGTGACCAACCTGGATCGGCTGTGCGCGATCTCAATCGATGCGGGACGCGTGGTAGCGTCCGTGCCGGTCGCCCAGGTGTGCACCGGGCTCGCGGTGCACCCATCCGGTCGCTGGGTTTATGTCCCGACCTGGAGGGCGGGGTTCATCCTGGAGATTGATGCGCAGACACTGCGGATGACGCGTCGGTTCCCGGTGGGCGGCGTCCCGCAGGACCTGGTCCTCTCCGCCGACGGCCTCATACTGTACGCGGCGAACGAGGCGGGGTGGCTCGACCGCATCCACTTGCCCAGCGGTCGCCAAGTTGACCGGGCGCAGTTCGGCACTGCCGCGCTGAGCGTGGCGCTGAGTCCCGACGAAGCCGTGCTGTACGTGGGATTGCTGTTTGCGGGGCGGGTCGTCCAGCTGGACCGGCCCACGCTGCGCGTCCTCGCCCGTCTCGAAACGGGCGGCAAGCCGCGTCGCATCGCGTTTGATGCCACGGGGCGGTCCGCGCTGATTGCCAACGAGGCAGGCTGGGTTGATCTGGTCCACTGAGCGTACACGCTGCTGTTGCGCGGCCGCAACATGACTTTTGGCTCGCCGCTCTTCCCGTGACGCCTGATCGCCGGTCAGATTGTAGCAGTCTTCCATCGCACGAGACTGTCATGCTCCGCCGCCGCGCATTGCCGCTGGCTGTCGTGGGTCTGTTTTCGTTTGTCGTCGCCGCGTGCAATTCTCCGACGGCGAATGAGCAACTCGCTTCATTGCTCTCTTCCTCGGCCCGCTGCGAGCGGCCGCCCGGGGGCGCCGCGCCGACCGGCCGCGGCCACCCCGCTCTCACCGGCCACACGACCGTGCCCCTCGCGGGCATGCCCTTCGCGGTCGCGGTGTCAGGGAAGGGCGTCGTCTACGTCACGCAGGGCCACGCGGGGTCTGCCGTGCGCGCCGACCTTCCGTCCACCGTGCTCTCGGCACCGTTCGCCGTCGGGGACCTCCCATCGCAGGTCCGCATCCATCCCAACGGCCAGACGGCCTACGTGAGCAACCAGGACGCCCAGACCGTGACGGTCGTGGACGTGGCGACCAACCAGGCGTTCGCCACCGTGCCCGTGCCGGCTGGCAGTACGCTCACGCTCGGACTGTCGCCCGAGGGCGACCACCTCTACGCGCTGACCGATTTCTACGGCGTCTACGTCATCAACACCGCCACCCGCCAGGTGATCGATTCGATTCCCAGCAGCGCCACGGGAAGCCTGCTCACGGGTGTAGCGTTCCATCCGCTCGCGCCCTGCATGTATATCGCGGCCCGGGACGAAGGTGCCATCCGCACGGTGGATCTGCGCGAAGACAGCGTCGTCCACACCGACGCGGTCTCCGGTGCCCGAATCCAGAACGTGGCGGTGTCGCTCGACGGTCGGCTCCTGTTCGCGACCGACATCCAGCGCAGCAAGCTGCTGGTGCGCGACCTCACGACGGAAGGCTCGACCTTCCTCGAGTACGCGATCGGGAGCGGGCAGGTGCGTAACGCATTCGACGTGGCCGTCACGCCGGACAACAGCCAGGTGTACGTGAGCACGCTGGCCGACGGCAAGGTGTACGTGCTCGATCGGGCGACGCGCGCCCTGGTCGACTCGATTGTGACCGGAGGGAGCGCCCGCTACATCGGCTTCAGCAGGACGGGGGCGCATGCCGTCATCGCCAACGAGATGGGGTGGGTGGACTTCCTGTATGACGATCCGCACGCAGCGTCTCCGGTGTGTCTGCGGCCTCCGGCCGGAACGGCGCCGGCGGGCTTCGGGCACCCCGGCCTGAGCAGGCGGGACTCGGTTGCGCTGGACGGCACGCCGTTCGCCGTCGCGGTGTCGCCTGCTGGCGTCGTCTACGTAACGCAGGCACTCGCCGCCTCGGCCGTCCGAGCGGACCTCCCGTCCACGACGTTCTCGGCGCCGTTCCCAGTGGGATACCTGCCGTCGCAGGTCCGCATGAGCCCCGACGGCCGGACGGCATACGTGAGCGATCAGGACGCGGGCACCATCACGTTCATCAGCGTCGCGACCAATCAGGCGTTCGGCACCGCCATCGTCCCGGAAGGCAGCATCCTCACGACCGGCCTGTCGCCGGACGGCAGCCGGCTGTACGCGCTCACGGACTACTATGGCGTGTACGTGATCGACACGGCCACGCGCCAGGTGATTGGTCAGATCCCGAACGCAGGTACGCTGCTCACGGGCGTGGCCTTCCATCCGTTCGCGCCGTGCATGTACGTCGCGGCGCGCGACGAGGGCACGATCCGCACGGTGGACCTGCGCAACAACACAGTCGTCCGCACGGACGCTGTGACGGGCGCGCGCATCCAGAACGTGGCCGTGTCGCGCGACGGCTCCGTCCTCTTCGCCACCGACATCGAGCGCAGCAAGCTCTTGGTGCGCGACCTGCCATCGGGTAGCGCGACGTTCCTCGAATACCCGATCGGCACCCCGCAGCGCCGCAACGCTTTCGACGTCGCGGTCACGCCGGATAACGCCCGGGTGTACGTGAGCACGCTGGCGGACGGCAAGGTCTACGTGCTCGACCGCGCGACGCGGGTGGTACTCGATTCCGTCCGGACCGGGGGCAGCGCCCGCTACATCGGCTTCAACGCGAGCGGCACCCACGCGATCGTCGCGAACGAGGTGGGTTGGGTGAACTTCATCCACTGACCCGTAGGAGCGCGCGGCGGGAGAGACGGTGCATATCCGTCTCTCCCGCTTCATTTTACCGCCCTACCGCGCAACCGCCGTCCCGTCCATATTCCGCGGTCTGAGAGCACTCACGCGGAGCTTTCACCCATGAAGACTCAGGGTTCACATACAGACATCGTCTTCCTGTCCGGGGTCCGGACAGGGTTCGGTACGTTCGGTGGCTCGCTCAAGGACCTCTCGGCGATCGAGCTCGGCGCCATCGCGGCCAAACACGCCCTCGAGCGCTCGGGCGTGCCGGCAACCGAGGTCGGCCACACAGTATTCGGCAACGCCCTACAGACCTCGGCGGACGCGATCTACTGCGCCCGTCACGTCGGGCTCAAGGCGGGCCTCCCGATCGCAGTGCCTGCCGTGACGGTCAACCGGTTGTGTGGCTCGGGCTTCGAGGCCATCACCCAGGGGGCGCAGCTCATCCTCCTGGGCGAAGCGAGCGCCGTGCTCGCGGGCGGCACGGAGTCCATGAGCCAGGCGCCCCACGTAGTGCGAGGGGCGCGCTGGGGACTGCGGCTCGGCCCCTCGGCCCCGCTCGAGGACCTGCTGTGGGAGGCGCTCAAGGACCCGCAGTGCGGCTGCTCCATGGCCGAAACGGCCGAGAACTTGGCCGAGCAGTACAAGCTCACCCGTAAGGAAGTGGACGAGGTCGCGCTCGCGTCGCAGCAACGCGCGAAGCAGGCGTGGGATGCCTGCGCCTTCCAGGACGAGGTGGTCCCGGTCCCCGTCAAACAGAAGGGGCAGACCGTCGAGTACCGCAAAGACGAGCACATGCGGCCCGACACCACGCTGCAGGTGCTGATGGGCCTCAAGCCATACTTCAAAAAGGACGGCCTCGTGACCGCCGGCAACGCCTCCGGGATCGTGGACGGCGCGGCGGCCACCGTGATCGCGGGCGAGGAGTTCGCCAAGGCGCACGGCCTCAAGCCCCTGGGCCGGCTGGTCGCGTGGGCCGTGGTGGGCGTCGAGCCCAAGTACATGGGCATCGGCCCGGCGCCCGCGGCCCGCAAGGCGCTCCAGCAGGCCGGGATGAAGCTCGAGCAGCTGGATCTGATCGAGGTGAACGAAGCGTTCGCGCCCCAATACCTCGCGGTCGAGAAAGAGCTGGGGCTCGACCGCGCCAAGACCAACGTGGACGGCGGCGCGATCGCAATCGGTCATCCGCTCGCCGCGACCGGCGCGCGTATCACGATCCACCTGCTCCACGCGCTGCGGCGGCACAAGCAGCGCTTCGGACTGGGCTCCGCCTGCATCGGCGGTGGCCAGGGGGCGGCGGTGATCGTGGAAGCCTTCCCGGCCTGAGGAGGACCTGCCATGGACATGATCGTGACGACCGTCCTGGGCCTCTTGGCGTTGTATCTCTTCGGAGGCCTCAAGGTGCTCCGGGAGTACGAGCGCGCGGTCTACTTCTTCCTCGGCCGGTCGTGGGGAGCGAAAGGGCCGGGACTGATCTACGTGCCGCCGTTGTTCGCGAAGACGCAGACGGTCAGCTTGCGCGTCGTGGCGATGGACATCCCGCCCCAGGACGTGATCACGCGTGACAACATCTCCATCAAGGTGAACGCCGTCCTCTACATGCTCGTGCGCGATCCCGTGAAGGCGGTGATCGGGGTCGAGAACTATCTCTACGCCACGAGCCAGCTCGCGCAGACGACCCTGCGCTCGGTGCTGGGCGAGACCGAGCTCGACGAGCTGCTGATGAACCGCGAGAAGATCAACAACATCTTGAAGAACATCATCGACAAGCGCACCGAGAACTGGGGCATCGAGGTCACGGCGGTGGAGGTGAAGGACGTGGACCTGCCGCCCGAGATGAAGCGTGCGATGGCGCGGCAAGCCGAAGCGGAGCGCGAGCGGCGAGCGAAGGTCATCAACGCCGAGGGCGAGCTGCAGGCCTCGGAGAAGCTCGCCCAGGCCGCCCGCATTATCGGCGCGGAGCCCGCGGCGATCCAGTTGCGCTACCTGCAGACCGTGACCGAGATCTCCTCGGAGAACAACTCCACGACGTTCTTCCCGATCCCCATCGATTTGTTCAAGGGGTTCCTCGACTCGGTGGCGCGGAAGGCGACGGCCCCGGCGCTCCCAGAGAGGGCCTCGGGCGAGACGCTGCCGGCTGCGCCGAAGACGAACAAGGTCGAGGCGTAGGCGATGCCGGGCGAGCTCATCAGCCGCGAGGCGCTCGAGCGGATCATCCAGCGCGCGGCCGAGCTCCAAGCGGCGGAGCACGACATCGGCGAGGGGCTGACGAAGGCCGAGCTGCTCGCCCTGGGCCAGGACGTCGGCATCCCCGAGCGCTACCTCCACCAGGCATTGCTCGAAGAGCAGACCCGCGCCGTGGTGGAGCAGCGGCGGGGCGCGCTCGCCTGGCTGGCGGGACCAACCCGGCTCTCCGCCGCGCGCGTCGCCCCGGGAGACCGCGCCGCGCTCCTGAGGGCGCTGGGCGCCTGGATGGAGGACGAGGAGCTGCTCCAGGTGAAGCGGCGCCACGCGGACCGCACCAGCTGGGAGCCGAAGGTGGGCGCGTTCGCGTCGATCCAGCGGGCGCTGGGCACCAAGGGCAAGACGTACGCCCTGGCGCGCGCCGCGGAAGTGGCGGGCCAGGTCACTCAGCTCGAGCCGGGGTTCTGTCACGTGCAGCTCGTGGCGAACGTGGCGAACCTGCGCAAGGCGCGGCTCAGCGGCGCAGCCGTCCTCGCCGCGCTGGCGGCCGCCGCGGTGGCGCTCGGCGCCACGGTGCCCATCGCCCTCATCTCCCCGATCCTGTTCGTCAAGGGCGCGGCGCTGGGAATCGCCGCGATCCTCGTGGCCCGGCGTCACCGCCCACAGAACGAGCGGATTCAGGTGGGGCTCGAGCAGGTGCTCGACCGCCTCGAGCGGGGCGAGATCAGACCCGAGCACGCGCTCCCGGGCCAGAAGGCGAGCGCATTCGTGCGTATCGCCGACGAGATCCGCATGCTGATGAACCCCGGGACACCGCCCCGGGGGTAGGGGACCCCGGGGCATGGCGCCGGGGGTCGGTCCACCCGGATTGAGGCTGGAGGTCCATTGACCGAGATCAGGCGCGTGGGAGTGCTGGGCTGCGGTCTCATGGGAAGCGGCATCGCGCAAGTCGCCGCGACCGCTAGCTACGACACCGTCGTGCGCGACGTCTCGAAGGACATCTGGGAGCGCGCGCGGGCCGGCATCGAGAAGTCGCTCGCCAAGCTCGTGGAGAAGGGGAAGCTCGCGGCCGCCAATCGCGACGCCGCGCTCAAGCGACTCACCTTCACCACGGCAACCGCCGAGCTCCAGGGGTGCGACATCGTGGTCGAAGCGGTGACCGAGGACCTGGAGCTCAAAAACGCCCTGTGGAAGGAGCTCGACGGCCGCTCGGGCCCGATGACGATCTTCGCGTCCAACACGTCGAGCCTCACCATCGCGGCTATGGCAGCAGCCACGCGGCGGAGTGACCGCTTCGTCGGGCTCCACTTCTTCAACCCGGTGCCGCTGATGCCGCTCGTCGAGGTCGTGCGCACCGTGACGACGTCGGAGGAGACGTTCCGTCGTGCCTTTGCGTTCGCCCAGTCCCTCGGCAAGGAGCCGGTCGCGGCGAAGGACAACTCCGGCTTCATCGTGAACCTGCTGCTCGTCCCCTATCTGCTCGATGCCATTCGCGCCGTGGAGCACGGTGTCGCGAGCGTGCCCGACATCGACAAGGCGATGCAGCTCGGGTGCGGCTACCCAATGGGCCCGCTCACGCTGCTCGACCTCGTGGGGCTCGACACGACCTACAAGATCGCCGAGATCATGTTCACCGAGTACCGCGAGCGCCGCTACGCGCCGCCCCCGCTCCTCAAACGCATGGTCCTCGCCGGCCTGAACGGCCGCAAGAGCGGCAAGGGCTTCTACGACTACTCGGGCGACCCACCCAAAGTCGTCGACCTGGGCATTTAACGCGTCGTCACCTCCACCCACCGACCAAAGGACCGGCATGTTCGGCTACGACTGGCCCCGCTTCCACGCGGCCGTGAACGACCTCCCCGCCGCTTTGCTGCTCGTGACGGCGCTCTTCGACGTCGCCGCGTGGCTCACGAAGCGCGAGTCGCTGCGGGCTGCGGCGCTCTGGACCCTGTGGGCCGGCGTGATCGGCGGCTGGGTCGCCGTCGTCGCGGGGCTCCAGGCCGAGGACGTCATCGAGCACGGCGAGGCGATGCATGACCTGATGGAAACGCACGAGACGCTCGCCCTCGTCACGATGGGCATCTTCACCGTCGTGCTGGGGTGGAAACTGGTCCGGCGCGCGCGGCTGGGCGGCGTGGAGGAGACGGCGCTGCGCCTGCTCAGCATCGCGGGGCTGGTTGGCATCGTCTGGACGGCGCGGATTGGCGGGAAACTCGTGTTCGACCACGCGGCGGGGATCCCGGCTGCGACGATGCAGACCGAGATGCGGGACCGCGAGGCGGGACATCAGCATCACCCCGGCGAGACGGAGGAGAATGAGCACGCGCATGCCGACTCGCTTGCCGACTCCACGCACCGGCATGCCCCCGGTACGCCGGCGCACAAACACTGATGCGGAACGCGGAACGCGGAACGCGGAACAGCAGGGCGAGTTTCGCTGCGTCCGACCTGACCCTGCTGTTCCGCGTTCCGACTTCCGCGTTCCGCCTTTGCCTCGTTCTCGCCGCCTGCACCCCCGTCACCACCCGACCGGACTTCCTGCCGGACCCGCAAGCGTCCCGGGTCGTGCTCGACGCCCGCCCCGAGCGGGTGACGCCCGAGATCGCGGCACTCGTGGCGGCAGAGAGCCTGCAAGTCGAGCGGGTGAACGTGCGCGACGGATACGTCGAGACCGCCTGGTACGACACGCGGTCCCACCGCTCGTTTCGGGGCACCCGCGACGTCTCCGACCTCGCCGCAACGGTGAAGATCCGCTGCTGGGCCGATCCCTACGTGCCGGGACAGACGCGTCTCACCGTCGAGGCCGTCTATCGCCCCCGCTACGACCCGTCCCGCACGGAGCGGGATCTCGAAGTGATCGTGCCCAAGACACACGCCGGACACGCGATCGCCGACTCTCTCGTAGCGGCACTCAGGAAGCGCTTTGGGACACCCAGCTCCTCACCCACCGCTCCATGACGTCGAGATCCACCATCGCATCCCGGCAGGGCCCGTTGGGCAGCCGCATCGTGAGCCCGAGCACCGGGAGCGTGCCCGCGACGTCCCGCAGGCCCGTCGTCATGTCGCGCTCGCACGCCACGGCCACCACGGCCCGGGGGCGCCGCTCGCGGATTACGCGCCGCGCCAGCTGCCCGCGGGTCGCCACGAATACGGGCACCTCGTACCGCCCCGCGATCGCGAGCACGCCGTCCAGCGCCTGCTTCGAGAGACAGCGCGGGATCAACACCAGCAGCTCGCCCTTCCCCACCTTCCGCCGACGGCGCTCGGCGAGGGCGTTGTAGACGTCGATCCCGGCGTGCTCCGCCCAGTCGCGCCTCCCGAAGACACGGGAGAGGTACGAGGTGAAGCTCATCAGGTGCAGATACGGGCCTCGCTCGAGCAACCGCTCCGGCAGCAGCAGCACGCTCCCATAGAAGGAAAGCAGCAGCAGCGCGAACCACAGCGCGCACCCGCCCGCCACGACCGCCAGCGCCCCCCACAGCAGCGCGGGCAAGGCGGGGAGCAGAGCTTCGAGCCGCGGGGCGAGCAGGAACAGCAGCAGCGCTGTCGCACCGAGCCCGACGATCAGCGTGAGGGCGCCGAACTGGAAAAACAGTCCCGGAGGTGCGGAGAAGTCGCCATTTCGGGCGAGGGGCTTGCCATCCCATTCGTCCCATTCGTGACCCAGGCGGCGGTCGGTCTCGATGTGGATGAGCTGGGCGCGCGGCGCGTCTGCGGGCATACGGGCCTCAAGCATCACTCGGGGGTGTAGCCGTGTCAAGCTGAGAGCGCGCATGTACTTTCCACCGTGCGCCCCGTGACCCTTCCCACTTCCCCCTTCCCCGGCCTCATCACCGACGCGCGGATCCGGGCCGCGTACGCCGAGGGCGCCGGGATTTATCGCATGGTGCCGGCGGCCGTGGCGCTGCCCCGCGGCGTGGAGGAGCTGCAGCGGCTGGTGCGCTGGGCGGCGGACACCGGCACGCCGCTCGTGCCGCGGGGGTCGGGGAGCGGGATGCCGGGCGGGGGAGTCGGGCGGGGGGTGATCGCAGATCTGAGTCAGGGTTTTCACTGGGTCGCCCCGGATTGGCCGCATCGCACGGTGTGGGTTGGCGCGTCAGTCACCTGGGCGCAGGTCAGCGACGCCGCTCGCCCGTTCGGCCTGCGCCTCGCCCCCGACCCGTCGTCCGGTGCGTTCGCGACCTCCGGGGGCATGATTGCAACCAACGCCGCCGGCCCGCGCTCGGTGCGCTGCGGCAGCGTGCGGGCGTGGGTGGACGCGGTCGAGATCGTCGAGGCCGATGGGACGGCCCGCAGGGTTACACGGGCAGAAGGGAGAGGGGAGAAGTTCGCTCTGGCGCCGGACCAGGTCCGGCTCGTCACCGCCCGATTCCCGAAGACCCGCAAGAGCTCGAGCGGCTACGCGCTCGACCGCTACGCCGAGTCGGAGGACGAGCTGGATCTGCTGGTCGGCTCCGAGGGGACGCTGGCGCTCGTCACCGCCGTGCAGTGGCGGCTCGAGCCGATTCCCCCGGACGTCGCCGGCGCGGCGCTCGGCTTCGGCAGCGTCGACGCACTCGCCCAAGCCGTCCCGTACCTCGTCGCCCTCAACCCGTCAGCAGTGGAGCTACTCGACCGAACGTTGCTCGCGCTGGTGCGCGCGGACGGCACCGAGCTCCCCGCCGGCCTCGAGGGACTGCTCCTGGTCGAGTTCGAGCGGGACACCGCGGCTGCGGCGCGCGGGGTGGTCGGCGACGCGGTGCGGGGCCTCAAGCAGTCCACGGTGCACGTCGAGACAGCCGTGGATCGGCGCGCGCTCGAGCAGCTCTGGTCCGTGCGGAAGCTCGCGAGTCCCGCGCTCGCCCGGCTTCCCCCCACCCGGCGCTCGCTGCAAGTCGTCGAGGACGGCTGCGTGCCGATCGAGCGGCTGGGAGCGTACATCACCGGCATCCGCGCGGCGGCCGACGGCTGCGGCGTGCCCGTCGCCCTGTTCGGCCATGCGGGCGACGGCCACGTGCATGTGAACGCCCTACCCGACACGACCGCGCCGGGGTGGCGGGAGCGGCTCGCCGGGCTGTTCGCGGCCGTCACCGAGCTGCTCGTCGGGCTCGGCGGAACGCCTTCGGGTGAGCACGGTGACGGCCGACTGCGCGCAGGGCTGCTGGAGCGGTTCTATGGACCCGAGGTGATGACGCTGTTCCGGGAGGTGAAGCGGGCATACGATCCCCGCTCGATCCTCAACCCCGGTGTTATACTTCCCGCTGCCGACTGGGCGCCGCTCGCCGACTTGAAGGTCGGTCCGGACGCGGCCCCGATTCCCGACGACATCGCCGCACGCCTACGCGAGATCGAACAGACTGCCGGCTGGGCCACGCCGAAGCTGGAGCTGGCGCGATCCTCGAGCCCCTAGCCCCTAGCCCCTAGCCCCTAGCCCCTAGCCCCCATGGAAATCTTCCGCGCTCCGCGCGTCACGCTGATCGCCCGTCCCGAGTTCATCGAGCCCGAACACCTGCAGGTGCAGTGGCGGGGCGACGCTTCGCCGGGTGAGCGGCTCGCCGAGTTCGCGGGCCGGATCTGCTACATGAGCCAGCACAACCCCGCGAACCGCAGCACGGCCGAATACCTCGAGAACATCAAGAAGCAGGGGCACGGCTCGGTGCTCGAGCACGCGGTGTACGTCCTCTTGATCGAGGGGATCTCCCGCTCGTGCTCGCACGAGCTGGTGCGGCACCGGGCGGGGTTCGGCTACTCGCAGCTGTCGCAGCGCTACGTCGACGAATCCCACGCGGCGTTCGTGATGCCGCCGGCGATGATCGGCGACCCGACGCTCGAGACCGAATGGGAGCGGGAGGTCGCGGACGCGCAGGCGGCGTACGTGCGCGCCGTGGAAGGGCTGATGGAGCGCTACGGCTGGGTCGCCGACAAGGTGCACCGGCGGAAACTGGCGCGCGAGGCCGCGCGCAGCGTCCTGCCGAACGCCACCGAGGTGAAGATCGTCGTGTCCGGCAACGCGCGCGCCTGGCGCACGATGCTCGAGCTCCGGTGCGGCGAGGGCGCGGAGCTCGAGATCCGCCGGATGGCGATCGCGTGTCTGCGCGCACTCGAGCGCGAGGCGCCCGCGCTGTTTTCCGATTTCCAGATCTATGTCGCGGACGACACACAGGAGGCCGCGCGCGTCGCGTATCACAAGGTCTGAGGTCGGACGTCGCAAAAAAAATCCGCATTTCCCTATTGCGCATCGCGCCGACGTTTCGTATTCTCTACTCGACAATCCGTTCTTCGATTCACGGACCGCACAAGCGGCCCTTTTTGTAGGAGGTCACCCGAGACCACATGCGCATCGGTCTCGCTTACAACCAAAAACCGGACCCCGCGAACTCCGCCGAAGAGCCTCCCAGTACCGACGACGCGTTCGCCGAGTGGGACGACCCGTCCACGATCGCTGCGGTGGAGCAGGCTCTCGGTCTCTTCGGCAGCGTCATCCGGCTCGAAGCCGATCCATTGTTCCCACAGCAAGTCGCCCTGGCCCGCCCCGATCTGGTGTTCAACATGGCCGAGGGTCTGCGCGGCCAAAGTCGCGAGGCGCTGGTGCCGGCGATCTGCGAGTACCTCAACATTCCCTACACCGGCTCGGACCCGCTCACGCTCGGGCTCTCGCTCCACAAGGCGCGCACCAAGGAGATCCTCGCCTACCGCGGCGTGCCCACCGCACCGTTCGCCTGCGTCGAAACGCCGCAGGAGCTGGAGCGCCTGCGGTTGCCGTTTCCGGTATTCGTGAAGCCGGTCGCGGAGGGGTCTGGTAAAGGAGTGTTCAGCAACAACTTGTGCGACACGCCCGCGCGGCTGCGCGAGCGGGCGCAGTTTCTGCTCGCGCGCTACGCCGAGCCCGTGCTGGTCGAGACCTACCTCCCCGGCCCCGAGTTCACCGTGGCGATCCTCGGCAACGGGCCAGCGGCGTATTGCCTGCCGGTGATCGGCTTCGATTTCTCGGCCCTGCCCCCCGGCGCGCCGCCCGTCTACGGTTACGAGGCCAAGTGGGTGTGGGACCGTCCCGAAGCACCGCTCGCGATTTTCGAGTGCCCGGCGCTGGTGTCGGCGGGCCTCTACGCCGAGATCGAGCGCACCGCGCTGGATGCCTACCACGCCCTCGGCTGCCGCGACTGGTGCCGCGTCGACGTGCGCGTCGATCGGTTCGGTGTACCGAACATCCTCGAGCTCAATCCCCTGCCCGGGATCATCCCCGATCCCGCGATGAACTCCTGCTTCCCCAAGGCCGCACGGGCCGCCGGCTTCGGCTACGACGAGCTGATCCAGGAGGTCGTGCGCATCGCATGGCGGCGGCTGGGGGGGCAGGACGTCGTGCTCGACCGTGAGGTCACGGTAGCGGTGTCGGCGTGAGAATCGTCATCCTGTACGACCCCGGAGCCGCGGACTGGACACCCGAGGACATCCGCGGCGTGATGAAGGCCGTGGACGAGATCGCCGCCATCTTCGGCGCGCTGGGACACGAGATCCGCAAGGTCCCCGTGCGGCACGACATGCGGTGGTTTCAGGTCGCGCGACGGGCCGACCTCGTCTTCAATCTGTGCGAGGGCGTGCACGGCAAGAGCGAATGGGAAGAGCACGTGGTGGGCTCGCTGGAGTTCGCCGGCGTCCCGGTCACGGGCGCGAGCCTCTGGACGATCGCCGCGTGCCGGCGCAAGGCGGTCGCCAACGCCTTGCTCGCCCAGGCCGGGCTCCCGATCCCTCACTGGACCATCGCGCAAGGGAAGATCGACGACGACTTCCCCCTCCCGGCCATCGTCAAACCGGCGGCCGAGGACGCGAGCGCCGGCCTCGACCGCGGCTCGGTCGTCACCGACCGCAAAGCCCTGCGGGCGCGCGTCGCCGCGATGACCGAGCAGTTCGACGAAGTGCTCGTGCAGGAGTACGTCGCCGGCCGGGAGTTCAACGTCGGCTTGGTCGGCACCCGCACGCTCCCGATCTCCGAAATCGACTTCGCCCGCATGCCGGAGGGCGCCTGGCCGATCCTCACCTACGCCGCCAAGTGGGACGTGGGGTCGGCCGATGACCTCGGCAGCGTGCCTGTTTGCCCGGCGGCCATTCCCCAGAAGCTGGCGGACAAGCTGGTGAAGCTGGCGGAGGCGGCGTGGCGGGTCATGCAAGGCAAGGGGTACGGCCGCGTGGACCTCCGCGTGGACGAGCAGGGACGCCCCTCGGTCCTCGACGTGAATCCGAATCCCGACCTGAACGACGACGCCGGCCTGTCGCGGATGGCGAAGGCCGCGGGCTGGGACTACGCGGAGCTGGTGCGCCGGGTCGCGGAGGTGGCGCTCCGCGAAGCGCAGGGCGCCAAGGCGGCCCGTGAGCTGCTCGCTCCGCCCCGTCGGCCGCGCGCAACGCGCACCGCTTGAGCGGCTCACCCGGGCCACGGGTCTCTTCCGACCGGAAGAGATCGCGATCGCCGTGGAGCTGCTCGACGAGAGCCTCGCCGGAGACGACGACTACCGGTTCCTCGGTGCGTACAGCGACGACGCGTTGGTGGCGTATGCCTGCTGGGGTCCCACGCCCGGAACCCAAGGGACGTGCGACCTGTACTGGATCGTCGTCGATCCGACCTGGCAAGGGAAGGGCGTTGGCACGCGGCTGCTCGACGCGGTCGAGCAGGCGCTGCTGGCTGACGGCTGTCGGCTGGTCGTGGTCGAGACATCGTCTCGCGCCGAGTACGCGGCGACCCGGGCCTTCTACGAGCGACGTGGCTACGAGCAGGCGGCCCGGCTCCGGAGCTACTACGCACCGGGCGACGACCTGGTGGTCTATCTCAAGGACCTGACGCATGGAGTCCTGGCAAGAGCTACTCCGTAAGAAAAGCATCGCTTCGCTGGAAGCGTTGATCGCCAGGTTCGGGCCCGACCACTTCCCGGACCTCGACCGGCTGCGGCAGGCGGCCCGGAACTTCGAGTTCCGCATCTCGCCGGCGATGGTCGATCTCATCACGGCTCCCGGTGATCCGATCTGGCGGCAGTACGTCCCGGACCTCCAGGAGCTCGAGGTGCACGACGGGATGGTGGATTCGCTCGCCGAGGACGCGAACTCCCCCGTCCCCAACATCACGCACCGGTACCCGGACCGGGCGTTGTTCCTGGTTTCGCCCGTGTGCGCGTCCTACTGCCGCTTCTGCACCCGGCGCCGCAAGGTGGGCGACCCCGAGAAGATCCCGCTGCGCGAGCTCGAGTCGGCGTTCCGCTACCTCACGGAGCACACCGAGATCCGCGACGTCATCATGTCGGGCGGCGACCCGCTGCTCCTCTCCGATCGCCGGATCGACGAGATCTGCAAGCGGCTCCGCTCCATCGAGCATATCGAAATCATCCGGATCGGGAGCCGCGTGCCGTGCCACCTGCCGGAGCGGATCACGCCGGAGCTGTGCGCGATCCTCAAGCGATACCACCCGCTCTACATCAACACGCACTTCAACCATCCCGACGAGCTCACGCCCGCCGCGGTTCGGGGGCTCGGGCTGCTCGCGGATGCCGGGATCCCGCTCGGCTGCCAGACGGTGCTCCTGAAGGGTGTGAACGACGACCCCGAGGTCATGAAGCTGCTGATGCAGCGGCTCCTCGCCGCCCGGGTGCGGCCCTACTACATCTATATGTGCGACCAGGTCGCAGGCGCCGAGCACTTCCGCACGACCGTCGAGAAGGGGCTCGAGATCATCAAGGCGCTGCGGGGCTGGACGTCGGGGCTCGCGGTGCCCCACTTCGTCATCGACGCGCCGGGCGGTGGCGGCAAGATCCCCCTCCTTCCTGAGTACGTGGAGGCCATCACGAACGACGAGGTAGTGTTGCGGAACTATGCCGGGAAGCGGTACGTCTACAAACAACCCGCCGTGCAAGAACCGATATTGGTGAGCTAGAGCTCAAGCCAGCGTCACGCAGGGGGCGCGCCCTGCCCTCGTCCGCCTTCCTGTGTGCGTCGCACCGTGCGCTCGCCCCCGGGCTGCCGCTCCCGCAAGTAGCGTTGCAGCACGACGAACTTGGCCGCGTCCACGCCGAGGAAGAGCCGGCCCCGCGTCACCGTTCGAATCGCCCTCGTCAACTCCTCCACGGGACCCGCCTTCTCGACGAAGCCGCTCGCGCCCGCCTCGAGCGCATCGAGCAATTGCTTTTCCTGCGGCAACCCCGTCAAGACAAGGACCTTCGCCCCGATACCGAGCGCGACGATCCGGCGCGTGGCCACGAGACCGCCCTCTCCGGGCATTGCCAAATCCATCAGGACGACGTCCGGCCGGGTCGCCGCGGCGCTGGCAACGGCTTCGTTCCCCGTGCCGGCCTCGCCGACCACGGCAAGATCGGGTCGCTGTTTCAGAAGCGCGCGCACCCCGGCTCGGAAGACGACGTGGTCGTCCGCCAACAGGACGCGGATGGGGGGCCGGGTACGGGCGAAGGGGTTGAGGTTGATCGCTACGCTCCTCGGGCTGGCGTTCGTGCTGCACGCCCAACGACACGCGCGCATATCCCTCCCTGCAAAACGCGTGCGCCACGAGACGGGCGGCCGTGGCCGCCGTTGCTCACCCGGCCCCCGCGTTGGAGATGCCCCAACTCGTCAATCTGTCGCGCGGTCGCTACAATTCGCGCGGGAGATCCTGAGTGCGGAATGCGGAGTGCGGAATGCGGAGTTGATCGTACGAGCGTCGAGCCGACGGTCAGTACCACGGATCGAACCCTCCCCTTCAATTCCGCATGCCACATTCCGCATTCCGCATTCGCTTCACGGCAGCTGCCAAATCTCCACCCGGTTTCCCGGAAACACCGGGATCAGCACGCGGTTCCGCTTGGCGTCGTAGCCGATGTCGGCCGGTCCGGGAATCCCCGTGATGAGCTTCACTTCCTGGCCGGTCTCGTAGCTCGACACGGTCGAGTCATTCCAGCTCGAGACGAGGATCTTGCCGCCGGCGATCACGACCCCGTCGAAGCCGCCGGGTCCCTTGGCGATCACGCTCGGCGCCTTGTCCTCGGGCTTCCACGCGAGCAGTGATCGCCCGCCGAACTCCACGATCACAAAGCGCTTGCCCACGGGATCCAACGCGATCCCGTTGGGACGGCCCAGGGTATCGCCCCGCACCGCGACGGTCACCTTGCGGTCCGGGCCGATGCGGAAGACCCGGTCGGGCCCCGGGTGCAGCACGTTGCCGACATCGTCGAACCGGATGCCGGTGTCGGTGATGTAGAGCGCGCCCGTCGGGGCGACGGCGATGTCGTTCAGAAACACGGCGCCCAGGCTGGCGAGGCTCACACTGTCGATCGTGGCACCGGTCCTCGCGTGGAAGGCGCGCACCGCGTCGATGTCGGCGACCCACAGCGTGTCGGCCCACAGCGCCAGCCCCTTCGGGGCGTTCAAGGTCACGCCGCTCTTGCCGCCCTCGATGAACTTGAGGTTTTCGACTGCGCCGTCCGGGCGCACCCGGCTGATGAAGCCGTTGTTGTCTTTCGCCGTCGGGCTACCGTTGATGTTGGAGACGAAGTAGATGTCCTGTGTCGTGTCGTGCAGCACCGATTCCGGCGTGAGGAACCCGGCCACCGTGGCCACCTTGGCAGCGGGTGGGGGGGCCGGGGGGGCTTGAGGGGGTGGGACGGATGACGGAGCCGCCGGGGAGTCTGCGGGCGTCGCCGGCGTCTGGGACACCGGAGGTCTCTTGACCACCGGCTCGCAGGCCGCTCCCGCGGCGGCGAGAACGGTGCACAGGACTGTCAGTCGCATGGGTGCTCCCCCTCCTCGGTGCCCGGCGTCAAGACGCCTTCGCCTGCTCCATCTCCTTCTTCCGCGCCTCGATCACCTTGTGCGCCACTTCCGGCGGCACCTCCTGATACACATGAGACTTTGACCGGTACGTCCCCCGGCCGTGCGTCAGCGAGTGCAGCATGGTCGCGTACCGGTCCAGCTCGGCTTCGGGCACGAGCGCCTTGACCTTCGTGAGGCGGCCCTCCTTCTCGGTGCCGAGGATGTGGCCGCGCCTCGAGGAGAGGTCGCCCATCACGGCGCCCTGATACTCGTCCGGCGTCCACACCTCCACCTCCAGGATCGGCTCGAGCAGCACCGGCTTGCAGTTCGGGCTGACGTTCCGGAAGGCGAGGATGCCGGCCATCTTGAACGACATCTCGTTCGAATCGACGTCGTGGTAGGAGCCGTCGTACAGCTCCACTTTGAAGTCCACGACTGGATACCCCGCCACCGGGCCGCGCGCCGCGGCTTCCTGAATGCCGCGCTCCACCGCCGGGATATACTGCCGCGGGATCACGCCGCCGACGATCTCGTCCATGAACTGCAATCCAGAGCCGCGCGGCAGCGGCGCGATCCGGATCCAGCAATCGCCGTACTGACCGCGACCGCCGGTCTGCTTCTTGTGCTTCCCCTGGCCTTCCGCCTTCCCCCGGAAGGTCTCGCGATAGGCGATGCGCGGCTTTGTGGTGACGGCGTGCACGCCGTACTTCCTCGCCAACCGGCCCACGATGATCTCGAGATGGCGCTCGCCCAGCCCGCGGATCAGCATCTGCTGCAGCTCGGGGTTGTACTCGTGCTGGAAGGTGGGGTCCTCCTCGTGCAGCTTGTGCAGCCCGTTCGAGAGCTTTTCCTCCTCGCCGCGCTGCTTCACCTCGATCGCCACCGTGATGATGGGCTCCGGGAAGGGGATCTTGTGGAGCACGATTGGCGCCTCCCGGGTGGAGAGCGTGTCGTTGGTGTGCGTGTCGCGCAGCTTCGCCACCACGCCGATGTCTCCGGCGTGCAGCTCGGCGATCTCGAAGCGGTCCTTCCCGATGCTGACGCAGAGGTGGTTGAGCTTCTCGACCGCTGCCCGCGGGGCGTTGTACACATCCTGCCCGTTGCGGACCATGCCGCAATACACGCGGAAGTACGTCACATCCCCTACGTGCGGCTCGGACATCGTCTTGAACACCTGTCCGACGAACGGCCCGCCGTCCTCCGCCTTCAGCATGAGCCGCTCCGCGCTCCCCCACTTCTGCGCCTCCACCGGCGGACGCTCGTGCGGCGCGGGGAACAGCTCCACCATCTTGGACAAGAGGGCTCGCATCCCGTAGGTGAGCTCCGCCGCCCCGCAGAACAGCGGGAAGAGCTCGCCCTGCGCCATCCCCGCCTTCATGGCCCTGATCGCTTCGTCACGCCCGATTTCTTCGCCGCTCAGGTAGCGCTCGAGCAGCGTGTCATCGGTCTCGGCGATGCGCTCGATCAGCTCCTTCGAGTACTGATCGAACTGCCCCTGGTACTCCGCGGGAACGTCCCCCTCCTCGTACTCGCCCGCCTTCGTCCCCTTCTTGTACAGGTGGCACTTCTTCGAGAACAGATTGATGATCCCATGGAAGTCGGGGCCCTCGCCCACGGGGATTTCCACCGGAATCACCTTCGGTGTCAGGCGCTGCTTGATCTGCCGGTAGACCCTTTCGAAGTCGGCGTGCTCCTTGTCCATCAGGGAGACGAAAACCAGGCGTGGGATGCCCCGGTCCTCGCAGTAGTCCCAGACTTTCTCCGTCCCCACCTCCACGCCACCGGTCGCCGAAACGACCACCACGCCGCCGTCCGCGGCATAGACGCCCGCGAGCGCCTCGCCCGTGAAGTCGAGGTAGCCCGGGGTGTCGATGAGGTTGAGCTTCGTGTCCATCCACTCGGCCACGCCGATGGCGAGGTTGATGGAGTACTTGCGCTCGATTTCGTCGGGAGTGTAGTCGGTGAGAGCGGTGCCGTCTTTGACGGACCCGTGGCGCTTGCTCGTGCCGGCCACGAACGCGAGAGCGTCGACCAGCGAGGTCTTGCCGCTCGCGCCGTGGCCCACGACCGCCACATTGCGAATCTCCGGTGTCTTGTATACGCGCATGCGCGCAGCTCACTCCGGCAGGGGATAGGGAGAATATGAACCGGCCGGGAGTGAGACGGCTAGGGAGACGCTGGGGCGCCGCGACGCCGAGTGGATCCGAGGCATGAGGTGCTGGGGCTCCTACTCGCTCGTACCTCACATCCACTCAGCGTCTTGGCGCCTGCACGTCTACCTTACCGCCTCCGCCTCTACGCGCTGCGGCAGCCACATCGAGGCTACTCCCCCCAGCAGCATCACCACCCCCGCCAGCAGGAACGTGCTCCGCTGGCCGAGCCCGTCGTATGCCCACCCGGCGGCCAGCGGGCCGAGGCTGCGGCCGAGTGCCGCAAACGCCTGCGCCGCGCCGAGAATCGTGCCCTGCTCCGTGGGGTCGGCGTAGATCGACACCAGCCCGGACGCCGCGGGCGCGAACAGGCTGTTCGCGAAGGCGAGCGGCACCGTCCACGCGTACAGCTGCAGACTGGTCGCCGCGTACGGCACGGCGGCGATGCTCACCGCCATCCCGAACAGCCCGACGACGAGCAGGGCGCGCGCGCCGCTGCGTCGCTCGATGCGCCCGAACAGAAACCCCTGCACCGCCGCGGCGATCGTACCGATCACGACGAACAGCCAGCCCAGCTCCTTCGCTCCCCACCCCAGCGCTGCGGTCGCGTGCAGCGGCAGCGCCACCGTGTACCCGGCGAAGGCGAACGGGGCGATCAGCCACACCAGCATCAGCGGCCGCAGCTGCTCGCGTCCCAGCGCCGCGCCCATGTGCCCGAAGTCGAGCAGCGGCCGCGCGGTGCGGTGCTCGGTCGCGAGGGACTCGCGCAGGATCGCGCTCGCCGAAAGGAAGTTGATCAGCGAGAGCCCGGCCGCGATCAGCCCCGGGGCGACGTGTCCGAGGTAGTGGTCCGCCAATCCGCCGATCATCGGGCCCAACACGAACCCGATACCGAACGCGGCGCCGATGGTCCCCATGCCGCGGGCGCGCTCCGCCGGCGGGGTGATGTCCGCGACGTACGCCTGCGCCGCGGAGATATTGCCGCTCGCGAAGCCGGAGATCACGCGGGCGAGGAACAGCACCGCGTAGGACGGGGCAAACGCGAACAAGACGTAGCCCGCGGCGTTGAACAGCATCGTCGTGAGGAGGATCGGCCGGCGGCCGATCCGGTCGGAGAGCCGGCCGAGCAGGGCCGTCGCGAGGAACTGCATCGCCGAAAAGACGAACACCAAGGCGCCGTACCCGATCCCCTGCGCCCCGAAGCGCTGGGCGTACATCGGCAGGATCGGCATGATGATCCCGAAGCCGATCAGATCGATCAGCACCGTCAAAAAGATCACGCCGAGGCGGGACCGGGTCGCGGGCATTGGGGGCTGGAATCTAGCGCACGCGAGCGCCTCGGCGATCAGGCTCGCGCGTGACGTGCGTCACCAGCGCCACTATCGCCTCCTGTTAACGTCGTCCCGCCCGTCGGGTCTCATCTGCGAACCTTTACAAGGGACAAATCATGCGAGGCCGATTCGCGCTGCTGACCGCTCTGGCGCTTGCCCTCAGCCTGCCGACGATGGTGTCGGCTCAAGCCGCGGGCGATTCAGGTGTGAAGCAGGACCGCAAAGCAGTCCGCCACGACCGCCGCGAGCTGCACGGCGATCGCCGTGACGTGCGGCACGACACCCAGGACATTCACCAGGATCGCCGTGACCTCCGCCAGGACCGGCGGGACGTGCGTGCGGACGTGCACGAGGGCGACCTGAAGGATGCGCGTCGCGACCGGCGGGATCTGCGCAGCGACCGCCGCGACCTGCGCCAAGACCGCCGCGATCGTCGCCACGACGTGCGGGACGCGCGCTCGGACCGACGCGACCTGCGGCAGGACCGCACGGACCTGCACCCCGACCAGCAGCAGAAGAAGGACAGCACGCGCTGACGGCGGCGAGCAGTGGCGTCGGGGTGGCCGCCTACGCGGCTACCCCGACGCGCGTTTCCCTCCCCTGCGCCAGGATCCTGACCACGATCGCGCCGAGGATGAGCGCCCCTCCCGCGAGCGACCACGCACTGGGCGTCTCCCCGTGAATCAACCACGCCCAGATCGGGTTGAGCACCGGCTCGAGCAGCAGCAGCAACGACACCTGGAGCGCGGGGACGTGCGGCATCGCCTGCGACAGCAGCACGTATCCCAGGCCGAGTTGAACCGTTCCGAGGTACAGGACGATCAGCCAGTCCACGGCGCGGCCGCCGACCACCGGAAAGATCCACGGGAGCGACAAGACGAAGGCGAGCATGTTTCCGGACACGGCGGCCGCCGCCACCGACGCGGCCGAGCCCCCGGGGCGCTGGGTGAGCCAACGGTAGCCGATCACGACCAGCGCGAAGGTCACGGCGCTGACCGCCGCGAGCGCGTTCCCGAGCAACGGGTTCGTCGCCGTGGCGCGCGGCGGCTCGACGCCGACGAAGAACAGCGTCATCCCCACCGCCGCGGCGAGCAGGAACGCCACGTCGCCGCGCTGCACGGGCTCGCGTAACAGCCACGGCCCGAGCACCAGAATGCACAGCGGACTCGCGTCCTCGAGGAACACGGCGTCCGCGGCGGTCGTGAGCTTGTTGGCCTGCACAAACAGGATGGTCGTGACGGCGTAGGCCACGCCCACCAGCGCCGCGCGCCAGGTCCACGCCCGGCGCGCCTCCGGTACCATGACGAGCACGGCGATCGCCGCCACCGCGCCGCGCAACCCCGCCACCTGCCAGCCGGTGAAGCCGCACAGCTTGAACGCGGCACCGCCCGTCGAAAACAGCGTCGCCGCGGCGAAGACCCGCAGGCGGGACGCAGCGTGGCTCGCTCGATCAAGCTCCATCTCGGGACCCTGGCAGGCTCGCCCCCCTGCCCCCCAGCGGGTACTTTCGATGCGGCACCATCGACCGCAGGAGCTTGCAATGTACGCTCGATCGACCATCCTGCCGCTCGCCGCGCTGGCCGCGCTCAGCCTCGGGGGGTGCGGCGGCCGCACCGGTCAGGCGGCCCACGAGCCGGCCCCCGCCCGCTCGAGCGATGTCGTGACGTTGGAGGAGCTGGGCAAGGTCTCCACCGCTTCCACCTTGTTCGAGGCGCTGCACGCGCTGCGACCCGCGTGGTTCCGCCGCAATCCGACGACGCTCCGCCCCGAAGCCGAAGGCGACGTCGTCGTCTATCTCGACCAGAGCCGCCTCGGGGGACCGGAGACGCTGCGGACGATCCAGGTCAACGCCGCTACCGTGATCCGCCATTACAGCGCGTCCGAGGCGGAGGCCCGCTTCGGCCCGGGGCACCTGCACGGCGCGATCCAGGTCATCACGTCGCGGTGACGTTCCTGCTGCTCATCGCGGCGCTCCAAGCGGACAGCGCGAGCTTCGCGATCCGTGACTTTCGGTTCGAGAGCGGGGAGACGCTGTCGGTCCTGCGGCTGCACTACCTGACGCTGGGACGGCCGCGGCGCGACGCCGGCGGGAGCGTGCGCAACGCCGTGCTCATCCTGCACGGTACGGGAGGCTCGGGAAGCCAGTTCCTCTCGCCGCTCTTCGCCGGGGAGCTGTACGGCCCCGGGCAGCCGCTCGACACGACGACGCATTACCTCATCCTGCCGGACAACATCGGACACGGGCGGTCCAGCAAGCCGAGCGACGGGCTCAAGGCCCGGTTCCCGCACTACACCTACGGAGACATGGTCGCGGCGCAGTACCGCCTGGTGACCGAGGGGCTGCACGTCGATCACCTGCTGCTGGTCGTGGGCACGTCCATGGGCTGCATGCACTCGTGGCTCTGGGCGGAGCGCCACCCCGACTTCATGGACGGAGTCGTGCCGCTCGCCTGCGCTCCCACGCAGATCGCCGGCCGGAACCGGATGATGCGCCACATGATCATCGAGGACATCCGCGGCGATCCGGACTGGCGCGGCGGCACCTATTCTCAACAGCCGCGCGGGCTCCTCGCCGCCCTGCAGGTGCTCTTCATGATGAGCTCGAGCCCGCTCCAGCTGCAGCGCATCGCGCCGACGCGCGACTCGGCGGACGCCTACATCACCCGATGGCTGCGCGAGCGCCTCGCCGGGGCGGACGCGAACGACATGGCGTACCAGGTCGAGGCGTCGCGCGACTACGACCCGAGCCCCGACCTGGAGCGCGTCACCGTCCCGGTGCTCGCCATCAATTCGGCGGACGATCTCATCAATCCGCCGGAGCTCGGGATCATGGAGCGCCTGATGCCACGCGTGAAACAGGGCCGCTTCGTCCTGATTCCGACGAGCGACATCACGCGTGGCCACGGCACCCACACCGTGGCGGCGGCGTGGAAGCAGTACTTCGCGCCGTTCGTGGCGGCGCTCGAGCGGTCGCGCCGGTCGCCGAGCCCGAGTCGATGACAGTCACGGTCGGCCAGAGGGCGCGGCGCAGTCTGACGCTCTCGCCCGAGCACGTCGCGACCTACGCGAAGCTCACCGGTGATTACAATCCGCTGCACTTCGACCCGGCATTCGCGGCAAAGACCACGTTCAAAGCGCTCGTCGTCCAAGGCGGCCTCACCACCGGCCTGCTGCACGCGCTCGTGGCGATGGACCTCCCCGGGCCCGGGACCGTGTTCCTGAGCCAGAACTGGAAGTTCACGGCGCCGGTGTACGTCGGGGACACGATCACGGCGGAGGCGGAGGTAGTGAGCGTGCACCATACCAAGCCGGTGTGCCGCCTCAAGATCACGGTCACACGGCAGACGGGTGAAACAGTGCTCGCAGGTGAGGCGTGGTGCTACACGTTCATCGCTTGAGCTTCACGACGATCGCAGCCTGTCCGTCGGTCGGCCCGTAGCGGCTCGCCGTCTCGTTGGCGCTGAGCCAGCGCATCTCCAGCACGGTCTCCGCCGGGATCGTCTTGAGATAGTCGACCGACCCCATGTTCACGTCGTTCACGTACACGTAGACCGGCGTCGACTTGAGGGGCTCGTCCGCCCTTCCGGGAATCCGACTGAGCTCTCGCACCTGCAGCCAGCGTGGCCGCAGCGTCTCCACGACGTCGAACGCCGTGCCCACGTTCGGCTTCGCCCGCTCGATCTCCTCGGCCGTGAGCACGTTGCTACGTCGCTGCACGGCATGCAGCGGGGTGCCGCCCGCGAGAGCCGCCACCGACAACGTCACCAGCGTCAACGGGAACGTGCGCATGTCTCCTCCCATGGTTGCGAATCGCTCTGCGCGCCGGGGAGCGCGGCCCAGCACCGCTACCGGTACCCTGCGGCCTGCAGACCAAACAGCTCCGCGTACAGCCCGCCTTTCGTCACCAGCTCCTCGTGCGTTCCCTGATCGATCAGCTCGCCGCCCTGCAGCACGAGGATCCGGTCGGCCATCCGCACCGTAGAGAAACGGTGCGAGATGAGCACCGCCATCCGTCCCGCGGTGAGCTCGGCGAAGCGCAGGAACACGTCGTACTCGGCGCGGGCGTCGAGCGACGCGGTGGGCTCGTCGAGGATCAGCACCTGGGCGTCGCGCATGTAGGCGCGCCCCAGCGCCACCTTTTGCCACTCGCCACCCGACAGCTCCACGCCGCCCTCGAAGCGGCGGCCCAGCATCTGGTCGTAGCCCCGCTCGAGTCGCGAGGCGACCGAGTCGGCCAGGCTGCGGCGCGCCGCCTCACGGATCCGCTCCTCGTCGCCCAGCCGCTCGACCTGGCTGACGCCGATGTTCTCTTTCATCACGAAATCGTAGCGTACGAAGTCCTGGAAGATGACCCCGATGTTCTGGCGTAGGCTGTCCAGGTCGTAGTCGCGCAGGTCCACGCCGTCGAGCAGGATGCGGCCTTCGTCCGGGTCGTACAGCCGGGCCAGCAGCTTCACGAGCGTGGTTTTCCCCGCCCCGTTCTCGCCCACCAGCGCGATGCGCTCGCCGGGCTCGAAGGCGAACGAGAGGTGCCGCACCGCCCAGCGCTCCGACCCGGGATAGCGGAACCCCACGTCCTGAAACTCGAAGCCCGTGCGGATCGGTACCGGCACCGGCCGCGCCCCGGGCCGGGACGTCACCAGCGGGCGCACGTCGAAGAAGGTGAATAGGTCCGACAGATAGAGACTCTGCTCCCACACTTGGGACAGCGACAGCAGGACGCGTTGGATCAGGTCGCGGCTCTGGCGGAACGAGCCCGCCAGAAAGGTGAGCGAGCCGATCGTGAAGCGGCCGAGCACGGTGAGATAGACGATCACCGCGTACGCGGCGTAATAGCCGAGCGTCCCGACGGTCACGAACAGCGTGGAGAAGAGGTTCCGTCTCACGGCGAGCCGCTTGTTCGCTTCGTAAAACTCATCTGAGAGCCTGGCGTAGCGGCCCACCAGGAAGTCCGACAGGTTGAACAGCTTCACCTCTTTCGCCATCTCATCCGACGCGCCCGCGTAGCGCAGGTAGTCGAGCAGCCGCCGCTCTGGCGTCCACGAGAACAGCAGCGAATAGCCCAGCGCCGCGTAGTGCGTCTCGCCCAGGAACGACGGCAGCACCGCGATCACCAGGAGGAGCAGCAGCCACGGGAGCTGGACGAGCAGCACGGCGGCGAGCGACGCGAGCGTGATGAGATCCTGCGCCGTCGAGAGCAGCAGCGCGATCAGCCCGATGCGCCCCACGGTCTGGCGCCGCGCGCGCTCCAGGTGGTCGTAGGTCTCCGCGTCCTCGTACTGCGCGAGATCGAGCGCCGCGGCGTGCTGCATCAGGCGCACGCTGATGCGATTCGAGAACAGGTCGCCCAGCAGGCTCTCGAGCAGCGCCGACAGCCGAGCCAGCCCTTCCCCGGCCACGGCGATGCCGAACTCGAGCGCCAGGAGCCCGCCCAGAGCCCACCAGTCGACGACGCCCTGCCCTCCGTCCGCCCGCACCCGCACCGCCGCGATGACCCCGTCGATGATCAGCTTCCCGATCCACAGGACGGCGAGCGGCACAAACGACCGCACCGCCCGGAGGGCCAGGATGGCGACGGTGTAGCCGCGGTGGGTCTGGTAGACGAGTCTGAGCAGGGGTGGGACGTACTTGAGCGCCTGGAGCCGCTCATCCCAGGTGGCGGGCTTGCCGTTTGCGCCCCCGAGCAAGCCGTTACGCTGCGTGCGGATACCGTGCGGGACGAAACGTGGCGCCGTCACAACCTTAACTTCCCCCGAGGGCTGTGCGTCAATATAACCGTATGAAGATCTGGGCCGTGGCGAGTCTGTGTGGGGCGCTGGGCGCGTCGCCCCTGGTGGCAGCGAGCACCCAGGCTCCCCTCCTCACGCCCCGCGACTCCGCGCTGCACGCGCTCAACCGTCTCGCCTACGGCCCCCGACCGGGCGAGGTGGACCGCGTCGCCGCCGCGGGCGTGATGCAGTGGATCGACCGGCAGCTTTCCCCCGACAAGATCGACGACGCTGCGCTCACCGAGCGGGAGCGACAGTTCAAAATTCTCGAGTACGACGCGGGTGAGCTCGCCGGCGTGTACGTCGACGCGCAGCGCGAGCGGCGTGAGCGGCAACAGCGCGAAGCGTCTCGTGATCGCGACAGTGTAGGGGCGCGGCATGCTGCGCCCCTACCGCAGCGAATGGACCCCTCCCAGGACAGAGGTCGCCGCCTGGCCGGGGAGCTCCAGGAGCTCGCCGTCGTGCGGGCCACCCTGTCGGAGCGACAGCTCTACGAGGTGATGGTCGACTTCTGGATCAATCACTTCAACGTCTTCTTGGCGAAGGGCGCGGACCGGTTCCTGACTCCGTCCTACATCGAGGCGACGATCCGGCCGCGTGCCCTGGGCAGGTTCGCGGACCTGCTGATCGCGACGGCGCAGAGCCCGGCCATGCTGTTCTACCTCGACAACTGGGAGAGCGTGGCGCCGGGGTCCACGCCGCCGCAGGCGATGCGGCTGCGCGCCCGGCCCCTGTTTGGACGCGCCCCCCAGTTCGGCCGCCCACCGCTGTTCGATCCGGGGCGAGACCCGATGCGCGCGGACTCGCAACGGCAGCGGGCCCTGGAGCGCATGCCGAAGGGCATCAACGAGAATTACGCTCGCGAGCTGCTCGAGCTGCACACGCTCGGCGTGGAGGGCGGCTACACCCAGCAAGACGTGATCGACGTCGCGCGCATTTTCACAGGCTGGAGCATGGGGCGGCCGCAGCAAGGCGGGGACTTCGAGTTCCACGAGTGGGCCCACGACTACGGCGAGAAGGTCGTGATGGGCGTGACCTTCCCCGCCGGCCACGGCCGGGACGAAGGGATGCGCCTCCTCAAGCTGCTCGCCAATCACCCGGCCACGCTGCACCACGTGAGCCGCCAGCTGTGCCAGCGATTCGTGAACGACGATCCGCCCGACGGCTGCGTGGACGATGCCGTGGCCGCCTGGAAGCGCACGGAGGGCGACATCCGCGAGGTGCTGCGCGCGATCTTCACGTCGCCGGACTTCTGGGCCGCCCCCAACGTCCGCGCCAAGATCAAGACGCCACTCGAGTTCGTCGTGAGCGCCGCCCGTGCGCTGGGCGCCGACCCCGACCCGACGCCCCGGCTGGCGCAGGTCGTGGCACGCCTCGGAGAGCCGCTCTATCTCCATGTGGCGCCCGATGGCTACCCCGAACGGGAAGCAGCGTGGGTGAACAGCGGCGCCCTGCTCGACCGGATGAACGTCGCGGTCGCGCTCGCCGCGGGCCGGCTGCCCGGCGTGGCGGTGAGCATCGACGCGATCGTTCCGGCCACCGCGGACCCCGCCCAGCTGATCGCCGCGGTCAACGCACAGCTCCTGGGCGGCACGATGTCGGAGAACACGAAGGCAGTCATCGGACATCAGCTGTCAGACATCAGTGATCCCCTGCAGGCCCGTGCGCTGGCGATCGGACTGGCGATCGGCGGACCGGAGTTTCAGAGGCAGTAGTTAGACGGTTAGACGGTTAGACGGTTAGACGGTTAGACGGTTAGACGGTTAGTGAAAGGCGGTCCACAGTGACAATCTCGAGACGCGTCTTCGTGAAATCGGGCGGCCTGGCGTTGTTCAGCTTGGGCTTGGATCCCCTCTTCCTGGCCAGAGCCGCTCTCGCCGTCCCCCCGACCGCCGGTCCGCCTGACCGCCGCATTTTGGTTTGCCTCTTCCAGCGCGGCGCCGTGGACGGACTCAACATGATCGTGCCGCACGGCGACCCCCTGTACTACCGCGAGCGTCCGCGTATCGCCGTACCGGAGCACGACGTGGTCGACCTGGACGGGCACTTCGGCCTGCATCCGCGCCTCGCGGCCTTGCAGCCGCTGTGGAACAACGGGAGTCTCGCCGCCATCCACGCCATCGGATCGCCCGACTCGACGCGGAGTCATTTCGACGCCCAGGATTACATGGAGTCGGGTACCCCCGGCGCGAAGGCGACCCCGGACGGCTGGCTCAACCGCTATTGCCAGCACGACCGCGAGCACCAGAACACGCCGTTCCGCGCGGTGGCCTTCGGGCCGCAGCTGCCGCGCATCCTGGCGGGCTCGGCGCCTTCGCTCGCGATCGACGACCTGCAGGCGTTCGGCCTGCGGGCACCCCAGCCGGCGGCGCGTGACCGGCTCACCCGCGCGTTCGAAGAGCTGTATGCGGGCTCGGCGACCGGGCTGCTCTCGACGTCCTCACAAGAGGCATTCGAGGCTGTCCAAATGCTGAAGCAGGTGAACCCGGGCCAGTACCAGCCGGCCAATGGTGCCGACTACCCGCGCGGCAGGTTCGGCAAGGCGATGATGCAGATCGCCCAACTCATCAAGGCCGACGTCGGGCTGCAGGTGGCGTTCGCCGACGTGACTGGCTGGGACACTCACGTGAACCAAGGGTCGAGCGAAGGGCAGCTCGCGGCGCGGCTCGCGGAGTTCGGCCAGGCGCTCGCCGCGTTCGCACGGGATCTGGGCGACAAGCTGCGGGACGTCGTCGTGCTGACCATGTCGGAGTTCGGCCGCACGGTGCGGGAGAATGGCAACTCGGGCACCGACCACGGGCATGCCACGGCCATGCTCGTCTTGGGCGGGCCGGTAAACGGGGGCAAGATGCTCGGGAAGTGGCCCGGGCTCGACCCGGCGAACCGGTTCGAGGGTCGCGATGTGGCCGTGACGACGGATTTCCGCGATCTGTTCGCCGAGATCCTGGCACGACATCTCGGTGCAACGGATCTGGCGACGATCTTCCCGGGATTCACGCCCGATCCGGCGCGCTTCCCGGGAGCGATCAGAGCCTAGAAGACGGTGGTGCGTAACGGCCGCGTGCTACGGCTTCGATTCTTCCGGCACAATCCCCAGTTCGAGCCGGTCGGCCTGACGCAGTACGGCGATCGCCGTGTGCGCGCCGATCCGGTCCGAAGCGAGCAACCGGTGCAGGTCGTCGATGCCCGTCACGGGCTTGCCGCCCAAGCCAACGATGATATCGCCCGACCTGACTCCGGCACGCTCTGCAGGGCTGTCCCGATCCACGCCGGTCACGAGCACGCCGCTCTTCGCGTCCAACCCGTGCGCCCGTACCACCAGCCGCGCGAGCGAGACGTTCTGCCCCGCGACCCCGATCCTGCCGCGCCGGATCTTCCCGTGCCGGATGAGCTGACCGGTCACGAACTTGGCCGTGTTGATTCCCACCGCAAAGCAGATCCCCTGAGCCGGGAGGATCACCGCCGTGTTGACGCCGACCACCCTGCCCTGCGAATCGACCAGCGGCCCGCCGGAGTTGCCGGGGTTGAGCGCGGCGTCGGTCTGGATGACGTCGTCGATGAGGCGCCCTGTGACCGAGCGGAACGAGCGCCCCAGCGCGCTCACCACGCCCGCGGTGACGGTGCTCTGGAAGCCGAGCGGGTTGCCGATCGCGATGACCAGCTGCCCCACCCGCAACGCCCCCGAATCGCCCAGCTGGGCGATGGCGAGTGACACGGGGTCCACGCGGATCACCGCGACGTCGGTGTCCGGGTCGTCCCCGACGAGCTCGGCCCGGAGCCGGCGGCCGTCCGCGAACGCTACGTCGATACGGGTGGCGTCGTGCACCACGTGGCTGTTCGTGAGGACGAAGCCGTCCGGCGTGAAAACGAATCCGGAGCCGTGGCCGGGCAGCTCACGGGCGGGGCGACCGCGGCGCTCGATCCGATGTCGCACCTCCACGCTGACCACGGCCGGCCCGACCTTTTCCGCCGCGCCGGTGACGGCGCGCGAGTAGGCGTCGAGCAGGTCGGCGTCGACGGGTGGGAGAGTCTGCGAACCGCCGTTGTTGGGATCGCCGGCGCGTGGGTCGGCGAGCAAGGCGAAGGTAGCGCTCATATCTGGTGAACGCGCGTAGGTTCCCATACGTCTACTCGAGACGTATTCCCGCGACGTTCATTCGCGACGTACTTTGTAGTCATGATCGACCCCATCCGCCGCCTCCTGACGGAAGCCGGAAACGCCAAGCAGACCCGCGCTTTCTGGCAGGCGGCGACCGCGATCCTGAGCGACTGGGTTGGCGGGGCCCGCGTGCACCTCGTCTACAAGGGCCTGAACGAGTCGGGGACCGTCCAGGCGGGAGCGACGGCCAAGGGGGGCGAGCCCTTCATCGCCGACTACCACGACGCCGAGGGCCGCCACGTGCAGGCCACGTTCCGGGGACTCCCCGACGGCTTCCCGTCCGAAGCCCTGCGCTCGGCCCTGGAGATCGCGACCCACCTGGCGGTCATGGTGGCGCGCCGCGCCGGGCTGGAGCGGGAGCGGCGGCTCGGGACGTTCCTGGTCGAGCTGTCGCGCTGGCTGCTGGCGGCGCCGGAGCGCGAGCTGCTGCTGCGCTACACGTTGCAGAGCGTGATGAGTTTGGTGGAAGCGCAGGGTGCGTTCGTCGCGCTGCGGCAGCGGGAGGGCGACGCCTTGCGGATCGCCGCCACGGTCGGTCAATGCGCGGAGCTCCAGGGACTCGAGGTCGGGCTGACGACGAGCACGACCGGCCGGGTGGTGCGCACCGGCGAGCCGCTGCTCACCGACAACATTCTCGCCGAGCCCGACGCACAGCCCGCGCTCAACCCCGCCGGCACCGCGCGGGGCGCGATGATCGCGCCGCTCAAGACGTCGAGCGGTGTCGCGGGAGCCGTGGGAGTGGTCCGCTACGAGCAGGCGGGTGCGGAAACGGCGGCGCCGCCGGCGTTCGGTCTGGTCGACTTGCAATACCTCGCGGCGGTCGCGGCGTACATCGCCGGCGGGCTGGAGCTGTCGGAAGCAGTGACCGGCGCCCGGGCGGCCGCCGAGCGGGCGCACGCGATGGTGGACTCGAGCCCGCTGCCGCTCGCGCTGGTCGACCGGCAGGGTCGCGTGCAGCAGCTCAACCAGGCCGGGTGCCGACTGTTCGGGATCGCGACCGAATCGCAGGCGTTGGGCGTCCACCTCGAGGCGCTGGGGCTGTCACCGAGCGAGATCTCGCTCCACCTGGTCCTCGCCCGGCCGCAGGCGGGGGCGCCGTGGCACGGGCGCGTGCTCGTCACCCAGCCGGTGGGGGATCGCCGCATCTGCGACTGCACCATTACCGGGCTGTCGGGGGTGGGGCGCGACAACCTGCTCGTGGCCCTGTACGACCGGACCGACGAGCTGCGGGCCCAGCGCGAGCTGATCGCGCGCGAGAAGCTGGCCACCGTAGGCGAGATCGCCAGCGGAGTGGCGCACGAAGTCAACAACCCCCTCGCCGCCATCCGCATGGAGGCGGAGCTGCTCGGCCGGGCGAGCAAGGACCCCGACACCAACACCACGGCGATGACCATCACGCGCGAGGTGGACCGCGCCGCGCGCATCGTGCGCAGCCTACTGCGGCTGGCGCGGCGCGCCGACACGACGCCCACCCGCGTGCAGATCAACGACCTGGTGCACGACGTCGCCGAGATCCGGCAGCGCGTGTTGCGGGCGGACAACGTGCAGTTCCGCACGCGGCTCGACCAGGCCGCGCCGGCGGTCCTGGGCCTGGGGCAAGAGCTGCAGCAGGTGGTCATCAACCTCGTCACCAACGCCGAACACGTAGTGAAGGGGCGCGACCCCGCGGTCATTCAGCTCACGACGCAGGCGCGCGAGGGGTGGGTGCGGCTCGTGGTCGAGGACTCGGGGCCCGGCATCCCGGTCGAGATCCGCGGCCGGATCTTCGATCCGTTCTTCACGACCAAGGGGCCGGACGAGGGCACCGGCCTCGGGCTCGCGATTTGCCAGCGGGTCGTGACCGAGGTCGGCGGCAAGATCTGGCTCGAGGACTCGGCGCTCGGCGGGGCCAGGTTCGTGGTCGAGATGCCGGCCGCTCCCGAGCACGTCACGCCGAACGCGATCGGGTGAGCCGACGCGTCAGTGCTCGAGGATGCGCTTGCGGTAGATCCCGAGCGTCACCAACCCGTACGTGCCGAGCGCGACCAGCAGCGCCGTGAGGCGCCAATCGAAACCGAAGCGCGCCGCCCCGGCGAGCGCGGCGACCAGCCAGGCGATGCTCGCGACGAAGCCCAGCATCACCACTTCCTTCCGCGCCATCAGGATGCCAAAGACGTAGCCCCAGCTGAACCCGCACACCAGGAGGAACAGGATCCCGTGCGGGATCTTGACCGGGTCGATCAGGTTCAGCGTCCCCGCGAAAAAGCAAAACAGCCCCAGCACGGTGTAGCTCGCGAGGTGCAGGGCCAGCGGCAGAGGGACGGTGCCCATGCGGTTGAAAGTCATCGCTGTTCGTGGTATCGGGACGGCGTAAAATTACCTCCATGGAAGCCACTCGTACATATCTCGAGCTGACCAGCCGCGGCCAGTTCAGGTCCGCGTTCGGGCAATTTCCGGATGTCGTGCTCGAGCACGTGGACCACCCCACGCCCGCGCTGTACCGCCACTGCTACCGCACCGTGGGCGAGGCGTACCACTGGCGCGATCGCTGGGACTGGACGGACGACGAGATTCGCACCCACCTCGGGAAGCCCGAGATCTCGCTCTACGTCGCACGCCGCGACGGCGCGCTGGCCGGGTGGTACGAGCTGCGGCGCGTGCCCGACGACGACTCCGTCGAGATCGCCTACTTCGGCCTGGCGCCGGGCGCGATCGGCCACGGCCTCGGCAAGCACTTGCTCTCGTGCGCCGTGCGCGACGCGTGGGCGCTCGCCCCCGCCCGCGTCTGGCTGCACACCTGCACGCTCGACCACCCGCACGCGCTGCCGAACTATCAGCAGCGGGGGTTCGTGCCTTATCGCACCGAGACGTACACAGTAGATTTCCCGGCGTGACCTTCACCCTGACGCGCAAGTACAAGCTCATCATCGCCGCCGTCGTGCTCGTGCCCGTCGCCCTGTTCGTCGCCTACACCTGGAGCGCCCTGAAGTGGAGCTACTCCTCGGGCGAGCGCGCCGGGTATGTGCAGAAGTTCTCGAAGAAGGGGTGGATCTGTAAGACCTGGGAAGGCGAGCTCGCGATGGTGTCGCTCCCCGGGGCGATGCCGGAAAAGTTCTATTTCACCGTGCGGGACGACTCGATCGCGGCGCGCATCAACCAATCGCTGGGCAAGCGCGTCGCGCTCGTGTACCAACAGCACAAGGGCCTCCCGACGAGCTGCTTCGGGGACACCGAGTACTTCGTCGCGGACGTCAAGGTCGTGGAATGACGACGTCGAACAGCTTCGGCACGCGGGCTCGGCTCGTCGTCGCGGGGCGGAGCTTCGAGATCTTCCGCCTGGAGGCGCTCGACAAGCGCGGGCTCGCCATCGGCCGCCTCCCCTATTCCCTCAGGATCCTGCTCGAGAATCTGCTGCGCCTGGAGGACGGGCGCACCGTGCGCCGCGACGAGATCGAGCGGCTGGCCCGCTGGGACCCCAAGAAGATCCCGGACGACGAGATCGCCTTCATGCCGGCGCGCGTGCTGATGCAGGACTTCACGGGCGTGCCCGCCGTGGTGGACTTCGCCGCCATGCGCGATGCGATGCAGGCGATGGGCGGCGATCCGACGCTGGTCAACCCGCTCCTCCCGGCCGAGCTGGTGATCGATCATTCGGTGATCGTGGACGAGTTCGGTACGCCCACCGCCTTCCAGGTCAACGCCGACCTCGAGTTCCAGCGCAATCGGGAGCGCTACGCCCTGCTGCGCTGGGCCCAGCAGACGTTCCAGGGGTTCCGGGTCGTGCCGCCGGACACGGGCATCGTCCACCAGGTGAATCTGGAGTACCTCGCGCGGGTGGTGTTCACGACCTCGGGGCCCACGCCTCAGGCCTATCCGGATACGCTCGTCGGCACCGACTCCCACACCACGATGATCAACGGCCTCGGCGTGCTCGGCTGGGGCGTCGGGGGAATCGAAGCCGAGGCCGCGATGCTCGGCCAGGCGGTGTCGATGCTGATCCCGCAGGTCGTGGGGTTCCGGCTCACGGGAAAGCTCGCCGAGGGTGCGACCGCGACCGACCTCGTGCTCACGGTCACCGAGCTGCTTCGGAAACGGGGCGTCGTTGGGAAGTTCGTGGAGTTCTACGGCCCCGGGATCGCGACGCTGCCGCTCGCCGACCGGGCGACGATCGGCAACATGGCCCCGGAGTACGGCGCCACGGTGGGCCTCTTCCCGGTGGACCAGGAGACGCTCCGCTACCTCGAGTTCACGGGGCGCACGAAGGAGCAGGTCGCGCTCGTCGCGGCGTACATGAAGGAGCAGGGCCTGTTCCATACGCCGGACGCTCCGGAGCCGGTGTACTCCGACACCCTGTCGCTCGACCTCTCGACGGTCGAGCCGAGCCTCGCCGGGCCGCGACGGCCGCAGGATCGGGTGTCGCTGCGCACGGTCGCACGGGCGTTCCTCGACGCCCTGCCGACGCTGGTCAAGCCGAGCTCTCCCATCGCGGCGCCGGGCTCTCCCAACGGCGGTCGCTGGGAAGCCGAAGGGGGCCACGTCGCGACCGCCGTGGAGGCGCCGCCGCAGCGCCGCACCCATGTGGACCTGAAGCTCGACGGCGTCGACTGCAAGCTGCACCACGGGTCGGTCGTCATCGCGGCGATCACCAGCTGCACCAACACTTCGAACCCGTCGGTGATGATCGCGGCGGGCCTCGTCGCCAAGAAGGCCGTCGAGCGAGGCCTCGAGTCGCAGCCGTGGGTGAAGACGAGCCTCGCGCCCGGCTCCAAGGTGGTGACCGATTATCTGGACCGGGCGGGCCTCACGCCGTTCCTCGAGCGGCTGCGGTTCCATCTCGTGGGGTATGGCTGCACGACATGCATCGGTAATTCGGGTCCGCTTCCCGAGCCGGTGTCGGCGGCGATCGCCGAAGGCGAGCTGGTCGTGTGCGCGGTGCTGTCGGGCAACCGCAACTTCGAGGGGCGCATCCAGCAGGAGGTGCGCGCCAACTACCTCGCCTCGCCCCCTCTCGTCGTCGCCTACGCGCTCGCGGGAAGGATCGACCTCGATCTGCAGCAGGAGCCGCTCGGCACGGGGAAGGACGGGAAGCCCGTCTATCTCAGGGACATTTGGCCGTCTGCCAAGGAAGTGGACGACGTCATCCGCACCTCGATCAAGTCGGCCATGTTCCGCACGCAGTACGGCGAGGTTTTCAAGGGAGACGAGCGCTGGAACGGCCTGCCGGTGCCCGCGGGGGACCGGTTCGCCTGGGAGCCCGACTCGACCTACATCCGCCGGGCGCCCTACTTCGACGCGATGCCGGCCGCCCCCGCCCCGATCGAGGACATCCGCGCGGTGCGGGTGCTGTGCCTGCTCGGTGACAGCATCACGACCGACCACATCTCGCCCGCCGGCTCGATCCGGAAGACGAGCCCGGCGGGGAAGTATCTCGTGGAGCGCGGCGTCGAGCCGAAGGACTTCAACTCCTACGGCTCACGCCGCGGCAACCACGAGATCATGGTGCGCGGCACATTCGCGAACGTCCGGCTCAAGAACCTGCTCGCGCCCGGCACCGAGGGACCCGTCACCGTGCACCTGCCCGACGGCGAGCAGCTGTCGATCTACGACGCGTCGGTGAAGTACCAGACCGAAGGCGTGCCGCTGCTCGTGCTCGCGGGCAAGGAGTACGGCTCCGGCTCCTCACGCGACTGGGCGGCGAAGGGGCCGCGGCTGCTCGGCGTGCGCGCCGTGATCGCCCAGAGCTACGAGCGGATCCACCGCTCGAACCTCGTGGGGATGGGGATCCTCCCCCTTCAGTTCCTCCCCGATCAAAGCCCGGCGACGCTGGGCCTCACTGGGAAGGAAAGCTTCGATCTCAGCGGCCTCGCGGACGTGCTGGCCGAGGGATTTCCGCGCGGCAAGGAGCTGACGGTTCGCGGCACGCGACCCGACGGATCACGGCTCGAGTTCCGGACCACGGTGCGGATCGACACGCCGCAAGAGCTGATGTATTACCGGCACGGCGGGATCCTCGAGTACGTGCTGCGGCAGCTGCGAGGCTCCGGAGCCTAATCCCGATCCCTTTCATGCCCCGGCTCCGCCGGCGGGGACTTCCCCAGCAGTCGGTCCAGCGCGCTGCGGAGCCGGTCGAGCGCGATGGGCTTCGTGAAGAACTCATCGGCTCCTAGGGCTGCTGCCTTGCGGGGCAGCGCGGGGTCGGTGAGGGCCGTGACCACGATCACTGGGACCGCGTTCGTCTTGGTCGACGCCTTGAGACGCTCGAGCACCTGCAGCCCGCTCCCGCCCGGCATGCCGATGTCCAAGATGACCGCGTCGGGCGGGTTACGCATGGCCATCATCACAGCTTGCATCGCGTCGCGCGCGATGGTCAACTCGAACCCGCTCGCCTTCAGCACGCTCGAGAGCAGCTGGACGGTGACGTGGTCGTCGTCGGCGATCAGAACGTGCATGGTTTCCGCCCGTCGAGTATCCGTCCCTTGCGATCAATAGTCAAATGGCGGCGGCCAAGACCGGCGCCGGCGCTGCTCGCCCTCTCGGCGCTCGGCGCCGCGGGCGTCTCGCTGCCGGCAACGGCCTTCGCCCAGGACGACGCCTGGCGCCCCCGGACCGTCCCGCTGTTCGGGGCGAGCTACTCGCCTGATGTCGGCCTCCTGCTCGGCGCCGGACTGCTTCACACGCGCTACGGGTTCCGCGCGCTGCCTCCCAGCACCCGGCTGCTCGTGAGCACCGAGTACGCGACCAGCGCGCGCACCTATCGCGCGGCCGTCGAAGGCGCGTTTCGGCAGCCGCTCGCTCCGTCGATCCTCATCATCGAGCTGCGCGTGTCAGGGCTCGAGATCATTCGGTTCTACGGGTTCGGCAACGCGAGCGACGCGTCGCAGTCCGACAGCGTCTACCGGGTGCGGCAGACGCAGCTGTTGTTCGCGCCCGCAGTGGCGGTGCCGCTCGTGCCGCGGCTCCGCCTCGTGGTAGGGCCGCTGGTGAAGTACGCCCATACCCACCCTGACGCGGGCACCCTCCTCAGCAGCACCGGCCCGTACTACGGTGCCGGCGACTTCGGTCAGCTCGGGGGACGCGCCGTGCTGGAGCTCGACACGCGCGACGCGCCGGCCGCCCCCGCCCGCGGCACGCACCTCCGCCTCGAGGGCCGCGGATACCCCGCCGGGTGGGACGTGGTCGAATCGTTCGGCAGCGTGTCGGCCGACGCATCGACCTACGTGTCGGCGGGTGACCCGCCGGCGGCGACTCTCGCGCTCCGTGTAGGCGGCGCGCACGTGAGCGGCACCGCGCCGTTCGGCGACGCGGTCTACGTCGGCGGGGGGACGACCGTCCGCGGCTACGCGGAGCAGCGGTTTGCCGGGACGTCCGGCGCATACGCGAACGCCGAGCTGCGGCTCGCAGTCGGCCGGTTTCCGGCCGGAGACGTCGGCGTGCTCGGACTCGCCGACGCCGGTCGCGTCTGGGTCGCAGGCGAATCGTCCGACCGCTGGCACGCCGCTGCCGGCGGCGGGCTCTGGTTCGCCTGGCACCACAGCCGCGCCAATACCATGTCCCTGGCGGTAGCCAAGAGCCCCGAGCGCTCCGCGCTCTACCTCCGTGCTGGTTTCATGTTCTAACCCGTGGCTGCGGCGCCCTTTGGCCGGTGTTGCGGTGACGCAGCAGCCCGCGCCAGCTGGCAGCCGCGTTACGCGGGCGCGCGAAGGGGCCTCTTTACCACAACGCCGCTCCAGTCTCCCGGGGCGTCGCGCAGCACTCATTCACCACGGCATACAACTCAGGCGGCAGAGTCGGACCTTGTCTTCCAGCGCAGGGCGGCTGAAGCATCGGTGGACCCGGGAGCGCCCTGCCTCGCAGGCACTGACGCTGGCCGTAGGGCCGCGGCACGCACCAGCGGCCGGCAGCGACGTGACCGTGATCGTGCCCGCGTATAACGAGGCGGCGAGCGTAGCGGATACGATCAGAAGCCTCCAGGCCCAGACGGCGCCGCCGTTCGCGATCATCGTCGTGGACGACGGCTCCACCGACGGCACCGGGGACGTGGCTCGCGCGTTGGGGGTCACCGTCGTGCGACCGCGCACGAACACGGGGTCCAAGGCGGGCGCGCAAAGCTTCGGGCTCCGCTACGTCCGCACCCCGCTCACCGTCGCCATCGACGCCGACACGGTCCTCGCCCCGGACGCGCTGGAGCGTCTGCTCGCGGCGTTCCGCGGTCCGGCCGTCGCGGCGGCGTGCGGATTCGTGCTGCCGCAGCGGGTGCGCAGCCTGTGGGAGCGGGGGCGCTACATCGAATACCTGTTCGCATTTACCTACTACAAGCAGCTGCAGGACTACTACGGGAAGCCGCTCATCTCCTCGGGGTGCTTCTCGATGTACCGGACGGAGATCCTCGGGGCCCAGGGGGGTTGGTCCAACCGCACCCTCGCTGAAGACGTGGACCTGACCTGGAGCCTGTACCAGGCGGGCCATGAGGTGCGTTTTGTGCCCGAGGCGGTGTGTTACCCCATCGAGCCCCGCAGCTTCACGCTGATGGGGAAGCAGCTACGGCGCTGGTCGCACGGCTTCGTCCAAAACGTCAAGCTGCATTGGCGCGGCCTCCTCACGGTGCCCTATCTCCGCTCGGCGGTGGCGGTGGCGTTTTGGGATGCGACGCTCGCCACGGCCGTGTACCTGGTGGTGCTGCCGATGCTCGCGATCGTGCTCGCGAGCCCTTGGGTGCTGATCGGCTACGTGATCGACGCCCCCGCCGTACTCGTTCCGGTGCTCGCCGGCGCAATGCGGCGGCGGGAGGTCCGCCGGGCGCTGGCGAGCGTCCCCGCGTTCTTCGTGCTGCGCACCGTCAACGCGGTCTTCTTCCTGCGTGCGGTCTGCGCCGAGCTGCTGCTCGGTCGCTCGCTGCGCGTGTACGAGAAGGGGCACTGACGATGACGGCCGGGCTGCCGGGTACCGGGATCGGCGGGATGTTCTACCTAGTGAGCGCGCTCGCGATGCCGCTGCGGGAGGCGTATCGGCGAGCGCGGGGCTGCGCGGCGTCGGGGACGTGGCGCCTGGTTGCCGGGCAGACGGCGATCGCGGGCGGCATCCTCGGGGGCGTATGGGCGACAGGCTGGCTCCTCGGCGTCGCGCTGCGCACCGCTCACCCCGTCGTGGCGCTGCCTCCGGGGGCGCATCCGGGCAACGTGCTGCGCACGGTGACATTCGCCCTCAGCCTCGGGACCCTGGCCGCGGTGCTGCTGGGCGTCGAGCTGTTGCGGCTGTGGGTCCACGGCCCGGCGGACCGGGGCGCTGCGATCGAGCCGTACGAGGAGCGGCGGGTCGTCGCGGCGGGGGGGGCGCGGGGGGGACGCGTGGGTCGGATCCTGGTGCTCGTGCTCGCGGCCATGGTGGTGCCGACGCGCGCCGCGGTCGCGCAGAGCGGAAGCCCGGTTGCGGCCCACCTCGCCCGAGCGGACTCGGCGTTTGCGGAAGGCGATGCGGCCGCCGCCGCGCAGGAATACGCGGTCGTGCTCGCCGCCGACCCCGAGAATTCCCACGCCACGTATCGTCTCGCTCAGCTGCGCCGACATGATCCCGCGGTGGCTCTGCGGCTGCTGCGGCGCTACGTCGCGCTCGAGCCGTCGGACCCGTGGGGGTACATGGCCGTGGGGGACGTGCTGGCCCGCACG
>MNEL01000031.1:0-9880 GCA_001917665.1 Gemmatimonadetes bacterium 13_1_40CM_69_22 | reverse complement strand
GCGGCAGCCACGATTCTGACGGGAACACCACGCTGCGGCTGGGCGGCGCCGCGGAGCTGGCGGCGCCCGGGCCGACGCGGGTAGCAGTGGCGGCGAGCCGGGAGCAGGTGCGGGACGGGGTCACGGCGACCGGCCTCGAGGAGCTGACGCTCCGCGCCGCCGCCCGGCCCCGGGCTGCGCTGCAGATCGATGCGGCGGCGGGAGCGGCGCGACTCGATGCCGTCGGGGGCACTGGCGCAACCGTCATCCCCACCGGCCAGCTCCGCGCCCGCTGGCGAGCTCCGCTGGCCGGCCCGGCGGTGGACCTCCGCGCGGCGAGGAGCGTGCTCGACGCGAGTCCGCTCCTCGTGGCGAACCGAGTGGCGCGAACGGAGCTCGGTGCCACGGTCGAGCTGCCGGTCGTCGGCTCATTCAAGCTGCGCGGGATCGGCCGCGCCGCGACGCTCAGCGATTCCACCGAAGTGAATCACCGGACGACCCTCGCCGCCGTGGCGGCGTTCGCCGCGGCGCCGAGCGTCGAGCTGTCGGGCCAGTTTCACGAGGTCCGGTACTCCCACGCCTCCACCGCCGGCTACTTCGCCCCGCGGCTCATCCAGGTGGTGGAAGCGGGGTCATATCTCGAGCTCGAGACGTCCCGATCGATTCTGCTCGCTTTCGATATCGGGGCGGGCGTCCAACGGGTGGCCGAGCAGGGCGCGGCGCTCGGGCCGTGGCGCCGGGCGCTGCGCCTCTATTCGCTCATCGTCGTGCCGCTCGCACCGGGGCGCGACCTCAAGCTGGAGCTGGACGGCGAGGATTCTGCGTTCGCCGCCGAGGCCGCGACGACCGCGCGCTGGCGGTACATTTCCACCGCGGTGTCGTTGCGCTGGGCCTTGCCCTGAAGGCGATTACCGAACACGCTTCAGCGTCGCGCCTCGCCGGGCCCATCCTTGAGGATGGGAAATGACTACCTTCGATTCCAATCCACCCCATGACTCTCCTCCTGCGCGAGCAGGTGCCCCTCGCACCTCACACCACCCTCGGGTTGGGCGGGCCAGCGCGCTATTTCTACGAATGCACGACCGAAGCCGAGCTGGTTGAGGCGCTCACCTGGGCGCGCGAGCGACGGCTGCGCGTGCAAATCATGGGCGGGGGCTCGAACCTCGTCGTAGCGGACGCGGGCTTTCCGGGCCTCGTGCTCAAGCTGGCCATCGGCGGCGTCGCCCCGCACGAGACGACGCAAGGCGTCGAGTTGACCGCGGCAGCCGGCGTCGAGTGGGACGCGCTGGTGCGCCAGGCGGTCGAGCAGGGATGGACCGGGATCGAATGCCTCTCAGGAATCCCCGGGACCGTGGGCGCCACCCCGATCCAGAACGTCGGCGCCTACGGGCAGGAAATCGCGGATACGCTCGTGTCGGTGCGGTGTCTCGAGCGCGATGGCCTCACACAAGTCGTGTTCCCGCGCGAGCAGTGCGAATTCGTGTATCGCAGCAGCCGCTTCAAGAGCCGCGACCACGATCGCTACATCGTCCTCGACGTTACGCTGTGCCTGCACCGCGACAGGGTGCCGCAGGTGCGGTACGCAGAGCTCGCGCAGGCGGTCCGGCAGCACGGCGAGCTGGAGCGCCTGGAGCCTGCCGACGCGGTGAGCGTCGTGCGCAATACGGTGCTCGAGCTGCGGCGCCGCAAATCCATGGTGCTCGACCCCACCGATCCGAACGGTCGCTCGGTCGGCTCCTTCTTCGTGAATCCCGTGCTCTCGGCCGACGCGTTCGACCACCTCGTCCGCCGGTGGCGCGCTGCGGGCGAGGGCGACGGTATCCCGACGTTCCCCGCCGACGGACGGGTGAAGGTGCCCGCGGCGTGGCTGATCGAGCACGCGGGCTTCGGCAAGGGGTACCGCCGCGGGGGGGTGGGGATCTCGACGCGCCACGCGCTCGCCCTTGTGAATCACGGGGGCACCACGGCCGAGTTGCTGGCGCTCGCCCAAGCCATCGAGCGGGCAGTGTACGAGCGCTTCGGCGTCCGGCTGGAGCGCGAGCCCGTGGTGGTCGAGTAACCAACGAAAAAGCGGGCTCCTCCGTCAGGGAGCCCGCTCTTCTTTTGGCTGCGGCTGCGCACCACCTCCTTCGGTGAGAGGTTTGCGCTCCCCCTCTGGTGGGAGCACGCCCATACTCAAGGGGGTCGTGGTCTCGGCCCATCCTCCCACGGCGGACCGCCGCCGAACCGCGGCGGGCGTTCGAGCCGCCGCTCCAGCTCCGCGTAGTGCGTCCGCTGCGTCGGGGTGAGCTGGGCGTTGATCTCCGTGCTCATCGCCGACCGCACCGAATCGAATCGCGGATGGACCTCGCGCCAGATCTTCTCCACATCGGCGCGGTGACGCTCCAGAATCGCCCGCACCGAGTCGCGCTGCGCCGCCGTGAGGTCCAACCGCTCGCTCAGGAAGCCAATCATCCCGTCGGGTCCCGGTGCCCCCCCCCGGAACGCCCCGCCCCGCGGCCCGGCGTGGACCCGCGTCCCGACCGCCCACCCGAACAGCCCGCCGGCGGCGAACGTCGCGAGCAGAGCCGCGACCGCCCAGAAGCGAGATTGCTCTAGCATGCCGCCTCCCTCAGTTCGCGAGCATGGACGCGAACAGCGCGCTCGGGTCGGGCGCGCGGTGCACAGCGAGCAGCTGGACAGCCGATTCACTCCCCGTAGCGGACGTCACCCACGCCGCGTCGAACGAGGTGGCGGCGTCTCGTGCGTGGCCGGCGAGGGAGACGCCCCCGAACGCCAGCACCGCCGCCACCGCAATCGCCACCCGGCTCCAGCGCCCCAGCACCGCGCGCCACGTCCCCACGCCGGCCGCTTCGGCGCGATCGAGCACGCGAGCCACGAACGCACCCGTGTCGTTGCGCGGACTGAGCGCCGCCCACAGCGCCGCGCCGAGCGCGGGGTCTGGATGGTCTGGAGACCACATGGGTTCTTGTCTCACCGGTCCTCCTTCAAGTCATCCAACAGCGCCCGCAACCGGCGGCGCGCGTGAAACACGGCCGACCGCACGGTCCCTGGGGCCATCGCCAGGATCTCCGCAATCTCCGCGTGCGAATAGCCCTCGACATCGAACAGCACGACCGCCAGCCGGTAATGCTCCGGCAGCTCGTCCAGTGCGGCGCGGAGCCGCTCGCCCAGCGCCACGCGCTCGGTCTCAACATCCGGCAGCGGCCCCTTCGCGGCGACGTCATCCCCGAGGACGCCGGCGTCCCGCACCGTCCGCCGTCGCCGGCGGTCAATCGCGGCGTTGGCCGCGATCCGCAGCAGCCACGGACCGAACGGCCGGCTGGGATCGTACTGGTCCAGCTTCACCAGCGCCGCCAGCACGCCGTCCTGCGCCGCATCCTCGGCGTCGTCCACGTTCCCGAGGATCGCGCGCGTCACGCGGCGCACCGACCCCGCGTACCACTGCACCAGCGTGCCGAGCGCCTCGCGATCCCCCGCCAGCGCGCGCGCGACGAGGGCGGGCTCGTCCACCCTTGCCTGGCCAGATCGGTCCCGGTCGGGCAGCGCGCTCATGCTGGTGTATACGGGGCCTCCGCCGGCGATGCTGACAGCCCGCGAACGGACGATGTAGGGGCGCAGCATGCTGCGCCCCTACTCGGCGACCGAACGGCTGCTGGTCAACACCACGCACCCGGTCGCCGTAGTCTCCACGTGGATTTCCGGTTGTCCGTTGCATTCCGAACTGAACGAAGGGAGCGAGTGCGCCATGCGCGGCACCGTCACGATCGCGGCGGCGGTCATCATCCTGGGCGCGTGCATGGGGTCTCCCGGCGGAGGCCGGGGTGGGGGTGGGGGGGGCAGGTTTGGGCCGGGCGGGCCCGGGGACCTGGAGCCGACGCGGCCGCGTTACATCAACCCCGGCACGCTCGCCGCGCTGCCGGGCTTCACGCACGCGGTTCGGGTCGGCGCGACGTTGTACGTCTCGGGTGAGGTTGCGCTCGACTCGACTGGGAAGCTCGTCGGCCCCGGCGATGTGCGCGCCCAGGCCAGGCAAGCGTTCGCCAACCTCGCGTTCGTCCTGAAGATCGGAGGAGCGACGCCCGCCGACGTCGCGAAGCTGACGATCTACGTGGTGAACTATTCCCCGCGCGACTTCGAGGCGATCCGGGAGGCCGGAGCGGAGTTCCTGCCCGCTCGGAACCCCCCAGCCGGAATCATTGTGGGCGTGCAAGCGCTGCCGCTGGAGGGGCTGCTGATCGCGGTGGACGCGACCGCCGTGATACGGGCGATGTTCCAGCCGCGGCAGCGCTGACCTTCGCCTCATCCCGTCGTGTGCGGCTCCCGCCTCCGGAGGCTCGCACGACGGCTCGACCGAACCGATTGACGGGCAATCGGGTAGAGCAGCCGGGCCAGCAGCGATGGCCGGTACAGCCGGCCGAGCAACGATCTGGGATCCGCGGTGCGGTCGAGTAGCCACGCGAGCCCCCGGTAGCCGCGCGCGCCGAGCTTGCCGTACATGAAGCGGTTTACGATGCCGGTGCGGAGCAGCCCGCCGAGGCGCTTCTCCCACAGACGATCGTAGTCCTCGAGCCGGCCGCTCACGAGCGAACGCGCCGCGAGGGTCCCCGAGAGCATCGCGTAGCGCATCCCGAAGCCCCACAGCGCATCCTGAAACCCGGCTGCTTCTCCGACGAAGAGAAGGTCGCCACGCCGGCCCGTTTGCGGCACGTCAAAGCCGCCCGCGCCGCCAAAGCGCCGCGGGTTCTGCATGTCGAACCCCACCTTCTCACGGAAAAACGCGACCGTGCGCTCGAGGTAGACCTGCTTGTTGTGGAAGTCGTCGAACATGCATGCGGCGACGGTGGCTTGGCCCTGGACCACCAGCAGATACGCATAACCCTTCGGGGCCAGGTGATCGGACATGGCCGCAAAGGCGCCGTCGGCCGCCTGCGTCGCAAAAACGTAGCCGAGCGCGACCGCATCCGAGCCATGCGGCCCCTCCGCGACAACGCCGCCCTCCGGCAGGTGAGGCCGCGCCTGCCCGAAGCGGATCTCGATCCCTCGGGCCAGTGCCTGCGCCTTGAGGCTGGAATCGAGCGTGCCTTCGCGCGCGCCCCGGCGGACGAGATAGAAGAGCGGCCGCGGTGACCGATAGGTGTGGACGCGACGAGGATCGAAGACGACCGCCTCGCGAATCGGCGTATGATCGAACGTCGGCTCGATCCCCAGTCCCGCCAGCTCGTCGATCACGTCGCCGTCCGTGGTCCAGTTCTCGAGTCCCTGGAAGTCATCGTGGAAGCGGTGCCCCACCTCCGAGGATCGCTCGTGGACAATGACCCGACGTCCCGCGCGGTTCGCGGTCAACGCCGCGGCGAGCCCCGCTGGACCGGCTCCCAACACATGGATCGGCTCGTGATCAGGCAGCAGCGTGCACCCTCACATGCTCGTTCAGGGCGACTTGCCCGGATTCATCATCCTGCGGTGCTGGTCGGTCCACGCCTGCATCGAGTCAGCCCAGACTTGCACCTTGGCGCGCTGGGCGTCGGTGAGGACCGCCCGCGCTTGCGCCGACGCTGCCAGCATGGTCCAATGAGCCTTGCCCATCGCGGTGTGCGCCGCCTGAAAGTGGGTCTTGAGCGCCGCGGTGTCGGCCTTCGCGGCGTTCGCTACCTGCTCCAGCTCGTGGAGGTGGGTTTCCGCCTCGGCCATCGCGGCGTCGCGCGCCGTCTTCGCACCGTCCCGCAACGCCGTGAGGCGGCCGACCTGATCGGGGGTGAGGCCGAGTGCGTCCTTGCGAGCGAGCAGGTGTTGCGGGGTGTACAGCATCATTCTCATCAGCGACGGCCCCATCCGCTCCATCATGGGGTCGCCCATCATCATCTCGCGGCCGGCACCCATCATCAGATGATGCATGGTGTCGGGTTTCTCCGCCTGCTGTGCGGCGAGCGGAGTCGCGAGAACGATCACTACCAAAGCGCTCTTCCAGTTCATATGACCCTCCAACGCCATAAGGTAACACCTGCATTCAAGCATGAACCGGCAATGAATACCCCCCCGCGGAGCATTGGCGCCGCGGGGGATGGTCCGACGGGCTAGCGGTTGCGCGCGATGGCCCCCGTCTGCAACTTCGCTCACTACGAAGTCTTGGCGCTAGCCGAGATGGAGACCCCGGCGGCCGTGGTCCGGCCGCCCGACGCCGCCGGTGGGTACTCGGGCCACGGTCGGACAGGAGGCAGGCTGAGTGAGAACGAGCATCCTCGCGGTCGCGCTGGCGCTCTGCGCCGCGGCCTTGCTGGCACCCGCCACCCATGCTCAGGCGAGCAGGAAGGCGACGGTGAAGATCACGTCACCCAAGCGCGGAGCCACGGTGAGCGGACCGGTGAAAGTCACGCTACAGGCAACTGGCGTTCAGATCGTCCCCGCGACTGTCGAGCGATCCGGCACGGGTCACCATCACCTGTTCGTCGATCACGACCTGACGTCGGTGAACGACACGATTCCGAAAGGCAGCCCCGGCATCATTCACCTGGGTCGGGGGCAGACCGAGTTCGTCCTGGATTCACTCAAGCCAGGCCCCCATCGGGTGATCGCCGTGATCGCGGACTGGAGGCACATTCCCTTGAACCCGCTGGTCGCCGACACGGTGACGTTCACCGTAAAGTAGAAAATGTTGCATGAGGAGGGCGTGCTGGCAGTTCGGGATGGCCCTCCATGCACGCAACGGTGACTCGCCGCGGCGCTCTCACCCGCCAGCTGGGATTGCCCGCGGTCACGGCGCTTGTTATCGGCGAGGTGATCGTGGCGTCTCGGGCCACGCCTGGGGACAGCCTACATGCAAGCAAAGTACTGACGGTCCCCGACGATCGTTGACGGAGTTGAAGGTCGGCGTGCATCATGCGGTCGCCATGGGAGCGCGCCGGGGCTATGTTGCGGGCATGGGTGAGGCCATGCTCATGACCGCAGAAGAGCTGCTGCGGCTGAACCTGCCCGACAAGCGTACCGAGCTGATCCGCGGCCGGCTCGTCGTCCGGGATCCCGGTGGTGCGCGGCACGGCGCCGTCGCCAATCGGATCGCATACCGAATCACGGCTCACGTCGAGGCCCATCACCTGGGGCGGGTCTACGCGGCGGAGACGGGCTTCAAGATCGAGGCGAATCCTGACACGGTGCGGGCGCCGGACGTCGCGTTCATCGTGAAAGACCGCGTACCGGAAGTCGAGCCGCGAGGCTATCCCGGTTGGGCGCCGGACCTCGCGGTGGAGGTCCTAGCTCACGACGATCATCCCGCGGAAACGCTCGAGAAGATAGCCCAGTGGTTGCAGGCCGGAGTCCGGCTGGTATGGGTGGTCGACTCGGAGCAGCTGACCGCCCGGGTCTATCGGGCCGACGGGAGCGAAGCGCTACTCGACCCCAACGAGACGTTGGATTGCGAGGACGTGCTGCCCGGCTTCCGCTGCCCGCTCGTGGATCTGTGGTGAAAAAGGTCAGCATCACCTCACGCGGAGTGCGTTGAGCATCACCGCCGCAGCGAGGGCCGGTGCGTCGTTGATGCCGTCTCCGACCATCGCCACCGTGCCGTAGCGGCGCTATCGCTGGCGGGCGGGAGCGGGCCCAACCGCCCGGCCGCCTCGGCGACCGCCCTGCCGGGGTGACGTGACGACAGGCGCTCGACGGCGTGCAACCAATCGCGTCGCCCGGACGTCTCACGCATCAGCGGGGTCCATCCGCGCGTATCTCTCCTAACCACCTTGCCCGGAGCTCGCGATGAGTTCTCGAACACCCATCCTGATCCCGATGCTCGCGGCACTGTCGGCGTGTACACCCACGCCCCCGCCGCCGGTCCCCCTGGCCGGTACCGCCAAGGATGTGGCCGCGCTCGCGGGCCAATGGGAGGGGTCGTACTCGAGCGCCGCCACAGGCCGGAGCGGCAGCATCTCGTTCACGCTCTCGGCCAACGGCGACAGCGCCGTCGGCGATGTGATCATGATTCCCCGCGGTTGGGGTCGTCCACTCCAGGCATTGGACCGGCTGGGACCAACGGGCGCGGCCGTGGCGCAGCCGCGTAGCGCGGTGTTGACCATCAATTTCGTGCGAGTGGCAGGGGGTCGCGTGACCGGCACGCTCGCGCCCTACGCCGACCCCGAGACCGGCGCCTCGCTCTCCACCACGTTCGAGGGCCGACTCGATGGCAACACGATCGCAGGCACTTACACAACACGTGGGGCGGGCTCCCCTGACCCCCAGACGGGCCAGTGGAAGGTAACGCGGCGCAAGGGATGAAGCCGGCGGCCGGGTCGCGTAGCTGCCCGCTCAGTGACGGGTCAGCGCCGGCACGAGCGACACCCCGATCGAGACCGCGATCAGCACGATGATGATCCACTCGAGGATCTCCATCCGCCGGCTCGACGCGCGGTCCGCCATCTTGGCGTAGATGCTGTCGATCGTCTGCAGCTTGCGCGTGATACTCGCATCCCACGCGCTAAGGTGAAAGCGCCGCGACGTCAGCGAATAGACCCGCGCCAGGTACTGATCCCCCACCAACTTGAGCGCGTTGGTCACCTGCTCGAACAGGATCGCGCCGTCGAGCTGCAACCGGGCCAGGCGGCGCAGGTCGGGACCGTCGCTCCCCGAGCCGACGACCCGCGTCGGGCGCGGCTGGAGCAGCTCGTAGGCCCGCTCGAGAATGTCGTCGAGCTGCTGGTCGAGGAAGCGCATCTCGAGCAGCTGGATGTTGGCAAACTCGAGCACCGCGCGCACGTCGTCGCCTTCGGGGTCGAACAGCAGCGTCGCGTCCGTGTCGATGAACGTCGCGTCGTCGGGCCCGAACGAGAGCCGCGAGGCCGTGGCGTCAGCGACTTCCTGCTGGGACAGTGTATGCGGCTCGGCCCGCAACACTTGAGCGACAGTGTGCGCATGGTCGGTCCACAGAGCGGCGGCGTCGCAGGGCGCCGCGAAGGCCTCGATCTGGAAGATGGAGTAGTCCTCGACGAAGTCCGCGATGCGCGGCCGCAGCGCCGCGTCCCCGAGCGTTGCCAGCAGCTCCTCCACGTGCCGGCGGGCGTCGGCCACGAGCCGCTCGTTCCCCCACAGCTCGTACGCCAGTGCGGGGAGGCCCAGGAGTGGCCCCTCGATCGGCACTGCGTAGCTCACGGAAATGGCGCCGAAGTCGTACAACACCAGCTCGAGCGTCGGCGCCGTGCGGTAGGCGCCCAGCACGTGCACCTCCCCCGGACGGGTCACGCGCAGTGGTGCGGGACGGTATTCGAACGACGCGGGCGCCCGGCGTCGCTGCTTTACCGTCTGCCGCTCGGCGCCGGCCAGGATGCGGCGCTCGGCCGCGTCCAGGTCGATCGCTCGCGCGACGTCGTAGGCGAACAGAGGAAAACAGGTGCCCTTCGCGATCACCGGCTCCATGAGATCTCGACCCGGGCTTCCGCCAGTCCCACCGGCCAGCGCGGCGTGAGCGAATGGCCCTGCACCGTCTCGTCCAGCCCCCGCTCCGACTTCGACACGGTGGCGATGGGAAACGACCAGACTTCGGCGGCAGGCGTGCACTGCAGCTCGAGCGGGTGGGCGAGCGATAGCTCCGGCGCGAACAGCGCATCCCGAGGAAGGCGCGCCGGATCCCAGCGGTAGGAAACGGTCAGCCCGCCACCAGCGTCGAAGCGGAGTCGCTTCTCGAGCTGGGGCGCCCGGCATGTCACCTCGACGGCCTCTCCGACCGTACGGACAGCGACCGCGACCGGGACGCCGGCCCACGATACGATCGGCTGGTACTCGCCGGCCGCGTAGACTTCCCGGGTCAGTGCCCCGGGGAGGACGCGCTCCACGAACAGCGCGCGCGCGTCGCGATCGACGGGCGGCAGCTGGTCGATGCGCATGCGCTTCTCGATGTCGTGAATGCTCGGCGTCCCGTCTG
>MNEL01000010.1 GCA_001917665.1 Gemmatimonadetes bacterium 13_1_40CM_69_22 | reverse complement strand
TCGAAGCCGTCGTCGATCTTGCGTCGCAAGCGGCGCACCAGCACCTCGAGCACGTTGGCGAAGGGATCGTGGTTGTCGTCCCACACGTGCGCGGTGATGGTGGAGCGGTCGAGCACGCGTCCTTGGTGGAGGACGAACAGCTCGAGCAGGGCGAACTCCTTCACGCTCAGCGTGATCGGCCGGCCGCCCCGCCGCACCTCGCGTGCGCCGAGATCGACCTCGAGATCGGCGATGCGGTGCCGCGCCGGAGCCAGAGCCGGCCGCCGGCGCGCCAGGGCCTTGAGGCGCGCCAGCAGCTCCCGGAAGGCGAACGGTTTGGTCAGGTAGTCGTCCGCCCCGACCTCGAGCCCGCGCACCCGGTCGTCCACCCCGTCGAGCGCCGTTAGCATCAGGACCGGCGTGGTCACGCCGCCGCGACGCAGCTCGGCGCAGAGGTCGAATCCGGAGCCGCCGGGCAGGCGAACGTCCAGCAGGATCACGTCGTACGAGCCGCCGGAGGCCCGCTCCCGGCCCTCGGCGAACGTCCCGGCCAGCGTCGGGTCGATCCGCTGCGCGCGCAGCCCGTCGCGCAACAAGCCGGCCAGCTCTGGATCGTCCTCGACGATCAGCACCCGCACAGGCAACGCTCCGGTTCAGGAAGGCGGCGGTTCCGCCCGCAGAAGAAGAATCGCGCCGGTGACTCTCCGTCAAGCCACCCCCGCCGCGTCGAGCGCCTGCCGCACCGCCTGGAGCAGCGGACCGATCTCGAACGGCTTGCGGAGAAACGTGGCGCCTTCGTCCAGCAGGCCGTCGAGCGCGATGGCTTCCGGGCTGTAGGCGGACATGTACATGACCTTGATTCCCGGGCGCCGCTCGCGCACGCGCTCGGCCACCTCGCGCCCGTTCATCTCGGGCATGATCACGTCGGTGAGCAGCAACTGGATCGGCCCGGGATGCTCTCGCAACACCCGCAGCGCCTCGGGACCGCCCGACGCCTCCAGGACGGCGTAGCCGTTCCGCTGCAGGATCCGCTTGGTCACCATCCGCACCGCCGGCTCGTCGTCCACCACGAGCACGGTTTCACCGCCACCGGCAGCGGGGGCGCGCGCATGTGCCGGAGGAGCAGCCCCCGCGGCGGCAAGGGGAGCGTGCCACGGCAGATAGATCGTGAACGTGCTGCCCTCGCCCGGAGCGCTCTCCACCCAGATGTAGCCGCCGCTCTGCTTCACGATCCCGTACGTGGTGGCGAGACCGAGGCCGGCACCGTGACGGCCCGGCTTCGTGGTGAAAAACGGCTCGAACAGGTGGCCGCGCGTCTCCTCGTCCATGCCGACGCCCGTGTCCCGCAGCGCCAGCGTCACGTAGTGGCCGGGTACCATGGGATCGTGTTCCCGCGCGAACGCGTCGTCGACCTCGACGTCCCCGGTGGCCAGCGTCAGCCGGCCGCCCGCCGGCATCGCCTCACGTGCGTTCAGGACCACATTGACGATCGCCTGCTCGAGTTGCCCGGGATCGGCGCGCACCGCGCCGATCCCCTTGCCGAGCTGAAGCGTCAGCTCGACGCGCCCCCCGAGCAGCGGCTGGAGGATGCGCTCCATCCCGGCGACCAGGGCGGTGAGATCGAGCAGCCGCGGTGTGAGCACCTGCTGCCGGCTGAACGCGAGCACCTGACGCGTGAGCTCGGCCGCGCGCGTGGCGGCGGCCTTGATCTGCTCGAGGTCGTCCCGGCGCGCGTAGGCCGGAGGGAGGTCGTGCAGCAGGATCTCGGCCGAGCCGAGCATCACCGTCAGCAGGTTGTTGTAGTCGTGCGCGATCCCGCCCGCCAGGCGCGCCACCGCCTCCATCCGGTGAGCGCGCCGCAGCCGTTCCTCGAGCTGCCTGCGCTCGGTGATGTCCCGGAAGCTGGTGACGATCGCGCCGATCCCGGGCTCGGCGATCCGGTTCACGGCGACCCCTTCCACGGCCAGCCACGATCCGTCCCGGTGTCGTAGCCGATACTCCCCCACGACGGGCGCCCCGGGCCGCCCGACGGCGGCGGCGAAACGCTCCCGTACGTACGCGACGTCGTCCGGGTGGATCAGGTCTAGAGCGTTGCGCCCGAGGAGTTCCTCGGGCACGTAGCCGAGCAGGCGCGTGGTGGAAGCGCTGGCGTACACGATCTTCCCGTCGGCGTCGATCAGCGCGAGCGCATCGTAGCTGCTCTCGACCAGCGCCCGGAAGCGCGCCTCGCTGGCGCGCAGCGCTGCTTCGGCCTGCTTGCTGGCGGTGATGTCGTGCGTGATGGATATCCCGGCGACGATCGCTCCCCGCTCGTCCCGCACAGGACCCACCCACACGACCAGCCACCGCCCCTGGTAGGGGATCTCGGCGGCACCCGACGTCCCGGCGAGCGCGCCCCGGAACAGCGGCTCAAGCACCTGGCAGATGGCGGGTGGCAGAGCCTCCGCGAGCGTTTTCCCCTCGAACTCCGCCCGCGACAGCCCCGCGGGCGCGAGGCCAGTGCCCTCCGCCATGACGTAGCGGAGGTCGTGATCGAACATGGTCAGGGTGCCGTTCGGGACGCTCCGCGCCAGCGTCCGATAGAGGGATGCGACGTCCCCGACCGCCCGCGCACGCTCGGGCTTCCGGCGAGATACGCCGCTGCGGCTCACTCCGGCCTCCCTCCTTTGCGGGGAACCCGCAGCGGGCCGGCTCCACCCATAGCATCATCCATACCCGGGGACCCCCGGCAAAGGCACGGCCATGGGCCGACTCGGAATCGAACCGAGAACCTAGCGATTAAGAGTCGCTTGCTCTGCCAGTTGAGCTATCGGCCCTAAACACCGAAATACGTCGAGCGAAGACGTCCCTCTTGCTTCATCTGCCCCCAAGGAGAATCGAACTCCTGTTCCCACCTTGAAAGAGTGGTGTCCTAACCGTTAGACGATGGGGGCGAACGGCAAGAAACGTAACACGAAACCGTAGCAAAAATGGCGTCGCGCAACAGCGTGGGGAATAGCGGTAACGGGATTCGAACCCGTGTTTGAGCCTTGAGAGGGCTCCGTCCTAGTCCCCTAGACGATACCGCCGGGCGAGCGGAGAATATCACTAGCCGCCGAGGGCCAACGCAACTAGCCTTAAGGCCCACCACCGTTGTCCAACCCGGCCGAACCGCAGCGAGGAGTCCCAGCGACGTGCGCCAGCAAGCGCAGCATAAATCCGTCTGGCACGACCGCCTGAGGAAGCTGGCGTCGTACAGTATGCCGGAGATCCCCATCATCCTCGCCGCGCTGCTCTACACGCAGTGGCGGGACCTCCAGCGGTCTGCGGGTGTCATCGCGTTCTACTACCCGTACGCCATGTTCGGCGCCGGCCTGCTGCTCGGCTGGCGGTTCCACCGCAGCCGGCTGCTGTTCGCGCTGCTGTTGTTCGCCCTCGTCGACCGCTCATTGCTCACGTTCGTCGCGAGCCGCGGCTTCACGCGCGACCACGTGGCCTTCCAGGCGATGGCGTTCCTGCTGCCGCTCAACCTGGCTGCGCTGGCGCTCACGGCCGAGCGGGGGGTCTTCACCCCGCCGGGGCTCGTGCGACTGGGCGCCATTCTGGGGCAGGTCGCGCTGGTGGCGATGCTCGAGCGCGGGACGCCGGGACCGGCCGCCGCCCTGCTGCACGCGCGGCTGCTCCCGCCGCGCTTGTTCGCCTGGACACCGCTCGCCGATCCTGCGTTGGTCGCGTTCTTCGTCTCGGCGGGACTGATGGTGGCGGGCCAGCTCCTGTCGCCCACCGCGACGGGCCGCTCGTTCTGCTGGTCGCTGCTCCCGGCGTTCCTGGGCTTTTCCGCCGTGCGCCCCGGGAGCCCCGGGTTCTCCACGTTCTATTTCGCGACGTCCGCCCTGCTCCTCATCATCGCCGTCGTCGAGGCGTCCTACCACATGGCGTACCAGGACGGCCTCACCGGCCTGCCAGCGCGGCGCGCCTTGAACGAGGCGCTGTTGCGGCTGGGCAGCCAGTACACCGTGGGGATGGTCGACGTGGACCATTTCAAGCGCATCAACGACAATCACGGGCACGACGTCGGGGACCAAGTGCTGAAGATGGTGGCGGCGAAGCTCGCCCAGGTAGGCGGCGGCGGGCGGGCGTACCGCTACGGCGGCGAAGAGTTCGCGGTCCTCTTCCCCGGCAAGTCCGCCCAAGAGTGCCTCCCCGAGCTGGAGGCGCTGCGTCAGCTGGTCGAGGAAGCCAAATTCATCCTGCGCAGCCGCATCCGCTCGAAGCGGAAAAAGGAAAAGATCCTCTCGGACAGGGGACCGGGACAGCGCGTGCCCGTCACCGTCAGCATCGGCGTCGCCGAGAAGGATGCCCGGCACACCAAGCCCGATCAGGTCGTGAAGGCGGCCGATCGGGCTTTGTACCGCGCGAAGGACGGCGGGCGCAACCAGGTACAGGCGTAGCCCGCGCTACTGCGCCGCGCGCTTCGCCGTAGGAGGCAACAGGCCGTTCAGCCGCAGGTAGATCGCCATCTGGCTGTAATGGTCCGCCCAGTCGGCGACGGTGATCAGGGTGGCCACGCCCCGCGTCACCTTGCGGCCGCCGAAGAACGGGATGCTGTCGCCCAGCTGCGCGTCCTGCATCGCCGCGAGCGCGGTCGCGCAGAACTGGAACGAGTCCTTCAAGCCGGCCACGAGCTTGTCCTTCGGATCCGTCCCCGCGAGCTTCGGCCGGTCCGGCGCCTTTTGACCGGACGCGGCGCTGCACAGGTAGTCGTTCCCGTCTGCAATCAGGTGCGCAACCACATCGCCGAAGCTCATCTGGGCCGGCGTCGGTTTGTAGCCGTACTTATCGGCTGGCATCTCCTCCGCGGCATCCGTGATGTTCTTTGCCTGGCGCTGCTCAATGGACCGGAACGCGTTCGAGACCGCATTCTGGGCTTGCGCCGCGCTCGCTGCGGGCAGAGCGCAAACGGCCATCAGAATGGTACCGAGCGTGGCTCTCATGCCGAATCTCCTGTGAAAGACGTGGTGACGGCCGCCGAATTCTGCACCGGAAAGCCGCTGCCGTCCAGCCTGGACGCGGGGACGCCTCATCGCTCCCCCGCACCTTCCTGTTCGGTCTCCCGCCTCCCGCCGCTCGCGTACTTCTCGAAATGCGGCTTCTCGACCAAGCGGTAGAAGGTGAGAATGGCGGCGTGATCGACCACGGCCGCGACGAGGCCCGGCAAGGACCCCGTGACCAGCGCAAAGCCGTAGGTCTGCAGGTAGCCCACCGTGTACATGGGATTCTTCAGATAGCGGTAAGGGCCCGCCGTGCACGGGCCCTCCCACTCACTCGGCACAAAGAAGTCCCGCCAGTAGTACGGCCCGCCGCCGAGCGTGGCCGCGGCCCAGAGCTTGACAGACGTCCCGATGATCACGAGCAGCGTGCCTACCGCGAGGACGGCACCGCGGGGTAGCCCGCTGCTCAGGGTGCCCCAGGTGGCGAGGCATAGCAGCACGAAGCTAGCGGCGTCGTTGTACATCAGGGTCGCGGCCAGCCCCCGAAACCGGCGGAATCCCCCCTCGGGGCCGCGCCGCAAGGTCAAGTAGCTGGACCGCTCCTGTCGCCGCAGCGCGAGCCCGATGTAGAGCACGTAGGCCAGCCGGCTGGCGAGGTGATAGGCGAGCGCGATCAGGCCCCAGGGAAGCGCTGACATGGCGACGGAAGCTGCAGCGTGTGCGCAGGACGTCAAGGAAGCCGCCCCCCCCCGGCCCCCCCGCCCCCCCGGGGTCAGCGGCCCTGCTTGCTCTTCTCGTCGAGGATGTTCTGCCGCGAGCAAGAGTAGCTGCCCAAAGAGCTCTGGAGCTGGATCCGAACCAAGCCGAGGCTTACGTGGCCGTGGGTTCGGTCAATCTGTTTTATGACTGGAACTGGGAGGCGGCGGGGCAGAGTGCGCGTCGAGCCTTGGAGTTGAGTCCCAATAGTGCTTCGGCGCACCTCCTCTACTCGAACTATTCAGTCTTCCTCGCCTCCTTCGAGGGGGCCATACGGGAAGCCCAAGAAGCGGAGCAGCTCGATCCCGCGTCCCTGTTGATGAATCGCAACTTGGCTTTCGTCTACCAGCTTGCCCGCCGATACCCCGATTACGCTGCGCAGGCTCGGGCCACCCAAGCCAGGTCAAACTTGGCCACAACGTTCTCCGGCGCCAGATCGAGAGTGGCCAGAGCTCAACCAGAAAGCGTTTATAGGGGGTTGCGTGCTGCCGTTCTCCTTGCGACTCTGGGCCAACGCGAACGGGCTCTTGAGCAGCTCGAGGTAGCGAAAGCGCAACGCGCTCAAGGATACGTTGACGCTTTCTGGATCGCAGTTCCCTACGCCGCTTTGGGTGAAGCGGACGATGCTCTCGGGTGGCTAACGAAGGCTTACGAAGAGCGCTCTGCTAGCATGGTGCAACTCAACACCAATCCGGCATTGGATCCACTGCGCGACGACGCGCGCTTCCGGGATCTGGTGCGGCGGATGAAGTTTCCGAATTGAGTCGCGAGTGCGGGGTTCGCGCAGCCGCTGGTTCACTTCGACCCGGCCGCGTGTCTCACGCGTTGCACCCGATCATAGACCTGGGCGCGGGCCTGCTCGAGCCCGGCCTTGAAGCGCGGCTCGTTGCGAACCTTGTCGTAGAGACCCGACGCGATCACGAAGTGCTGCTCGCCTTCCGGCGAGAGGGCGTACGCGTGATCCAGCCAGGCCAGCGACTCCTCCGCGTTTCCGGTCCACGCGTAGTACTCCGCAATTGCCCGCGCGGTGACCACCAGGCTGACAACTGAATCACGGACCGTTCCCGCTGTGAACGCGGCCCGCAGCGAATCGGCAATCTGGGCCGCCTCCTGGACCCTTCCCAGCGAGTACAGGCACATGGCCCGCACGCCGACGTAGGGGCCGAGACTGAGCGTGGCGCAGCGGGCGGGGTTGTCCGACAGGAGGTCACCCAATGCCTGCTGCTCGCGCGCCTTCACGAGGCTGGGTTCGAGCGCCAGCGCCCGTTCCGCCTCCCGCGTAGCCACATCGTAGCGCCGCGCGGCCAGGGCGACGAACGAGAAGCCGGTACGAACGCCTGGAGCCAGCGGGTCGAGGGCGACGGCCCGCTCCATTTCGGCGAGCGCCTCGTCGTGGCGGCCCTGCCGCGACAGGAGCCCGGCGTACCACTGGTGCACGTCTGGAGAGTTGGGCCGGAGGTCGAGTGCCCGCTTGAAGTCGCCTGCGATCGCCCCACCAGGCGCCCACGCGCGCGACATGGCGCGGCCTCGGGCCGCGTACGCCTCAGCCAAGTCCGTATCGAGCGCGATCGCGCGGTCTGCCGCCGCGATAGCCCGACCCTCGGCCTCGTAGAAGTCGATGCCGGGATAGGCGTAGAAGACCCAGAGTTGATACACGGAGGCGAGGCCCGCGTAGGCCGGGGCAAAACCCGAATCCTGCGCGATGGCCCGCTGAAACTGGGCGAGAGCACCGCGCAACCCTTCCCGCGTGCGTCGGTACAGCAGGGAGCGTCCGCTCAGATACGCCTCGTAAGCTCCGCGGTGCTCGGTGCGCGACACGCGACCGATGATCGGGCGCACCCCGACCGTGCTCACGAGCGAGTCGGCCACGTGCCGCGCGATCTCCTCCTGCACCGCGAACACATCCGTGAGGTCGCGGTCGTACCTGGAGGCCCAGACGTGTGCGTCGGTGGTGGCATCGATGAGATCGACCGCCACCCGGATACGGTTGCCCGTGTGGCGGACCGAGCCCTCAACGATGTGGCGGACGCCCAAGGTGTCTGCGATCTGACGGAGAGTGAGGCGGCTGCCTTTCAGCGCCTCGGCCGACGTCCGCGAGATGACCTTGAGGCCCCGGACTTGCGCAAGCTGCCCAATGACCTCTTCGGTCATGCCGTCACTCAAGTACACATCGCCGGGTGTCCCCGTCAGATTGTCGAACGGGAGCACCGCCACGGACGCGACGTCCGCCCGTGGGCCGGCCACCTTCCCAGAACGCCGCCAGGGGTGCCATGCCGCCGCGAGAGCCGCGAGGGCCACGACGGCACCTCCAACTGCCAGTGCCCCGGCGGGTCCCCTGGTAGCCCACCACCGCGCAGCCTTCCGTCTCGTCGCTTCGATGGGTGGCAGGCCGCCCGGCGTGCGCATCGCCTCTAAGTGGTTGAGGAGCTCCTCCGCCGACTGCCAGCGATCGGCGGCCGACTTCTCGAGACAGCGCATCACCAATGCCGCGAGCGCCGCCGGTACCGCCGCCCGGCGCTTCGTCACCGGCTCCGGCTGCTCCGTCACCTGCGCCGCGAGCACGTGCTGGGGCGTGGCCCCCGTGAACGGCGGCCGGCCGGTCAGCATCTCGTAGCCGAGCGCCCCCACGGCGTAGATGTCGCAGCGGTGGTCGGTGCGCGGGTCGGCGGCCGCCTGCTCGGGCGCCATGTACGCGGGCGTGCCCAGGGCCACGCCGGCCGAGGTGAGGGATGACTTGCCGGTGGACTCGCTCAGCGCCTTCGCGACGCCGAAGTCGGTGACCACTGCGTGCGGCCCGGAGATGAGGATGTTATCCGGTTTGATGTCCCGGTGGGCCACGCCGTGTGCGTGCGCGTACGCCAGGGCGTCCACCACATCGCGCAGGATCCGCACTGTCTCGTTGATGGGAAGCTCTCCCTCGCGCGCGAGCTTGGTGCGGAGCGATTCGCCTTCGATCAACGGCATCGTGTAGTACACGAGGTCGTCCGCGTGGCCGGCGGCAAGGAGCGGCACGATGTGGGGATGCTGGAGCGAGGCGGCAAGCTGGATCTCGCGGCGGAAGCGCTCGGCATTCACGCCGGCCGCCATCTCCGGAGGCAGCACCTTCACGACGACCTGCCGATCGAGCTCGCGCTCCCGGGCCAGGAAGACGCGGCTCATCCCTCCGCCACCGAGCTCTTGCTCTATGCGGTACGCCGCGCCGAGGGCACGCTGGAGCCGCACCTGCAGGTCCGCCACGGTCCTTGCAACATAGGGGCCGGGGACCAGCCGCGCGAATGGTGCTGTCCCGCTAGTTCCGCGCCTGGGTCGTATTCTTGGTACGCCATGCGACCGGAGCTTGCGGCTACCATCGGTACCGAGCGGGTGAGCCCACCCTGGGCGCGGTTGACGCTGTCCTTAACCGCGGCACTGGCGTGCCTAGCCGTTCCCCACCGTGCCCGTGCGCAGGGGAGCGAGAAACTCTTCGATTCGAAGGGCGTGCTGGAGCTGCGGATCGCGACGGACCTCAGAGCCCTGATGCAAGAGCGGGACTCCCTGAAGCTGAAGCCACATCCCGGCA
>MNEL01000007.1 GCA_001917665.1 Gemmatimonadetes bacterium 13_1_40CM_69_22 | reverse complement strand
CTCCTGCCGGGACGGTGTAAACGAACGCCTGCCCCGCCCAGCGCACGGCAAAGCTGCGCGGCTGGGCCGCGGTGTTCACCACGATGAGGGCTTTGGAGCCGTCGTCCGCGTTGCGGAACGCAACGCTCTCCAGTCCCTCGATGCCGGAGGTCGACGCGATGCGGTGCGCCCCCGGGCGTGCGAAGCGGCTGGCGTGCGCCAGCGCGTAATACTCGACGTTCCGGCTCACGGCGCCGGATGCCGAGTTGATCGTGACCACGCCCCGGCAATTCCCGCAGCCGCCGGTGTGGGGCCCGTGCTGCTCGTCGAGCGCGAGGTTCCACAGCAGCACACCCTTCGCCCAGCCGCGCGTGCTGCCGATGACCAGCGTGCGCACGAACCACTTCAGATTGTCCGCGAAGTTGGCGGCCCACTCACCGCCTGAGCACTCGGTGAAGTAGGCGTCTTTCTCCGGGTGGGCGTCGTGCACCAGCGTCTGCGCCGACACGTCGCCGCCGTAGCAGTGCCATGCGATCCCGGCGATGTAGCGGGGCGCCACGCTGTCGGCGAGCACTTGCAGCGGTGACGTGTATTCGTCCCAGTTGTGGTCCCAGTCCAGGATCAACGTCCGGATCCCCCTACTGGCCAACAGCGGACCGAGGTATCCGCCGACGAAGCGGGCGCGGGCCGGCGGCGCGAGCCGCATGCCGGGGTAGTCGGACGGCTCGTAGTGCGGCTCGTTCTGCACCGTGATCGCGTAGATCGGCACCCCTTCCCCGCCGTACGCTTCGATGTAGCGCCCGAAGTACTCGGCGAGCGGCCCGTAGGCCTCTGGGAGCAGCGTCCCCTGGATCAGACTGCCGCTGGTCTTCATCCACCCCGGCGGGCTCCAGGGCGACGCCATGATCTTGAGCTGCGGGTTGATCGCCAGGGCGCGCCGCACCACCGGCAGCACGTCGGCGCGATTGGGGTCGATCGAGAAGTGCGCGAGCGTCGGGTCGGTCTGGCCGGCCGGCAGGTCGTCGTAGCTGTACTGCCGGAGCGAGAAATCGGACGCGCCCATGGTGAGCCGTGTGAAACTCAGCCCGATGCCGGGGTTGCGGCCGAACAGCTCTTGCAGCAGCGCCTCGCGCTGGGCCGGCGTCATCCGGTTCTGGAGCAGCCACGCCGCCGCGTCGGTGATCGCCGCCCCGAAGCCGACGATGGCTTGATAGGTCGCCCCCTCGTCGACGGCGATCGTCGTGATGGAGGGTGCTGGGCCGGAATCGAAATGGGCGTCGGACTCGCGGGACAGCAGCTTGGATCCGTCGGCCGTCGTCAGCCACACCTCGACGGCGGGCCCGCTCGGTTGTCCGGGCGGCTCCGGACCGACCTCGCCGGGCGCTCGCCCGTTGGGAGCGCAGGCGACGCTGGCCGCGAGCGCCCACAGAAAGCCCCGGAGCATCACCAGCCCGGATTCTGCGTCAGGTTGGGGTTGATGTCGCGCTCCGACTGCGGCACGGGCAGCAAGTTGCTCGGGACGCCGTGCACGTCGGTCTCGCCCGGGGCCAGGCTCTGCAGCTCCGTGGTCTTGGCGAGGATCGCCGCGTCCAGGAGCCCCCAGCGCGACAGGTCGAACCAGCGCTGCCCTTCGAATACGAACTCGCGCCGCCGCTCGAGGCGCAGCGAGTCCCGGAACACGGCTTGGGACAAGCCGGACACCGGCGCGAGACCGGCGCGCACCCGGACCGCGTTCAGGGCCGCCTCGGCGCTGCCCGCCGTCGCCGCGCCGCCTTCGTTCACGGCCTCGGCGTACATCAGCAGCACATCGGCATAGCGCAGGACGATCCAGTTGTTGGATTGCTTGACCCACGCGCGCGTGTTCATGTTCTCCGCGTCGGTCTCGTCCAGGTACTTGTTGAACGCCGGCCCCGGGGGATCGGTCCACGTGACCACGCGGCCGAGCTGGTCGGTGTGCGGCGATGTCATGAACGTCCCGTTGTTCCCGCGCTTGTCGGCGGCGGCGAACAGGTTTTGGAGCGACGGCGGAATGTACATCAGCCCGTAGGCATCGCCGCCGGGATAGCCGGACGGAATGCTGAACAGCGTGTGTACGCTGCCGGCGCCGGGATCGAGCGTGCCGTCGTAGTTGATCTCGAGGATGCTCTCGGAGTTGATGATCTCGGTGGCGATCTTGAAGTTGTCTTTCCAGTTGGCGAGCAGGGTGTAGCGGCCGCTCGTGATCAGCTGCGCGGCCGTCTGGGCCGCATTGGCCCAGTCTTGCTGGGTGAGGTACACCTTGGCGAGCAGCGCCCGCGCCGCGCCGTTGGTCGCGCGCCCGAGATCGGCCCCGGCATACGACGCGGGCAGCGCCGCGGCCGCCGCTTGCAAGTCGCTCACGATGAGCGGGTATACCTGGGCCGCTGGTGTGCGCGATACGGCCAGCCCGCTCAGCGACTTGACCTCGTGCTCAAGCAGCGGCACGTCGCCGAAGTAGCGCACCAGGTTGAAGTAGGCGAGCGCGCGGAGGAACCTGGCTTCGTTCAGGAGCCGGGCGCGCAGCGTCGTGTCCATCGTGATCGCGGGCACGCGATCGAGCACGGCGTTCGCCCGGTTGATCGTCCGGTACGCGTTGCCCCACATGTCGCCCATGGGCCACTCGGTGGCGTCGAAGATGTAGTCGCCCATCCGGTGACCGTCCGAGCCGAACCGAGGCCCGACGAGGATGTCGTCGGTCGCGATGTCCGACATGTACCAGAAGCCGAGCCAATACGACCACTTGACCTGCTCGTAGACGCCGTTCACGGCCGCGACCGCGTCCGACGATGTCTTGTAGAAGTTCTCCGGGGCGAGCACGTCAGACGGGCTCGGGTCCAGAAAGCTGTCGCAGGACGTCGCGAAGGCGAGCCCTGCCAGCCCGCCGAGCACCGAGAGCAGTTTGGTCCGTCGCATAAGATGGGCTCCGTTCCGCTAGAAGCCAGCGCTGAATCCGAAGGTGACTTGCCGCACCTGCGGGTACGTGCCGAAGTCGAATCCCTGAGCGAGGTTCGTGGTGGCGTACTCGCTGATCTCGGGGTCGTAGCCGGTATAATTGGTGACGGTGAAGAGGTTCTGGGCGCTGATGTACAGCTGCAGCCGGCGCATCGCCTGGAGGCGCATCGTCTGCAGCCACGTCGCGGGGAAGCTGTAGCTGAGCCGGATATTCTTCCCGCGCAGATACGAGCCGTCCTCGACGAAGAGATCGGACTCGCGACTCTCGAACGTGTTGCCGATCTTGGGCGCCGGGATGCCGGGACCGCCGACCGCCACGTCCGCCAGCTGGTTCGCGGTGCCTCCGGCGGCCGTGAGGAGCGAACGATTGATGTTGTAGATCTTGTTGCCCACCGACCACTGCAGCAGCACCGAGAGCTCGAAGTTGCGGAACGTGAGCCGATTGGTGAGGCCGCCGGTGTACTTGGGCTGCGCGTTGCCGATGATGGTACGGTCGGAGGAGGTGATCAGGCCGTCCCCATCGAGGTCCTTGTACGCCGGCTGCCCGCCCTGCAGCCCCGCGTATACCCAGCCATAGAACGAATTGATCGGCTCCCCGACCTTGAGGACGGTCGGGCTCTGGTGCGCGCCCCCGCCCACGCCGTACGGATCGATGATGATGGAATCCGCGCCCAGGTTGAGCACCTGGTTCCTATTCCAGGCCAAGTTGAGCGACGTCTCCCAGCCCAGCACGCCGCCGGTGAGGTTGACGCTGTTGATGCTCAGCTCGAACCCACGGTTGCGCACGCTGCCGATGTTCTGCACCGAGCTGCCGAACCCGGAGCTCGACGGCACGCGCGCGTCGAGCAGCAGGTCGTGGGTTTTCTTGCTGTAGTAGTCGGCGGTGAAGGTGACGCGGCTCCGCAGCACGGTGACGTCCGCGCCCACGTCGACCCCGTTGGTCGTTTCCCACTTCAGGTCGGGGTTCGCCAGGCTGTTGGGCACGAAGCCGATGGCGCGCGCGCCGCCCAGCACGTACACGGTGCTGCCCAGCGTCGCCAGCGAGGCGTAGTTCCCGATGTCCTGGTTCCCGGTGCGGCCGTAGCTCACTCGCAGCTTGAGATCGTCGAACAGGCCGAGCCGTTTCACGAAGGCTTCATCCGACGCGCGCCAGGCGAAGGCGCCCGACGGGAAAAGACCGTAGCGGTGGCCCGCGCCGAACTTGGAAGAGCCGTCCACCCGCCCGGTGACCGTGAACAAGTACTTGTCGGCGATCCCCCAATTCGCGCGCGCGAAGGACGAGGCGAGCGATGAGTGCGGCGCCGGAGTCCAGACGCCGACGAATGTTTTCGCCGTGTTCAAGCCGCTCACGCGCAGGGCGTCGGTCAGGAAATCCTGCGACCAGCCGGAGACCCCCTCGGTATTGGTGCGCTGGAGCGTGGTGCCAGCGAGCAAGTCGAGGCTATGCACCTGGCCGAACCGCCCCGTGTAATGGATCGTGTTCTCGAACGACCAGCTGACCGTCTCGGCTTGCCCGCGACTCCCCTCGCCGCCGGTGTTCAGTCCGGGGAGCACGGTGGACGGCGCATAGTAGTCCTGCACCGAGTTCAGGAAGTCCAGTCCGAGAGTGCTGCGGAACGTCAGCCCATCCCGCAGGTCGTACTCGGCGAAGACGTTGCCGATCGCGCGGTTGTCCCGCTCTTCGTTCGTGATCGCCAGCGCCGTCGCGACCGGATTCGGGAACGGCCGGCCGGTGAGCGGGTTGATGCCGGTGAAGTACTCGCCCCCGGCGGTGGCCACGGGAAGCGTAGGCGGGGCCGTCAGCGCGTTCAGCATCACCGACGCCGCGCCGCCATTCGGCAACACGTGCGCCTGCGAGCGGCTGAAGCTGAGCCGGTTCCCGATCCGCAGCTTGCGGCTGACGGTCCGATCGAGGTTGAGCCGGAACGACCCGCGGCTCATGTCGGAGCCGATGACCACGCCGTCGTTCTGCAACAAGCTCCCCGAAACGTAGTACGTCGTGCTCGCGTCCCCGCCCGAGAAGGAGAGGTCGACGCTGCGCATCGGGGCGCTGCGAAGGATCGCATTCTGCCAGTCGGTCCCACTCCCCAGTGCGGCGATGGCGGCGGGCGAGTACGGCGCCGGCTGACCGGCGTTGGTGTACGCAGCGTTCACCATCTGGGCGAACTGGGTCGCGTTGAGCAGCGGCAGCGTGCGCCGAACTTCCTGGATGCCGTAGTAGGATCCGAACGACACCGAGTTCTGGCCGGCGCGCCCCCGCTTGGTGGTGATCAGCACCACGCCGTTCGCGGCGCGGGCGCCGTAGATGGCGCCCGCCGAGGCGTCCTTGAGGATCTCGATCGACTCGATGTCCTTCGGGTCCACCGCGGCGATCGGGTTCAGGCCCCGCATACCTTCCCCGAGCAGCGTGCCCGTCGTCGCGTCGTTGAGGTTGGTCGTCACCGGCACTCCGTCGATCACGTAGAGGGGATCGTTGCCCGCCTTGATGGAATTGCCTCCCCGGATGCGCACCATGGCGCCGGCTCCCGGCTGTCCGCTCGATGTGACGACCTCCACCCCCGGGGCGCGGCCCAGGAGCGCCTGGTCGAGGGACGTCACGGGCGCCGCCGCCACCTGATCCGTCGTGACCGAGGAGACGGCCCCCGTCAGCTCGCGGCGCTCGGTCGTGCCGTACCCGATGGCGACCACCTGTTCGAGCTCCGTGGCCTGCGGTGTCAACGCGAAGTCGACCGCGATGTCTTGGTCGGCGAGCACGGTGACCAGCTTCGACACCGCAGCGTACCCGATCCGCGCTGCCTTCACCGTATGCGGTCCGACCGGCACGTTCGCGATCCGGTAGCTCCCGTCGTCCGCGGACGTGGCGCGGAGCCCCACACCCTCGACCGAGACCGTAGCGAGGCCGACCCCATGACCGCTGATCGAATCCGTGACTCTGCCAGCGACCGCGCCGACTTGCGGCTCACCCAGGGCCCCGCGCTGCACCAGCGCCGCCTGCCCATGGGCCGTGAGCAGCACGTCCACCTCGGTGTCGTACAGTACCGCGCTCAACACCGCGCCGACCGTGAGATTCGACGCGCTGAGCGTCACTGGCTCGTCGAGCGGCACGACTGCGGCGCTGTACGTGAGCCGCAGCCCGGCCTGCTGCGCGATGACGGACAGCGCCTCCCCGAGCGGCACGTCTTTCAGGTCGAGCGAGATCCGTTGGCGGAACACCGCGGCGTTGCTCGCGTCCCTCCAGCGCGGTGCGGAGTCGCTCGCGCGACCCGGCTCGGCGGCGAGGAACCGTGGGCCGGCCGCGGCGAGCGCCAGGCCGTCCGCGGGGTCCTGCGCCGCTGCCAGCCGGAGCGCCCCCGCGGCGACCGTGAGCCCGGCGACGATCGCGACGGTGTCGCGCCACGTGGCCCGTGTGTTGACGTCCCTGTGCATATCCGACCTCCCGTTCCGTTGGTGTGCGCCCAGGGGCGCGTTACCGTGGTCCGTTGGCCGTTGAGATGGTCACCGACCGTCCGCGCCACTCGTAGCGAGCGCCCACGGCGGCCGTGATGAGCGTGAGGACTTGACTGACGGGCTCGTCACCATAAGAGCCCGTGACCGGCCGCCGCGCGAGCTCCGTATCCGCGACGCGAACGTCGAGGTCGTACCAGCGGCCCAGGCGCTGCGCGGCCTCGCCGAGCGGCAGGCTCCCGAAGACGAGGCGTCCCCGGGTCCACGCCAGCTCGGCTGTCACGTTGGCGCCGCGCAGTACGCGTACCGCGCCCGCGCTGGACAGCGTCGCCACCTGGCCCGCGCGCAGCGGCGTCTCGGCCGCGGCCGGCGCCGCCGGGACGGCCAAGGCGACGGCGCCCTCCGCCACCGCGACGCGGTCACCCGCCCCATCGGCGTAGGCGTGAACGCCGAACCTGGTGCCGATATCGCGAATGGCACTGCGGGCGGTGTGCACGACGAAACTGCGGGCGGTATCGTGCACCACGCTGAAGTACGCCTCGCCGTCCAGGTACACTTCGCGCTGGCGGCCCCCGAACCGAACCGGCACCCGCAGCCGGCTGTCGGCGTTGAGCGTGATCTCCGTCCCGTCCAGCAGCCGGAAGATCGCCCGCCGGCCCCGGGGAGTCGCGTACTCCCGCAGCAACGGTGCCCGAGCGATCGGATGGTCGCCCAGCCACCACACACCACCCGCGCCGAGCAGGGCGACGAGCCCGGCCGCCAGCGCGGCGTGGCGCCATGCCGAGCGGACGGGCGCCCGGCGTCTCGCCGCCTCCCGGCCTTCGCGCAGCCGCGCTGCCAGGCGCGTCCAGGCGGTGGCTGCATCGTATGGCGCGGCCAGGCGCCGCGCGTCGGCGCCCCAGACCGCCTGGAGCGCCGCGACGGCGGCGCGGCGCTCGGCAGCGGCGCCCATCCACGCCTCGACGACGGCCCGCTCCTCGGGCGAGGCCCGCCCGTCGAGGTAGTGGCCGAGCAGGGAAACGGTAATGAGTGGGGCGGGCGGCATCATCACATATGACGCCGCAGGAGGACGGTTTACTTACCGAGTGAGCGACAGCATCGCTTTCCTCAGGACGGCGAGGGCCCTGCCGATGTGCACGCCGACCGTCTTGGGTGAGATGGCCATCCGCAGCGCCACCTCGTGATAGCTCAAGCCTTCCCGGCGGCTCAGCACGAACGCCGCGCGGGTGCGCGGCGGCAGCGCGGCGAGGGCCCGCTCGAGCCGCCGCTGGAGCGCCTCAGCCTCGAACTCGGCGTCCGCCGACGTCCGACTGGCGGCACCCGCCTCTTCGAGCATCAGCAAGGGCGCCGCGCGCCGCCGCACGGCTGTCCGCCGGATCTGGCTGATGGCGCGGCGGCGCACGGCCGCGTAGAGATAGTGCGGGAGATCGCTCACGGCCCACCGCGCGCGATCCTCCCAGATCCGCACGAACACGCCTTGCACGGCGTCCTCGGCGGCGTCGCGGCTCCCCAGGTAGGGCGCGACGTAGCGGCAGAGGCGGTCGTAATACGTCCGAAACATCGCTTCAAACGCCGCCTCATCCCCCGCCCTGATGCGCGCGACCCAGTCCTGCGTGGAAACGTGTGGAACACCGTGCCGAGTACGGTCTGCAGAGGGGACACGACTACGCAGGTTGAAAGCCATGTAGGGGTAGATCTATAGGTACTGCGGAGGCGGAGCAAGCAGGGGGCCAGCACCCAACTGGGAGATTCAGGGAGAGGGACGGCTGAGCGCGAGCAAGGCCCGCTCGCGCGCGGCGCGCAGGATCGCCGGATCGCGCGAGTACGTGGTGAACGATGGGACCACGTCACGCAGGGCCGCAAGCGCCGCCGCAGGATTGCGCCGTCGCCACAGCGTGAACAGCGCGTGATCCTCGATCCCATCACGAAACGCCTCCCATCGCAGACTCGAGCGCGGCCCATCCCGGCCCGGGTAGACGATGAAGTCATCGCCGGGCGCAAACAGTCCTTTGTTGGGATCGACATCGCTCGGCCATTGATTCAGACCCCAATGCAGCCACCCGCTCAGCTCGTACCGCAGCGCGATCCAAGGCAGTAGGCGGGTCTTCAGCAGGGGGTAGTCGATCAGGCGATTGAGGTAAGCGCCCTGCGGCAGCCACGACGTGTACAGCCACAACTCCATCCCGCCGACTTGCTGCCTGGCTCGGTACATGTCGTACCAGCGCTCCAGGTAACTCTCCTCCACCACCCAGATTTCCAAATCGCGCCCGAAATCCGGGGCCTGGATCGCTTCGATCCGTTTCAGCCGGGGAGCGGCGGCGTGCACCCGCCGCGACAGCGCACGCCAAGACTCGACGTTCTCCACGATCGGCTCGTCGGCGACGTGAATGACCGCTTTGTCCACCCAGCCGCGCTCGACCAGATGACGCTGGAGGTCCTTGAGGTAGTCCTCTAGCGGGATGTCGACGGTGTCCCCCGACGCTGTGGCCGTGGCACGACGCGGGATGGGCTCGAACGGGTTCGTCCAAGCCCACGGCTCCGTGCGCCGCCCGACGTGCATCAGCTCGATATCGCTCAAGCCCGCGGCAAAGAACAGCTCGACCCAGCGGTCGAACCGGCTGTAGTCGAACGTGTAGGAGCCGTCGGATTCCCGGCTGACTCGAATCAGCTCGAGATCGGTCTGGAACATGGTCTGGCCGTGCGTGTGCATGTCTTCCGCATAGGCCCGGAGCAGTCTCCAGTGCTCGTCGCCCCATTCCTCGATGTGATGCTGCAGGGCGATGGCTCGTGAGCTGAACCAGTGCGTCACCCTGAGCGACGGGAGGTCGGGCAAGGTGACCGGCACAACGTCGACCGTCAGTCCGACGGTCCGTAGCAGCTCGGCCCCGGCTCGAAGCGACACAGTGCCGTGGTAGACGCCGGGCTCCGTTTCGCGCGGAATCGCTACCCGCACGAGTGCGGGTTGGCTCGACCCCGCGCACAATGTGACGCTCTCATCATCCAGCAGGGGGTCGGGGAAGTCGTCCGGTGCGCGGCGCACCAGCTCGCTGTCAGGTGTGTGGTCAGAGTTGCGGCTCAGCCACACATATCCGATCCAATTGGCGCGGACAGCGCCTGCAGCGAGGCGCCGGCCACGAGTGCCGACCATGAGGGACGGCTCCACGCGCACCGAGTCGAGGCAGGTCTCTTTCGCCCGCAGCACGATCTGCGCGGACTCGGTTTCACCGCGAGCGACGGCGAGGCGTATGGCGGTAGATGCGCGTCGCGGCTGCGTCGCGTCGTGAAACACGTTCTCCAGCCCGTGCGTGGTCCACACGTCGACGACGCCCTGCGCTGGCGCCGCCGGGACGGCCGCCAGCAGCACGAGCACCGCCGCCGTGCTCACCCGCCGCTCTTCTGGTATACCCGCACGTAGTCCACGCGCATGGTTTGCGGGAAGACAGTGGTCGCATCCGGACTGCCGGGCCAATACCCTCCCACCGCAACGTTGAGAATGATGAAAAACGGATGGTCGTACACCCAGCGTCCAGGAAGACTTTTGGGGGTGACAGTCAGGTAGAGGGTATCGTCGACGTACCAGCGAATCGCATCCTGCTCCCACTCGACGGCGTACACGTGAAAGGTGTCGGCGAACGCGCCCGCGCGCACGTCATATGCGCGGCCGACGCCTTGCGCACCGGAGTACCCGGCGCCGTGCACCGTGCCGTGCACCCGGCTGGGCTCCTTGCCGATGTTCTCCATGATGTCGATCTCGCCGCACGCGGGCCAGCCGACCGTGGGGATGTTGTCGCCCAGCATCCAGAACGCGGGCCACAGCCCCTGACCGCGCGGTATCTGAATACGGGCCTCGATGCGACCGTACTTCCACGCGCCCAAGCCCTGGGTCTTGAGCCGGGCCGACGTGTATTCGCGGTTCGCGAACGGCTCGTGACGGGCCTCGATGACGAGGTAGCCCGCGTCGATGTGCGCGTTCTCGACGCGGTCGGTGTAGAACTCGAGCTCGGCGTTCCCCCAGCCGTCGCCCCCGGTCTCCCGCACCCACTTCGTGGCGTCGAGGGCCTGGCCGTCGAACTCGTCGTACCACACGAGTGTCCAGCCCGGATTCGGCCCCGCCGGCGCGGCGAGCGCCGAACACGCGGCGACCGCGAGCCCGAGCCAAGCGCGGGTCACGTCTACGACTTCCGATACCGCCAGGCCACGATCCCGGCGCCCGCCGCCTTCAGCTCGAACGCATGGTTGCCGCTCGCCTCGATGGTCGGCACATCCTGTTTCTGGGACGCTATCACGTCGCCCTTCGCGTTCAAGAACTCGAACGTCACCGCTGCCGGAGCGCTGGGCTTGGCCTTGAGATTGGTGAACAGCCCGCCGAGCTTCGCCCCCTGCTCGTCCGAGGTGAAGGTGCCCACCGTCACCTCGACCGTCAGGGAATCGGCGACCGTGAGGTAGTACAGCGTCGAATCCTTGTTCCCTCGCAGCTGCCAGGCGCCGGCGACCTTCGCGAGACTCGTGCGGTTGAGCGGGTCCACCGCGACCAGCCGCTGGACCAGAGGCAGCACCTTCGCGCTGTCCCCGAGCACATAGTAGATGCCACCCAGGTTGTACAGCGCCTCGCGGTAGTAGGGGTCTTTCGCGAGGCCCGCCTCGTACGCGCGCGCCGCCAAACGGTAGCGCGGGGCGGCGATCGACGTCCGGAACGCCTTGATCGTGTCGTCCGTCACGGCAGCGCAGCGCGTCGCGACCTGCTTGACGGTCAGCGCCTTATTCCGCGCCCGCTTGTCGGCGCGGCACTTGCTGCCGACCGGCGCCGTATCGGGCTCGTTGGGGATCGCGTTCAGGACGGCTTGGGCTGCGGCGAACAGGTCCGTCGCCTCAGCCGAATCGGCGTGGTCCAGGATCTGGTTGTATAGGGCCCCCGCGTCGTCGCGCTTTCCCTGCTGCGAGTAGATGGCGGCCAGCCCGGCGATGGCCTGCACGTCGCTCGGGTAAGCGGCGAGATAGTCCTTGTAGCCGGCTACGGCGCCCTCCCAGCGCTGGTCCGCGTGGTACACCCGGGCCACGTTGAACAGGGCGTCCCGCTTCTCCTTGGCGAACTTCGGATCACTGGCCGCCGGCACCGCCAGTCTGAAGTACTTCGCGGACGAGTCGGCACGCGTGGCAAAGACAATCGAATCTGTGCGGAACTTGGTGGTGTCTCTCTGTCGGAGGGAGGCGTCAGGGGCTTCGCGACCGGCGAACAGCGTTCCCAGATAGATGAAGCCCGCCGGCTCGCCGTTGTAGATCGCGTTGGCGCGCCGGAAGCTTGCGATGGCCGAGTCGGTGTTCCCCGCCTGCCACGCCTTGACGCCTTCGTTGAACACCGGGACCCAGAAAATGCGCCGCCAGCGGTCGATGTCGTCCTTGCAGGTAGGCGCCAGCGCCAGTGCCTTGGTGAAGGCCGAGTCGGCGCCCGCGAGGTCGTTCTGCAGAGCGTAATAGCGGGCCAGGTAGTACCACGCGGCCGGATTCTTCTCCTGGCCTCCGGTTGCGACCGCCTCGTGCAACACCTTGTCCGCGTCCTTCAGGTCCTTCGCCCGCTTGTCCACGAACTTGGTCTCGGTGGCGCTCTTCAAGTAGAGGACCCCGCTGTTCACGAGGTAATGCTTGGTGCTGAGGTCGCACCGGGCGCCCTCCCATTGCTGCGCGGTCAGGGGCCGGGCGACGGCTCCGACCACCAGCGCTACGATCACGGCCACGGTTCGATGGACGGTCATGCTCACTCCTTGGATTTGGCGACGAGCGCTTCCGCGTCGCGTTCGGCGGCGCGCGCGATCTCGAGCGGCGGCCGGCCGAGCGCTCGCGCGGCGGCGAGCACATCGTCGTATTCAGGCTTGACCCGGACTCCGCCGGCGTCGGGCTGCTCCAGCACCTTCACGCGAACGGCCACGTCGGGCGAGAGCTGGATGGTCACCTGGCGGCGCGGCAGCGTGGTGCGCTCCGCCACCCAGCGGCGGATGCCGGCCGTCGTGCTGTGCCGGAACAGCGCGGCGGTCACCGCTTCGGCCAGCTCCTCGGGTGCCATCACTTCCACCCGGAAGCCCGAGCGGCCCTTCTTCATTTGCACGGGCCACGTCTGCACGTCGAGCGCACCGGCGCTCACCAGCGCCTGCCGCATCGGCTCCACGTACTCGGGGCTCATGTCGTCGACATCCGTGGCCAGCAGCACTACTCGTCCCGCTTCCGCCGCCTGCTCGGCGAGGAGCAAGCGCAGCGCGTTGGGATAGTGCTGCGGGTCGCGCTGCCCCGCGCCCCAGCCGCTCTGCAGCAGGCGCCAGCGCGCGGGCGGCGCCCCGGCGGACAGCACGCGCACCAGTGCCGCGCCGGTCGGCGTCGTGGCTTCACCTTCGATGGGCCCCCCACTGCCCCCGGCCACCTCCAGTCCCTCGAGCAAGATCGCCGTGGCCGGGGCGGGGACGGGCAACCTGCCGTGCGCCGCCGCCACCCAGCCGTTTCCCACGGCGATCGGCAAGTGGTAGATGGACTCCACACCGAGCCGCTCGAACCCTTCGATCGCGCCGACGATGTCGAGTACGGCATCCACGGCACCGACCTCGTGCAAGTGGACCTGCTCCAGCGGGACGCCGTGCACGCGGCCCTCGGCGGCGCCGATCAGACGGAAGGCGCGCACCGCCCGCTCCTTCACCCAATCCGACACAGGGGCACCCTCGACCAGGCGCACGAGCTCTCCGACGTGCCGCCCCTGCGGCTGCTCGGGGATCACGAACTCGACCTGGCTGCACCTCACCCCGCACCGCCTCACCTCGCGGATGGTGACCTCCACGCCCGCCAAGGCGAGGCGACGCGGCAGCTCCTCGAGCCACGACGCCGGGACGCCCACAGACAGGAGCGCCCCGAGGGTCATGTCACCTGAGATGCCGGCGGCCGGGTCGAGAATGGCGATGCGCATGGGACCGAAGCGGCGAAATATTAACGGCTGAGTCGCGGTAGAGCCACCCGGCGCCGGTGTTGAAGAGCACGATGCGCTGCTCCGCTTTGACCACGCCGCGTGCCTTGAGCTCGAGCGCCGCGGCGAGCGTCGCCCCACCCTCCGGAGAGGCATCGACCCCCTCGAGCGTCTGGAGCTGCTCCGCTGCGGCGACGAGCTGCGCGTCCGTCACGGCGACCGCGTCGCCGCCGCTCTGCCGCAGCGCCGTGAGCATGAGGCGGTCCCCCAGCGGGCTCGGCACGCGCAGCCCGGCCGCAATCGTCCGCGGCTCGGGCCACGGCGTGCAGGCCTCGGCCCCCGCTCGAAACGCCTGCACCACCGGCGCACAGCCGGCGGACTGCACGCTGTACATCCGCGGCAGGGGCCCACGCACCCAACCCGCGGCGGCCAGCTCTCCGAACGCCTTCCACATGCCGATCAGTCCGGTGCCTCCACCGGTGGGATACACGATCACGTCCGGCAGGGTCCAGCCGAGCTGCTCCACCACCTCCAGGCCGAGGCTCTTCTTTCCCTCGATGCGGTACGGCTCGCGCAGCGTCGACACATCCATCGCCCCGGTGTCCGCGGCGTAGGCGCGCGCTGCCTTCCCGCAGTCGCCGATGTGCCCCTCGACCAGCACCAGCTCGGCGCCGAAGCTCCGGATCTGCGTGAGGATGACGGGCGGCGTACTCGCAGGCGCGTACACGCGCGCCGCGACTCCCGCCCGGGCGGCGTACGCCGCGAGCGCGACGCCGGCGTTGCCGGCCGTCGGCACGACGAGCCGTCGCACTCCGGCGTGCGCCGCGCGCGTCACCGCCGCCGCCAACCCCCGTGCCTTGAAGGAGCCGGTAGGATTGCCGCTCTCTTCTTTGACCCAAAGATCCCCGAAGCCGTGCCGCGCGGCGACGCGCTCGACTGCAAGCAGCGGCGTCCCGCCCTCGCCCAACGTCACAGGCGACTCCCCGTCGGCGAGGGGCAGCCACTCGCGGTAGCGCCACATCGTCCAGGGCCGGTCGCCGAGGTGCGATCTGGCGCCGAGCGGCGGCGCAGAGGGGTAGCGTACCAGAAAGGGCTGGCCGCAGTCGCACACGCCCGGCAGCCCTTCGGCGCCGCGGGTCTTGCCGCAGGCGGAGCATTCGAGGGACCACGGCAGCTTCACGGCCGGAGGTTCAAGCGCTCGAGAATCCGCTCGGCGAGCGTCGTCGAGAACCCAGGGAGCGCCGCGATCTCCGCCGGCGTCGCGGTTTTCACCCCGGCCAGCGAGCCGAAGCGCTCGAGCAGCACGCGCCGGCGATTCGGGCCCACGCCCGGGATGGCGAGCAGCTCGGAGGTGATCGTGCGCTGGGCGCGCCGTTTCCGACTATAGCTCACGGCGAAGCGGTGCGCCTCGTCGCGGGCGCGCTGCAGCAGCTTCAACGAAGGGCTGCGCCGCGACAGCCGCAGCGGATCGGAGCGCCCGGGGAGAAACACCTCCTCTTCCTGCTTCGCCAGGCTCACGATCGGCAGCTTCTCCTGCCCGAGCGCCCGCGCCGCGTCGCCGGCGGCACCGAGCTGGCCCTTCCCACCGTCGATCACCACCAGATCGGGGAGCGGCTTCGCTTCGCTGATCCGGCGGCTCAGGTAGCGCGTGACGACTTCGTGCACCGCTGCGAAGTCGTCCTGGGGTGCTCCCCGGATCCGGAAGCGACGGTACTCCGCCTTCTTGGGGCGTCCCGCCTCGAACCACACCAACGATCCGACCGTATCGCGGCCCTGGTTGGTCGAGATGTCGATGCACACGAACGAGCGCGGCACCGCCGCGAGGCCCAGGTCCCGCCCCAGCGCGAACACCGGATCGGCCGCCCGCTCGTCGATGTCGAAGCTCTCGATCTTCAGGCTGTCGAGCAGGTGGCGGGCGTTCTGGTCGGCCAGCTGGGCGAGCTTGGCAAACGTTCCCCGTTGGGGGACGTGCCAATCGCTGTCCGGCGCCACCTGTTGCAGCGCGTCGAGGTCGTCCGGTGCGAACGGCAGCAGCGCGTGCCGCGCGCGTGCTTCGAGTGGCAGGTAGCACCGCATCAGGAACGCCGCCAACACCGCTCCTTCGGCCTCGTGCTCCACGTTCTCCAGGAAGCGGTGGTCGCGGGCGATCAACCGGCCAGCGCGCACGCGCAGCACGACGCCGCAGGCGTCGTCCCCGTCGCGCGCCAACCCGATCGCGTCGGCGTCCCCGCCCCCCACCAGCTCCACGGTCTGCGGCTGCTCCAGCTGGTCCAGCCACTTGAGCGCATCCCGCAGCTGGGCCGCGCGCTCGAAGTCGAGCCGCTGCGACGCTTCGTGCATGCGCTCGCGCAACCGCGTCCGCACGTCGACCGTCTTGCCCTCGAGAAACAGCAAGACGTCGTCGATCATCCGGCGGTAGTCTGCTTCGCTCTGGTAACCGACGCACGGGGCCCGGCACCGCTCGATATGGTAGTCCAGACACGGCCGGTTGGGCGCGTCGTGCGGCAGGTCCCAGTGGCACGACCGCACGGTGAAGATCCGACGAATGATCTTCAACGTCTGGCGGAGCGTGGCCACGTCGGTGTAGGGCCCGAAATAGCGCGCGCCGGGGATGTTCACGCGCCGCACCACCAGCACGCGGGGGAACGGCTCCGTGACGGTCACCGCGACGCGCGGGTAGCTCTTGTCGTCGGTCAGCCGGATGTTGAACCGCGGCTTGTGCTCCTTGATGAGGTTGTTCTCGAGCAGCAGCGCCTGCGCTTCGTTCGGCACGATGATCGTCTCGAGATCGGCGATCTGGCGGACCAGTGCCGACCGCTCCGGGGTGGACTCCGCGTCCGGGCCGAAGTAGCTCGGCACCCGTGAGCGCAGGGTCTTCGCCTTGCCGACGTAGAGAATCGCCCCGGCCGCGTTCTTCCACAGATACACGCCGGGTTTGTCGGGAAGCGCCTTCAGTTGTCGGGCGATCAGCGCAGGAACGTCCACAGGCGACGGGCGTCGGGGTGTCGCAGGGCGATGGTGCCGCCGAAATACACTGCCGCAAAGATAGCGAGGGCGAGAAGGGCCGCGGCGAGGGCCCCGGCCTGCGTGGTGATTCGAGCGACCGCCAGAGCCGCCGCGGCGGCAGCGCCACTGACGAGCAGACTGACGCCGAAGGCGCGCCACTCGGTGCGGCCGAGGATGGCGCCCACGCGCCGATCGAGGTCCCGCAGGTGGAAGACGACGTTCACCGTCGCCCCGAGCGACGAGCCAAGCGCGATGCCGGCCGGTCCGAAGCGGCGCATCAGCAGGTAGGCGAGGGCGCTCGACAGGATGAGCGACGCGGAAGCGATCTTTACCGGGGTCCTGGTGTCGCGCAGCGCGTAGAACCCGGACTGGAACAGCTTCACGCAGGCCTGCCCCAGCAGCCCGACTCCGTAGGCCGCGAGCACGCCCGCCACGAGTGCCGTGTCAGCGGCCGCGAAGCGCCCCGTCTGGAACAGCGGCCGCACGATCACCGGCGCGAGCGCCACGAAGGCGAGGGAGGACGGCAGAATGAAGAAGACGATGCGTCGAAACCCCACGGCGATCCGCGCCCGTAACTGCTCGTTGGGCGTCGCGCGCTGGGCGTCGCGCGAGAGATCCGGCAGCGACACCGCCGCCACCGACGTGCCGAACAGACTGATCGGCAGGATCTGCAGCAGCTGCGCGTACTGCAGGCTCGACGCCCCGCCCTCCCCCGCGAGCGTGCCGAGCAAGGTATCGATGAGACCCGAGATCTGCGCGACGCCCGCGCCGAGCACGACCGGGAGCCAGGCGACGAGGACGTCGCGCACGCCCTCGGCGGAAAGACTCCACTGCACCGTCAGGCCCTGCAGCGCGCGGGCGCAGGCCGGCAGCTGCACAGCCACCTGCAGCACGCTGCCTGCGACCGTTCCCCACGCCAGCGCCAGCGAAAGTCGCGTGAGCTGCTCGGCCATGGGCAGGGCCGGCGACACGAGCCACGTGCCCGCCCCGACCAGCGCCGCGATCCCCGCGATGTTCCACACGGCCGGCGCCGCGTACGACAGGAAGAACCGCCGGTGGGTGTTGAGGACACCGAGGCACCAGGCTGAGATCACCATCAGGCCCGACATCGGAAACAACAGGCGCATCAAACTCACGGCGAGGGCGCGCGCGTCGCCCCGCAGCCCGGCGCCGAACACGGTCGTGAGTGCGGGCGCGAAGCCGATGCCCACCAGCGCCAGGACACCCGTCGCGAGCAGCAGGAGTCCGAGGATCGCGCCGGCCAGAGCGCGTGCCGCGCCTTTGTCCGACCGCTCGTTGAGCGCCGCGTACACGGGGATGAACGACGCCGACAACGTCCCTTCCGCCAGGAGGTTGCGGATGGTGTTGGGGATCCGCTGGGCGACGGTCAGGGCGTCCGCGGCCCAGCCGTTGCCGATGTAGTACGCGATGGCGCGCTGGCGCACGTACCCCAGCACGCGGCTCAACAAGATGCCGGCGGCGACCTGGGCCGCCTGGCGTCCGCCGGTCGGCTCCGGCGCCGTCAAGTGTGCTTCGTCTTGGGGTCTTCCAACAACCGCTGGACGAACTGGATCTCCTCCCGCATCCCGGTCACGGACCGGGTCAGGTCCGCGATATCGGTCTCGAGCGCCTCGACGCGGCGCTCCAGCTCCCGCGCGTTCCCCGCCGCTCCGTCTTTCACTCCTTCCAGGCGACGCGCCATCGACTGGCCGAGCGGCGACTCGACTAGGATCGCCGTGATGGGAATCATCAAGGCGATGACGAGCACGATGACGAGGATCCACATGGACAGGATTCTACGGAGCGTCCGCCCACCGCGCCACCTCATCGCCGAGCGCATCGAGCAAACCAGGGCCGTAGCGGATGAGGAACGACGCGAGCGTGAGCACGCGCTCCTGCGGCTCGCCCCGAGGATACACCGCGTCCCGAGCGCGGCTGATCTGCCGCAGCAGTGTATCGCTCTCGCGCTTCAGGCTCGCGATCAGCTTCTTTTCGATCTCCTGCGTGCCGACCAATGCCGCATTGCGCGCCGATTGGACCGTGCGCTCGAGCGTGGGATCCACCGCCGAGACGACCCGCGCCAGGCCCGCGTAGCGCACTTCGATCTCTTGCCGCAGCGTGCCGAACGATTCGGTCGCCTCGGGGGGAAGCGATTCCCGCACCAGGCGCGCTTCGAGTTCGCCCGGTTTGCCGTCCAGCGCCTCGAGCCCCAGGCCGTAGCGCTGCATCAGCTTTTCCACACGGCCCTCCACGAGCACGCCCGACCAGCGCGGCACCGGCGCCTGGCGCGCGACCCCCAGCAGGTCGTACAGCGGTGCGGCGTCCGGGAGGTACTTGAGCTCGGCGGGTCCCGCTGCGTACGCGAGCGTGGGCAGCAGCGCCGCCTCGATCACAGGTCGCAGCAGCACGTTGGGCGAGAGGCGCTCTGGAGCCTCTCGCGCGAGGCGCTCGAGGTCCACGCGCGTGAATCGCTCCTGGCTGCGACGCGTGACGAAGGCGTCGCCGCTCGCCTGCAGCCGGTCCCGCCCCTGGCCGGCCTCGACGAACACCGGCGTGTAGCCGTCCGGCAGGGTCGTGCCGAGACCGCGTAGCAGCCACGGCGCCGCCGCTTGTTTGGCCCCGCGGTCGTGGGCACGCAGCACGGCGAGCCCCCGCGGCGCGAGCAGCACCTGCAGGGCCTCGGCGCAAGCGTCGGCGAGCGTGACCTCGGGCCGGTACGCGCCTTCCAGCCAGCGCACCACGTCCGCCTTGAACTCGGTGTCCGGCGTGCCGGACTTGAGCTGGTCCAGCGCCCCGCGGATCTCGGCGCCGCAGCGTTCCCGCGCCAGGGGCGCGAGCGGCGCGTCGGCCGGGCGCTCCCGCAGAACGATATCCGCCAGGTCGCCCTGCGCATTCAGGAACGCGGCGTGATTGGCTTCCGCGAAGTCGTGGTCGTCCCCGGCGACCCAGAACACCGGCACGACCGGCGCGGCCAGCGCTCGCTCGAGCCGTTGCGCCAGTGCGATCGCCGACAGCGCCTTGTACACGGTGTAGAGCGGACCGGTGAACAGGCCGGGCTGCTGGCCGGTCGTCACCGCCAGCACCGCGCCGTCGGCGAGCTTGTCGCGCCCCGGGCCGGGCAGCGTGGACGCCAGGACCTCGGGAGTGACGCGCCGCGGCTGCAGCGTCTGGGTCGGGAGCGTGAGCGGTGCGATCGGCGTCGGGACGATGCGCGGAATCACGGGTCCCCCTTCCCCCACTCCTTGTCGCGGTACGGGGAGAGCGCGGGATACTCCGCGCCGAACTCTTGCTCGAACCACTCGGTCATTCGCCGAAGACGTCCGCCTGGAACGTGAGCACCTCGGTGTCCGGTTCCCGCCACGCGTCGGGGGGGAGGCCGGCCTTGCGGCACGTCGCCGCCAGGAATGCCTCGGGCCCCCAATGATACTCGGTCGCCACCTGCGGCAGCAGCAGGCCGACGTGGCGGCCGCGCCGCACGATGAGGCCGTCCCGGCCGGCCACGACCCGGGCCGGATCCACGGGCGTCAGAGGAAGCGGCGCGGCCGACGTCAACACTGAGATCTCGAGCGCGAGGCGGGGGAGCTCCTCCGGGGTGACCGGAGCGAAGCGGGGGTCATCCCGCGCGGCGGCCACGGTCATCTCGCGCACGACGTCGCCGAGCGGCCGTTCGTCCGCGATGCGGCCGACGCACCCGCGCAGCGCCCCGGCCTCGGTGATGGTGACGAATGCCCCGCGCCGCAGCGCGGCCCCGGGCACCTCCGGGAGGGGCGGCAGCAGCCGACCGGCAAGGTGCGCCGCGAGCGTGGCGCGCGCGAAGCGCAGCAGCGCCGCCCGGTCGGCCGCCGTCAACTCAGGGTCCCCGATGGTACGGCTCCCCCCGGCGGATGGTGTAGGCACGATACAGCTGCTCGTACAGGACGACGCGCGCCAGCTCGTGCGGGAACGTGAGGCGGGAGAGGCTCCAGATGCGCTCGGCCTCGTGCAGCACCGGCGCCGGCAGCGCTGCGGCGCCGCCCAGGGCGAACGCCACGTCCCGTCCCTCCAGCTCCCAGCGGGCCGTCCAGTCCGCCAGCTGACTCGACGTGCACTGCTCCCCCTGTTCCGCCAGCGCGACGAGGCGCGAGCCCTCGGGAATCGCCTCGAGGATTCGCGCCTCGTCCTTCAGTTCCCGCTCCTCCACCTTCGTATAGCGCCGCAGCCGCTCGAGATACCCGTCACATGCCGCCCGGAGCGCCGCGTCCCGCACGCGGCCCACCGCGACGACGTGATAACGCATCAGGCATACATCCCACGCAGCCGGTGCATCGCCGCCACGCGATCGATCGCGATCATGTACGACGCGATCCGCGTGTTCACTGCGTGGCGCTCCGCCCAACTCACGACCTCGGTGAACGAGCGCACCATGATGCTCTCGAGCCGGCGGTTGACCGTGTCCTCGTCCCAGAAGTAGCCGCCCCGGTCCTGCACCCACTCGAAGTAGCTGACGGTCACCCCACCCGCGTTCGCCAGGATGTCGGGGATGACGAAGATACCCTTCTTCTCGAGGATCTCGTCGGCGGCGGCGGTCGTGGGGCCGTTCGCGCCTTCGCAGATGATCTTCGCCTTGATGTGGGGAGCGTTCTTGCGGGTGATGACGTTCTCGGTCGCGGCGGGGACCACCACATCGCAGTCCAGGGTGAGCACCTGGTCGTTCGGAATCGCGTCGGCTTTCGGGTAGCCGGCGAGCTGGCGGCGCTCCCGGACCCACTTGAGCACGTCGCCGACGTCGAGCCCCTTGGCGTTGTGCAGGCCGCTCGACTTGTCGGACACCGCCACGATCACCGCCCCTTCCTTGGCCAGGAGATCCGCGGTCACCGAGCCCACGTTGCCGAACCCCTGGATCGCCACGCGCGCCCCCTTGAGCGACATCCCCAAGCGCGCCAGCGCTTCCCGCGTCACGATCATGCAGCCCCGGCCTGTCGCCTCGCGCCGGCCCAGCGACCCGCCCATCTCGACCGGTTTGCCGGTCACCACCGCCGTCACCGTGTGGCGCTTGTGCATGGAGTAGGTGTCCATGATCCACGCCATCACGCGCTCGTTGGTGTTCACGTCTGGCGCCGGCACGTCCGAATCGGGCCCCAGCGTCTCGATGATGCTGGACGTGTAGCGCCGCGTCACCCGCTCGAGCTCCTGCATGGACATGGCCGTCGGATCGCACACCACGCCCCCTTTGGCGCCCCCGAACGGGATGTTGACGAGGGCGCACTTCCACGTCATCCAGGCCGCGAGCGCCTTCACCTCTTCGAGCGTCACGTTCAGGTCGAAGCGGATGCCCCCTTTCGCGGGCCCGCGCGACGTGTTGTACAACACCCGGTAGCCGGTGTACACCTCGACCTCGCCGTTGTCGCGCACCACGGGGACCGACGTGATGATCTGCTTCTCGGGGTTGCGGAGGACCTTGTAGAGGCCGGAGTCGAGCTTGAGCAGCTGTGCGGCGTGGTCGAAGCGCTCCATCATTGCCTCGAACGGGTTCTCTTCGGCCAGGAAGGTGTCCTTTTCCGGCCGAATCATCTGCCGCTCGGTATGGATCGCAGGTTCGCTCATGATTCTCGCGTCAGGGTCTGTTCCAACGGGGCACAGCGTCCAGAGCGTGTTCCAGCATCGGGCCGTTCCGCTCCCATTGGACGGCAAGCCCCGCGACCAGCGGCTCGGGCACGTCGCCCGGCCACCGGCCGCGGAGCTTCACGGCGTCCTTCTCAGTGACTACAACATAATCCGCCCCGGCCGAGCCTCGCACGAGGCCCGTGAGATCGGCCTCCGCGTAGGGGTGATGATCTTGATACGCTTGGAGTTGCACGATAGCGCCGAGACCGCGCAGCTGCGTTGCGAACGTCTCCGGATCGGCGATCCCAGCAGCCGCCAGGACGCGGCGCCCGGCGAGCACCGGCAGCTCATGGCGCGTTCCAGACTGCATCCCCTCGAGCTGGCCCACGGCGAGGTGAGCGACACACACGAGGGTGTCGGCCCGTCGTTGCTCCAGCCGGCGCGCGAGAGCGTCCGCCGCCGCGGCCGACGCGCGCTTCCGGGTCACCACGATAACGTCGGCGCGGGCCAGCGCGTCCCATCCCTCCCGCCACGGCCCAGCCGGCAGCGGCCAGCGGGAGCCCTCCACGCTCTCGGCGCTCACGACCGCGATGTTGAGATCGCGCACCACGGAGAGCAACTGGAACGCGTCGTCGAGCACCAGGATGTCTGCGCCGGCCGCGCGGGCCTGCGCCGCGCCCGCGACGCGGTCCGGATGCGCCACAACCACGCCCTCCGGGACCAGCCGACGGTGCACCAGCGGCTCGTCGGCTCCGTAGCCGCGCAGTAGGATACCAGGCGTGCGGCCCTGCCCCACGTAGCGGCGCGCGATCCAGGCCGCGAGCGGCGTCTTGCCCGTCCCCCCGACCGACAGATTCCCCACCGCGACCGTCGGGACGACCAGGCGCTTGGCCCGCAGCACGCCGCGGCGATAGGCTGTCGCGCGGACACGGACGATCGCGATGTACGCGAGCGCCAGCGGCACCAGAGCGAGCCGCGCCACGCGAGCGACGGGCGCCCTCCCCCACACCCAGCGCACGACTCGAGCACCGCTCACCCTTGCCCCTTCCCCGTTCCCGCCGCTTCGCCGTAGGTGACCGCTTGCAGCGCCTGCTCTACGTCCGCGATGCCGCGCCGCACCCCGTCCTTTCCGTCGCCGACGGTGAACGGCGCGCTGTAGGCGACGTCGATCGTGGCGAACGGCTTCGGCAAGCAGAAGCGGTCCCACGAGCGGAGCCACCAGGCGGACGAGGCTCGCGCGCCCACCGCGATGACCAGGGCGTCGGCGTGCTGGGCTGCGGCGAGAGCGCCAGGCTTCACGCGCTCCGCCGGCCCGCGCGGGCCGTCAGGGGTGAGGGCGACCTCGGCGCCCTCGCGCAAGTAGCGCACCAGGCCGAGCAGCCCCGCCTCACCGCCGCGCTTGGAGGACCCCCGGACGACGCGGTAGCCCCAGCGCGCCGACAACTCGGCGAGATGGCCGCCGTCGCGGTGACGGCTGATGAGCAGCGCCACGCCCTCTCCGCGCCGCGAGTAGAGCAGCGGGAGGATACGACTGTGCCACAGCACGTACACGATCGGTCGCTGCAGGCGGCGGGCGTCTTTCACGTGCTCCCAGCCGCGGACCCGATAGCGCCAGGTGGCGGCGACGAGGCCGAGCAACGTCGCGCCCACTCTCGCAGCCAGGCGGTCGGCCCAGCGCAGCCTCACCCCAGCAGCTCCTCGGCGAGTCTGGCGACCCGGTCGGCCGCACCGGGGGGCCCGAGCCGGTCCCGCACCAGCGCCAGCCCCTCGCGCTGGTGTCGAGCGGCGTCGCTCCGCCCGTCGAGCAGCGGGAGAACCGCGGCCGCGAGCGCCTGCGGCGTCGCCGCCGCCTGCAGGAATTCGGGAGCCACCTCGCGACCCGCGATCAGGTTGACGAGCCCGACATGGGGCACGCGGAGCAGGCGTATGGCGATCGCGAACGACACCGGGTTGAGTCGATACGCGATGACCATGGGGAGGTCGGCGAGGGCGGCCTCGAGCGTCGTCGTCCCCGACTTGCAGAGCCCAGCATCCGCGGCGGCAAACACGGGGAGCGGGTCGCCCCGGTGGATGTGGATCGCGCCGGGCCTGTCGTAACGCCCTCGCGGCGTGCCCGCGACCACGACCTGCGCGGTCGGGTGCTCGGCGAGCACGGCGGCGGCCGCATCCCGGAACACCGGCCACAGCCGGGCGACTTCTTGCGCGCGGCTGCCGGGAAACACGCCGAGCACCGGGCGACTCGGATCGAGGCCCAGCGTCCGGCGCGCCTCGGCGCGGGGCGGCGGGGGCACCCGGTCGCGCAGCGGGTGCCCGACGAACGTCGCCGGGACGCCGCGTTGCCGGAAGAAGGGCTCTTCGAACGGGAGGATCACGGCCAAGCGCTGCACCGTCGTGAGCTTGCGGACCCGTCCCACACCCCACGCCCACATTTGCGGTGCGATGTAGTAGAGCACTGGGATGCCCGCGGCACGCGCCGCCGCCGCTGCGCGCAGATGGTAGCCGGGGTAGTCCACGAGGATGACGAGGTCGTAGCGCCCGGCCCGGAACGCGTCGCCCACGCGTCCCAGCAGGCGGAAATGCGCCGGCAGCTTCGCCAGGGCCTCGACGAAGCCCACCACCGACATCCGCTCCATGCGGTCCAGCACGGTGGCGCCCGCGGCCTCGAGCCCGGGGCCGCCGAACGCCTCGAAGGTGGCATCAGGGAGCCGCCGCCGCAGCGCCGTGACCACGGCCGCGGCGTGCGCGTCGCCCGACGGCTCGCCCGCCGAGACGTAGATGCGCGGCCCCCCCGGCCCCCTCCCGGGGCTCACGGCCGCGCGGTGGCGAGGGGCGAGGCCTGGACGGCGTCGGCGACCCGGAAGGCGAGCGCCAGCGCCTGTGCGCCGGCGGCGCCCGACACGACGACCTCCTCTTCGCCCCGCACGGCGCGGAGGAAGCTCTCGAGCTCGAGCTTGAGCGGCTCCGCCTCCGGTGCCTCGAGCCGCACGTGCTCGACGATCTGCTCCAGTCGCGTGGCGGCGAGGCTCTGCCACCCGGGCTTCAGGCGATAGAACTCGCCCGTCCCCTGCGCCAGGTCGAGGGAGAAATACCCGGTCGGCTGAAAGATCCGCAGCTTGCGGGTGCGCTCTCGGGAGACGCGGCTCGCGGTCACGTTGGCGATGGCGCCGTTCGCGAACTCGATGCGGGCGTTGGCGATGTCCACGTGCGTGGTGAGGAGAGGTACGCCCGTGGCCCGGACGTCCGCCACGTCGGAGCGCACGAGCTCGAGCACCAGGTCGAGATCATGGATCATGAGGTCGAGGATCACGGCCACGTCCGTGCCGCGCGGCTGGAACGGCGCGAGGCGATCGATCTGCAGGAAGCGGGGCTCGTCCAGGTATGGGGCAGCGGCGCGCACGGCGCGATTGAACCGCTCGACGTGCCCCACCTGGAGCACGACGCCCCGCTCCCCCGCCCGTCGCACCAGCTGCTCGGCGCCCGGCACCGTATCGGCGAGCGGCTTCTCCATCAGCAGCGCGATGCCGCGCCCCAGCACCGCGAGCCCCACCGCCGCATGGGCAGGGGTCGGCACGGCCACGGTCACCGCGTCCACGCGCTCGAGCAAAGCCTCGAGCGACGGATGGGCGACAGTCTCCAGCTGCTGCGCGACCTCGGCCGCACGCGCCGGATTCTTGTCGTAGATGCCGGCGAATTCGATGCCCGGCATCCGGCGGAGCAGCCGCGCGTGGTGGAAGCCGAGGGCCCCGGTGCCGATGACGCCGACCCGGATCGGCCTCCCCGTCGCGCTCACACCAACACTCCCCGCTGGGATCCTTCGATGAACTTGAGGAAGCTCTCCACCTCCGGCGTCTGGGGCAGCTCGGCGCGCGCCTTCGCGATCCCCTGGCTGACGGTCATGTCGGAGTTGAACAGGAGACGGTAGGCGCGCTTGAGCGCGAGCTTCACATCGGGCGAGAAGCCGGCGCGCTGCAGACCCACCGAGTTGAGCCCGTAGAGATGCACGGGGTTGCCGACGGCCTTCGTGTAGGGCGGCACGTCCTGGTTCACGCGCGAGCCGCCGCCCACGAAGGCGAACGTACCGATGCGCACGAACTGGTGGATCGGCACGAGCCCGCTGATGATCGCCCGATCCTCGACGGTCACGTGGCCGGCCATCTGCACCGCGTTGGCGATGATCACGTCGTTGCCCACGGCACAGTCGTGCGCGATGTGCACGTAGGACATCAGGAAACAGCGCTGCCCCACCGACGTCCTGCCGGTGGCGGGCGTCCCGCGGTTAATGGTGCAGTACTCGCGGATCACGGTCGCGTCGCCGATCTCGACCCACGTCTCTTCGCCCTTGTATTTCAAGTCCTGGGGGTCGTTCCCGATGACGCTGCCGTAGCCGACCTTCACCCCCGAGCCGAGCCGCGCGTTGCGCTCGAGCACCGCGTGACCCGCGACGTGGCAGCGCTCGCCGATCGTCACGTGCGGGCCGATGATCGCGTACGGACCGACGGTCACGTCGTGGGCCAGCTGCGCCGTGGGATCGACCAGCGCGGTCCGATGGATCACTTTTCGGTCACCATCGCCATCATCTCCGCCTCCGCCACGACCTGCCCGTCCACATAGCCGACGCCCTTCATTTTGCACGTCTTGCCGCGGAACTGGATCATTTCGAGCTCGAAGCGGATCTGGTCCCCCGGCACCACCGGCCGGCGGAACTTCACGTTGTCGAGCGACATGAAGTACACGACCTTGTCCGAAACGTCCTGTCCCTCGAAATGGCTCATCAGCAGCATCCCGCCGACCTGGGCCATCGCTTCGATGATCAGCACGCCCGGCATGATCGGGTGGCCCGGAAAGTGTCCCTGGAAGAACGGCTCGTTGATGGTGACGTTCTTGATGCCGACGATCCGCTGCTGCCCTTCGACTTCGATGATCCGATCGACCAGCAGGAAGGGGTAGCGATGCGGCAGCACGTCCATGATGCGCCCTATATCCATCGTCGGAGCCCCCGTACGCTTGGCGGCCCGGGACAGCGCGCGGGCGAGCGCGACGTTCCCGCCGTGGCTCGGCCGCATGGCCACGACGTGGGCGCGGATCCGCGCCCCTGTCAGCGCCAGATCGCCGACGATGTCCGCCGCCTTGTGGCGCACGAACTCGTCCGGCCAGCGGAGCCTGCCGCCGTTCACCAGCGCGCGATCGTCCAGCACGATCGCGCTCGTCGCGGACGCGCCCTTAATGAGCCCCTTCGCCTTCAGCCCCTCGACCTCGCTCGCGAAGCCGAACGTCCGGGCCGCGGCCAGCTCCTGGGCGAAGCTCTGCGGGGTGACGCTGTAGCTGCCCGACTGCCGCCCGATCAGCGGATGCGACCACTCGATCGTCACCGTGAGCCGGAACTCCTTCGCAGGCGCCACCACGTAGCTCGAGTCCCCCTCGGTCACGGTGAACGGCGCTTGCACGCTGAGCACTACCGGCTCCCCGTCCACCTCGACCGGCTCCGCCTGTGTGAGCGCCGCGAAGTACGGCTGGACGCTGCCGTCCAGGATTGGCGGCTCGGGGCCCGTCAGCTCGACGGTCAGGTCGTCGATCTCGTGCGCCGCCACCGCGGCCAGGAGATGCTCCACCGTGTGAATCGTCGTCCGGCCCCTGCCGATGGCGGTGCGGCGCTCGACCGCCGCGACTTCGGTCAGGCGCGCCGGGACGACGGGCGCGCCTGCCAGGTCGGTCCGCCGGAACACGATCCCCTGGCCCGGCGGCGCGGGCAGGAACGTCGCCTCAGTCTCGGCGCCCGTGTGCAGCCCCTGCCCCGACACCGATGCCCGCTGCCGGATGGAGCGTCTACTGATGGGGCTCCTCCTTGCGCCGTACCAGCGCCTCGAGGTCGTCGACGATCTGTGCCAGCCGGTACAGCGCCCCCTGGGCGCGCAGGAACTCGCGGTGGCTCCGGGCCGGATACCCCGAGACCGTCGCCCCTGGGGGGATGTCGCCGATCACGCCCCCCTGCACCGTCACCCGCGCCCCCCGGCCGATGGTGACGTGGTCAGCCAGTCCCGCCTGCCCCGCCAGGAACACATCGTCCTCGACGTGCGTGCTGCCCGCGATCCCCGCCTGCCCCGCGATCAGGCAGCGCGCCCCGATCCGGCAGTTGTGTCCGATCTGCACGAGGTTGTCGATCTTCGTCCCGGCGCCGATGACCGTGTCGTCGACGCTGCCGCGGTCGATCGTGGTGTTGGCGCCGATCTCCACGTCGTCCCCGATGATGCAGCGGCCGATTTGGGGGACCTTGCGGGGCAGCTCGCCGCCCCGGCCGGGCACGTAGCCGAAACCGTCCGATCCGAGCCGGGCGCCGGCGTGCAGAATCACCCGGTTACCGATGACCGTCCCGCTGTAGCACACCACGTGAGGGTAGATGCGCACGTCATCCCCCACTTGCACGTCGTTCCCCAGGACGCACGCCGCGCCCACTCGGACGTTCTTTCCGAGCCGCACCCCCTCCCCCAGCACCGCATAAGGCCCGATCGCGACCGGCTCGTCCCACAGGGCCCCGCGTCCGATCACCACCGTGGGGTGCACTCCCGCGGTCCAGGTCGGCTCCGGGTAGAGCACCGGAATGACTGAGAGCAGGGCGACGTGCGGATCCCGCACGATCACGCGGCAGCGCGGCCCTCCGGACTCCTGTGCCAGGTCCGGCTTACAGAGCACGACCGCGGCCCTAGACTGTTGAAAATACGGGAGATAGCGCCTGCTCGCAAGAAAAGACAAATCGTCCGGCCCCGCCCGGTCGATCGGAGCGACGCCCGTGACCGTGACGTCGGCCGGACCGACGAGCTCTCCCTGCGTGAGCGCTGCGATCTCGGCGGCCGAGAGCCGTGCGTTCACGGGGCTAGGGCCCGCTACTGCGACTGCTTCAGCCGCTCGAGCACCTTGCTGGTGATGTCGAGGGCGGGATCGGCGGCGACGATGTTCGAGTTAGGAGCGTCGGCGTCGAAGATCAGCGCGTAATTCCCCTCGGCCCGGAGCCCCTGAATCACCGCGTTGACGCGAGCCTGGATCGGCTGCAGCAGCTCCTGCTCGCGCTGCTGGGCGCGGCCCTGGAGATCGTTCGAGCGCTGCTCGAACTTCTGCTGCAGCTGCTGCAGGTCCTTCTGCTTCTGTTGCTTGGCCGCGGGCGACAACGCGATCAACTGCTGGTCGAAGACCCGGACCGCCGAATCGAGCTGCTGCTGCAGCTTCTTGACCTCGTCCCGGAAGCCCTCGAGCTCCTTGTTGAACGTCGACTCCGCCGCCGCGTACCCGGGCGTCTGCTGCAGGATCTGCCGCGAGCTGATGAACCCGATCTTGAGCGAAGGCTGCGACGGGCGCGCCTGCGCCCCACCCGGCGCCGCCGCCGCGGCGAGAAGGCCGAGCCACGCCCACACCGTCACTGCTCGCCTCATAACACGTCTCCCGAAGAGTTTTTGCGGTAAAGGTCATCCCGCGAAGCGCGCGGGGCTCGAGCTCAGAAGAAATTGCCAAGCTTGAAGTGCAGCTTCCAGCCGGGGGCCGGCCGGCCCAACACGTCGGTGCGGTCGAAGCCGTACGCCCAGTCGATGCCGATGGGGCCGAGCGGCGAGATGATGCTGAGCCCGATGCCGGCGCCGCGGAGTAGCCGCGTCGGGTTGAACTGCCCGGCGCGCGCCCACACATTGCCGGCGTCGTAGAACGCGGCCACATAGAACATCTGCGACAGCCGGGCTCCCACCTCCCCGGTCATCGCGAGATAGGTCTTTCCGAACGCGCTGGCGCTCGCCTGCCCGCCGCTGGCGCTCGGGTCGAAACCGTGCGGCGTGATCGAGAACTCGTCGTAGCCGCGTAGGGGGATGCCGTACTGCGTGCCGCCCATGGTGAACAGCTGGTCGATGAACGGCGAGTTGCCGAACACGAATCCGGACCGGGTTGAGAGGCCCATGACGAACTTGACCCCGCCGCCGGTGCGGCCGCCGCTCGAGAGCGGGGCGTACCAGCGGCCCTCGAGGTCCACGCGCTGGAAGTTGCCGGTGCCCCCGAGCGGACCGCCGCTTTGCGAGAGGCCGACGGAGTGCATCGTCCCCGCCGTGGGAAACGGCAGGTCGATCCGGGTGTCGCGCATGACCGAGAAGCCGATGGTGGAGCGGATACAGTTGTTGCAGCTGAGCGATGCGAGGCCGGTGGTCGCGCCGGTGAAGGTCTGATCGTCGATGGCGTACGAGACGAACAGCCGCGTGTAGCGATCGTTGAACAGCGGGAAGCCGAACTGGAGATTGCCGCCGCGCCGGCGCAGCTGCCCCAGGTCGGAGATGGTGTAGCGCAGGCGGGTGTTGTGCACGCCCACCGTCATCGAGACGCGCGAGTCGCGGAACGCGGGGTCGGTGTAGGACAGGTCGAAGTCGTTGATGTTCTTCCCGAACTGCCACTGGAACCGGCCGCGCTTCCCTTGCCCGAAGAGGTTCGGTTCGTCGAGCCCGAGGAAGCCGCCCAGGCCGGTCCCTTGCCCCACGGAGGCGCCGAAGTTGATGTTCCCCGTGCGCTTCTCGGTCACCCGGAAGATGACGTCCACGTCCCCCTGATCGTTCGCCGGCCGCGTGTCCGGGAACGGCACCGGCTGCTGGAAAAACCCCAGGTTCGAAATGTTCTGGTAGGAGCGGATCAGGGCGTCCTGGCGGAACACGTCCCCCGGGAGCAGGATGATCGCCTCGCGGATCACGCGCTCGTGCGTGACGTCGTTGCCGGCGATCTCAACTTTGTTGACGATGGCGGGTTGGCCTTCGGTGATCACCCAGCGCAGGTCCACCACCGGCTTGCCGTCCGCGCCGGTGCGCCGGATCACTTCGGCGCGCGGCTGCATGTAGATGTAGCCGTTGTTGTAGTACAGCGTACGCATCTGCTGGGTGGCGTCGTCCCACTTCTGCTGGTTGAAGTACGCCGGGCCGCGCTGCACCCCGCCCAACCCCAACAGCCCGGTGCGCGTCTCGCCTTTGAAGGGGAACAGCTGCTCCAGGTCCTCGGTGGAGAAGCGGCGGTTGCCCACGATCTCGAACGTGCCGACCCGATAGGGATCGCCCTCGCTCGCGCGCACCACGAGCGTGGCCTTCCCCGTCGTGTCGTCGACGAGCAGCGTGTCGCCCAGCACCTGGAAGTCGACGTAGCCCCGGTCCCCGTAGAACTTGGGGAGCCGCTCCTGCAGATCCGCGCGCAGCTTGTCGTCGTCGTAGTCGCCCGAGCGGAACCACCAGAAGCCCTCGGGGCCGGTCTTCATCTGGCCGACGAGCTCGGCGTCGGAAAAGTGGGTGGTGCCCTCGAACTTCAACCGGGCGATCGCCACGCGCCGGCCTTCGTCCACGTCGAAGATCACGCGGACCCGGGACGAGTCGGCCTCGTAGACGTGCACCACCTTGACGCTGGCGAGGTAGTAGCCTTCCGCGCGGTACAGCGAGTCGATGCGGCCGCGCCCGCGGGCCACCGCGGCGGGGTCGATCGGCCGCCCCTCGAGCAGCTGCACCTTGTCGCGCACGCCGTGCTCGCCGAGTCGGCTCACCCCGCGCAGCGCCCACTTGATCAGGATAGGGCGTTCGCGCACCCGCACGATCAGCAGCTCGCGTCCGCCCACCGCGGTTTGCTCGACCCGCACGTCGTCGTACTGGCCGGTGGTGTAGAGCGCCTGGACGGCGCGCTGAATATCCCGATAGCCCACCGGCCGACCCGGGGCGAGCCCGCCCTGCTCCAGCACCTGGCTGCGCTCCAGGCGACGCAGTCCGAGCACCACGATGGAGTCGGGGGCGACGGTCTGGGGCGCGGGCGCCTCACCCTGCGCGCGCGCGGCGCGCGGGGCGAGTACGACCGAACCCACGAGAATAATGAAAGAAAGCTGGCGGATCACGCCTTCGAGCCGGAGAGCGCGCGGAACGCCAGCCGTTCCTTGTCCGGGGCCACGTCGACCTCGATCTCGTCGCCCCGCGCGAACTCGCCGATCAGGATCTTCTCCGAGAGCGGATCCTCGACGTACTTCTGGATGGCGCGCTTCAGCGGGCGCGCGCCGAAGTGCTCATCGTAGCCGCGGTCCACCAGGAAGTCCGTGCCCGCCGGCGTTAACCGGAGCGTGAGCTCCTCCTCGCCCAGGCGCTTCTGCACTTCCCGCAGCAGAATCGCCACGATCTGGGTGATGTGTTCCCGCGTGAGCGGGTGGAACACGATGACGTCGTCCAGGCGGTTCAGGAACTCGGGGTTGAAGGTCTTGTTGATCTCTTCCTTGACCTTCTCCGCCAGCTTCTCGAAGGTGGCTCGCGCATCGGGCTGCGCGAAGCCCAGGGCCTTGCCCTTGACCATGTCACGCGCGCCGACGTTCGAGGTCATGATGACGACGGTGTTCTTGAAGTCGATGACGCGCCCGTAGTTGTCCGTCAGGTGTCCCTCGTCCAGCACCTGCAGCAGGATGTTGAAGACGTCAGGATGCGCCTTCTCGATTTCGTCGAGCAGCACGACGGAGTAGGGCTTGCGCCGCACCGCCTTGGTGAGCGTGCCCGAGTCCTCGTAGCCGACGTACCCCGGCGGCGCGCCGATCAGCCGGCTCACGGAGAACTTCTCCATGTACTCCGACATATCCACACGGATCAGGGCGTTGGCGTCCGCAAACAGGAAACGCGCGAGCGCCCGGGCCAGCTCGGTCTTGCCGACACCCGTGGGACCGCAGAAGATGAACGAGCCGATCGGCCGCTTGGGGTCCTTCAAGCCCGCGCGGCTGCGCCGAATGGCGCGCGAGATCACCGCGATCGCTTCGTCCTGGCCTACCACCGTCTGGTGCAGCTCCTCCTCCATCCGGAGCAGCCGGGCCGTCTCGGCCTCCTGCAGCCGCGTCACCGGGATCCCGGTCCAACGCGACACGATGAAGGCCACACCCTCTTCGTTGATCGTGGGCCGGTGGGTGGCGCGCTCCTTCTCCCACGCCTCCTGCTTGCGGCGAATGTCGGACTGGAGCTCGCGCTCCTGGTCACGCAGCGCCGCCGCCCGCTCGAAGTTCTGGTCGCGGACTGCGCCCTCCTTCTCGCCGTTGATGTGCTCGAGCTTGTCCTTGAGGGCGGCGACCTCGGGCGGCGGCACCTGCGCCGCGAGCCGCGCCCGCGCTCCCGCCTCGTCGATCACATCGATGGCCTTGTCGGGCAAGAACCGGTCGGTGATGTAGCGCTCGGAGAGCTTAGCGGCGGCATCGAGCGACTCGTCCGGGATGATCACCCGGTGGTGCTCCTCGTAGCGCTTCCGCAGACCCTTCAGGATCTCGATCGTCTCGTGGACCGTCGGCGGATCGACGATCACCGTCTGGAAGCGCCGCTCGAGCGCGCCGTCCTTCTCGATGTATTTGCGGTACTCGTTCAGCGTGGACGCGCCGACGCATTGCAGCTCGCCCCGGGCGAGCGCCGGCTTGAGCATGTTCGACGCGTCGACCGCGCCCTCCGCCGCGCCCGCGCCGACCAGCGTGTGCAGCTCGTCGATGAACAGGATGATGTTGCGGTTCTGGGCGATCTCGTTGATGATCGCCTTGAGGCGCTCCTCGAACTGCCCGCGGTACTTGGTGCCGGCGATGACCGCCGCCATGTCGAGCGACAGCACGCGGTGATCCTTGAGCGCGTCCGGGCACTGGCCGCTCGCGATCAACTGTGCCAGTCCCTCGACGATCGCCGTCTTCCCCACGCCCGGCTCGCCGATCAGCACCGGATTGTTCTTCTTGCGGCGCGACAGGATCTCCATCACGCGCTCGATCTCTTTTTGCCGCCCGATCGTGGGGTCGAGCTGGCCCTCGGCCGCGAGCTGCGTCAAGTCGCGGCAGAAGTGGTCGAGCGCCGGCGTCTTCGACTTCTTTTCGCTCTTCGGGCTCGCCGGCTGCGCGCCCCCGCCGGACGGAGCGGGGCCCGAGGGCATCTCGCTGCCGAGCAGCCGCAACGTTTCGGCGCGCGCCTGCTCGAGGTTGACGCCGGCGTCGGTCAGCACCTGCGCGGCGATGCCCTTCTCCTCGCGCAACAGGCCGAGCAGCAGGTGCTCGGTGCCCACGTAGGAGTGGTTCAGCTCGCGCGCCTCGCTCATCGCGAGCTCGAGAACCTTCTTGGCCCGTGAGGTGTAGGGGAGATCAGGCCCGGCCGCCGCAGCCGCTTTTCCTTTCTTCACCGTCTCCTCGATCTTTTGCTGGATCTCTTCGAGATCGACGTTGAGATTGGTCAGCACGGCCGCCGCGACGCCTTCGCCTTCGCGGATCAGTCCCAGCAGGATGTGCTCGGTCCCCACATATTCGTGGTGTAGGCGCGCGGCTTCCTCCCGCGCCATTTGCAAGACCTTGCGCACGCGATCCGTGAAGTTGTAGCCGTTCATCGATCCCCCGCCTCAGACTGCTTCGGTCGCAAGCACGCGGCGCACATAGGTCGCGCGCACCGTCGGCAACTCAGGATCGCCGCCTGGACGACCTTCGAGCGCCGCGAGGTGCGCGGGCTGGGTGAATATCAACAACTTGTTGAGTGTGTATACACTCAACCCCGGGATCAGATTCAACCCCACCCCCAACCGCACCCCGCTCAGCAAATTCATCGCCTCTTCAAACGACAGGCTGCGCGCGTACTTCAGTAACCCGTAGGCCCGCCACGTCTTATCCGCGACCTCGGTGGGCGCCTTCTGCAGCAGGATCTCGCGCGCCTGCTCCTCGTACTCGATCACCTGGCGGACGATCTTGCCGAGGTGGTCGAGCAGCTCGTCTTCCGACTTGCCCAGCGTCGTCTGGTTGGATAACTGAAAGAAGTTCCCGACGACTTCGCTGCCCTCGCCGTACAAGCCACGGAAGGTCAGCCCGACCTGGGCCAGTCCTTGAAGTACCTTCCCGATCTCCTTGGTCAAAACGAGGCCCGGCAAGTGGATAAGAACGCTCGCGCGCAGCCCCGTCCCGGCATTCGTCGGGCACGAGGTAAGATAGCCAAATTCCGGATGAAACGCGAAAGGCAGCAAGCCCCCTAGATCGGCATCTATCGCCTCCACTTCGGCATACGCCTCTTCCAGCGCGAATCCCGAACGCATTCCATGCAATCGCAGATGGTCCTCCTCGTTGACCATCACCCCCACGGCCCCCTGCACCAGCAGTGCCGCCCCCGGCCGCGGCCGTGCCTCGCGGTCGAGTCCCGCCAGCTCCTTGCTCACCAGGTGGCGCTCGTGCAGGAGCTGGCGCTCTCCCCGCTCGAGCTGGTCGAGCCGGAACGTCACGGCCGCCCCCAGCCGGTCGCTCGCTGCCCCCGCTTCGGCCACACGCGTGAGCACGGCCGTGCGGTCGGCGTCGCCGGCACGCTGGCTGAAGACGTGGCCCTGCAGGTTACGCGCGAGCCGGATGCGGGTCGATAACACGATGCTCGGCTTCGGCCCGGAGGCGTCGAGCCAGCCGATCCCGCCGTCGGGGAGCAGGGATAAATCGATCATTCGAGCACCTGGATGCGGTCGCGCAGCTCGGCGGCGAGCTCGAAGTTCTCGTTCTCCACGGCACGGCGCAGCTGCTCGCGCAGATCCAGCAGTCGGATCCGCGGGTCGGCGGCGTCCCCCGCGCCGGGCGGCGCATAGCGCTCGCCGACATGCTGGCTCGACCCGTGCAGGCGCCGGAGCAGGTCACGCAAGTGGGTCTGGAACGACTCGTAGCACTGGGCGCACCCCAGCCGCCCGGATTCGCGGAAGTCTTTGAGGGTGCTGCCGCAAGCGGCGCAGCGCAGGCCGTCGGCGGGTGTGGGGAGCAGGCTCGCCCCCCCCTTCCCCATGGCTTGGATGAAGCCGCCGAGCGGCGACTTGAGGATGGAATCGCCGGTTTCGAAACCCTTCTGCTGGGCGCATTGCTTGCACAAGTGTAGCGTCACCTTGGTGTCGTTCTCCACCTTGGTGAGGTGGATTTCCACCTCGCGCTCCTTGCAGTTGTCGCACAGCATCACGGTATCGCGTCCACCGAAGTCACGGCAGCGAGCCTGCCGTCCTCCAGTAGCAAGATTCGGTCCGCGCGGCCGGCCAGCTGTCGGTTGTGGGTGACCACCACGACCGCCGTCTCATACTCGCGTGCCAGCCGGAAGAAGACCTCGTGCAGGCGGTCCGAGTTGGCGTGATCCAGGTTCCCCGACGGTTCGTCGGCGAGCACGAGGCTCGGGTCGTGCACGAGGGCGCGGGCGACGGCGCAGCGCTGCTGCTCCCCCCCGGACAGCTCGGCCGGGCGGTGCGTCATCCGGCCGGCGAGCCCGACGAGCGAGAGCAGCTCCTCCGCCCGCGACCTAGCCCGGCGCGACGCCGCTCCCCCGATCAGGAGCGGCATCATCACGTTCTCCAAGGCGGAGAATTCCCGCAAGAGATGGTGGAACTGGAAGACAAACCCCAACTTGCGGTTCCGGAGCTCGGCGAGTTCGCCGGCATCCAGGTCGGCGTAGCGCGAGCCGTCGAGCCAGACGTCCCCGCTCGTCGGGGAGTCCAGCGCGCCGAGCAGGTGCAGCAGCGTGCTCTTGCCCGCGCCCGAGGCGCCCACAATCGCCACGAACTCCCCACGGCGGGCCTCCAGCTCCACGCCGCGCAGCACCTCCAGCGGCTGGCCGTCGCCGCTGGCGAACACCTTGCGGATCCCCCGGGCCTCGAGGAGGGCGCTCATTCGTACCGAATCGCGGTGACGGGATCGAGGCGCGCCGCCTGCACCGAGGGATAGAGGGGCGCGAGCATGGCGACGAGGAGGCTGGCGGCAATGACGGAGAGCGCATCGAGCAGCTGCATGCGCACCGGGAGGTGGTCGATGAAGTAGATCGACGGGTCGATCGGGATCCAGTGACCCCGGTTCACCATGCCGCCCACGACGAATCCGAGCAGGACGCCGAGCGAGGTTCCGGTCAGCCCGACCAGGATCCCCTGCGCGAGAAAGATCCGCCTGATCGAGCGTTGCTTGAGCCCCATGGCCAGGAGGATGCCGATCTCACGGGTCTTGTCGCGCACCACCATCGTCAGAGTTCCCACCACGTTGAACGCCGCCACGACGCAGATGAGAAACACCACGAACGCCATGGCGAGTTTCTCGAGCTTCAAGGCCGAGAAGAGCGACTGGTTCTGCGTCTGCCAGTCGAGCGCGCGATACGGGTAGACGAGCTGACTCTCGAGCTGGAGCGCGAATGCGCGGGCCTGCCAGGGGTCCGCCAGGCGCACTTCAATTCCCGTCACCGCGGTGTCGAGCCCGGCGAAGCGCTGCGCCGCACGGCGGTCGAGCGCGACGTAGCTGTTGTCGTACTCGTACATCCCGGTGTCGAACAGCCCCGTGACCTCGTAGCGATGGAATTGCGGGACGTAGGCGCCGAGGCTCGGGTTGAACTTGGTTCCCGAGAAGGCCACGAGATTCACGACGTCCCCGGGGTAGGCCGAGAGTTTGGACGCGAGCCGGGCGCCGAGGGCGATGCCGCCCTCCACGTCGGGCCGCGTGGTGCGAAAGCGGAGGTCGCCCTTCGTGAAGTGGTGGGCGAAGCTCGTCACGGCGCGGCGGCCGGTATCGGCCTCGACGCCCAGCACGACGACGCCCTCCGCGTAGTCGTGACCCGCGCTGATCCCCGCCTGCGTGAGGACGAACGGCGCCGCCGCCTCGACCCCGGGCGTGCGACGCACCCGCTCCAGCACGCGGTGCCAGTCGTCCAGCCGCAGCCCCTCGCCGTAGGTGAGGACGCGCAAGTGCGGGTTCGCCACGAGGATCTTGTCCCGCAGGTCCGCCTGGAGGCCGTTCATCACGCCGAGCACGACCACCAGCGCCATCACCCCGACGGTGACGCCGCCGACCGCGATCACCGTGATGAGCGAGAGCAGGCGCGACGAGCGCCGACTCTGGAGGTAGCGCAGCGCGATCTGCGCCTCGAGGGACGACGGCCGGTAATGCCACAGATACAGCGAGATCGCGACCGCGGCGGCCGCGAGCAGGGCGTGCTGCGGCGGGAACGAGAGGGGGAGCGTCATTCGGGGCGCAGCATCGGGAACAGGATGACGTCGCGGATGTTCGTCTGGTCCGCGAGGATCATGAGCAGCCGGTCGATCCCCAGCCCCACGCCGCCGGTGGGAGGCATGCCGTACTCGAGCGCGCGCAGGAAATCCTCGTCGAGCTGCTGGGCTTCCTGGTCGCCAACGGCGCGCAGGCGCGCCTGCTGCTCGAAGCGGCGGCGCTGCTCCTCGGGATCGTTGAGCTCGCTGAACGCGTTCGCAATCTCTCGCTTCTGGATGAACAGCTCCCAGCGCTCGACGCGCGTCGCGTCGCCGCGCTTGAGTTTCGCGAGCGGCGACAGCGCGACCGGATAATCGAGCACGAAGGTGGGCTGCACCAGGGTCGGCTCGACGAAATTCTTGAAGACCTCGTCGACGAGCTTCGCTCCCGAAAGCGCGTCCACGTCGGCGATGTCCTTGCGCTGCAGGGCCGCCCGCAGCTCGGCCTCGGTCGCGTGCGCCAGATCGAGGCCCGCCGTCTCGCGCACCAGGGCGTAATAGTCCTTGCTCGCGAAGGGCCGGGCGAACGAGAGCGTCGCGCCGTGTCGCTCGAGCGTCGTGGTGCCGAACAGATCGGCCACGAGTCCCGCCAGCATCTCCTCCGTGAACTCGCGCATCACGTCGTAGTCGGCGTAGGCCTGGTACCACTCGGCCATCGTGAACTCGGGATTGTGAAACCGCGACAGCCCCTCGTTCCGAAAGTCGTGGCCGATCTCATACACCCTTTCGAGCCCGCCCACGATGCAGCGCTTGAGGTAGAGCTCGTCGGCGATCCGCAGGTAGAAGGTCGCGTCGAGCGCTTCGTAGTGGGTCTTGAACGGCCGCGCCGTCGCCCCGCCGTACAGCGGCTGCAGCACGGGCGTCTCGACCTCGAGGTAGCCGCGCGCGTCGAGGAACCGGCGCACGTAGCTCACCACGCGGGCGCGCAGCCGGAAGATCTCGCGCACGTCGGAGTGCACGGCGAGGTCGGCATACCGCTGGCGGGCGCGCAGCTCCGGGTCGGAGAGCTCGCCGTGCCGCACCCCGCTCGCGTCCTCCTTGCCGAGCGGCAGCGGCCGCAACGACTTCGCGAGCAGGGTGAGCCGCTCGACCCGCACGGTGACCTCGCCGGTCTTCGTCCGGAACAGCGGCCCCTCGACGCCGATCACGTCACCCAGGTCGAGCAGCTTCACCACCTCGTATGGGTCGGCCCCGAGGGCGTCGATCTTGAAATACACTTGGATCTTGCCGCTCGCATCCTCCACGTGTCCGAACGTGGTCTTCCCCATCGGGCGGAGCAGCACGAGCCGCCCCGCGAGCCGGTGCACCGTCGCGTCGCCGTCGCGGTATCCGTCGAGCGCCGCGCGCGCGGTGCCCGTGCGATCGAACCGGTACGCGAACGCCGCCACGCCGCGCTTAATCAGCTCGGCCAGCTTCTCGCGCCGCGCCGCCTCGACGAAACTGGTCACGCCGCCTTGCTCCCAAAGCGCTTCAAGTACGCCTCGATGAACGGATCGAGATCGCCGTCCATCACCTTCTGCACGTCCGACACCTTCAGCTCCGTGCGGTGGTCGTTCACCAGCGTGTAGGGCTGGAACACGTAGGAGCGGATCTGGTTGCCGAAGGCGATGTCGGTCTTCTGCTTGTCGTGCTCGGCCTTCTTCGCTTCGCGCTCCTTGACGGCGCGCTCGTAGAGGCGCGCCTTCAGCATCTTGAGCGCCGTCGCCTTGTTCTTGAACTGACTGCGCTCGTTCTGGCACTGTACCACGATGTTGGTCGGGAGGTGCGTGATCCGCACCGCCGACGACGTCTTGTTGACGTGCTGCCCGCCCTTGCCCGAGGCGCGGAACACGTCGATGCGCAAATCGTCGTCCTTGATCTCGATCTCGATGTCGTCGTCCACTTCCGGATATACCATCACCGACGCGAACGAGGTGTGACGGCGGGACTGCGCGTCGTACGGCGAGATCCGGACCAACCGGTGCACCCCGATCTCCGCCTTGAGCAGCCCGTAGGCGTACTGGCCGCGAATCTCGATCTCGGCGCGCTTGATCCCCGCCTCATCGCCCGCTTCCAGATCGAGCACCTCGACGACGAATCCGTGACGCTCCGCCCAGCGCGTGTACATCCGCATCAACATCTCGGCCCAGTCCTGAGATTCCGTGCCGCCCGCCCCAGGATGGATCGTGAGCAGCGCATCGCGCACGTCGTCGGGGCCCTGAAGCATGTTCTGGAGCTCGAGCGCCTCGAGCTGGGCGGCGATGGCGTCGGCCTCCTGCTCCAGCTGCCGCTGCATCGCGAGGTCTACGTTGGGCTCCGACTCGAGCAGCTCGTTGAGCTCGCGCGCCTCGTCCACGCGCTTGCGTAGCGCGTGGTACGGCTCGAGCCAGCGCTTGAGCGATTTCGCCTCCTCGACCACCTGGCGAGCCCGCTCTTGGTCCGCCCAGATGGCGCCTTCCGCCATGGCGTGCTCGAGCTCGCCCAGCCGCTTGCTCTTCCCCGCTACGTCAAAGGAAGCTCCGCAGCTCGACGAGACGGCGGTCCAGGTCCTCCAAGCGTTCCGATAGCGCCACGGTCGTGTCCCTCAGAAGATCTTGTTGCCCCCGGCCAGAATCTCGTTCAGTGCCTCGCTCCAGAACGGCGTGCCCTTGGCCATGTCGGCGCCGACCTGCTCCACGTACTCCTGCCAGCTCTTCTCGATCTCGTCCTTGAAAAGCTGCGGCAGGGTGCCGTCGCGCAGCCCCTGCTGGCGCTTCTCCGGATGATACACGACGAGGTCCGACACGAGCGCGCGCGCCAGACGGCGCGCCTTTTGTTTCGGATCCTGCACCATGAACGGATTCACAGGGCGCAAGGGTCCCGTCATCCGCTGTCCGGGCGCGGCCCCGGCGACCGAGGCGGGCGCGGCGGGCGCGCGGGGCGCTGGAGGAGGGGGGGCGCCCGCGGGGCCAGCGGGCGGAGCCAGGGGCGGCCGGACCGCGGGCGCAGCGGCTGGCGCCGCCGGCGCACGCGCGGGGGGCGACGCCGGCGGAGCCGGTGCCGCCGGACGCATCACCGGCGCGGCGGGTGGCGGCTTCACCGACGCCGGCTGCGGCGCAGGGCGCGCCGGCGGAGGGGGGGGCGCCGCAGGACGCGCACGCGCCGGCGGCGGCGACGCCGACGGGGGGAGCGGAGTCCGGGGCGCCGGGGGCGCGGGGGGCGGGGGCGGCGCTGGGGGGACTCCGGCGCCCACGAAGCGCGGCATGGCTTGGGGCTTCATGGCAGGCGGCGCCGGGGCCGCCGGAGCGGAGACCGCGAACACGCTGCTGCACACCGCACAGCGCGCGCGCACGCCGCCGGCCGGGACCTTGGCGGGATCCACCCGATACACCGTTTCGCACGACGGACAGGTGACGTTCACGCGTGCTCCGCTCCCGCTAACGCGGGCCGCCTTCGTCCAGCTCGGGGTCGTGACGGCGGTCGACCACGAAGACCGACCCCGGCTGCGTCTTGGCGTAGCTCTTCATTTCCGTTGCGAGCTCGCTCACCTGCGCCGGGTGGGCGAACCGGCGGTGCTGGTTGGTGACGATGCCGATCGACAGCGTCATTAGCGGCACGCGGTGGAGCTGGCCGCGGCGATCTTTGCCGAAATAGTACCCCGCGCGCCGGTCCTGCTCGTTGTACTGGTACGGGATCAGCGTGTCGAACACCTCCAGCACTTCGCCGCACACGTCGGTGATCGCATCGAAGGGGATGACGAAGATGAAATCGTCCCCCCCGATGTGTCCCACGAAGCCGCGGTTGCCGAGCATCCCCTTCACCACGTCGTGCAGGATGCGGGACAGGATGTAAATGACCCGATCCCCATCGTTGTAGCTGTAGCGATCGTTGTACTCCTTGAAATGATCCAGGTCCGCGTAGCACACGGCGAACAGCTCGCCGTTCTCCATCCGCCGCCGGATCTCGCGCTCGATCTCCGTCGTGCCGGGCAAGCGGGTCGACGGGTTCACGGCGACGTCCCGCGCGGTACGAGCCATGAGTCCGTCCAACCGGATAGCCTGCTCCGCCGGCTCGAACAGCGGCGTGATCACCTCGTCGGCGCCGGCGGCGAACCACTGCTGCACGCGCTCCGTGGCGTGGCGGCTGGCGAGCACGGCCAGCGGCACGATCGCCGAGTAGGAGTCGGCCTTGAGCCGGGTGCACAACTCCAGCCCCTGAGGTCCGCCATCGGCGTCGATCACGACCAGCCGGGGCAGCGAGCGGAGCACCATCTGCTCGACCTCGCCCGGATCGGGGAGCGGCACGACCGTGAGGTCTCGCCCGTCGACCCAGCGCGCCAGAAAGTCAGGTACCGAACGACCGGTCGGCGAAAAGAAGAGAATCGTGGGGCGCGGATCGCGCACCGGGTTCCTCGCGTAAAGGTCGAGCGGGCCTAAACTTAGGCCCCGTACCCTCGCGTGTCAAATAAACAGCACCGCGATGGCGATAAGGGCGTAGACGGCGAGCAGCTGGGCCCCCTCGAACCAGTGTGACTCCCCGTCGAGCCCGATGATCGTGACGATCAGCGAGGCGAGCCCGAGGGCCGCGACCTCGAACGTCGTGAACACGAGGTTCATGGGGCGGCCCAAGAGCGCCCCCACGCCCACCAGCACCGGAGCGACCAGCAGCGCCACTTGCGTGCTCGAGCCGAGCGCGATGTGGAGCGCCAGGTCGGTCTGGCCGCGGCGCGCCACGACCACCGCGGTGGCGTGCTCGGCGGCGTTGCCGATCACGGGGATCACGATGAGACCGAGGAACAGCTCTGACAACCCGACGCGCGTGACGACGGCCTCGGTCGCATGGACGAGTATTTCGCTCTCGAGCGCGACGAGCGCCGTGGCGGCGCAGAGGACCACAATAGCGACGCCGCTGCCGTAGGGCGGCGGCGCCGCGGCGTGCCCCGGCTCGCCGCCGAACAGCTGCCGGTGGGTGACGAGCGAGAACACGAGACTCAGGGCGTACGTCAGCCCCAGCACCAGCGCGACGCCCTCGGAAAGGTGGAGCGCGATCTCGGGCGCGGCGGCGGGGTGCGCCTGCGCAAACAGCGCCGGGATGACCAGCCCGACCACCGCGAGCAGCAGCATCGCGCCGCCCATGCCGGCGGTCGCGCGATTGAAGGTGATGGTGGGCCGGGTCAAGCCGCCCGCCACGAGGGCGAGCCCGAGGATGAGCAGCAGGTTGCCGAGGATCGACCCGATGAGGGACGCCTTCACGAGATCGACCAGGCCCGCCCGCAGCGCCACGACGGCGACGATCAGCTCCGCGGCGTTGCCAAAGGTGGCGTTGAGCAGGCCTCCGGTGGCGGCGCCGCTCCGGGCGGCGAGCACTTCCGTCGCCGCGCCCATCTCGGCGGCGAGCGGGACGACCGCGAGCCCCGCCGCCACGAACACGGCGAGCGGGGGCGCGGCGAGCCAGGCGAGCACCCACGAGACGGGGATGGCGACGAGCAGCCAGCGCACCCCCGGCATTCAGAATTCCACCGACAGCCGCACCGCGGTGACCGGGCCGACCGTGGTATGGAGTGCCGTGCGACGGCCGGCCGCCGCCGACAATCGGCTCGAGATGAGGGCATCGACCGCGCTCGCCACGTGGTTGGCCAGCAGCACACCGACGACGTTCTGGGCGGTGCGGAACGCGTCGTCGCTCCGCCGGATCGTCTCTCGGAACACGTCCTGCTCGAGCGGCTTGTTGCGCCACGACCAGACGAAACCGGGCCCCACCGCATGCTGCTGGTAGAACTGGACGGCGCGCACGTATTCGGGCGACATCGGGTCAGGTGGCAGGTTGGGGTCGGCCCAGAAGGTGCGGCGCGCCAGCAGCCACACCGAGCCGTTGTAGGTCGCAGTGTCGGTCTCCGGCACGAAGGCCGCGCCGGGCTCACGGTCGAACTGGCCGCTCTCGGTGAACCGCTCCATGGTCTCGTAGTACTCGAACACCGTATCGCGGCGAGTGGCGACAAAGGCGCGGCGCGCGACCTCGAACGCCAGATCGCGCGACCGAGCGGCCTCCCGCTGAGCCTCGTGCGTCAGCTGAATGATGCGCGCGAGCGAGTACAGCTCGACCGCGAGGTACACCACCCCGCGGTCCTGGCGCGCGAGCAGCTGTCCCGTGCCGGGGAGTACCAGCGATGCCGCAGGCCGCACCCAGGACGGGGCGCGGCGTGGCGGGGCCGGAGGGGCCGGCGGGGGCGGGGGCGGGGTTGGGGGCGCGCCCGAATCGGGCACCTGGCCTGCGGCGGCACACCACCACGACACCAGGGCGGGCGCGAGCAGCACGGCGCGGGTGACGCCGCGCACCTCAGAACACCACGCGGAAGGAGAAAAAGGTCGGATTCTGGGCGACCAAGTCGGAGCCCGTAAGGAAGGCGCGCGCCAGGTCCACGCCGATCGACCCGCTCGTCACGCCCATGCCGACGCTCGGCCCCGAGAGCCCGTCCCGGACGAACGCGTATCCGCCGCGCAGCCGGAGCAGCCGCTGGTAGCCGACGTCGATGCCCACGCGCATCTCCGAGTCGCCATAGCTCCCCCACGGGCTGTCCACGTCCGCGGCGACCTTGAGATCGAGCCGCTCCGCCTGCGCCAGCCCGCCCGCCCCGGGGAGCAGAATCCGATAGGCCGCCCCCACCACGAGGCGCGCGGGGAGCGCATCGGCTTGGTCGCGATTGTTCACCTGGAGCTTGAACCCGACGTTCTTCACGGCGACCGCGACGCGCAAGGCGCCGGCCGGCCCGACCGTGAACTGACCGCCCACATCGACCGCGTGCGTCACGCCACGGCCGTTCGGGAAGCTGCTGCAGTCGCCCGAGCAGTCGACGACGAACTCCACCAGCTTGTAGTTGATGCCGAGCGCGACCGAGCCGCCGAGCTCGGTGGCGTAGGAGGCGAGGAACTCGATGTTGCGGGGCGCGATGCGCGCGATGGTGTTGTCGGCCGAATCGGTGCGCTCGAGGTCGCCGTAGTCGACGAGATACACCGCGCCGCCCAGCACGCCGAAGCCGTGCGAGGGATAATAGGCGGTGAGCGCGTGGGTCGCGCCCGCCGCCAGCGACGCGGTGTTGAGCGCGAACTCGCTGTGCTCGAGCGTCGCGAGACCGGCGGGGTTCCAGAACGCCGCCTCCCCCCGCCCGTCCAGCGTGGCGGCGGTCTGACCCATGGCGACCGCCTGCGCGCCGACCGGAAACAGGAGGAAGAGGGCGCCGGAGTTGTTGGCGAGCGCTTGGGCGGAAAGATCAAAGACGGAAAGACGGAAAGACGGAAAGATGGAAAGACAGATGGCTGTGAGGAACGTGGCCCAGGACCACGTTCCACCGTTCCAGCGTTCCAGCGTTCCGTCAGAAGTGCTTTGCCTCATCGATCAGCATGATCGGGATGTCGTCTTCGACCGCGTAAATCAGGCGACAGGCCTGGCAGACGAGCTCCTCCTGCGGCGCGGTGCGGTATTGCAGCGGCCCCTTGCACTTGGGGCAGACGAGGATCTCCAGCAGGTCGGGCGCGAGACTCATCCGGCGTACCCCAGGCGCTTGAGCGACGGTGCATGGCGCCGCCATTTGGGCAGCACCTTTACGTGCAGCTCGAGGTAGACACTGCCGCCGAGCAGCGCGGCGATCTTGGCGCGGGCCGCCTGGCCGAGCGCTTTGATCGTGCGCCCCCCTTCCCCGATCACGATCCCTTTCTGGCTGTCCCGCTCGACGTACACCACCGCCCGAATATATACCGGCTCCGAGTCCTCCCGGAACTCGTCGATCTCGACCGCGACCGAGTAGGGCAGCTCCTCGTGCAGCAGCTCGAACGCGGCCTCGCGCACGAACTCCGCCGCGAAGAAGCGCATTGGCTGCGTCGCCATCTCGTCGGGGTCGTAGTGAAACGGCCCGTCGGGGAGGTGGGTCCGCAACGTGTCGAGCAGCGCATCCAGACCCTCGCGAGTAACGGCAGATACGGCGGTCAGGCGGTCAGGCGGTCGGGCGGCGAGGGGCACTAGGTCGGCCTTGGTGTAGACCGTGACGATCGGCGCCGCGGGCGGCCGGTCGAGCTTCCCGACCTGCGCGAGCGGGGGCGCCGGGAATTCCGCGAGCGGGTGCAGGTAGGCGATCACCTCGGCCTGCTCGATCGCCCGGAGCGCCGCGGCGCGCATCGCTTCGTGCAGCCGGTATTCGGGCTCGAGCAGACCGGGCGAGTCGGTGAAGATGAACTGCGTGTCGTCGCGTGTGAGCAGGCCGACCACGGGGAGGCGGGTGGACTGGGGCTTGGGGGAGACGATCGCCAGGTGCTCGCCGATCAGAGCGTTCAAGAGGGTCGACTTGCCAACGTTGGGCCGGCCGGCCAACACGATCGTTCCACATCGGGTCATGAGGGAAAGGAAGGGCGTCACGCGGAAACGTCAAGCTAAGAC
>MNEL01000006.1 GCA_001917665.1 Gemmatimonadetes bacterium 13_1_40CM_69_22 | reverse complement strand
GTGCGGCGAGCGCGCGACGAGCAGCTTGACGCGCCGCTCCGGCGCCTGCGGCACCTCGGTCCACCCTTCGAGCAGTTTGGGCAGCACGGCGGGCAGATCGTAAGCGAGCTCCAGCAGCACGGTTCCCTCGACCAGTTCCGGAGATCGACCTCTCCCCTTTCCCGTTTCCCCTTTCCCGGTGTTTTCCGCTGGGCCGGCATCTCGCCACACCCTCGGGCCTGCTTCCGCGATCATCATCGCCTGCTCGTACCGCAGCAGGTCGCTCAAGTAAGGGATCGGCCGCGCAGGGGTCGCCGCTTGCACGTGGCTCACGACCGTGCCGGCGACGTCGCGCGCCGTCTCGCGGCTGCCCAGCACCGCAGTCGCGAGCAGCGCGTCGAAGCCGGCGCCGCGCAGCACCGCCTCAGGGCGCCGGCCCGTGACCGCCGCCAGCGACCGGGAGTACTTGAAGAAGTGGACGATGCGCTCGTAGTAGAAGTGCCGGGCCAGAAACCGCGCGAACCGCTCCAGCCGCCCCGCATCGACGAGCTCGCGGTCCCGCCACTCGCGCGACGCGCGAAACGGTGCGTCGGCGAGCGCGCGGAGCACCAGGTCCTGCACGCCGCGGTCGCTCACAACGCCCTACGGATCCGCTCGACGCTGCGGAGCAGCACGTCGGCCGTGAGCGACGGGGAGAAGGCGTCGAAGGTGACGGCCCTCGCTCGCGGGCACCGGCTCACCGCCAGCGCCATGAAGTCGAGCATCTCCTCCGCGGGCTCGGTGGGCGCGATCCACGGCCCCTGCAGGTCTTCGTCTTGTTCCACTCCCGCTACGTGGAGCTCGACGACCTGCTCCAGCGGGAACTCCGCCAGCCACGCGGCCGGTTTCACGCCGCGGTAGTGCGCCTCCAGCCAAACGTGCGGCAGGTCGAGCAGAAACCCGGCCCCGGTCTCGTCGAAGAAGCGGCGCAGCCATACCGGCTCGGGGAGTTGGCTCGCCTTGACGTCGAAGAACCCCGGGATGTTCTCCATCACGAGCGGCTGGTCGAGCTGTGCCTGCAGCGCCTTCGCATTGGCGACGAAGCGGCGCAGGAACTCCTCGGTGTACAGCGGCGGGAAGACGTAGTTGATGTTGTAGCGGCCGTCCTCGGTGTGCAGGCACTGGAAGTGCTCGGCCACCCATGGGGTGCCGTACAGCTCGGCGAGGGCGCGGGCGCGCGCGATGGAGCGCTCGTCCAGCGGCTCCGACAGCTGGCCCAGGTAATCGTGCAGCAGCAGCGTGTAGCGCTGTTTGATGGCCGGCCAGTGCGGGTCGGACGGCGCGGGCGGGTCGGCCATCGCGAGATGGTCGATACCCGTCGCGCGAGCGAGATCGGCGCCGAGCTGCGGGTTGTAGAAGGCACCGACCCAGATGTCGGACATCAGAGGTCAGACCTCAGCAAGTCCCTGTTCAACGAGCTGGTCTACGAACACCTTGACCTGGGCCGCGATCATGGGTTGGTCACCGCGGTCCGTCCATGCGGCGGCGACCGCCTCGTAACGGGTCTTCCCGTCCAGCCGCGCCGCGATGAACCGCTCGCGCTCCCCCCAGGTGCGGGCGGCCTCGCCGAGCTGCGGCGTCCCGGTCGCGGGTCGAAAGACGTCGGAGACGATGGCGTCGATCTGCCCCACCGTGTCGGGGGCCAGGGGTCCGGGGTCAGGGGCGAAGACTTGGTCGACCTGCGTGCCGTTCCGAGCTCCGACCAGGACGATACTCACTCCGGGCTGGGCACGCAGCCAGCCCAACGTCAACCCGATGAGCGATGTCCCTTCTCGTTGCGCGATCGGTCGCAGTCGCTCGATCACGCAGCTCCGACGCTCGAACTCCTTGCCCTTGAACCAGTAGATCTGGCGGCGGTGGTCGCCCTCGGGAAATTGGGGCGGCCCGGCGTACTTGCCGGTGAGCAGGCCGGCGGCGAGCGGTCGGTAGGCGAGGAAGGCGAGGCCGCGGTCGCGGCAGAGCGGCAGCTCGCGCTCCTCGACGTCCCGGTCGAACAGGTTGTAAGGGGCTTGATAGGTCGCGAGCGGCGCGATGCTAAGGGCCCGCGCGAGCTGCAGGTGGGTCGCGTTGCACAGGCCGAGCGCGAGCGCCTTCCCCTCGACCTGGAGCTTCTGGAGCTTCTCGAGCTGCCACTCCCAGCGCTCGAACGCCTCGTGCAGCTGGGCGACGTCCACGTAGTCGGTGTTGAGGCGACGCAGCGAGGCCTCGAGCGATGCGCGCGGGTCGTCGCGGGGGCCGACCTTGGTGGCGATAGCGACGTCTTCCCGATCGGCGTGGAGCGCGCGCCCCAACAGCCGCTCCGACTCGCCCCCGCCGTAGATCGGCGCAGTGTCGAAGAAGGTGATGCCGCACTCCACGGCGCGTCGGATCGCCGCCTCGCGCTCGCGCTCCGCTCCCGCCGTCCCCCAGCCGGCGCCGCCCACCGCCCACGCTCCGAACCCCAGTCGCGGCTCCGCACCCAGGAAACGCGAAAGGGGCCCGAGATCGGTCCGGGCCCCTTCGTGCATCCAGCCGATCTCCCTCAGGAGTGGCAGGTGGGCTGCAGCTCGCTCGTCTCGACGATCTCGGGACGATGACAGCTGGGCACCAGTTCCTGCGTCTCGACGATCTGCATTGGTAAATCCTCCCTGCTTGGGGAAACAGAACGACGGCTGGTCAGCTTACCATAACGGGTTGCCGTCGCACCCGTCAACCGATAACTCTGAGCCGTGATTGCGATCCACGCTTTGCTCACGGAGAACGATCTCGCCGACGAATTCGTCGCGGCGTTTCGGGCGCGCCGCTTCGCCGAGAAATTCTTCTATTGGTTTCCGTTGTCCGTGCGGGCCTGGCTGGCCCTCTGCTCGGACGGAGCCTACCGCAACTACGTGCGGTCGCGGTCCCTCATCGCGCAGTCCGCGGACCAGCTGGCACGCCTGGTCCGTCCCGGTCCGCTCGAAGTCTTGAGCCTGGGCTCGGGCCAGGGGGACAAGGATCTGCTTCTCATGAACGCGCTGCAGGCTCACGGAGTTCGCGTCTCCTACGTTCCCGTCGACACGAGCCAGGCGCTGCTGGAGCTGGCCTGCCAGGGAGCCATGGGGGCGGGGCTCCCGGTGCACGGGATCAAGGCCGATTTCACTCGCCCCGATCACCTCGCCGCGCTCGCCCCCGATCCCGACACGCCCCCGCGGCTGGCCCTGCTGCTCGGCAACACACTAGGTGCCTTCGACCCCCTCGCCGCGGCGCGCCAGCTGCGCGCGCTGCTGCGACCGCACGACTCGCTCCTCGTGGATGGCGAGATCTATGCCGCTCAGCAGACCGTCGCAGGCTACGACAACCCACTCAACCGCCGTTTCGCCTGGGCACCGCTCGTCGCGGTCGGCATCACCGAGCAAGACGGCGAGCTTGTCTTCGAGGACGGCGTGGACGCTCGGCTCCCCGGCCTGCACCCGCTCGCCAAACACTTCCGCGCGACGCGCGACGTCGCGGCCCAGGTGGGCGGCGAGTCGCTGATGCTGTCCGCCGGAGAGCGGCTCGAGCTGAACCACTCCTACAAGTACGACGCCGACACCTTCCGGCGGATTCTCGCCGACGCCGGCCTCGCGGCCCGGTGGCGCGGTACGAGCGACGACGCCCGCTTCCTGATGGTCCTCGCGGGCCCGGCGTGACGGCGACCCTCGAGGTGCGGGGGCTCGGGTACGCGCTGCCGGCGAGCGGCCGGAACCTGGTGCAAAACGTATCCTTTACCGTGGGCGTCGGCGAGACCCTCGTTTTGCTGGGCCGCAGCGGGTCGGGAAAGACGACCACCCTGAAGCTCATCAACCGGTTGCTCGAGCCGACCGCCGGGGAAGTGCTGGTGGCGGGTGAGCGGACCGCCGGCCTCGAGCCGACGCGGCTGCGACGCCGCATCGGCTACGTGATCCAAGAGGTGGGGCTGTTTCCCCACTTTACCGTGGCGCAAAATGTCGGGCTGGTGCCGCGGCTCGAGGGATGGCCGGCCGAGCGCATCGCCGCACGGGTGCAGGAGCTGCTCGCCCTCGTGGGGCTCGACCCCGTGGGGTTCCTGGCGCGCTACCCGCACCAGCTCTCGGGAGGCCAGCGCCAGCGGGTGGGCGTGGCCCGCGCTCTCGCCGCCGATCCCCCGCTGCTGCTGCTCGACGAGCCGTTCGGCGCGCTCGACCCCATCACGCGGGTGGAGCTGCAGCGCGAGTTCCGCGGCCTCGAGGGCCGGCTCGGGAAGGGAATGGTGTTCGTGACGCACGACGTGCGGGAAGGCCTGCTGCTCGGCACCCGGATCGGGCTGATGCAGGAAGGGCGGCTCGTATTCCTGGGGACGCCGGGCGAGTTTCGGGCGAGCGAGCATCCGGAAACGAAGATGTTCCTGGAGTCCGTGTGATTCCCGGAGTGCAGTCCGGGCACAACCCATGAATCTGTTCGCCTTCTACGCCCGCAACCCGGCCGAGCTGCTGGGGCTCACCTGGCAGCACGTCTATCTGGTCGCGGTCTCAACGGGCGCCGCGATCGTCGTCGGCGTGCCGCTCGGCATCGCACTCACGCGCCGTCCGGCGTGGCGAGCGCCGGTGCTCGGGCTGGCGAACGTGTTCCAGACGATTCCCAGCCTCGCGCTGTTCGGGTTTCTCATCCCGGTCTTCGGGATCGGGGCCTGGACCGCGATCACCGCCCTCATCGTCTACGCGCTGCTGCCGATCATCCGTAACACGTATACGGGCATCGCCGGCGTGGACCCGGCGGTGCGCGAGGCGGGCCGGGGCATGGGCATGACCGATGGCGAGCTGCTGCGCCTGGTGGAGCTGCCGCTCGCCGCCGGCGTGATCCTCGCCGGGATCCGGGTCGCGACCGTGGTGAGCGTGGGCGTGGCGACGATCGGGGCGGCGATCGGCGCGGGCGGGCTCGGCGTCTACATCTTCCGCGGCGTGGCGACGGTGGACGACACGCTGATCATGGCGGGCGCGCTGCCCGCCGCGCTCATGGCTCTGGCGGCGGACGGGGCGCTCGGGTTCGTGGAACGGAGAGTGGCGTGGCAACGATAGCCGGTGCGGTGGTCGGGCGGTCGGCGGGTCCGGTGCTGCTCGCCGTTGCGTCGTTGCTCGGCGGTTGCGCCCGGCACGACCGCATCGTCGTCGGCGCGAAGAACTTCACGGAGTCCGACCTGCTGGCGGAGATCGTGGCACAACAAATCGAGCGCCGGCTGCACGTGCCGGTGCAGCGGCGGCTGCACCTGGGCGGCACGTTCGTGTGTCATCAGGCGATCACGGCGGGGCAGATCGACCTGTACGTCGAATACTCGGGCACCGCGTTCACGGCGGTGCTCAAGCAGCCGCCGATTGCCGACCGCGACAGCGTGTTCCGCTGGGTCGCGAGCGCGTACAGCCGCGAGTTCGGGCTGCGGTGGCTCGCGCCGTTCGGCTTCGACAACACCTTCGCCATCCTGGTGCGCGGGGCCGACGCCGAGCGGTACGGGCTGAAGACCATCGCCGACTTGCGCAAGGTGGCCCCGCGCTGGCACGCGGGCTTCGGCTACGAGTTCCTCGAGCGCGCCGACGGCTTCCAGGGGTTGGCGCGAGCCTACGGGCTGCGGTTCGCCGCGCCCCCGACGGCGATGGACCTGGGCCTCACCTACCGCGCGCTGGCGGACGGGAAGGTGGATGTGATCGCGGGGAATTCGACGGACGGGCAGATCGCGGCGCTGCACCTCGTCGCGCTGCGGGACGAGCAGCACTATTTCCCGCCCTACGAAGCGGCACCGGTGGTGCGGGCGGGGACCCTCGAGCGCTACGCCGGACTCGCGCCGGCGTTGGACGAGCTGGGGGGGAAGATCTCGGACGACGAGATGCGTCGCCTCAACGCGGCCGCGGACGTGGAGCACCGGGACATCCGGACCATCGCGCAGCAATGGCTCGAGGCGCACGTTCCGTGAACGCCGGCATCATCCGCACGTATCTCCTCATCACCGGCCTGTTCAACCTGGCGATGTCGCTCATCTGGGGCATCGACACGTTGTTCAAGCTCCACGCCGGGCTCGACATCTTCCAGGTGATGCTGACGAACGCCGCGTTCACGCTCGGGAACGTGCTGTTCGAGATCCCGACCGGCGTCGTGGCGGACACGCTCGGCCGGCGGGTGTCGCTGCTGCTGTGCCTCGCGACGCTGTTCGTCGCGACGCTGCTGTATGTGGCGATCGCGCGGTTCGGCTTGGGATTCTGGCCGTTCGCGTGGGTGTCGGTGTTTCTCGGGCTCGGCTACACCTTCTATACGGGGGCGGTAGATGCCTGGTTGGTGGACGCGCTCAAAGCGACGGGCTACACCGGGCCGCTCGAGCCGGTGTTCGCGCGCGGCCAGATGGTCTTCGGCGCGGCGATGCTGGTCGGCACCCTCGGCGGCGGCCTGCTCGGCCAGCTCGACCTGGCCGCGCCGTACCTCGTGCGCGCTGCCGTCGTGGTGCCCCTGTTCGCGCTCGCCTGGTGGGGCATGCCGGAGCCCGGGTTCACGCGTCGCGCGCTCACGCTTGCGCGCGTGCCGGCCGAAATGCGCCGCGTGTTCGTGGAAGGGATGCGGTACGGGCTGCACCATCCCGTGGTGCGTCCCGTGATGCTGGCTTCGCTCGTCTCGATGAGCTTCATGATCTTCGGGTTCTACAGCTGGCAGCGCTACTTTCTCGACCTGCTCGGGCGTGAAGCGGTGTGGGTGTCGGGCGTGATCGCCGCGCTCACGTCGTTCACACTGATCGCTGGCAACGCGCTGGTCACGCCGCTCACGCGGGTGCTGCCTACTCGCACGGGGCTGCTGATCGGGTCCGTCGTCGTGCAGGCCGCGGCCGTCGTGCTGTGCGGCTTGCTGCGCAACTTCTACGTCGTGGTGGCACTGTATCTCGTGTACGGGATCGCGCTCGGCGTGCTGCTACCGGTCAAGCAGGGCTACCTGAACGCCCACATCCCGTCGGCTCAGCGCGCGACTATCATTTCGCTCGATTCGTTCTTCGCGAACCTGGGCGGCGTGGCAGGGCAGACGGGGTGGGGCTGGCTGGCGCGGATGCGGAGCATCGCGGACGCGTGGGTCGCTGCGGGGACCGCGCTCATTCTGGGCGTGCCACTGTACTGGTTGGCGCGCCGCCGGGACCGGCAGCTGGACCGCTTCTAGACGGGCGATCTAAGGCCGCTTACCTCCCGCGAACTTGGGCAGCTCGTGCCGGTGCCGCTGCACGAACTCCTCGTAGCGGTGCGTGTCCGTGTAATCCCGCATCTCGCAGATCTTGTCGCCCCGGAACCGGATCACGACGCAGGTGCGCTGGTCCATGACGTCCGTGGGGTCGCTCTTGAGCCAGCTCTTCTCGCGGATCTCGACGATCACGCGCTCCTCGGCGTCGTACCAGCGGCGCTCGACGTCTTCGTGGCCCCAGTCGGCAGAGCCGAGGCCGAATTCCCGGTTCGTGAACCCGCGCAGCACCCGGTCGCGCCCCTGCCAGGTGCCGCCGATCGGCGGCCGGCCCGCGACCCAGTAGGAGATGTCGTCGGTGAGGTAGCTGTCGACCTCGTCCATGTGACCGGCGAACAGCGCCTGCTCGTACGCTTTGGCGACGTCCATCCGCTGGCTCATACGATCGCGTCCTCCGGGTTCACCAGGGGGTTCGCCTTACGACCGGCGCGCTCCATCGGCCGGTCCATCATGGCGCGGTTCTGGTCCAGCATCTTCCAGAAGTCCACCGCCCGCTCCACCAGCTCGCGCGACGCCTCGCGCAGCGCCGCGCTCGCCTTCACCTGCCGCACGTTGTTCTGCATGTCTTCGGCGTCCCAGCCGCGTGAGTGCGCGATGAACGGAAACGGCGGAAAGACGAAGCCGAGCTCGGACCAAAAGGTGAGCATGCCGCCGGCAACGGCCTGAATGTTGTCCTGCCCGCCCGTGATGATGAACCCCGCGACCTTGCGCTTGATGAGCATGTTGTTGTGGATGGTGATCTGGTTCTGCACGCAGTTCAGCCGCTCGGCGAGCTTGTAATACAGCGACGACGCATTGCCCCAGCGGATCGGGGTGGAGATGATCACCACGTCCGCCCAGTGGACCAGGCCTTCGTAGACGGCGGAGAGCTGGTCCTCGGGGTCACGCTCGGTGATGGCGCACGGCCAGGTGCAGGCGTGTGACGCCTTGGAATAGTTCCCCTCGCAATGCTGAAACTTGAGGGTGCGCAGCTTGATCAGCTGCGTGTCGGTCTGGAGCTCGCGCGCCATCGCCATGGCGTGCTCGAGCAGCGCATCGGACGTCGAGAAGCGCGGGTTGGCTTCGTCCATCGCGGTCGTCGAGATGCCGAGCACCCGCGGTGGCGCGCCCGGCGTCTTGGAATGGGTTTCGAGCAGGTGCGACGGCTTGTGCTTGACGAGCTTACGCGGCATCACGGGTGGGGTCTGAACGTACACCCCGTCCTGACGCTCCTCGACCGCGAACGACGGCACCTGCTCCTCGTCGTAGCCCGCGGGCCCTTTTCCGGTGACCACGCTGTACTCCCAACCGTGCCAGGGGCACATCACGAACTCCCCCCGCACGCGGCCCTCGCACAGCGGCCCGCCCTTGTGGTTGCAGATGTTGGAAATCGCCGTGAAACGGCGCTCGTGCAGGAACACCGCGATCTGATGACGTTCGAGCGTGACGGAGAACGGAACGCGCGCGAGCAGCTCGTCGCGTAGCCCGAGTCGGTGCCAGGTGGCCATGAGTGCTCCCTGGATGGGTAGAGGTGTCGAGCCTACCGCCGTAGGTACGCTGCGAACCGGCGGCGGGTTTGTCGCTGCCGGCGCGCGCTCCGCACGTCGCCCTCCGCGCGGCGAGCGTTGCGGTCGCTAGCGTCCCGGCGCTGCCGTCGCGCTCGACAGCTCGGTGAGCGCCACGGCGCGGATCTGCCCCGCTTGTCCCGTGAGCAGGCGGCGGTGGTAGTCGACTTGGCCCAGGTGATAGGTGAAATGCGCCGCGAGATGGAGCAGGAAGTCCCCCGTCGTCACGTTCATCCCACCCACCGGCTGCGGGTATGGCTGCGCGAGATCCCGCTCGCTCAGGCGCGGCATGGCGCGCGCCACCGCATCGAGCGCCGCATCGATCGCACTCAGCAATTCGACACGCGGCACGTCGCGCCGCTGGAACTCGGCGTCGCGGTCGCGCACGTACCCGGTCTCGCCCAGCACGGCGCCGAGGAAGTATTGGAGGTTGCCCGCCAGGTGGAGTGCCAGGTTCCCCGCGGAGTTCGTGATGCCGGGCTCAACCCGCCACAGGTCCCGCTCGTTCGGATACGCTTCGATCTCGCGCCGCAGGGCCCGGAGGTCGCGGGCGAGGATGCCGCCGATCCATGAGGTGAGCATGGCGAGAGAACCTAGCCCCGGAGCAGCCCTGCAGCGAGGACCGAGACAAAGACCCGAAGCCCGGCAGCGCGATGCGCGCTACCGGGCTTCACAGGGCCGTCAGACTCGTGCTTGCGATGGGACTCGGGGCTACGCGGAACCAGCCGGCTGCAGGCTCCGCTTGCGGGCGCTCGCCTCGGGGAGGGCAGGGAGCTGGCCGGCCTTCTGCATCCACCCCTCCCGCTGGTTCACCTCGACCCAGAATATCACGCCGTCGGTCCCGCAGTGCTCACAGGCGCCGTGGAGCATGTACACGCCCCACTCGAGGGTGAACCCGGCCACCTTGGTCGGCCACACTCTGTGAGACCGTTGGGCGCCGCAGGTGCGGCAGAGCGCCTCCACCACCTCCGGCCAGTCGCCGTTCCACCAGACCGAGGTGCGGGGGTGGAATCGCTTGTACAGATCGTAGCTCTCTAGGAACTGCCTGACGTCCGTCGCCACAGGGCACCTCCGCGCGAGCGTCCCGACTGTGAGCCTATCAACCGTTCGTGTGGCGGCGAAGCTACGAGGCGAGTTCTCACTCGTCAAGTTCTTAGTGTGTCACCGCCGCGACATAGCGCCTGCGCAACGGTGACCCTGTGACCTCACGAGTTTTCAGTGCTGCGACACGGAGTAGTCGAGCGGTAGGCGGACGAACGCCCGCACTGCCCGGCCCTGCAGCCGGGCCGGGCGGAACAAGGCGCTCACGGCCCATTGCCGGATGGGCCGCTCGAACCCGGCGCTGGGGGTCTGGACGATCTTGAGGGAATTGGGCTCCAAGTGACCCGTTGTGTCGACGATGGCCAGCAGCATGACGCGGCCGTGGATGCCGGCCTCCCGGAGCAGCTCGGGATAGCGAGGGGGGCCCGAGAGCAACTCAGGCCGCTGCTCGACGAGGGCTTCCAGGTACACCGGGTCGTCGTCAGGCGCCGCGCCATTCGCACGGCCGCCCTCGACGCCCACGCCGGAATAGTCGTTCGGATCGAAGCGCTCGTGCAGGTCCACCACGGGGATGTCCGCGGGAATCTCGGGCGGCACCACGAGCGTCTGGAACCCTTTGAGCGGCGCGTCGAGGGTCGCCGGTTGCTGCTCGGGTGGCTTGGCCTGCTGGCGCGGCGGGAGCACCACGACCGCGGTGTCGACCTTGACCGAGTGGTCGCTCAAGGCGGCGCCCAGCGTGCCGTACACGGCCCCCGCGATTACGCCGGCGTGAATTACGAATGAGACGCAGCAGACGCTCAAGACCCTTTGCTTGTTGGTCTTCCGTGCGGACTCGATCAGCGTGGGAAACATGACCGTCCTCCTGTGCGCGACGAGCGGACGGCATGTCGTGACAGCCTCGAAGTGTAAGACGTTCGAACCCCTGGGAAGGTTGCACCAGCACTGTCATGGGATGGTCAGGAGATGCGCCGCGGCCGCCCCACGCCCGACACGTGCGCGTCTTGAGCGGAACGGCGCATCGAGTCTCCGCGGAGAGCGTTGCGGCGCTCAGGGTGTCGGCGGCGGCGCGTCGATCTCGACGTTCGACGGATACTGCGCTGTGCGATACACCCGATGCACGCGGGCCTTGTAGTCCTCGGCGCGCGCCTTGAAGATGTTGGGCACGAAGGTCTGCGGATTCCGGTCGTACAGCGGGAACCAGCTGCTCTGCACCTGTACCATGATGCGGTGGCCCTTTTGGAACGTGTACGCCTGCTGGTGCAGGTCCACCGTGAACGGCAGGATCGTATTCGGCGGGATCGCCTCCGCACGCTCCCAGCTCCTGCGGTACCGCCCGCGCATGATGTCCCCCGTCACCATCAGCTCATAGCCCTGCATGTCCGGTCGGCCCGGCACGGTGTCGGGATAGACGTCGATGAGCTTCGCCACCCAGTCGGCATCGCTCCCGGTCGTCGCAGCGTACAGATGCGCGACGACGTCGCCGGCGACGGTCACGTCCGCGGTGAGCGGGGCGGTCTGCCAGGTGAGCACGTCCGGCCGGCCGTCCACGAAGCGTTGATCCTCGGTCTCCCAGCGCCGCCAGCGCGAGGTGCGCGAGTAGGTGAGCTCGACCGGTCTCGGGCGGTACGGCACGGGGTGCGCCGGGTCGGAGACGAACTGGTCGCTCCCGTCGGCTGCCGTCGGCGCATCGAACGCCAGCGCGCCGTCGGCGCGGAAGTACAGCCGCCGCCGCACGGCGTTCGCGGGGGGCCACTTGTCGAAGGTGCGCCAGGTGTTGGTGCCGGCGTCGAACAGCCACGCCTTGGGGAACCGTCCGTCTCCTGCGCCCTTAAGCCAGTAGGCGAACCAGCGGGCCTGGAGCTCCCGGTACTCGACCCCGGTAGGGCGGCCGAAGCGGACGTTGCCCAGCGCCGTGCCGGAATCGCTGGACCACTGGCCGTGGAACCAGGGACCCATCACCAGGTGCGCAAGCCCCGCGGTGTCGGTGCGCTCCAGAGCGGCGTAGTGGGCGAGCGGACCAAATTCGTCCTCCTGGTCCCACCATCCTCCCACCACGAGCGTCGGCACAGTCGCGTGACTCATATAGCGCGGCAGCGCGCGGGCCTGCCACGCTGAATCGTACGCCGGATGCTCCGAGAACCGGCGCCAACTCGGCCACCGATCGGCGCGGGCGGTCCGGGCGAGCGCGCCCAGGGTCGGAAACGAGCGGTACCACTCGTACAGGTCGTAACGGGACGGCGACGGATCTTCGCTCTGGTCGGACGAGGACTCCATGCTCCAGGTGTACTCGGTGGCGTAGCTCAGCCGAAACGCCCCCTGGTGGAAGAAGTCGTCCCCCAGCCAGGTGTCGCCCATCGGCGCCTGGGGTGAGATCGCCTTGAGGGCGGGGTGCGGGCCGATCCCCGTGACCGCCGTGAGCCACCCCGGGTACGAGACGCCGATCGTGCCGACCTTACCGTTGTTGTTGGGCAGGTTCTTCACGAGCCAGTCGATCGTGTCGTAGGCGTCGGTGCTCTCGTCGATCCTCTGAGGTCCCACGCGCGGCGGGCGATTCATGTCGAACGTGCCTTCGGAGCCGAACCGACCGCGGATGTCACCGAAGACGATGATGTAACCCTCCAGGCCGAGTTCCTTGGCGCGGCGCGCCATGCCGATCGCGCCGTTGGCGTTGTATGGCGTGCGTTGGAGCAGAATCGGGAGCGGCGCGGCGGCACGCGGCGCCAGGATGACGACGCGCAGTTTGACGCCGTCGCGCATTGGGATCATCGCCTCGCTCTTGGCGTAACCCGTGTCGACGGCTTGTTGGGCCGCGCTGGGCAGAGGCAGGGCGGCAGCCAACGTGCCGGCAATCAAAACGAACGAAGGACGCATGACTCCTCCGAGGGAGCAGCGACGGCCGGGAACGATGCCGTCTGCTTTGCGTGGCGGCAACTGCGCCACTTTTCGGGGCGCGAGCACGGTGGCTGCACCCGAATTGGGCCCTGAACGCCCTGCCAGCACTCCGATTGTATCGCCTAACCATTCACCTGAAACGGGATGGAAGAGTGCACACCGCGGGTACGCCGTGTGCTAATCGGGTGGCCGGACGTTCTTGCCGACAGCCGGCCTTCCAGAGAGGAGACCGTCAGCATGGCGACACCCAGTTCGCAAGCGAGTGTGCCCACCGGCTCCTATGCCGCCCGGCTGGAGCAGATCGCGCACCTCCATGTTCCGGAGACTGAGGCGGAGCAGCTGTGGCGCCACGTGTCGCGGCACCGCCGCGAGCTGCTGCGGCGCCTGGGGCGCGACGTCGGGCAGCGCGTCGCGTTGCTCGACTACCTGCTCAACGTCCACCCACATCACGTCGACGCCACCATCATCGAGACGACCGCGCTCGACGCGATCGAGCGCCGCGCCATTTCCGACGCACTGACCGGTCTGTACGATCGCGGCTATTTCGAGCACGGCCTCAAGCGGGAGCTGGAGCGGTGCCACCGCTACGGGAACCCCGTCTCGCTGCTGCTGCTCGACCTGGACGAGTTCAAGGAGATCAACGACGAGTACGGTCACCGGGTCGGGGACAAAGTGCTGCAGGAGTTCGGCGACCTGATCCGCAAGCACCTGCGCGGCGCGGATGTGCCGTGCCGCCTGGGGGGCGACGAGTTCGCGATCATCTTGTCGGACACCGCGCAGGCCGAGGCGGGCACGGTGGCGGAGCGGTTCCGCGCCGACGTCGAGGCGTGGTTCGAGACGCATCCGGTGTGCGGTCAGTTCCTCGAGGTGACGGTCAGCGGCGGCATCGCCACGGCGCCCTCCGATGCGGCCGGGCAGGATCAGCTGTACGCGCTGGCGGATCGCGCGCTCTACGAAGCGAAGCGGCGCGGGTCGAACCGGATCGTGACCACGGCAGGTTCGGCGCATCCCGGGACTCCGGCCGCCGTTTGACGGCGCGCCGACGCCCGAGCGGCCCACCCGCTCCGGCGACCCGCGACTGCGTCGCTCCAGTCCTTACCAGATCTGCGCCCTGAGGCTGTCCGGCCGCACCATCGGATCGCCGGCCTGACAGCGGAACGCCCGGGTGAACTCGGGGAGGTTCGAGAGCGGCCCCATGACGCGCCACCGCGCCGGCGCGTGCGGGTCCACGGTCACCTGGTTGCGCAGGGACTGGTCGGTCGCCTTGGAGCGCCAGATCTGGGCCCAGGCGAGGAAGAAGCGCTGCTCCGGCGTGAGCCCCTCGATGTCGGGCGGGCGCGGCTTGCCCGCGAGCGAGCGCTGGAACGCGGCGTACGCGACTTTGAGCCCGCCCAGGTCCGCGATGTCCTCACCCAGCGTCAGCCGGCCGTTCACGTGCGTCGCGCTGTCCACCACCGTGTATGAATCGAACTGCTGCACCACCAGCCCGGCGCGCGTCTTGAAGCGCTCCGCGTCGTCGGCCGTCCACCAGTCGCGCAGGTTGCCGACGGCGTCGAACTGACGACCCTGGTCGTCGAACCCGTGGGTCATCTCGTGGCCAATAACGGCGCCCATCCCACCGTAGTTGACTGCGTCGTCGGCTGCGGGGTCGAAGAACGGCGGCTGGAGGATGCCCGCAGGGAAGGTGATGTCGTTGAGCGAGGGGTTGTAGGAGGCGTTGACCGTCGGCGTGGTCATGCGCCATTCGTCCCGCTCCACGGGCTTGCCGATGCGGTCGAGGTTGCGCTTGGTGGCGAACGCCTGGGCACGCAGCACGTTGCCCAGGAACGGCCCCCGATCGACCACCAGCGTGGAGTAGTCCCGCCATTTGTCGGGGTAGCCGATCTTTTTCCGGATGGCGCGCAGCTTGGTGAGCGCCTGGGCGCGGGTCGAGTCGCCCATCCACTCGAGCGTGTGCAGCCGATCGTCCAGGGCGCTGATCAGGTTGTCCACCATCTGGAGGGCCCGACCGCGCGCGTCGGGGCCGAACGTCTCTTTCACGTACGCTTGCCCGATGGCGTCGCCCATCAGGAAGTTCGCCGCCTGGAGACAGCGCTTCCAGCGCGGCTGTTGCTCCTTCACGCCGGTGAGGGCGCTTTGGAACCGGAAGCTCTCGTTCACGAACGGACGCGAGAGCCACTGGGCCGATTGACGCACCAGGTGCCACCGCAGGTAGGCGCGCCAGTCGGCGAGCGGCACGACGGTGAGTAGGCTGTCGACCGCGCGGAAGAAGCGGGGCTGGCCCACGTTGATGGCGTCGGTCTTGGGGGCGCCGGCGTCGCGCAGGAACGAGGCCCACGTCACGTGGGGCGTGAGCGAGTCGGCGGCGGCGAGCGGCATCTTGTGGTAGTTGGCGCTTGGGTCGCGGCGCTCGACCCGGGTGAGCGACGCGCGGGCGAGCGCGGTCTCAAGGGCCATGACGCGCTGGGCGGTCGAATCCGCCGCGACCGGCTGGTCGCCGAGCAGCTGCAGCGTGGCCGACAGGTAGCGCAGGTAGGCAGCGCGCAGCGCCGTTGCGGTCGAGTCGGAGCGCACGTAATAGTCGCGGTCGGGGAGACCGAGGCCGCCCTGGGAAGTGGAGGCGATCGTCATGGTGCTGTTTTTGAAGTCCGGCGTGCCGCCGAAGTTGAAGAGCGCTTCTCGGCCGCTGCCGTGCAGCCGCGCCACGGAGCTCACCAGCTCACCGGTCGACGTGATCGCCGCGAAGCGGCCCAGCTCCGCTTGCAGCGGACCGGCGCCGGCCCGCTCGACGGCGCTCGAGTCCATGCACGACGCGTAAAAGGCGCCGAGCTTGCCGTCGGGTGTCTTGGGGGTGGAGGGCGCGGCCGCGGCGAGCCGGTCGGCGATACGGTGCAGCGTCTCGTTGTTGCGCTCCACCAGCTCGGTGAAGCTGCCGTAGCTCGCATATTCGGGCGGCAGCGAGGTGCGGGCCAACCAGCCGCCGTTTGCGTAGCGGTAGAAGTCCTGGCACGGAGCGCACGTCGTGTCGAGGTTCGCGGGGTCGAGGCCGTGGTGGACGCCCTGGGCTGGCAGCGCCGCGACGGCGCAGCAAGCGAGGGCCGCGGCGAGCAGACGGGGAGTCGCGGACAAGGGAAAGCACCTCCGATGGGAGTCCTGTAGGCTACGCGCGCGGACCCGGAGCCGTTTACCGCGCCCGCCACAGCGCGAACGTGCCGTGCTCGGGCGGGCCGCCGCCGCACGACCCGGTCACCTCCACGTCCCCCTCGAGCAGGCGGGCGCCGTTCCACTGATCCCCGGTCGCCGTGATGATCCCGGCGCAGTGTTTCGCGGGGTAGTCGAACGGCACCCGCAGCGTGATGCTTCGGCCGGCGCGTCGCACCGTAACCGGTCCCGCCACCCGGAGCGAATCGATCCGTGCGATCGCTGCCGTGACCGAGTCGCCCACCGCCTGGATCGTCAGGTCGAGTCCGATGCGCGCCCCCCCGACCCGGATCTCACCGGCGTACGCCCCCTCGACCGGAGCGGCGGCCGTGTCGGGAAGGGGCACGCCGGCACCCGGCAGCGTGAACGCTAGCACGTAATCGCCCATCGCGGTGCGTAGGCGGTCGTGACCGCCGGCGCTGATGACCACGTACTGGCGTCCCGCGGCGCGGTAGCTGATGGGGAGCGCCTGTGCGCCCGCGGGGAGGCTCGTGCTCCACAGCTCGCGTCCACTCTCCTCGTCGAACGCTCGGAGGTGCTGGTCGTACGTGCCGGCGATGAAGACCAATCCTCCGGCGGTAACGATGGCGCCGCCGAGGTTAATCGAGCCGGGCGCGACCCCGGGGACGGCACCGAGCGGCACCTCCCACTTCACGCGGGCGCTGTTCAGGTCGACTGCGGTGAGCGCTCCCCACGGCGGCGGATTGCAGGGCACGCCGGCGGAGTCGACCAGCACGTCGCGCATCATCCCGTAAGGGGTGCCGCGCTGGGAGCTGATCTCCGTGTGCGGGTGGGCGTGGCGCGCGGCGCCCAGGCTGTCGCGCGGGATGAGGGTGACGACCATCGCGAGCCGGTTGGTCGGTGCGATCAACACGCCGCGCCGCTCGTCTACTGCGACTCCTGACCAGTTCATTCCGCCGATGTTGCCGGGAAAGATGATGGTGCCTCGGAGCGAGGGGGGCGTGAACACCCCCTCATAGCGCAGTGCCGCGATGCGGTTCCGGCATTGCTCGCGCGTCGCGGCCGTCACGCCGAATGCATCAGCCGGCGAGAGGCTCTGCGGGGCGAGCCGGAACCCGGCGGGCGGAAACGGCTGCGTCGGCGAGGCTTCCTCCCCCGGGACGTCGCTCGCGGGGACGGCACGCTCCTCCACAGGCGTGAGGGGCGCTCCGGTGCGGCGATCGAGCACGTATAGGTGCCCCATCTTCGTCGCGACGGCCACGGCCGGAATCGCACGGCCGGCGCGACGCAGGGTGAACAGCACGGGCTGTGCGGGGACGTCGTAGTCCCACAGATCGTGGTGCACGACTTGGAAGGACCAGACGACGCGGCCCGTCGAGGCCTCGAGCGCCACGACCGAGTTGGCGTAGCGGTTGTCGCCGCGGCGCTCACCGCCGTAGAAGTCCGGGCTGGCGCTCCCCGTGGGAATGAACACCAGGTTGCGCGCCGGGTCGGCCGAGAGGATCGACCAGGCGTTGGCGGCGCCGGCCTTCAGCGCTCGCCGGATCGGGTCCCAGCTCCAGCGCTCTTCACCGGTGCGCGCGTCGAACGCCCGCACCACGCCCTCCGGCGCGTCCACGCGCTGGTTGTCGCTCACGGCTGAGCCGACGACGACGAGACCGCCGACCACCGCGGGCGGCGACGTGACCCCGTACTCCCAGGGGTAGTCCGGCGCGTGGCGCAACCCGCTGGCGAGGTCCACCGTCCCGCCCGCGCCGAAATCGGTGCAGGGCCGCCCGGTCCCACCGTCGAGCGCGATGAGGCGGGCATCCACGGTCGCCAGGAAGACCCGGCGGCGGCACGGCGTGTCGGGTCGCGCCGCCGGGTCGAGCCACGTCGACACGCCGCGGTTCGCGAAGTCGCCGTAGTCGCCCTCGAGCGAGACCCGGGCGTCGTAGCGCCACCGCTCCGTGCCGCGCGCCGGGTCGAGCGCGATCACCCGGCCGACGGGCGTCGAGACGTAGAGCGTCCCGTCCACCACGAGCGGAGTGGCCTCGAAGCGGCCGCGATCGCGCAGGTAGTCGCCGGTACGGTACACCCAGGCGAGCCGGAGGCCAGCGACATTGCCGCGGGTGATCTGTGCGAGCGGCGAATAGCGGGAACCCCCCGCGTCCCGGCCATACGCGCTCCACTCGTCGGCACTCGGCGCCGTTTGCGCGGCCGCCTGGGGAATCGAGGCGGCGGTGGCGGCGAGCCACAGAGATAGGCGCAGCGCGTTCACGTGAGCTGCTCGAGGGAGCCGGCTCAGCGGGCCGCCTGCGCCGCCATGATGCGGATCAGGTCGGCGTTGGTCCACGGCTGCCAGCCGTGCGGCTTCAGGGGGCGCCCGTACCGGAACTCGGCCTCCGCGGCCGGACGCGCATTCTGGAGGAACTCCTCCAACCGGTACACGGCCAGGTTGAGGTAGAACGTGTCCATGTCGCCCGTGAATAGATGGAGCTTCCCCCGGAGCTTGGGCCCGAGCGTCGCCCAGTTGCGCTCGAGGTAGTCCCGCAGGTCGTAGTCGTGGGCCTTGAAGTACTCGGCCACGTCGCGCCGGATGTGCCCGGTGAGGAGGTCCCACAGCTCGGCCGGATAGCCGTCCTCCCCCACCCGCCCGTAGGTCGCTTCCCAGATGGCGAACTGCTCGCCGGAACGCGCGTGGCTGCCCAGCACCGCCTCGAACTGGCTTTCCATCCGCACGCTGATGCGCCCTTGACCCGTGACCTCCCGTTCGGCAGGCACCTCGTAGCTCATCCACTCCGTCACCGGGTACACGAACGCGCTCGTATCGCTGTAGATGTTGACGAGCTCGTAGGCGCGAAAGTCCACGGGATCGGGGTAGAGCACCCAGGTGGCGCCGAAGAAGTCGGGATGATAGACCTGGAGCGCAAGCGCCTCCCAGCCCCCCGTCGAGCCTCCGGTGAGAAAGCGCGCCTTGGGCTGCCGCCTCATGCGGAAGTGCGCCTCGAGATATGGGATCAACTCCTGCATGATCGCGTCGCCGTACGGCCCATTGTTCGCCGAGTTCACGGCATACGAATCGTCGAAGTACGGCGTCGCGTGCTGGAAGGTAACCGCGATCAGTCGCGGGAAATTGGCCGAGCTCCAAGCCTTGTAGAACTCGAATCCCGGCTCGCGCAGCGTACGCTCGAGTCGCGCCGCGCGCTGCGCCGGCGTCTCCGCGATGCTGTCGGTCGAGAACCCGAACGGCGGGTTGAGCGTGAAGTGGCCCTGCTGGTACACGGTGGGGTAGCGCCGCGTCGTGTCGCGGTCGTAGTCGCGCGGCAGGAGCAGCGTCGCGCCTAGGTACATCGGATGGCCCCACCAGGCGGTGAGCATCTTGCTCTGGATCTTGACGTGCTTCACCCACTTCGTGTCGGGCGGTGGCTCGATCGGCGGCAGGGCGCGCCCGAGCGCGAGGCGGACCGTGTATCCCGCCCGCGGGTCGAGGTGCACGCGCTCGACCTCGCTCACCAGGTTCCCCGGTGACTTGTTGAACTGCTGCCCTTCCCACTGGTCGTCGTGCAGCCAGAGGGTGTGTCCATCGGCGCGGTGGAACTCGGTGTACACGCTGAGGAGCGCCTGGACCCGATAATCGCCGGCCGGAATGTCCGTGAGGCTCGCTACCGGGTAGCCGAGCGTGGAGCCGTCGATCACAGCCACCGTGCCGGGCGCGAGGGCGTTCACGTCCACGCCGAAGAACGGCGTGCAGTCGCTCTCGTGATGTACCTGGAGACGGGGCTCCTCGTCGTCGCGGCGGGTCACGAAGACATACACGCGGCCGGTGACCGGTGTGTTGCGGAGCTCGGCCCGCACGCTGATCTCGAAGCGCGGCCCCCCCGGCCCGGGCCCCTGCGCGGCGAGCGGGCAGACGGCGACGGCAGCCACCACGGCCAGGTTGCAGAATCGCACGGGCGCTCCGTGAGGAAAGAGTCCGATAGTGTGACTGCGAACCCGCCGCGCCGCAAGAACGGGTGCGCCCAGTCGGGGCGACGCGCCCGGAGCTGCGCCTGGCGCGGGACGCAATGCACGATGCAGCTTAAGCGTCCGATATGTCGTATCGTCCGGCGGATATCCGTTACGATGCCATGCCCTACCAGCGCTGCGGCAAGAGCGGCGTGAAGCTTCCCGCCATCTCGCTGGGATTGTGGCACAACTTCGGCGGCGTCGATCGCTTCAGCAACTCGCGCGCGATGGTGCGCCGGGCGTTCGACCTCGGCATCACCCATTTTGACCTGGCGAACAACTACGGTCCCCCGCCGGGCTCCGCCGAGGAAACGTTCGGCCGCCTGTTGGGGCGCGATCTCGCGCCGTACCGCGACGAGCTGATCATCTCGACGAAGGCCGGCTGGCGGATGTGGCGCGGCCCGTACGGCGACTGGGGCTCTCGGAAATACCTCATCGCGAGCCTCGACCAGAGCCTGCGCCGCATGGGGCTCGACTACGTCGACATCTTCTATCACCATCGGCCCGACCCGGAGACGCCGCTCGCGGAGACCGTGGGCGCGCTCGATCACGCCGTGCGCAGCGGGCGGGCGCTGTACGCCGGGATTTCGTCGTACACGCCCGAGCAGACGAGCGAGGCCGCGCGGCTGCTGCAGTCCCTGGGAACCCCGTGTCTGATCCATCAACCCAAGTACAGCATGCTGAACCGCGGCATCGAGCGCGGCCTGCTCACCGTGCTGCGCGAGCAGGGGATCGGCTGCATCGCGTTCTCACCACTCGCTCAAGGATTGCTCACGGACCGGTATCTGTCGGGTATCCCGGCCGATTCTCGGGCCGCCAAGCCGCACGGCTTCCTGAAGCGCGAGGAGGTCACGGAGGACGTGCTGGGGAGAGTTCGCCGCTTGACCGACTGCGCCCGCGCACGGGGCCAGACGCTCGCGCAGATGGCGCTGGCCTGGGTGCTGCGCCACCCCGAGGTCACGTCGGTGCTGGTCGGCGCGAGCCGGCCGCAGCACATCGAGGACGCCGTGGCAGCGCTCGCGCACCGGAGCTTCGCCAGCGACGAGCTCCGAACGATCGACCAGATCCTCGCCTAGAGCACACCCGTGCTTCCGGGCCGGACGGCTCCAGTTCCAAAGCGATACTGCGGGGGCCGCGAACGTGCGGGTCACAGGAACCGGCGGACAGAGGGGGGGGTCTTAACGTTACCGCTCGGGGTGCGTCCACACTCTTCAATGATGATGCCACTCGATCCCGACCGCTCAGGAGGATGTGTCATGCCGCCCACCCGCCACCTCCGCCGGCTTGCGGCCGGCGTCGCGGCCGCCGCGCTCGCTGCGGTCGCCGCGTGCACTCACGAAAGCACCGCGCCAGTTTCTCCCGGATCTACCAATCCAGCCCTGAGCGTCCCCGAAGCGAACCTGCTGGGCGAGGCCGTCGCCGCCGATGCCCAGAGCGAGCTCGACGGCGCGACCCTATCGAGCGGGATGTTCCTCCCCGGGCTGGGCGCGCCGATCACCCCGTTCGGGTCCGGTGACGGGTTCTGCATGCCCACGCGCAGCCCAGCGTCGCCGGCGAACGCGGACGGGGACCGGGTGCCCGACTCGGTGCGCATCGCGTTCACCGACTGCGGGTTCTCGATGGGGACCGAGGCCGACACCGTGCGCGGGACGATCGACATCGTCGACCCCACCCCGACGGTCGCGGACCGGTCGGTGAAGACCGTATACACCGATCTCACCTGGGTGCACGTGCGCGACGGCAAAGTCCGTTCTCTCGTAGTGAACGGCACGCGCGAGACCGATCGAGACGCGTCGGTGATCTCGCAAATCGAGCAGGACTTCAAGAGCACCTACACTTTCCCCGACGGCAGCACGGCGAGCCACGACCGCTCGTGGAGCAGTACGTTCACCGCGGACGTCCCGGGCTCGATCCAGCCCGACGCGCGCCTCCCGAGCGGCACGCTAAGCATCGACGGCACGTCCACTTGGACGCGCGGCACGAACACGTACGCGCTGGCCGTGTCGACCGATCCGCTGCTCCACTACAACGCGAGCTGCGCCGTCCGGCCGAAGTTCGATGCCGGGACGTTGCACGTAACCGTCACACGCAACGGGACCGCGTCGAACGTGACCATCGCGTTCACCGCCTGCGGGCAGTACACAGTGACGCGGTCCTAGGGCCGCGCCAGTCCCTGCCGCTCGGTCGACGAGCCCCGCGATCGCCGCGCGATCGCGGGGCTTTGCGTGTCACGCGACAGCGGTGCAGCTTATCGGACCCCTCGCTCCGAGGATCGCTATGACGCAGGCCGATCACGACCGGCAGGTCGACTATATCGAGTTCGGCGCGACGGACATCGGCCGGACCAAGCAATTCTATCAACAGGTCTTCGGCTGGCGGTTCGAGGATTACGGACCCGACTACACGAGCTTCCAGGACGGCCGTCTGAGCGGCGGCTTCACGAAGGACGCGCCCGTCCGGCCCGCCAATCCGCTCGTGGTGATCTACGCCGCCCGTTTGGAAGAGGTCGAAGCGAAGCTCATGCAGGCGGGTGGGAAGATCGTCCGCAAGACCTACACGTTCCCTGGCGGCCGTCGGTTCCACTTCAGCGACCCGAGCGGGAACGAGCTGGCCGTGTGGACGGACCGGTAGGCAGCGGGGCCGGTGCCGCGTGCCGCACGCGCTGCGGGTCGCTGGTCCGCTGCGTGGCAAGCTCCTCATCGACTGCACGAACCCCATGTCGCCGTCGGACGACGCCCCGGCCGTGGGCCATCGCGTATCGGGCGCCGAGCTCGTGGCCCGGTGCGTGCCGGGGAGCCGCGTCGTGAAGGCGTTCAACACGGTGCCAGCAGAGTTGCTTCAGGTCGGTCCCGACGTCCTTCCCGAGCGGCCGGCGGTGTGCTATTGCGGAGACGACCCTCGGGCCAAGCGGGCCGTGGCGCGCTATCTAGAGCCGTTCGCGCTGCTGGTGGCGGAGCTCGCCTACAAGCAGCGTCGGCGTCCCGAGGTCGGCGTGCGCTTTCTCCGCCCCCGCCGCCAGCGTGGCAAGAAGAGAGACTGAGGTCCTTCCGGTCGCGCTCGTCACGGGCGCGAACCGCGGCATCGGGCTCGAGGTGTGTCGCCAGCTGGCGCAGCATGGCTACGCGGTGGTGCTCGGGTCGCGTGACGCAGGCAAAGGCGAGCGTGCCGTCGCGGCTCTCGGCCCGGAAGGGCACACGGTGCGGCCGTACCAGCTCGACGTGACCGACCCCGGCAGCATCGAGCGGGCTCGGGCACGCGTGGCGGCGGA
>MNEL01000057.1 GCA_001917665.1 Gemmatimonadetes bacterium 13_1_40CM_69_22 | reverse complement strand
ATGTTGGTGACGGGCTGTGTGACGCAGGTCCGACAGGACGCGTGACTTGAAGCGCGTTCGCGGGTGGCTAGCGATCGATGGCCGGCGCGGCGAGCAGGCCGGCGTGCCTGGATATCGGCAGCCGCTCCCCCGGTCGCACGCTCGTCCAGATCTCCCAGTTCAGGAGCGCCTCGTCCGCCGCATCCGCTGCCGCGAGATCGCGGCTGGGAATGCGCGAGCGAAAGGCGCGCGGGTTGAGCTGGTCGAGCGGCCAGGTATTCGGGAGCGCGCTGAACGCCGTCGAGTCGAGCCGTCGCGAGAAGGCGTTCCAGAGAGGGGTCGCGGCGGCGTCGTACTGGCTGAGCGGCGCCAGGCCGAGGATCAGCTCGATCGAGCGGAGCACGGAGCTGGTCGTGTAGAGCGTACTGTCCACCACTCCACTGCGAGCGTACGGGGACGCGAGCAGCAGCACGGAGCGGTGTGCGTCGACGTGATCGGAGCCGTTCTGGGCGTCGTCCTCGAGTACGAACAGGGCGAGCGAGGGCCAGGCGGCGGAGCGAGTCAGGCGCTCGACGATCCGGCCCAGGGCGAGGTCGTTGTCGGCGACCATGGCGCGGGGCGTCGGCCGGCTCGCCACCCGGCCCAGGGTGTGGTCGCGCGGCAGCCAGAGGATGACGAGATCGGGAAACCGACCCTGGCGGTCCCAGCTGGCGACGGAATCCGCGAACAGTCGCGCCCGGGTCGTGTCCGCGACGGCGAGGATGAAGCCGGGATACTCGGGGACGGTGATCTGCTGGAGCCCCGGGATGTTGGTCCGCACCCGGCGCGGCGGAGTAGAGTCCTCATCGTCGGACTCGGTCATCTCGCCGAAGTTGACGACCCAAAGCCCCTTGCGCTGGGCCGCGTCCCACAGGTAGGCGTCGCGCGGGTTGGCCAGATCCTCACCGCTCGTCAGATCCCACGTGCGCCGGTCGGAGTAGATCTGGGGCCACGTCTTCTCATTGTAGTCGCCCGCGAAGGCGCGGTCGCTCCACTCGTGCCCGTCCGCCGAGACCTCGCCGTCGACGTAGAAGTTGTCGAACAGCACCCAGCGGCGAGCGATGGCATGTGCGTTCGGCGTCACGGAGTCGTTGAAGATGGCGAGGCTCGGATCGCCGTTCCCCTGCGGCATGTCGCCGAACACCTGGTCGTACGTCCGGTTCTCGCGGATGATGTACACGACATGGCGGACGGGTGGACGGGCGGTCAGGCGGTCGGGAGTAAGGCCGCGCAAGCGAGCGTTCGAGTAAGGACTCAGCGCGTACACCGCGCGCGTGTAGCGGGCTAGCGTGACGCCGTCCGGCACGGGCACGATCGACACCGACCCCGTGATCACGTTGCCGATGTACTTGCCGTCGCGATTCGCGCCCGAGCCGTTGCCCTTGCCGTTCGCGACGTACAGCGTCCGACCGTCGGGTGAAACGGCGAGCGCGGTCGGATACCAGCCCACCGGAATGAGCCCCGCGACGCGCATGCGCCTCGCGTCGAGCCGCACGACCGCTACTGCATTGTTGCCCGCCATCGCGACGTACAGCGTCTTGCCGTCGGGCGCAAGCGCGAGCGCATTGGGATCGCTCCCGAGCGGCGCGTGCGGGTCGAGCGCGACGGTGAGCTGCTCCACCACCGCTCCCCGCGTGAGATCGATCCGCGCGACCCCATTCGCGCCCGCCAGCGCAACGAAGAGGTCGCGACCCCGGAGCGCCAGGGCGGACGGATGGGGACCAACGAAGACCGACCGGCGGACCGGTGGGCTGGCGGACAGGTCGATCACGCTCACCGTCGAGTCGCCCCAGTCGCTCACGTAGAGGTGCGTGGAGTCCGCCACGAGTGTGTAGGGCCGGTGGCCGACCGCGACGGCGCCGCGACGGGTGAGCGTGGCGGCGTCGATCAGGTACACCGAATCGCTCAGGTTCCCGATGATCGCCACGAGTCCCCGAGCGGGGTCTACGGCGAGCCCCGCCGCGAACAACTTGGCGCTCGTGTCGGCGAGCATGACGGTGTCGGTCGTCCACCCCGCGCCGCCCAGCCAGGCCAGCCGGTAGACCCGGTTCGTCCCGGCGCCGCTCGCCCACACCGTGTCGCGCCAGTCGCGACCCGAGCGCGCGAGCCCGAGCCATGCCGCCTTCATGGGGAACCGCCACGTGATGCCGCCGCCGACCGGATCGATCCGCATGAGCCCGTTCTCGCCGTACCCGTTGTTGGTGACGAGGAGCGAGCCGTCAGAGAGCGTCATGAGGTTGAGCGGCAGCGTGCCGACGGCGACTTGGCGGCCCGCCGGACGGATCCGCCAGCCGGAGGGGAGCACGGTCGTACCGTCTGGCTGCGGGCCGGGCATGACCCGCGTGACGACGAGGGCGAGGCCCGCGAGGGCGGGCACGGCGAGCAGGGCGCGTTTGAGCATGGGGCGGAATATGGGCGCTCGCGGGAGCCGCGTCAGCCCCTTAGGCTTCAGCGCCAATGAGCGGGCTCATCTTTCATCTCATCCCGCACACCCACTGGGACCGCGAGTGGTATCTGCCGCGCGCCGCGTTTCAGGCGCGGCTCATCCCCGCGCTGGACGACTTACTCGAGCGGCTCCAGGCGGATCCGGGCTACCGCAGCTTCTTGCTCGATGGCCAGACCGTGCTCGTCGCCGACTATCTCAGCGCGCGCCCGGAGCGGAAAGCTGAGGTGAAGACCCTCGTCAAGACCGGGCGCCTGCAGGTTGGGCCGTGGTACGTCCTCGCCGACGAGCTCATCCCCTCGGGCGAGGCGCTGGTGCGCAACCTGCTGCTCGGCGCCGCGGACGCCGAGCGACTCGGCGGGCGGCTCGACGTGCTGTATTCGCCCGATGCGTTCGGACACCCGGCGGTATGGCCCACGTTGGCCCGCGAGTTCGGGATCCGAGCCGGCGTGGTGTGGCGCGGTTTGGGAGGCGAGCCGGGCCAGGAGCGCGACCTGTACCGCTGGCGCGGCCCCGACGGGCGGGACGCCCTGGTGTGGCATCTCCCCCCGGCGGGGTATGAGATCGGCGCGGCGCTCCCCGCCGACGGCGAACGGCTACCCGCGGCGTGGGCCGCGGTGCGAGCCGGGCTCGTCGGGCGCGCCGCCGGGAAGCACATTCCGGTGTTCGTCGGCGCGGATCACCACGCCGCCCACCCCGACGTGGCGCGCCTGCGCGACCTGCTCGCCGAGGTCGAGCCACAGAGCGCGTTCCGGGTCTCGCGGCTCGATGAGTTCTTTCAGACCGCGGCCGATGGCGCTAAGCCGGCGCCCCTGGCCGGCGAGCTGCGTTGGTCGTACCGCTACGCCTGGACGCTCCAGGGGGTGCACGCGACCCGGGCGCCGCTCAAGCGGCGCAGCTCGGCAGCCGAGCTGTTCCTGGAGCGGTTCGCGGAGCCGCTCGCCGCACTCGCCCGCCGCGCCGGGGCAGGGATGGGTGGCGGGCGCGACCGGCGCCCGCTGCTCGAGCTCGCGTGGCGCACGCTCGTCCGCTGTCAGTTCCACGACGCCATCGCCGGGTGCGCGAGCGACGACGTTGCGCGGGCCGTGGACGCCCGGCTCACGAGCGTGGAGGCCCTCGCGCGCGAGGTGGTGCGCGGCAGCGTGCTCGACCTCGTGCGCCACGATCCCGATGCGGTGCGTGATCGGGCGACCGACCCGCAGCACGCGCTCGTGCTCTGGAACCCCGCCGCCCGGCCGCGGGGTGGCGTAGTGGTGGCCGACGTCACGCTGTTTCGGCGCGACGTGCCCGTCGGACCGCCGTCGGGGCGCGCGCCACGTCACGACCCGGGATTTCGATCCTTTGGAATCGCCGGGCGGGACGGCCGACCGATCCCGATGCAGCTGCTCGACCGGCGGCCCGGACAGGAGCGGCTCGACGCCGCTCGACACTACCCGGATCAGGACGAAGTGGACTGGGTGCGGGTCGCGCTCCGCCCGCCAGCCGTGCCCGGCCTGGGTGTATGGTGCGCCGGGCTCACGCCGGGCACGAGTCGGCCCGAGCGAGCTGGGGGCGGGGAGGGTGCCGTGGTGAAGGGGCGGTCGGTCGTCAACCACTGGATCGAAGTCGCCCTGGAGCCGACGGGTGCGCTGGCACTGCACGACCGCCGGACCGGCGAGCGCTGCTTCGACGTGCTGCGGCTCGAGGACGGCGGGGACGCGGGCGACACGTACACCTATTGCCCGCCGGCACGAGATCGGGTCGTGCGCGCGGGAGGGCCGATCAAGGTGCGGAGACTGGCGTCGGGGCCGCTCGTCGCCTCGCTCGAGGCGACCTTTACCGTCCGTGCGGGGAGAAGCGTCACGCAGAACCGTCACGCGAACAGCGTCACGCAACACCGTCCGGGACACATTGTCGCGCGCCTCGTGGTGATGTTGCATGCCGACAGCCCCGTCGTGCGCTGCATCCTCGACATCGACAACCAGGCGACCTGGCATCGGCTGCGGGCGCGGGTGCCGACGGATCTGACCGGCGTTGCCGCCGTCGCGGGCGCGGCGTTCGGATCGGTCGCGCGCCCCTCGGTGAGCGTGCGTCCGGCCGACTATCCGCTCGAGACGCCGGTCGCCACGGCACCGGCGCACCGCTTCGTCGCGGCGGCGGACGGGCGACGCGGGCTGGCGGTGCTCGCGCCCGGGTTCTTCGAGTACGAGTGGACGCGGCGCGGGGACCTCGTCGTGACGCTGCTGCGCGCCGTGGGCGAGCTGTCGCGGGGGGATCTGCCGACGCGCCCCGGGCACGCCGGGTGGCCCACCGCCACGCCGCTGGCGCAGTGCCTCGGCCCGTGCCGCGTAGAGCTCGCGCTCGCCCCCGTATCCCAGGCCGAGGTCGAGCGCGGCGATGTCGTCCCGTCGCTGTGGGAGGACGTGTTTCTCCCGGTGCGTGGCTTCTGGCTGCGCGACGCGGCGGAGCTGGCGCCCGCGTCCATCGACATCGCGCTCGAGGGGGCCGGGCTCGTGGTCTCGGCGGTAAAGCCCGCGCAGCAGGGCTCGCCGCTCGTGCTGCGCTGCTACAACGCGACCGGCCGCAAGGCGCCGGGCGCGTGGCGGTTCGGGGAGGGCGTCAAGAGCGCCCACCGCGTGCGGGCCGACGAGCGCGAGTCCACGGCGCTGGTGCTCGAGGGACGGGGGAAAACCGTCCGGTTCGTGGCGGAGCCGTACGAGATCGTGACGATCCTGGTGACATGAATGCGGAATGCGGAATGCGGAATGGAAGGGCAAGGTCGTTCGCTCCTCGACGCTCACCGTTACATTCGGCATTCCCCATTCCGCATTCCACATTGGTGAGGGTGCTTGCAAGAACACCGTCTGTCGGTCGCACGCACGGCCCGCTACTTCACCCTCGGCGAACGCTCGGGGGCGGCGGCGGAGGTCTGGTTCGCGTGTCACGGGTACGGACAGCTGGCTGGGCGCTTCCTGGAAAAGCTGCGTGCGCTCGACGACGGGACGCGCTACCTCGTGGCTCCGGAAGGGCTGTCACGGTTCTACTTGAGCGAGAGCTCAACCGAGCGGCGCGTCGGAGCGAGCTGGATGACGCGCGAGGATCGCCTCGCCGAAATCGAAGACTACGTCCAGTACCTCGACGCCGTGTACCAGGACGTGTTTGGCTTGCTCGATCGCTCGCAGGTGACCGTGCACGCGCTGGGGTTCTCGCAAGGTGCGGCCACCGTCAGTCGTTGGACGGCGATGGGCAAGGCCAGAGTCGATCGTCTCATGCTATGGGGCGGCGAGTTTCCGCCTGATCTGGATCTCACGCTCCAGACAATCGTGGATCGGCTGCGGGCCGCGCGGCTGTCGCTGGTGTACGGGCGGGCCGATCAGTTCATCACGCCGAAGGTGGTCGCCGCGATCGCGGAGCGGCTGCGCGCGCACGGGATTCCGGTTCGGGAGATTCCGTTCGACGGCGGGCACGAGCTGAACGATGGCGTCCTCAACGATCTAGGTGGTGAGACGTTGACGTAGACGCCACGGCTCGGCGTCTGCCTCAGCGTCTACCCCCTTCTCGTTGGATTCAACGCGTCTTGCAGCGCATCTCCCAGCAGCGTACACGCCACCACCACCAGCACCAGGGCCAGTCCCGGCGCCGCCGCCACCCAGGGTGCGTTGACCAGGGTGTCCCGTCCCGACGCGATCATGTTGCCCCAGGACGGCGTGGGCGGCTGGACGCCGAGACCGAGGAATGAGAGGCCGGCCTCGAGCATGATCGCATTGCCGATCCCGAGCGCGGCGGCGACGATGACGGGCGTCAGTGCGTTGGGCAGGATGTGCCGCCACAGAATCCTGGGGCGCGACAGCCCCAACGCAAGCGCCCCCTCGACGAACGGGCGCGCAGCCAGCGCGCGGACCTCGCCCTGGACGAGGCGCGCGACCGACATCCAGCCGGTCAACCCGAGCACGAGGATGACGAGCGCCGCGCTCGGGCGCCACAGCGTCGCGAGCAACAGCAGCAGCACCACGCGCGGGAGAGCGAGCACGAAATCGGTGAATGCCAGCAGCACCGAGCGCACCGGTCCCCGCCAGTAGCCCGCGACCGCGCCGACGGCGAGGCCGATCGCGATCGCCAGCAGCACCGCGAGCGCGCCCACGCCGAGGGAGACCCGAGCGCCGTAGACGAGCCGGGTCCACACGTCGCGCCCGAAGCGATCGGTGCCCAGCGGGTGGACCGTGCCGCGGGCGTCCGTGGCGAGTGGCGCGAGGAACCGCGTGGCGACGATGTCGTGTTGCGCCGCTGCGTCTCCGGTCGAGACGAGCGGTGCGGCGAGCGCCGCTGCGACGACCACGATCAGCACGCCGGCGCCGAAGATGGCGCGTCGGTCGCGCAGCAGCCGCTTCACGTTGCGTGGGTCTGGTGGCGGATCCGCGGATCGATCCACCCCACCAGCACGTCGGCGACCAGGTTCCCGACCACCACCAGGACCGCGCTCACCGCCGTCCCCGCCATCACGACGGGGTAGTCGCGCGCCAGCACGGCCTCGACCAGGCGGCGACCGACCCCGGGCCACGCGAACACGAACTCCACGAAGACGGCGCCCGAGAACAGCGCGGGGACGGACAAGCCGAGCAGCACCATCACCGGGATGAGCGCGTTGCGCGCGACGTGGCGTTGCGCGACCTGAAACGGCGCGAGCCCCTTGGCCTGCGCGGTCCTCACGAACGGCTGGCCCACGATGTCGAGCATCGCGCCACGCACGAAGCGCGCGGTGCCGCCGATGCCGATCAGCGTGAGGGTGGCGAGCGGCAGCACGAGATGTCGCAGCCGGTCGGCGAGCCACGCCCCGCCCGAGAGGAAGTCGCTGTCGAGCCCCGCGCGACCGAAGGCGGGGAGCGCGCGAGCCCAGTAGGTGAACACCATGACCAGCATCAGGCCGAGCCAGTAGCCGGGAACGGCGAACAGGGTGACGGTGGCCACGGAAAGCGTCGTGTCGACGTGGCGGCGCGCGGTCGCCTGGACCGCGCCCACGGCTACGCCGAGCAGGTAGCTCAGCAGCAGCGACAGGCCGACCAGCTCGAGTGTGGCCGGCACCGCTTCGACGAGCAGCGCGAGCACCGGCCGCCCGGTGGCGATGCTGGTGCCCCATTCCCCGCGTGCGAAGCGTCCGAGCCAGGCGGCGTACTGCACGACGAGCGGCCGGTCGAGGTCGAGCGCGCGGCGCTGGGCGGCGATCTGCGCCGGCGTGGCGGTGGGGCCGAGCAGCAGCTCCACGGGATCGCCCGGCGCGAGCCGGAGCAGAAAAAAGGTGAGCGTGACGACGCCTGCCACGACGGCGAGGCCGGTGACGGTGCGGCGCGCGAGCGCGGCGAGCATGCGCGGAATCTCGCGCGACCCCGCCGTGGCCGCTAGAATGCGGACGTGCTGCGGCCGATGGGGCGGGTGCTGCTCGCAGGAGCGACGCTGGCGGCGTGCGGGGTGAGTCCCGCGCGACGCGGGCGCACGGTGATCTACGCCTCGGGCGCCGATCTCCAGAGCATCAACCCGCTGTTCACCATCCACCCGCTCGCGAAACAGGTGCAGCGCTACGTGTTGCTCACGACGCTGGCGCGCTACGATTCGGCGCTCGTGCCCCAACCCTATCTGGCGCGTCGCTGGACGTGGTCGACCGACCGCACGACGCTCACCTTTCGGCTGCAACCGGGTGTGCGGTGGCACGACGGCATCCCCACCACCGCGCGCGACGTGGCCTGGACGCTCAACAGCGCCCGCGATCCGGTCACGGGATATCCGCGGCTCAACGATCTGCGCGACATCGTGCTCGTGAGCGCCGCCGACGATTCGACGGTGGTGGTGCGATTCGGCCGGCCGGTGCGGGGCCTGCCCGATGTGTTCACAGACCTCGCGGTCTTGCCGGCGCATGTGCTGGACTCGATTCCGCACGCGCGACTGCGCGAAGCGGCGTGGAACGCGCACCCGGTGGGCAACGGGCCGTTTCGGTTCGTCGCGCACGAATCGAACCGGCGCTGGGTGTTCGCCGCGAATGCGGCGTTTCCCCGGGCGCTGGGCGGTCCCCCGCGGCTCGACCGATTCATCGTAGTCGTGGTGGACGAGCCCACCACCAAGCTCGCCGCGCTCACCGCAGGGGAAATCGACTTCGCCGGGATCCTGCCCGCGCACGCGGCCTTCGTGCGCCGGAGCCCCGATCTCGCTGTGCTCGACTACCCGCTGATCTTTCCGTACGGTATCGTATTCAACACGCGGCGGCCGCCGTTCGACGACGCGCGGGTGCGGCGCGCCGTGGCGTTGGCGCTCGACCGCCGGGAGATCGTGGACGGCTACATCTATGGCTTCGGCACGGTCGCCGACGGGCCCGTGCCGCCGGATGTGCCCGGCTACGTTCCCGGACGCCCGATCGCGACTGATCCCGACTCGGCGCGCCGCCTGCTCGGCGGGCGCACGATCGCGTTCGAGCTGCTCACCGTCGGGAGCGGCGAAGCGCCGCTCGAGCAGATGATTCAGGCGCGCCTCGCGAGCGTCGGGGTGCGCGCCTCGATCCGCCAGCTCGAGCTCAGCGCGTTCCTCGACCGCGTGAACCCGCGGCGCCACGACTTCGCCGCCGCCGTGCTCGGCACGGCCGGCGATCCGGGATTGGGGTATCTCGGCCAGCTCGCGGACCTTGCCGGCATGCGCGCCCCGGCCGACCCCAGCGCCGCCCAGCGCTGGTTTCGCGATTCGCTCCCCGTCGCCTTCCTTTATCATGGGCGGGGTGTGCAGGGGATGAACCGCCGCGTGCAGGGAGTGCGGATGGACCTGCGGGGGGAGCTGCCGGCCGTCACGCAGTGGAGCATCGGGCCGTGAGGCGGCGCGAGCTGCCGCTTGCGTTCCGGGCGGCGGCACCGGCGCGGCTCGACTTCGCGGGCGGCTGGACGGACGTGCCGCCGTTCTCCGCGCGCGAAGGGGGCGTCGTGGTGAACGGCTGTATCGACCTCTCGGCGCATGTCGAGCTGAAGCTCGGGGGCACATTGATCCGCCTCGTGGCGGAGGACCTCGGCCAGGAGCTCGAGTGCGCCGACTCACGCGGGCTCATCCTCGACGGGCGGCTGGACCTTATTAAGGCGGCGCTGCGCATGTTTCCCGTGCAGAGCGGCTGTACCCTGACCACGCGATGCGACGCGCCCCCCGGGTCGGGGCTGGGCAGCTCGGGCGCGCTCGATGTGGCGCTCGTGGCGGCGCTCACGTGCGCGCGCGGCGAGCGGCTGTCCGAGCGGGACATCGCCGAGCAGGGATGGTACCTCGAGACCGTCGAGGCGAAGATTCCCGGCGGCAAGCAGGACCAGTTCGCCGCCGCGCTAGGCGGGTTTCAGCGCCTCAGCTTCCGCGATCCGGACGTCGGGATCGAGCCGATCACCCTCGACTCGGCGTTCGCCGCCGCGCTCGAGCGCCAGACCGTCCTGTGCTACACCGGCCGCTCGCGCGTCTCGGGGGCGACGATCGCGCGCGTGATGACGGCCTACGAGCGCGGCGACCGGCAGGTGACGGGCGCCTTGCGGGCCATGCGAGACCTGGCGGAAGCGATGGCGCAAGCGCTGCGCGCATCCGACGTGGCGCGCATGGCGGCGCTGCTGCGGGAGAACTGGCGGCACCAGCAAGTGCTCGACTCCGAGATGTGCACGCCCGAAATGGCGCGGCTCGAGCGCGCGCTCGCGCATGCGGGGGCGCTCGGCGGCAAAGCGGCCGGGGCCGGGGCAGGGGGAGCGATGTTCTTCGTTACGGGCGAGGACGCGCGGCCCGCGATCGCAGCGGCGCGGGACGCTGGGGCCACCGTGCTTCCCGTACGCTGGGCCACGGCCGGCGTGCACGCATGGTGACAGCGGAAGCGCTGGTGGCCAGAAGGGCGGAGATCGCGCATGCGCCGGATCTCGCGGCGCTGCTCGCGCGCCTCACCGAACGAGCCGCGCCGCTGCTCGAGCGTCAGCCGCTCATCCCGCCGGTCAAGGCCTTGCTTTCGAGCGACGGCGGAATCTGTCCCGACGACGGGACGGCGCTCGTGTTCGATCCCTGGAGCCCAAACCAGCACCGCTGCCCGCGCTGCGGCAAGGCATGGACCGGCGAGCGGCACGACCGGCACTGGGCGCGCTTCCAGCACCTCTGGCTGGCGGAGCGCGCCGCCCACCTCGCGGCGCTGCAGGCGTTGGGGGGAAGCGACGCGGCGGGGGTGCGGGCGGCCGAGATTCTCCGGGCTTACGCCCGGAGCTATTGGTCGTATTCGAACCGGGACAATGTGCTCGGCCCGAGCCGGTTGTTTTTCTCCACCTACCTGGAATCGATCTGGATCTGCAACTACCTCGCGGCGGCGGCGCTGCTGCGGGCGTCCGGGCGGCTCGACGACGCGACGACGCGGGGCGTGGGCCAGGTGGCGGACGAGGCGGCCAACCTGATCGGCGAGTTCGACGAGGGGTTCTCGAACCGCCAGACGTGGAACGACGCCGCGCTGGCCGCGATCGCCGTGTGGTTCGAGGATGAGGATCTCGCCAAGCGCGCCATCGAAGGTGAGACCGGGCTGCTCGCCCACCTGATGCGCGGCTTTGGGCGGGACGGCATGTGGTACGAGGGAGAGAACTACCACCTGTTCGCGCTGCGCGGGCTGTTGACCGGCGCCGCGTGGGCGCGCGCGGCGGGCGTCGACGTGGGCGGGGAGCCCGAGCTGGCGGCCCGCGTGCGGGCGGCGCTGCTCGCGCCCGCGCTCACCGCGCTCCCCGATCTCACCTTCCCGGCGAGAAAGGATTCCCGGTTCGGGGTCTCGCTCGCGCAACCGATGTATCTGGAACTGTGGGAGGTGGGGCTCGCGCATATCGGAAACCGGGAACCGGGAACCGGGAAACGGGAGCTCGAAAGCTGGCTCCTCGCGCTGTACCATGCGCTGGCGCCGAAGCCAGAGGTGTTTGAGTCGTACCTGCACGACGCGCCGGTCGATCGTGTCCCGTTTCCCGTTTCCCGTTCCACGCTCTCGTGGTGGTCCCTCCTCGAGATGCTGCCGGAGCTTCCGTCCGACGCCCCGCCCTGGGTCCCCGGCAGCGTGCTGCTCGAGTCGCAGGGCCTTGCACTGCTGCGTGCGGGCGACCGCTACGTAAGCCTTGAGTGCGGTCCGCTCGGCGGCGGGCACGGGCACCCCGACCGGCTCCATCTCACGCTCCACGCCGACGGGGTGCACTGGCTCCCCGACTTCGGCACCGGGTCGTACGTGGCGCGCGATCTCTTCTGGTACCGCTCTACCCTGGCACACAACGCGCCGCGGCTGGACGGTGCGTCCCGGGGGGGGAACGCCATGTGTGAGACGTTCGACGCGCCGGGCGACTGGGCCTGGACGCGCGGACGCAACGGCGATGTCACCCGCACAGTGGTCGCGGGCCCGGCGTACGTGCTCGACATCGTCGAGCTTGCGAGTCGCGAGGAGCATCTCCTGGAGCTGCCGTGGCACTTCCAGGGACGCGGCGACGTGGCGACGCAGGGACGGTGGGAGGACGCCGAGTTGCAGGATGAGTTCACGTCGCGGGTGCAGCGCTTTGCTCCCGAGACGAAGGGTCCGATCACCCTCGAGCTGGCAGCCGATAGCCGGCAGCTGACGGCGCTTTTTCTGTTTGAAGGAGAGCTGCTCCGCGCCGAAGGACCGGGGTTGCCGGGGAGCGGCACGCGCGCACCGTTTTACCTGCTGCGCGCGCGGGGGCGCAGCGTCCGGTTCGTGACGGTGCTGGAGGCGATCGGCGCAGCGGCGCTGGTGCGCGGCGTACGGGTGAAAGGCGGCGTCATCGAGGTCGAGACGACGAGCGGGGTGGATCGCCACACACCGTCCTCGCTGGGCTGGGAGATCGCCGCGGCTGCGACGCGAGGACGGCTCGCCGGCGCGCGCGATCCCGAGCCTCCGTTCCAACCACTGGTCGAGCTCGATCCCCCCAAACCGGCGGTCGCGGCGGCGTTGCGCGTCGATCGGCCTCCTGCCCTCGACGGCACGTGCGACGGGTTCGACACCAGCGAGCCGCTGCGGCTCGAGCTCGAAGACCAGTATCGCCGCAGCGAGGAGCCGTACTCCGGGCCAGAGGACTTTTCCGCAATCGCTCACGTCGGTTGGGACGACGAAGCGCTCTACCTCGCGGCAGAGGTGACGAAGCCCGACCTGTGCTTGCGCGCTGCCGCAGCCCCGCCGCTGCGGCTCGACAACGAGCCGGACGACATCCACTCGGACGGCGTCCAGCTCTACCTCCGCGACCGGGAAGGCGGCGACGTCGCCGGCTTTCTGGTCGTGCCCGACGTGGGAGGGGGAGGGCAAGCGGGGCAGCGAGACCGGGGCGGCGTGCGCGTGCGCGGTGCGGGAGCGTGGCCGGGAGCGCCCGGGTCGGTCCACGGCGCCTGGCGGCGCACCGAGCAGGGCTACCGCATCACTCTCGCCGTCGCCTGGCCGGAATGGCATCGCGCCCACGTCGGTGGCCAGATCGGCTTCGACCTTATCATTAACGAGATGCTCCCCGGCCGCGAGCGGCGCGCGGGACAGCTCGTCTGGAGCGGCGGCAACGGATGGGTGTGGCTGCGGGGAGATCGGCAGGAGCCGGAACGGATGGGGATCCTGGAGCTGGTGGGATGAGACGAATGCGGAATGCGGAATGTGGAATGCGGAATGTAAGGGCGGTTGCCGCAAGGCGAACGACCTTTCCTTGCAGTTCCGCATTCCGCACTCCGCATTCCGCATTGGACACTCCCCATCCCGCATTCCATCTATGAGCGTGGTCGTGGTGCTCCACGAGCCCCAAGACCTGGTCAACATCGCCCACGTCGTGCGCGCCCTCAAGAATTTCGGCTTCCGGGATTTGCGGCTGGTGAATCCGCGCGAGTACGACCCGTACCGGGTCGAGGGAATCGCGCACCAGACGCAGGACGTTCTGGCGCGCGTGGCGCGCTACGATCGGCTCGAGCGAGCGCTGGCCGACTGCGTGCACGTGGTCGGGTTCACCGCGCGGGAGCGGAGCGCGAAGCGCAACGCGCAGCGCCCGCGCCGGGCCGCGGCCGAGATCGTCGCGCAGGCCGAGGCGGGGCTCGTGGCGCTACTCTTCGGACGCGAGGACAAGGGGCTCCCGAACGAGGCACTCGACCTGTGCCACCGAGTCGTCACGATTCCGACCAATCCCGCCTACGCCTCGCTGCAGCTCGGGCACGCGGTGGTCCTGATGCTGTACGAGCTGGCGCTGGCGCGCGGCGACGACGCCCGCCCCTTCAAGACGCCGCGCCGCGAGGCGCCGCCGGCGGCCGGGGAAGACTTGGAGCGGCTGTTCGCCGACGTCGAGGCGGCGCTTCGGGTGATCGAGTTCTTCAAGACGCGCCAGGCCGAAGGCGTGATGCGGACGGTGCGCGAGATCATCCACCGCACCCCGCTCGACCAGCGTGAGGCGAAGCTGCTGCGCGCGATGGCCATCGAGGTGGTGAAATACGGTGAGCGACTGGCGCGTTCCGGGATTCACGTCGACCGCTAGCTTGCGGCCGGATGCCTTGTTCGGTGGCGCCGAGCCGGGCGAGGACGCGGGCGTCCCGGAGCGGATGGTGCGGGCGTCCGGTTGCCGCGTGTGGGACGCCCGGGGCCGGGAGTACGTGGACTACGTCATGGCGCTGGGCGCCGTGGCGCTCGGCTACGGCTATCCGGACGTGAATCGCGCGGCCGAGCAGGCGATCGCGGCGGGCGTCGTGGGTCCGCTCCCCCCGGTGCTGGAAGAAGAGCTCGCCGAAGCGCTGAGCCGTCGCATCCCGTGGATCGAGCGGGTGCGGTTTCTCAAGACGGGCGCGGAGGCTGTGGCCGCGGCGGTGCGGCTCGCCCGCGTTGCCACCGGGCGCGAGCAGGTGCTCGGCTGCGGCTACCACGGCTGGCTCGACTGGTGCCAGGGAGCCGACGGCGTGCCCGCCTCGACTCGCGCTCTGTACGCCGAGCTGCCGTTCAACGACGCCGACGCGACGCGCCGGCTGATCCGCGAAGCGGGAGACCGCCTGGCGGTCGTCGTGGTGGAACCGGTGGTAGTGGTCGAGCCCACGCGCGAGTGGCTCGAGGTGCTGCGGGTGGAGACGCAGCGCGTCGGAGCGGTGTTGGTGTTCGACGAGATCAAGACGGCGTTCCGGCTCGCGATCGGCGGCGCCGCCGAGCGCTTCGGCGTCCGGCCGGACCTGATGGTGCTCGGCAAAGCGCTCGCGAACGGGTTCCCCCTCGCGGCAGTCGGGGGTCGGACGGACCTCATGGCGGGTGTGTCCCGCACGTGGATCTCGTCGACCCTCGCGACGGAGGGCGTGGCGCTCGCGGCGGCGAAGACGACGCTCGAAGTGATGGACCGCGAAAGCGTGTGCGTGCATCTGCACCGGGTCGGCACGCACCTGCTGCACGGCTTGCATCGGCTGCACCGCGAGCACGGGGATCTCGTGACCGGCGTCGGCGGGATCGCGGAGATGTGTTTCCTGCATTTTGCGGCGGAGCACATCTCGCGCGATGTGGCGCGCGGGTGCGCGGCGCGTGGCGTGTTGTTCAAGCGGACGGCGTACAACTTTGTGTCGCTGGCGCACGACGAGGGAACCGTGGATGGGACGCTGGAAGGGTTGGAGGACGTGCTGGCAGCGATGGGATGAAGCCCGGGCTCTCAGCCCGGGTAACACCGCGGACGCGTGCCGTGGTTGTAATTCGCGCCCTGAGAGTGCGCCCGTCCAGGCTAATCCCAACTGTCCACATCTGCGCTAGAATTCCCACCATGCCGCGGATGCCCAACACCGTCCCATGACCCTCCAGCGCAAGCTCCTGCTGGGCTTCTCCTTGATGGTCCTCCCCACGTTGCTCGTGGGGATCCAGGCGATTCGGACCAACGCGCTCGAGCGGGGGACACTGGAGACGCTGCGTCAGCGCCTGGCGCACTCGCGGACGTACGCCGAAGTGGAAGACGCCATGTTCAACCAGACGCAAGTGGTCTGGCGCTACCTGAGCGGCGACCCTGCGGCCAAGCAGGAGTTTCCGCTCACCGAGCAAGTGGTGGACTACTGGCTCGATCGCTGGGCCGCGGGGCTTCCTCCCGACGACATCAAGCTCGCGGACGGCGTTCGGAAGATCGAAAACGATATTCGAGCGGTCGCGGGTCGCGTCTTCACCCTGTACGATTCCGGGCAACGCCAGGCGGCCTACCTCACGGCGCGACAGGAGCTCGTGGAGCGCCTGCAACCCGCCCTCGCGGCGGTGAACCGCGAGATCTACCGTCAGGCGCGCGAGTTCAGCGTCCAGCGAGCGGTTACCCAAGTGGCGGGGATCGTCGAGACGGAACGCCGCGTCCTGTGGGCGATCAGCTTACTCGCGCTGGTGGCGGGTCTCGTGGCGTCGTGGCTCATTTCTCGTGGCCTGACGCGTCCGATCAGTGAGCTGCGCGCGGCCATGGCGGTCGTGGGCGCAGGCGACTTGGACCGCGCGATCCAGCCGCGCTCGCGCGACGAAATCGGCGACCTGGCGCGCGCGTTCGCTCAGATGACCGAGCAGCTCCGCCAATCCCGCGCGCAGCTGGTCCAGTCCGAGAAACTGGCCTCGATCGGACAGATGGCGGCGGCGGTGGCCCACGGGCTGCGGAACCCGCTGGCAAGCCTGCGCGCGGCGGCGCAGCTCGCCCAGCGCCGCGTCGAGGCACCCGCCGCCCGCGAACAGTTGCAGGCCATCGTCGAGCAGGTCGATCGGCTCGATCTGCGGATCGCTCACCTGTTGGCATTCTCCCGGCCCACTCCGTTCCACCCGCTCCGGGAGAGCGTGCAGTCGCTGGTCGAGGGCGCGCTCGCCGGCTTCTCCGAGCTGCTGCGCCAGCGCGGGGTCGAGCTGGTGACGAGCTGTCCGGCGGCGCTCCCCGAGATTCGAGTCGATCCGATGCGCTTGGAGCAGGCGCTGACCGAGATCGTGTCTAACGCGCTCGATGCCATGCGCTCCCCCGACGGAGGGCGGCTCGAGATCGCGGCGAGTGCCCAGGGCGGCGCGAACGGTGTCGTGCTCGAGATCACGGACTCAGGGCCCGGGATTCCGGCGGAGATTTTGCCAAACCTGGGTGAGCCCTTCTTCACGACGCGTCCCGAGGGAACGGGTCTCGGGCTCGCGATCGCGAAGCGGTACGTCGAGGAGGCGGGCGGACGGCTGGAGATCGCCAGCACGGTGGGTCGCGGCACGACCGTTCGCATCGTGCTGCCGGTCGCCGGTGGTGATCCCGCGCCCGCTGCGGCCGCGTCGCCCGCGGCGACCCAAACGCCGGTACGCCACCTCGCATGAGCGGCTCGACCGTGCTGATCGTCGACGACGAGCACACACTGGCGCGCTCCGCCAAGGCCTTCCTGGCCGACCACGGCTATGAGGCGGAGGTGGCGAGCACCGGGGAGAAGGCGCTCGAGCTGATCGAGAGCCTCCAGCCCGATGTCGTCTTCGCGGACGTTCGGCTCCCCGGCATGAGCGGGCTCGATCTCCTCAAGCGGATCCGCGAGTTCGATCCGGTAATCCCGGTGATCATGCTGACGGCCTACGGCTCGATCGAGGGGGCGGTGGAGGCCGTGAAGCTTGGCGCGTTCGACTACGTCAAGAAACCGGTCGATTTGGAGGAGTTGAGGCTGCTGGCCGACCGGGCGCGCGAAAACCGCCTGCTGCAGCAGGAGCTGTCCTACTACCGCCGGCGCGCCACCCGGGACGTCGGGTTCGAGGGAATGCTGGGCGACTCGCCGGCCATCCGCGCGGTGCTCGAGCGGGCGCGCCAGATCGCCGCGCTGGACGAGATACCACCCGTGCTCCTCACCGGTGAGACGGGCACCGGCAAAGGCCTGATGGCCCGCGCCCTGCATGTGTCCGGTCCCCGCTCCATGAAGCCGTTCATCGAGGTCAACTGTACGGCCTTACCGGCGACCCTCATGGAGGCCGAGCTGTTCGGCTACGAGCGCGGCGCGTTCACCGATGCCAAGGAATCCAAGCCCGGGCTGGTCGAGGCGGGCGAAGGCGGATTCCTCTTCCTCGACGAGATCGGCGACGTCGACCTCGCGGTGCAGGGGAAGCTGCTGCGGGCGATCGAGGAGCGCGCCGTGCGGCGCGTGGGCAGCGTGCGCGAGCGCAAGATCGATGTTCGCATCATCGCTGCAACGAACCGCGATCTCGAGCGCGAGGTGCGCCAAGAGCGGTTCCGCAAGGACCTCTATTTCCGCCTGGCGGTGATCGTGCTGGACGTCCCGCCCTTGCGCGAGCGCGGAACGGACGTGCTGCTCCTCACCGAGCATTTCCTGCGGGTCTTCAACGCCAAGTACGGGAAGGCGGTGCGCGACCTCAGCACGCCTGCGCGCGACTTGATGCGCTCCTACCCCTGGCCGGGAAACGTTCGCGAGCTCAGCCATGTCATCGAGCGAGCCGTGCTGTGGAGCCGGGGTCCCACATTGGATGTCGAACATCTGTCGCTGACTAGCCCCGTGGATGGCGCGCCGCCGCTACGCGCCCAGCCGGACGCGGCGGCGGGAGCGGCGGGCCCTGGAGCGGCAACGTTGCCCCCATCGGGTGTCGATTTGGGTCAGTGGGAGAAGTCGATCATCGAGCAAGCGCTGCGTGAGGCAGGCGGGAACCAGACTAAGGCGGCGCAGCGTCTCGGGATCTCGCGGGACACGCTGCGCTACCGTCTGAAGAAGTTCGGTTTGCAGTCCTAGCCTTGACCTTGACTGGGTGATTCCGCCCAGACTGGGTCAAATGCCTCACCACCCCGGCCTGACTGGGCGGCTGCGCGGGCCATCGTCAGGAACGACATTCGCTTGCGAGACACAGAGTTGTGACGGTGGACCTCGGTCCGGCCGGACGTGGCACGACGCCTGCACACCCTTCTCCTGAGTGGGTCGACCACCATCGTTTCAGGAGGAGTTATATGAAGTGGACGAAGCCCGAATTCGAGGTCGTCGAGCTGGGGATGGAAGTCGGCGCGTACGCCGGCACCGCCTGAACCAGGTTGGCACGGCTGATCGAGGGGCCGGGTGATGAACCCGGCCCCTTTAATTTCCTCATCTATGCGCGTCATCATCCTCGGCTCCGCGGCCGGCGGCGGGTTGCCGCAATGGAACTGTGGCTGTCGCAACTGCCAGGAGGCGCGTCTCAGCGGGACCGGTCGCACGCAATCTTCCGTCGCGGTCAGCGCGGACGGCGCGCGCTGGGTGCTGCTGAACGCGTCGCCCGACCTGCGGGTCCAGGTCGCGTCGCGCCCCGAGCTCTGGCCGCGCGGCGCTCGCGGCACGCCGATCAGCGCCGCCGTCTGCACGGACGGCGAGATCGACCACACCCTCGGCTTGCTGCTGCTGCGCGAGGCGACGACGAAGCTCGCCGTGTACGCGCCCCTCGGAGTAGCGGGGCTGCTCGATCGCGAATGGCCGCTGTTCCGCATCCTGTCGGCCTACGCCGGCCTCGAGCCGCGGACGCTGCCCGACGGCCAGGCGATCGCGCTCGCCGACGCAGCGGGCAAGAAGCTCGGCATCGCCTGTACGGCTGTGCCGGTCGCGCGGCGTCCCCCGCGCTACGCCCGTCAGGCGGCCGCAGGGACGTACGACGTGGGGCTACGGCTCACCGATGAGCGGACCGGCGGGACGCTCGCCTATGTCCCCGCGGCGGGAGCCGTGGACGACGCCGTGCGGTCGATAGCGGCCGGAGCCGGCCTGCTGCTGTTCGACGGGACGTTCTGGTCGGACGACGAGCTCGCCGAGGCCGGGGGGACGGACGCACCCTCGGCGCGGGAGATGGGACATCTCCCCGTCGGCGGTCCCGAGGGGAGCATGCAGCTGTTGCCGCGGGCAGGGGCGCAACGGACCGTGCTCGTGCACATCAATAACACCAACCCCATGCTCGGTCGCTCTTCCGCCGAGCGGGCCGAGGTCGAGGCGGCCGGCCTTCAAGTGGGGGAGGACGGCATGGAGTTCGAGCTGTGACCGCGGCGACGTCGCGGCCGGCGTCGGAGGCAGGGCCGTGGTCGCGGGACGATTTCGTGCGCCGTCTCCGCAACGTGCTCGAGCGGCGCTATCATCACCTCCATCCCTTCAACCGGCGCATGCACGCGGGCGAGCTGTCGCGCGCTGAGCTCGAGCTGTGGGTAGCGAACCGCTTCTACTACCAGGTCAACATTCCGATCAAGGACGCGCTCATTCTGTCTAACTGTCCGGAGCCCGACGTCCGCCGCAGCTGGATCCAGCGGATCATCGATCACGACGGGCGGGACGGGGAAGAGGGCGGTATCGAGGCTTGGGTGCGGCTGGGGGAAGCGATGGGCGTACGCCGCGAAGACCTGCTGTCGCACCGCCGCCTGCTCCCAGGCGTCCGCTTCGCCGTGGATGCGTACGTGAATTTCTGCCGGACGAGGCCCTGGCTCGAGGCGGTAGCGGCGTCGCTCACGGAGCTGTTCGCGCCGCTGATCGTGCAGGAGCGGCTCGCGGCGATCTTGAGCCATTATCCCTGGGTCGCTCCGGACGGGTTGCAGTACTTCAAGAACCGTCTCTCGCAGGCGCCGCGCGACGCGGAGCATGCGCTCGGCCTCGTGACGGAGCGCAGCCGCACCCGTGGTGAGCAGCAGCGGGCCGTCGCGGCACTCGAATTCAAGTGCGACGTCCTGTGGTGCCTCCTGGACGCCGTCGCGCGCGGGCCGCTGCCGGGATCGACGCCGTGAGTCCGGTGCCCGCGGCGGGGCTGCCGCGCATTGCTCCGAAGGCGCGGCTGCAGTGGGACGAGGTGCGCAAGCGCCATGTCCTGCTTTACCCGGAAGGGCTCGTGGCGCTGAACGAGACGGGCGCGGCGATCTTGCACCTGTGCGACGGGTCACGCTCGGTGGCGGCCGTCGCCGCGACGCTCACACAGCGCTATCAGACGGAGGGGCTCGAGCGGGACGTCGGGGCGTTTCTCGACGGGCTCGCCGCGAAGGGGCTGGTGACCTATGGGACGTGATCAGCGCGTGCGGCGCCGTGCCAGTGTACGCGCCACGCTCTGCCTTCCGCAGGCAGGTGGGGCAGCGACCGCGCAGCTCGATATCCACATGCTCCACCTGCCAGGACGGCGCCGTCGGCTTGAGGGACTGCGCCAGGGCTTGGCCTTCCGCCGCGAGGTCCCCGATCGCCCCGCACTCCGTGCACACGAGGTGGCCGTGCTCTTCCAGGTGAGCGTCGAACCGGCTGACGCCCCCGAACATCCGCTCCCGCAGCTGTCCGTCGCTGACGAGGCGGCGCAGGTTGCGGTAGACCGTCGTGAGGCTGATGCTCGGCACGTGCGCCCGCGCGCTCATGAACACGTCGTCGGCCGTGGGATGACGGTCGCTGCGGCGGACGATTGCCAGAATCAGCTCGCGATGAGACGACTCGGTGCGTTTCTGCATGCGGGCCCGTGGCGCCAACATAAGCGCCGGTTCGACGCTTGCGCAACGCGTCGGCCTTCCGGGCGATAGATTCCCGATCCCATGGCTCCCGTGCCCACCGCGCCCGCCCCTCCGCTGTGGCTCCTGGCCGAGCTCACGTACCGGTGCCCGCTGCAATGCCCATACTGCTCCAACCCGCTCGACTTTGCGGGCGCGCGCTTCAAGACCGAGCTGACGACCGAAGAGTGGTGCCGCGTCTTCCGTGAGGCGAAGGCGCTGGGGGTGCTGCAGCTCGGCCTGTCGGGCGGCGAGCCGCTGCTCCGGCCCGATCTCGAGACGCTGGTCGCGACCGCCCGCGAGCTGGGCCTGTACTCGTCGCTCATCACCTCCGCCTACCGCCTGACACGAGATCGGCTCGCGGCACTCAAGCGGGCCGGGCTGGACCACGTTCAGATCAGCGTCCAGGCCGCGGACGCAGAGCTCTCGGATCGCATTGCGGGCACAGTCTCATACCGCGACAAGCTGGCCGGCTACCGGTACACCAAGGAGCTCGGCTTCCCGCTCACCGTGAATGTGGTGCTGCACCGAGCGAATCTGCATCAAGTCGAGGCGCTCATCCGGCTCGCGGAGTCGCTCGGCGCGGAGCGCATCGAGCTCGCGAACACGCAGTTCTACGGCTGGGCGTTCCATAACCGGGCCGCGCTGATGCCCACGAAGGCGCAGCTCGACGCGGCCTGGCAGGTCGTGCAACGCGAGCGGGCGCGCCTCGGCGCACGGCTCGAGATCGTCTGGGTGCTCCCCGACTACCACGAGCAATTCCCCAAGCCGTGCATGGGCGGCTGGGCGCGCGCTTACATGACGGTGACCCCGGGTGGCGAGGTGTGGCCGTGTCACGCCGCGGGGCGCATCACGACGCTGCGGTTCGAGACGGTGCGCGAGCATCCGCTCGAATGGATCTGGCATGAATCGGAGGCGCTCAAGCGCTTCCGCGGCGAGTCCTGGATGCCCGAGCCGTGCCGGTCCTGCGCGCGGCGAGCGGTCGACTTCGGCGGCTGTCGCTGCCAGGCGTTTCTCGTCACCGGAGACGCGGGCGCGACCGACCCGGTGTGCTCGCTGGCGCCGCACCGGCCCGTGATCGACGCGGCGGTCGCCGAGGTCGAGCGCGCGGCCGCGGCGTGCGTCGCGCCGCCGACCCTGACCTACCGCGCGGCGCCGGCCTCGCGCGCACTCGCCGCGCAGGAATGACCGCCGCCGCGATCGAAGCCCGCGGCCTCGGCAAAGACTTCGGCTCGATCCGCGCGCTCGACCACCTCGACCTCGAGGTGAGGGAGGGCGAGTTCTTCGGGTTCCTCGGGCCCAACGGCGCCGGCAAGACGACCACCGTCCATCTGCTCGCCACGCTGCTGCGTCCCACTCGGGGCGCGGCGCGTGTCGCCGGATACGACGTCGTACGCGATGACCTCCAGACCCGTCGCAGCATCGGCCTCGTCTTCCAGGAGACGACGCTGGACCGCGATCTCACGGTGGAGGAGAACCTGCGCTTCGCGGCGCGGCTGTGGAACCTGCCGGGCCGGGTCGCGGCCCCGCGCATCGCCGAGCTGCTCGGGCAGTTCGGGTTGCTCGAACGGCGGCGGGATCGCGTGCGCGCCTTGGCGGGCGGGATGCGGCGGGCGCTCGACATCGCGCGCGGCATGCTGCACGAGCCACGGGTGCTGTTCCTGGACGAGCCCACGGCCGGCCTCGACCCGCGCGCCCGGCGCTCGTTGTGGGAGCTGCTCCAGCGGCTGCGGGCGGCGTCGGGGCTCACCGTGTTCCTCACGACCCACTACGTCGAAGAAGCGGAGCCGTGCGACCGCGTCGCGGTGCTCGACCGCGGGCGCCTCGCCGCGCTCGGCACGCCTGCCGAGCTCAAGCGCGCGGCCGGAGTGCAGTCGCTGGAGGACGTGTTCCTGGCGCGCACCGGCCATCCGCTCGCCGAGCCGAGCGCGGCGTGAGCCGGCGCGCCGTCTGCGGCATCGTGGCACGCGAGCTGATCCGCTTCCAGCGGCAGCGGGGTCGCGTCCTCGCGAGCCTGGTGCGACCGTTCGTGTGGCTGATCTTCGCGGGGGCCGGGTTCGCGACCGTCTTCACGGGGGCCGGGGAGATCGATTACCGACGCTACATGGCGCCCGGCCTGCTCGGCATGGTCGTGATGTTCGGGTCACTGCTCGCCGCGCTCTCCACCGTCACGGACCGCGACGCGGGGGTGTTGCGCATGGTGCTCGTCGCGCCCATCCGCCGCAGCACGATCGCGCTCGGCAAGACGCTCGGCGCGACCTTGCTCGGCACGACGCAGGCCGTCATGGTGGGAACGATTCTGCTCTCGCTGGTGCGGCTGTGGCCGGGCCCCGCGGGGCTGCTGCTGGCCTTCGTGGCTATCGTGCTGTCGAGTCTCGCGCTGGGGGCGCTGGGGCTTCTCCTGGCTGCGACCATCCGCTCGATCGAGAACTTCGCGGGCGTGATGAACTTCGTGGTCTTCCCGATGCTGTTTCTGTCGGGCGCGCTGTATCCGGTGCGTCGTCTCGGCCCGGCGTTGCACGCCGTCGTGTACCTCAATCCGCTAGCCTACGGTGTCGATCTCCTGAAACACGCCCTGCTCGCGGGCTGGACGAGCGCGGGCTACGGCGGTGAGATGCCCGTGGCCCTCGACGTGGCCGGGCTGGCGGCGTTCGCGGTCGCGGGGCTGCTGGCCGCGGCCCGGCTGCTCGGTCGCGAAGAAGGCGTCACGCGCGCCGCCTTCCGGGAGCGTGACTAAATGAAGATGTAGGGAATCGCGCGGACGAACAGCGTGATGATCACGCCGGCCATCGCGATCACCAGCGTATACGCCGCCACTTTGTCCTTCGGCGACCGCATGACCAGGGCGAGTCCCCGCCACAGCAGGTAGACGCTATAGAGCGCCAACACCCGACCGACGAGCGTGAGGGGGGGGATGATGGCGCACACGCCGAACACCCAGTACGGCGTCGCCGCGTACGCGGCGACTTTGAGCGCCTGCACCCGGTTGCGCTGGCCGCCGAACGTCGGGGCGAGGGCGTCGATCAGCCCCGCCAGCGCGTACACGCCGGCGAAGCTCAGGGCATAGGTGAGAATGCCGTATGCGACGGCGTCCATCATCGTCACGGTCAACGGTCCGGCGATCGTCCGCCGCACGCCGAACACGATCGTACCGAACGTCTCTGCGAGCGGCGCGATCGCAGCCACGGGCAACAGGAAACCCCGGTAGATCGCTGCCGGCTTGGCGAACTCCCCCGCGATGGCGGCCCACTCCTGCGCCGGCTGCAGGATCAGGCGCCGGGCGCGCTCGAGCCAGGCGGGCAGCTTGCGCGATGGCCTGGGCCGTGAGGCAACCGGCTTGGCCACGGGCCGCGGTGGCGGTCCGGCCTTCGGGGGCGTGGGTCCGCGCGGCGGCGTCGGGCCGCGGGGCGGTTGAGGCGGCGTACGCATGGGCTCGGTCCGGTCGAGCTGGTGCCACAAGATACACAAAGCGATCCACGACGGCACGACGGCACCTTACCCGTTGCGCGCGCTGCGGTTTGGGCAACGTGGCGTCGTGCCGTCGTGTAACCCAGATTTCCAGCCATGCTGATCGACGTCCATGCCCATTTTTACCACGACCGCACCCCGCGTGCCGACTGGCGCGAGCGCAACGCGAGCCGCCTCGCCGCCGGGGAGAAGATCGGCATCACCATCCATGTGGCGTCGATCCTGGGCAGCTGGGGGAGAACGTCCCCGACGTACTTTCCATCGCCCGCCGACCTGCCGTACGGGAACGACGCGCTGCTCGCCCTGGTGCGCGACCACCCCAACCGAATCCGCGGCTACGTGACCGTCAACCCGAACTACACGGCGCACGCACGGGGTGAGATCCTGCGATGCCTCGCTGCGGGGATGATCGGCATCAAGCTGGCGGCGAGTCGTCGTGCGAGCGACCCGCTGCTCGACCCGATCTGCGACATCGCCCGCGACCGCGACGTCCCCGTGCTGCAGCACGTGTGGCAACACCGCCGGCGAGATTGGCCGGGGCAAGAGGCATCCGATGCCGTCGAGCTGTGTGCGCTGGCGCGCCGACACCCCGACGTGCGCTTCATCCTGGCCCACATCGGTGGGGGAGGGGATTGGCGCCACTCGCTCGCGGCAGTGCGCGCCGCGCCCAATGTGTACGTCGATCTCTCGGGGAGCGGTGTGGATGCCGGGATGCTCGAGGAGTGTCTTGCAGCGGTCGGCGTCGCGCGGCTGCTCTGGGGCACCGACCTCACGATGGACACCGGATGGGCCAAGCTGCGCTCCCTCGAGCGCCTGCTCTCCCCGGAGGAGCTCGACCTGGTGAAATGGAAAAACGCGGCGGGCATCTTCCCGCGCGGCGCGTTCCCGTTCGACTGATGCGGATCGACGTCAACGTCTTCCTGGGCGCGTACCCGTACCGCCGCGTCCCCGGCACCTCGCCCGACGCCGTGCTCCGGGCGATGGAACGCGTCGGGATCGACGAGGCCTGGGCGACCCACCTCCCGGGCCTGTTCTGGCAGGCGCCGGCCGAGGGGAACGCTTGGCTGTACGAGACGACCACCCGGGCGCCGCGCCTCAAGCCGGTGCCGGCAGTGCACCCGGGCTTGCCGGGATGGGAGGCCGTGGTCGCGGAGGCGGTCGACCGCGGCGCACCCGCGGTGCGGTGCGACCCGACCTATTTCGGGCTCGATCCCGGGGGCGCGGAGATGCGCGGGCTCGCGGCCGCGTGCGGCGCGGCGCGGCTGCCCCTGCTCAGCGCCGTGCGCTTGGAGGACGTGCGCCAGCGGCACCCCAACGATCGAGCCGCGGAGCTCCCCGCGGCCGCGCTCCGGGCACTGCTGCGGAGCCACGCCAAGCTGCGCCTCGTCGTGACGCACGCCGACCGCGCGCTCGTCGAGGAGGTGCATTTCGGCTCCACCCCCGAGGAAGCCGCCCGCGTTTGGTGGGACATCTGCTGGATCTGGGGGCCGCCCGAGGACCACCTCGAGACGCTGCTCGGCACCGTCGGAGTCGAGCGGTTCGTGTTCGGAACGGGGCAGCCGCTCCGGATCCCGGAGAACGCCGTGGCGAAGCTCGATCTCCTGGACCTCCCCGCCGCGCAACGCACGGCGATCGAGTCTGGCAACGTTCGCACGAGGCTCTCCCGCTGACCGCCCGACCGCCCGAGCGCCTGGCCGCCCGGCTCGAGTGGGGCCTGGTTCCGGCCGTCCCGGTCCCGTTTCGGGACGGCGCACTCGCCGAGGACGCGCAGGGAGCATATGCACTGTGGATGGCCGGCCAGCAGGTGGCGGGCGTGGCGGTGTGGGCGCATACGGGCCGCGGCCTGCACCTGACGCCCGCGCAGCGTCGCCAGGTGCTCGCCACGTGGCGGGCAGCCCTCCCGCTGAGCGTGATCGTCGCGGGCGCGGCGACCGTCGAGATGGCGCGCGAGGCGAAGGCGGGCGGGGCGGACGCGCTGCTCGCGTTCCCGCGCGCCGACGACCCCGTCGGCTACCACGACGCCCTCAGTCGCGAGCTGCCGGTGATCGCGTTCTATCTGTACGAGGCCGCGGGCGGCGTCGCGTACGACAACCAGACGCTGCACGCCATCCTCGCCCAGCCCGGCGTGATCGGCATCAAGGTGGCGACCCTCGATTCGGTCATGACGTTCCAGCGGCTCGCGGGACTGATCCGCGACCACCCCGAGAAGCTCTTGATCACCGGTGAGGATCGCTTCTTCGGCTACTCGCTGACGATGGGCGCGCGGGCGGCCCTGGTGGGGATGGGTGCAGCCCTGACGAACTTGCAGGTGGGGTTGATCGAGGCCTTCCACGCCGGCGACTTCGCCAAGTTTGTCCGCCTCTCGGCGATCTGCGACCGGTTCGCGGCGGCGACGTTCATCCCCCCGATGGAGGGGTACGTGCGCCGCGTGCTCTGGGCCCTCGCGGCCGACGGCGTGATCCCGGACGACGCGTGCGACGATCCCTGGGGCCCCCCCCTCACGCCGGCCGAGCGGGACGCCGTGCGCCGCGCCGTCCGCGAAGCGCGCAGCGCGCGTGTGAGCCTGCCGTGAGCCGCATGGCGAGGCGGTCGTTTCTCGAAGCGTGCGCCGCGTCCGCGGCATTCCCCCTAGTCAAGGGCTTCGTTCCCATGAAGCAGAAACCGCACGTCGTGGTGGTTGGGGCGGGGGCATTCGGTGGCTGGACGGCGTTGTACCTCCAGCGCCGGGGAGCGCGCGTGACCCTCGTTGACGCGTGGGGACCCGGCAACGCTCGCGCGAGCTCGGGCGGCGAGACCCGGGTGATCCGCGCTACCTACGGCCCCCGCGCCGTCTACACACACCTGGCAGTGCGGGCGCTCGCGCTATGGCAGGAGCACGAGCGGCGCTGGAAGCAGCGCCTGCTCCATCCGATCGGCGTGCTGTGGCTCGTCGAGGATGACGACGCGTACGAAAAGGCCGCCCTGCCGATCCTCAAGGAGGCCGGGGCTCGGTTCGAGGAGTTGTCGGGCGCGGAGACCGCGAAGCGCTACCCGCAGATCAACTGCGAGCGCGTGCGCTGGGCGATCTTCGAGCGGGACGGCGGCTATCTGACGGCGCGACGCGCTTGTGCCGCCGTGCTCGAGGGACTTCTCGCGGCTGGCGGCGTCTATCGTCAGGTCGCGGTGCAGCCGCCCGCGCCGGGCGAGGCCCTGCGCGGCAACGACGGCAGCACGCTAGCGGCCGACGCGTACGTGTTCGCCTGCGGGCCGTGGCTCGGGAAGCTGTTTCCGGATGTGATTGGCGATCGCGTGCGCGCGACGCGTCAGGAAGTGTTCTTCTTCGGCACGCCCCCCGGTGACGGGCGCTTCACCGAGGAGGCGCTGCCCGTGTGGGCCGATCACGGCAATCACTTCACGTACGGGATCCCCGGGAACGAGTGGCGGGGGTTCAAAGTGGCGGACGACGCGCGCGGGCCGGTGTTCGATCCCACCACCGGTGAGCGGCTGCCGTCGCCGGAGGCGCTCCGGAGCGCCCGCGACTACCTGGCAGTCCGCTTCCCGGCGCTCAAGGACGCCCCCCTGCTCGAGGCGCGGGTGTGTCAGTACGAGAACTCTCCGGACGAACACTTCATCGTCGACCGCCATCCGAGTGCGGAGAACGTGTGGCTCGTGGGCGGTGGATCGGGACATGGGTTCAAGCACGGCCCGGCGGTAGGCGAGTTGGTCGCGGGGCTGGTGCTGGATGGGCAGGCGCCGGACCCGCACTTCCGGTTGGCCCGGTTTGGCAGCTGACCCCGGGGCATGGCCCCGGGGTTGGTCGGGGCATGGCCCCGGGGTTGGCCCATCTGCTTAGGCGATCGGAGCTCGAGCGGGATTTCGAGCGCTTCAAGCGGGAACTCCCGCGCGGCTTTCCGGACCACGTGCGCGAGACATACCGGATCGACCTCACCGCGCGCTACCTCGGTGAGACCATCCCGCATCCGATCGGGAAGGGTTCGGGCCAGTTGTCCCTGAACGAGACCCAGCTCGCCGCCGACGCTGAGGCGGGGCTCGCTTTCGTGGTGCTGAAGACGGTGATCGCGCAAGACGAGGCGGGCAGCCAGTCGATGGCCGCCTGGGCGATCCACGAAACGAAGATGAAATTGGAGCAGCGCCGCGCCGCGAGCGGCCGGACGGGATGGACGGTCACCTGGAAAGGCCGGGGCTGGGACCGCACCCTGGACGAGTACGTCGCCCTGGTGCGGGCGGGACGTGATCTCACGCGAGCGGGGAGTCTCCTCGTCGTGCCGTCGGTGAAATATCATCTGCCGCGGCTCGAGGAGCCGTTTCGGGACGCCGAGTACCGCTACACCACGCGGCGTCTCGTCGACGGTTGGGGGCAGCCCCCGCTCCTCGTGGAGAAAGATTTCTCCCCGACGCTCGCGGGCGATTCGCTCGCGGCGGACCGCGGCCAGATTGTGCGGTGGCTGCGCGAGGTGCCGGGCCGCATCCGCAGCGCGTCGCCCGGGCCGGTACGCATCGCCGTCAAGCTGATGAATGCGCGCTTCGACGACGACTTCCAGCTCGCGATGGTGGACGCATGCACCGGGGCCGACGCGCTGGTGGTGTTCAATCGCCTGTTCGACGCCGAACGCGGTGTCGCGTACGGAGGCTGGGACTTGAGCGAGCGGAACCTGCGGGTGCTTGACCGGCTCCCGGGGAAGGGCCCGGGGTTCCCGGGGCTGTGCGGCACCGGAAACATCCGCTCCGGCCGCTTGATCGTGGACTACGCCCGGCGCGGCTGCGAGAGCGTGCAGCTCCACACGTTTTTCCAGCTTCCGCTCTTCGAGTACGGCGCGACCCGCGGCTCGCGCACCCAGCGGGCGCTGCACGCGCTGGTGTTTCACCCGAGCGACGGCCTCGTCGTCGCAATGCTCGAGCTCGAAGCTGCAGGTGAGCTCGAGCGACGTGACGGTGCGCTGCATTTCCTCGACATCGCGACCGGTGCGCATCGCCCGGGCTGAGCTGTTCGAGCTGACGCTCCCGTTCGTCGAGCCGTTCATCATCTCCGGTGGGCGGATCGATGCGCGCCGCTCGCTCGTCATCGCCCTGCACGACGATGCGGGCCATGTCGGGTACGGCGAGTCGCCGCCATTCGAGCTGCCGTTCTACTCCGAGGAGACGCTCGCGAGCGCCCGCGATCTGATCGTCCGGGTGCTGGTCCCCCGCGTGGTGGGCAAGGAGTTCGACTCGCCCGCGGCCGTGGATGCCGCGCTGCACGCGGGCGTGCGGGGCAATCCGTTCGCCCGGGCGGGGATCGAAACGGCGGCGTGGGACCTCGAGGCCCACGGACGCGGGATCGGGCTCGGGCAGCTGGTCGCTGCCCGGCTCGGTGTGCAGCCGGCGGCGAGCGTCTCCTGTGGGGTGGCGCTCGGCATTCCCGAAGACGGGAAACCGGACACGCTCACCCGCCGCGTGTACGCCGCGCTGGAGCAGGGGTACCGTCGCGTGAAGATCAAAGTGATGCCGGGATGGGACGCGGTGGCGGTCAGCGCGGCGCGCGCCGCGATGGGCGCCGTCGAGCTCCCGCTCACCGTCGATGCGAATGGCGCCTACGCGTGGCCCGCCCACGAGAAGAGCTTGCGCGCCCTCGACGGCGCCGGCCTGCTGTACATCGAGCAGCCCCTCGCCCCGGACGAGCTCGTCGCCCACGCGGCGCTGAGTCATACGCTGCACACGCCGGTCTGCCTCGACGAGACGCTCAAGAGCGCCGCGATCGCGCGGCAGATGATGGACCTGGACGGGCCCCGCGTCTGGAACATCAAGGTGCACCGGGTGGGCGGCCTGGCGGAGGTGTGCCGGATCTACGAGCTGGCGGCCCACTACGGGGCCGAGCTGTGGGTTGGGACAATGCCTGAATCAGGCATCGGGTCCCAGGCGGCGCTCGCGGTGGCCGGCCTGCCGCTGTGCGTCTACCCGTCCGACCTCGAGCCGAGCGCCCGGTGGTATGGCCGCGACGGGGATGTGATCAAGCTCAGCATGAGCAAGGACGGGCGCATGGCGGTGCCGGGGGTGTCGGTCGCGCGCTTGCTGGACGTGGCGCGCTTTCGGGCCGCGACGCGACCCGTCGTCGCTTGACGCCGCCGTGTGGCAGTGTCAAATCCTCCGCCGGTTTCCGCGGGCTGAGAGCCCGAACTTTAGTCTGGGGAATTTCCGGAGGCCACATCATTCGGGAGAGCTACAACGTGATTCTCTTGCGCTGCATCGTACTGCCGATCTGGCTCGTGATTCTCTTCCCCGCAGTCGCGAGCGCGCAGCACTACGACCCCTCCCTCCTCGCCGACCTGCACTGGCGCTTGATCGGGCCGTTCCGCGGCGGCCGTACGGTCGGGGCGACCGGTGTGCCGGGTCAGCCCAACGTCTTCTATATCGGCGTCAACAACGGCGGCGTGTGGAAGAGCACCGACTACGGGCGCACCTGGAGACCGATCTTCGACGATCAGGCGACCGGCTCGGTCGGCGCTCTCACAGTCGCCACCTCCGATCCCAATGTCGTCTATGTCGGGAGCGGCGAAGGCCTGCAGCGCCCCGACCTGTCGGTGGGCGACGGGATCTACAAGTCCACCGACGCCGGGCGGACGTGGCGGCAGCTCGGCCTGCAGGACGGCCAGCAGATCCCCGCGGTGATCGTCGACCCGCACGATGCGAACCGGGTCTTCGTCGCGGTGCTCGGTCACCCGTACGGCCCGAACGCGGAGCGTGGCGTGTTCCGCTCCCAGGACGGCGGGGCGACGTGGCAGAAGGTGCTGTACACCGACGAGAACACCGGCGCCATGGACGTCGCATTCGACCCCGCGAACCCGCAGACGGTGTTCGCCGTGCTCTGGGCCGCGCGCCAGGCGCCCTGGGAGATCGGCAGTTCCTGGACCCTCTCCGCCAACAACGGCCTGTACAAATCCATCGATGGTGGGACCACGTGGCGGCGCGTCACCGCCGGCCTGCCCACCGCCCAGGCCCGGCTGGGCCGCATCGGCCTCGCCGTGTCGCCCGGCGAGCCCGCCCGCATGTACGCGGTGGTGGGCGCCGCCACCGGCGGCGGGGTGTACCGCTCCGACGACGGCGGCGAGCAGTGGCGGCTCGTCAACGCGGACCAGCGCCTCTGGGGTCGCGACGGGGATTTCAACGAGGTGAAGGTCGATCCGAAGCACGCCGACGTCGTGTACGTCGCGAACGTCGTGACGTGGAAGTCCGCGGACGGCGGCAAGACCTTCAGCGCGCTGCGGGGCGCGCCGGGCGGCGACGACTACCACCGCCTGTGGATCAATCCGGACGATCCCAACATCATCCTCCTCGCCAGCGATCAGGGCGCCGTCGTCACGGTCAACGGGGGGGAGACGTGGAGCTCGTGGTACAACCAGCCCACGGCACAGTTCTACCATGTCAGCACCGACAACGCCTTTCCCTACCGCGTATACGGTGGCCAGCAGGAGAGCGGATCGGCCGGCATCGTGAGCCGCGGCGCCGACGGACAGATCACCGTTCGCGAGTGGCATCCCGTCGGCGTGGAGGAGTACGGCTACGTGGCACCCGATCCGCTGCACCCCGACATCGTGTACGGCGGCAAGGTCACGCGCTTCGACTGGAGCACGGGCGAGGTCCAGGACGTGTCGCCCGAGCCGGTGCGGACGGGGCGATACCGCTTCGTCCGGACGATGCCGCTCCTGTTCTCGCCGCTCGACCCGCATGTCCTGTACCTCGGTGGCAACGTGCTCTTCAAGACGGTGAACGGCGGGCGGAGCTGGCAAGTGATGAGCCCCGAACTGACCCGCGCGGCGTACGATGTGCCGACGAGCCTCGGAGCGTTCACGGCGCTCGATCCGGAGAAGGGCGCGCACCGCGGGGTGATCTACACCATCGCCCCGTCCTTCACGCGACCGAACCTCATCTGGGTCGGGACCGATGATGGGCTGATCCACGTAACGCACGACGGCGGCCGCAAGTGGACGAACGTGACCCCGACCGCGCTGACGCCCTGGAGCAAGGTCTCGCTCATGGAGGCGTCGCACGTCGATACCCTGGCGGTCTACGCCGCGGTGAACCGCTTCCGTCTCGACGACCTCCACCCCCACATCTACCGCACGAAAGACGGCGGAAGGACATGGACCGAAGTCGTCGAGGGGATACCGTCGAACGAGGTCGTCAACGCGGTGCGGGAGGACCCGGTGCGGCGCGGGCTGCTCTACGCCGGGACGGAGCGGGGAGTTTACGTATCGTTCGACGAGGGCGATCACTGGCAGTCGCTCAAGCTCGATCTGCCGGCGACCTCGGTGCGCGACCTCGTGGTGCACGACAGCGACCTCGTCGTGGCGACGCACGGTCGCTCGTTGTGGATCCTGGACGACATCACGCCGCTGCGCCAGATCGCGGCCGCCGCTGCGGCGACGGCCGCCTACCTGTACCGGCCGGCGCCCGCCGTTCGGGTTCGCTGGAACGAGAACACCGATACGCCGCTGCCGCCGGACGAGCCCGCAGGGAAGAACCCGCCCGATGGCGCCATCGTCGACTACTATCTGACGCGCCCGGCTGCTGGAGCCGTCACGCTCGAGATTCTCGATCGGGCGGGAAGCCTGGTGCGCCGCTTTTCGAGCGCGTCCCCCTCCCCCTCCCCCTCCCCCGACCGGCCGGAGCAGCCGGACACGACGCTCAACATCCCCCTCATGTGGATCCGGCCGCCGCAGACGCTCTCCACCGCTCGGGGGATGCACCGCTTTGTGTGGGACCTGCACGGCGCGCCACCGCCTGCCGTGCGGTACGAATACCCCATCTCGGCCATCCCCGGTGATACGCCGCGCGAGCCGCGCGGGCCGTGGGTGCTGCCCGGATCATACACGGTGCGGCTCACCGTGGGCGGGGAGACGCTCACCCAGCCGCTCGCAGTCCGGATGGATCCTCGCGCGCGGCCCGGGCCCGGCGCCCTGGCACAGCAGCTGGCTTTGGCGATGCGGATTGTCGCCGCCCTGCGTGGCGACTCGGCCGCGTTGGAACGGGTGCGCGCCCTGCGGGTGCAGGTGAAGGGCGCGCGCGCGCGCGCCCAGCAGGGCGCGGCGGCCGCCATCGATTCGCTCGACGCCCGAGCTGCGGCACTGGAGTCGGGGGCGGGTGAGCCCCCGCCATCCCCAGGGCAGCGTGGGAAGGAGAACCTGATGCGCTTGAACGGTGACCTCGTCGCCGTGTATGGTGTGGTGGAGGGCGCAGATGCGACGCCTACCGCGGCGGCTCGCGCCGCGCTGGGCGACCTCGAGCGCGCGCTCGCGGAGCTGCTCGCGCGCTTGCGGGAGCTAGAGCGGCGTTTCTACAATAGAGGGCCATGATCCCCATCCAGCACCAGCCGCCCGGCTACTGGGCGACGAACCTGTACACGAACCCGCGCAAGCGCCCCAAGTCGGACGCTCCGATCAAGGATCTCCCGCCGCGCGCGGCACAGCGCTTCAAGCAGGCGCGAGAGGGCATCCGCGCGCTCAAGCACGTCACCGAGCAGGTGGTGTTCATGGGGACGGCATGGAAGTGGGTGTGGATGTACGAGGTCGGCGGCCGCAAGCTCGGGTATCTCCATCCGATGGAGGCGGGCGTCAGCGGCACGTTCGTGCTGTCGGAGCCGGAGGAGCGCGAGTTGGCCGTCACCGACGGGCTGCCCACGTCCGTGCGCCGGGCGATGCGCGGTGGGCCGGTGTCGGCCGGGGTGCGGTGGTGCTGGATGGAGTTCCCGGACTTGGGCGCGGTCGACGCATTCGTCGCGATCATCCGGCTGAAGCACCAGTTTCTGGCGCGCCCGGAGTAGGGGCACGGCGCTGCCGTGCCCCTACTCCGGGCTTGTGCGCCGTTCGTCGCTGACGCTACATTCCGGCGCCCGCAAGCCGTTCCACACACAAAACGATACATTCGCCATCGAGCGCGATTGATGACGAAGAGGGGTGGTAGGGCCGCGGCCGGCGTCGCAGTCGCTCTCCTCGTGGCCGGCCCCGCCGCGGCGCAAAACGGACAACGTACCCCGGTCTTCCGAGCCCCCGTCATCAGCGACACGGGGAAACTCGCCGGTCCCCGGCAGCCGATCTTCTTTCGTCACGACGTCCACGCCGGTCAGGACCAGATCCCCTGCCTCTACTGCCACAGCACGGTCGCTATTTCGAGCGAGCCGGGGATCCCGGCGATCCAGACGTGCTTTGGCTGCCACCAGATGATTGCCGGCTCCACCCCCTCGCATCAGGCGGAGATCAAGAAGGTGCGCGAGGCGTGGGCGAGCAAACAGCCGCCGCACTGGATCCGCATCCACGCACTTCCGGGCTTCGTGCGGTTCCCGCACATGCGCCACATCAAGGTCCTCGGCACCGAGAGCTGTCTCACGTGCCACGGTGACGTGCGGATGATGCCCCAGGTGCACCAGGTCGCCACGCTCACGATGGGCTGGTGCATCACCTGTCACGTGCAGCGGCAGGTGAGCCGCGACTGCACCCTGTGCCACTACTGAGGCCGGCGCCCATGGATCGCAGACGGTTCCTCAAAGTGTTGGGCGCGACGAGCGGCGGCGCCGCTGCGCTGTCGGCGTGTGGCATCGGGCCCGAGCCGACCGAGCACCTCGTCCCCTATCTCGTGCCGCCCGAAGACCAGGTTCCGGGGACCGCGACGTATTACGCCACGACGTGCCGCGAATGCGCGGCCGGGTGCGGGCTGCACGCCAAGGTGCGCGAGGGGCGGGTGATCAAGCTCGAGGGCAACCCGGAGTCCCCGATCAACGACGGTCGGCTCTGCTCGCGCGGCCAGGCCGCGCTCCAGGGGCTCTACAACCCGGACCGCGTCACCGATCCCATGGCCCGCGGGCCGAACGGCGAATGGCAGAAGCTGACATGGGATGACGCCATCGGCCGGCTCGCGACGAAGGTCAAGGAGGCGCGCGGCCGGGGGATCGTGTTCGTCACCGGGCTCGAAAGCGGTTCGTTCGGCGAGCTCGTCGACTCGTGGACGAAGGACATAGGCGGCCGGCATGTCACCTACGAGCCGTTCGCCTTCGAGGCGTTGCGGGAGGGGAACCGCCTCGCCTTCGGCACGTCGGCGATTCCCTTCTACGACTTCGCGAGCGCCCGCTACATCGTCTCCTTCGGCGCCGACTTCATGGAGACGTGGCTCTCCCCGGTCGGCTACCAGAACGGTTTCACCCGCGCCCACAGCTTCGACGGCGATCGCGACGCGTCGATGGCGAAGTTCGTATACGTGGGCCCGCGGCTGTCGCTCACCGGGATGAGCGCGGACGAGTGGATCGCGGCCCAGCCCGGAACCGAAGGCATGCTGGCGCTCGCGATGGCGCACGTCATTCTCAGCGAGCGCCTCTCAACGGCTCCGCCCGATGCCGCGCGCCTGCGGGATGGCCTCGCCACGCTGGCGCCGGAGAAGGTGGCCCCGTTCATCGGGATTGATGCGAAGGAGATCAGACGGCTGGCGCGGGAGTTCGCGGGGTCCAAGGGCGGTCTTGCGGTCGCGGGGGGCATGGCGGCGCAGTACGCCACCGGCGCCCAGATCGTGGCGGACGTGAACCTGCTGAACTACGTGGCGGGTCAGATCGGCAAGACCATGAAGTTCGGGCCCAATCACGCGCTCGAAGGCGCGGGCTCGTTCAAGGAGGTCACGGATCTCGCGACCGATATGGGCGCGGGCAAGGTCGCACTGCTGCTCGTCCACGGGGCGAACCCGGGTCATTCCCTCCCAGCCGCCTTCTCGCAAGCACTCGGAAAGGTCGGCTACAAGGTCAGCTTCTCGTCGTATCTGGACGAGAGCGCTGCGGCGTCGGATCTCGTGCTCCCCGACCTGCACCCGCTCGAGCAGTGGAACGACTCGCGCCCCCGGGCCGGGATCCACGCGCTGCAACAGCCGGTGATGCAGCCCGTTTTCCCAAACGCCATGCATGTCGGCGACGTGTTGCTCCGCGTGGCCGGGAGACCCGGCACGTTCAAGGACTATCTCCAGAGTCGCTGGAAAGCGTTGCATCAGCAGTTCGGAAAGGGCAGAGACTTCTCGGAGTTCTGGACCGATGCCTTGCAGCACGGCGGGCTGTACGGTGAGGCACCCTCGCAGCCCGTACGCCTCGGGCCGCGCGCCTTCGACGCGCTGGCGTGGGTCATCGGCGGCAACCCGGCGGAGCAGGTGACGCTGATCGTTTTCCCGTCGCTGGCGCTGCACGACGGCCGCGGCGCGAACAAGCCGTGGTTGCAGGAGCTCCCCGACCCGGTCTCGAAGATCACGTGGCACGCGTGGGTGGAGGTCCATCCCGAAACCGCGGCGAAGTGGCAACTGGCGAATGGGGACATCCTGCTGCTCGAGTCGCCGTACGGCGCCGTGCGCGCGCCCGTGTGGATCACGCCGGGCGTCCGGCCCGACGTGCTGGCGGTCCCGACGGGGCAGGGGCACAAGGCGTACGGCCGCTACGCCAAGGACCGCTCGTTCAACGCCTTCGAACTGCTGAGCGACAAGCCGGCGGACTTCGGCGGGCGTGCGTTCGCAGTGCGGGTGTCGGTGGTGAAGACCGGGGACCACCGGCGGCTGGCCACCAGCGAGGGCGACGCCCGCGAGCAGGGCCGCGGGATCAGCGAGGTGCTACCGCTCGCCGAGGCGCGCAAGCTCAAGGCCGGCGCCCATCCCTTCGAGGAGCGCGAGGTACCGGCGTACGCGGACGAGGCGCTCAAGGAATGGGCCGAGGCGCAGCACCAGCAGGCCTCGCTCGGCAACTACGCGGGCGCCGTGCCGCGCTGGGGGATGGCGATCGACCTCTCGAAGTGCACCGGCTGCTCGGCCTGCGTGACGGCGTGCTATGCGGAAAACAACCTGGCAACCGTGGGCGAGGAGCTCGTCGTGCGGCGCCGCCAGATGAGCTGGATGCGGATCGAGCGCTACTACACGGGCGGCGAGGGCAAGCCTGTGGGGGCGGTCGTCACGCCGATGTTGTGCCAGCAGTGCGGCAACGCCCCGTGCGAGCCAGTGTGCCCTGTGTACGCCGCGTACCACACCCCCGACGGGCTTAACGGCCAGGTCTACAACCGCTGCGTCGGCACGCGCTACTGCGCCAACAACTGTCCGTACAAGGTGCGCTACTTCAACTGGTACAACTACGCGGAGCCGGGTGGCGAATGGGAGAGCTGGCCCGACCCGCTCAACCTGCTGCTCAACCCGGACGTCACCGTGCGCGAGAAGGGTGTGATGGAGAAGTGCACCTTCTGTGTGCAGCGCATCCGCGGCGCTCAGAACCGCGCACGCCTCGAGGATCGCAGCGTGCGCGACGGGGACATCACGCCGGCCTGCGCGCAGGCCTGCCCGTCGGAGGCGATCGTGTTCGGCGATCTGCACGACAAGACCTCACTCGTCGCCCGGCTCGCCGAGGACCCGCGCGGCTACCACGTGCACGCCGAGCTCAACACCCGGCCCGCGATCACGTACATGGCCAGAGTGGTGCACCGCCCGGCAGGCGAGCCAACCCCGCATGCCTGAGACCGCGACGGCACCGGCCCGCGGCACCCGCGTGACCTATGATTTCGTCACGCGCGCCATCGCGCGCACGCTGGGTCACCCGGGGAAGGGCTACTTCGCGTTGCTCGGGAGCGCGGTCACGCTGCTGGCAGTCGGGATCGGCTGCCTGCTGCTGCTGCTCCGCTATGGGCTGGGACTGGCCGGCTACTCCCACCCCGTGTACTGGGCGGTGTACATCACGTGCTTCGTGTTCTGGGTGGGCATCGCGCACTCGGGCACGCTGATCTCGGCGATCCTGTTCTTGTTCCGGTCGGGGTGGCGCACCGCGGTGTATCGCACGGCCGAGGCCATGACGGTGTTCGCCGTCATGACGGCGGGCCTGTTTCCGCTGATCCACATCGGCCGGCAATGGTACTTCTACTGGCTCATCCCCTACCCGAACGAGCGCGGCCTGTGGCCCAACTTCAAGTCGCCGCTCATCTGGGACGAGTTCGCGATCGGGACGTACTTCACCGTGTCGACGGTGTTCCTGATCATGGGGTTGATCCCGGACATCGCGGCGGCGCGCGACGTGGTGAGCGGCTGGCGCAAGAAGCTGTACGCCATCACGTCGCTGGGGTGGCGCGGCACGAACGAGCAGTGGCGCCACTATACGCGCGGCTACCTCTACCTCGCCGCGCTCGCGACGCCGCTGGTCCTGTCGGTGCACAGCGTGGTGTCGTGGGATTTCGCGATGGCGATCGTGCCCGGCTGGCATGCGACCATCTTCGCTCCGTACTTCGTGGCCGGCGCGATTTACTCGGGCGTGGCGATGGTGATCACGCTGCTCGTGCCGATCCGCAAGCTGTTCCGTCTCGAGGAGCTCATCACCGTCCACCACTTCGAGAACCTGGCGAAGCTGTGCCTCCTGACCGGCATGATCGTCGCGTACGCGTACTGCGTCGAGTATTTCACAGCCTGGTTCGGCGGCAATCCCGCCGAGCGCGCGGCGTTTTGGTACCGGGCGTTCGGACCGTTTTGGTGGGCGTCGTGGACGATGATCATCTGTAACGCCTTCCTGCCGCAGCTCCTGTGGTTCAAGCCGATCCGCACGAGCATCCTGGCGCTGTTCGTGATCTCGATCTTCGTGAACATCGGCATGTGGTTCGAGCGCTTTGTGATCATCGTCGTGTCGCTCGCGGGGGAGCCGTACGAGCGGTTCGCGAACGCCACGTACAACCCGACCTGGGCGGACTGGGGAATCATGGCCGGCAGCTTCGGCTGGTTCTTCATGTGGTTCCTCTTGTTCGTGAAGAATTTCCCGGCGGTCTCGATCTCCGAGGTGAAGGAAGTGCTCCCGGCACCCACGCGCGGCACGGCGGTGCACGCGTGAAGCTCGTAAACCCGCTCACCGCGATCTTCCACCCGCCGCCGACGCCGGGCGTGCTGGGCGTGTTTGGTCACCTCGACGCGACCGTGGACGCCATCGGCAAGCTGCGCCAGGGCGGCCACACCGACTTCACCGTCTATTCCCCGATTCCGCGGCACGAGATCGAGGACGCGCTCGACCAGCCGGTGAGCCCGGTCCGCATATTCACCCTGATCGGCGGCATCGCCGGGTGCGCCGTCGGGGCCTGGATCACGCTGTACATGTCGTACGACTGGCCGATCGTGCTCGGTGGCAAACCCGTGGGCTCGATCCCGCCGTACGTAGTGATCATGTTCGAGATGACGATCCTGTTCGGCGCGCTCGCGACCATCCTCGGCATCCTGTTCAACGCCCTGTTCGCGGCGCGCCGCCTCGGGACGGTCGCCTACGACGCCCGGTTCACGAACGACAAGTTCGGCATCTTCGTGCCGTGCGAGCCGGCGCGGGCGGGGCAGGTGGAAGCGCTGCTCCGCGGCACCGGTGCGGAGGAGGTGCGGCGTGCGTAAGCGCGTGTTGCTGCTCGGACTCGCGGCGCTTGCCGCCTGTAATCCGGACGACGTCGTGCACCGCGTCGGATGGTTCGCCACGATGCGGCACCAGCGCAGCATCAAGCCGTACGCGCGGCCCATCCCGCCGGTCGCGGGCACGGTCCCGATCACCGGCGTCGAGCCGGCGGCGGATCTCACAACCGCGGACCGGCTCGCCAACCCCCGCACCCGCACGTCCGAGTCCATCAACCGCGGCCGGTTCGTGTACGAGACCTACTGCCTGGTCTGCCACGGCGCGAGCGGAAGAGGCGACGGGCCGATCTCGGCCACGAACGGGCAGACGCCGCCCGGGCCCTTCTTCGGCGTGCGCTCGCTGGTGAACGACACGATCGCGCGGCGCACCGACGGCTACATCTACGCGGTGATCGTGAGCGGGCAGGTGATGGGGCGCGGCCTCATGCCGGTGTACGGCGACAAGGTGCGGGGCAACGATCGCTGGGACCTCGTCAACTACGTCCGCACGCTCCAGGCGCAAGCGCGGAGCGGGGGCGGAGCGAAGCGATGAGCGCAGTCACAGCTGGTTCCCGCGCGCAGCTGGTCGAGAAGGCACGACAGTTCCCGGCGCGGGCGTTCATCGGCTACGGGGTCGTGGCGTCGGGCGTCGGCGCGGCGGTGTTCCTGTGGGCGCTCACGACCGGCCAGGCCGCCCGGGCGTGGCAGGCCTACCACGTCAATTTCATGTTTTGGACCGGGCTCGCGCAGGGCCTGGTCGTGTTCGCGGCCACGCAGAAGCTCGCGAAAGGGCACTGGTCCGGGCTGCTGATCCGGTTCGCCGAGTCCGCCGCCGCGTTTCTGGTGGTCGCCCTGGTGCTGTTCCTGGGCCTCGCGCTCGGGCGGGCCTACATCTTCTCGTGGCTGCACGAGCCACGCCCCGACATCGGCGGCTGGCTCACGAGCCGGTTCTTCTTTCCCCGCACCGGCTTGATCCTGGCGGCCCTGGTGTGGCTCTCGTGGCGCTTCGTGCGCCACGACATCGCGCCCGACGTGCGAGAGCTCGCGGACGGCCGCCCCGCGGATCGGCTCGAGGGCCGCGACCGGATCGCCCGCGAGGCGGCGATGCTCATCGTCGGGTACGCGTTCGGCTACAGCCTGCTCGCGTTCGACCTGATGATGTCGCTCGCCCACAAGTGGGTGAGCAACCTGTTCGGCGCTTTCTACTTTATGGGCAGCTTCCTCGCCGCGCTGATGTTGCTCGCGGTGCTCGCCGTCACGCTGCGCCGGCGGATGGGCCTGGCGCAGCTGATCTCGCCGAAGCAGCTGCACGACCTGGGCAAGCTGTGCTTCGGCTTCACGGTGTTCTGGGCCTATCTCATGTGGGCCCAGTTCCTGGTGATCTGGTACGGGAACCTCCCGGAGGAGACGTACTTCATCTTTTATCGGCTGATCGGCCCGTGGCGGCCGGTGGGCGTGTGGGTCTTCCTGCTGGTGTTCGTGATTCCGTTCGTGGGCCTGCTCGGCGTCCGCCCGAAAAAGTATCCGCCCACGTTTCTCGCCTTCGCCCTCGTCAGCCTCGCTGGAATCTGGCTCGAGCGCTACCTCGAGATCGTGCCATCGATCAACGGCGGCGCCGGCCCGGCGATCGGGTTGCCGGAAGCTGGTGTCACGTTGCTGTTCGCCGGCTTGTTCCTCGTCGCCATGGGGTGGTTCGCCACGCGGTATCCGATGATCTCGCCCCGGCTGGCGGCCGATACACTCGAGCGGGAAGCGCACTAGACGCTGTTGCCGGACGCAACGTCGCCGGCTCACGGGGCCCGCGGAGCGACTGCGTATTTTTGTCGCGCAGCGGGCCCCGCGAGCCAGCGACATCCGCCCCAGGCTCTTGCGGCGTTTCTAAGGGTAGCACTGGTACGCGATAGAATCCGGCCCGTTCCCTGGACAACTCGGAGGTCTCATGCGGTCGCAACTGCTTCTGTTGGCGGCAGCTCTGGCGTTGGCGGTGGGGTGCAAGAGCTCAACCTCTCCTTCGGGGGGCGGCCGCAGCACGACGATCACGGTAGGAAACAACTTCTTCTCACCCACGCCGGACACCGTCGCCGCAGGGCAAGTGACGTTCTCGTGGTCGACGCCGTCCAACGGACACAACGTCACCTGGCTGACCGGGCCGACGACGCCTCCCAACTCCGCGACAATGCAGTCCGGCACGTTTCCGGCCACGCTCCAGGCGGGGACCTACACCTACCACTGCACGATTCACGCGGGCATGAACGGTACGATCGTGGTGCAGTGAGCTTCGCCTAGGGTCGGAGTGGCTGGAGGCGCCGCTGCAAGGCTGCGAGGGAATCGGGGGAAAGCGGCCCGCGCACTTCGAAAACGAGCGCTGTGGCGGGCCGATTAGCGGCGGCGCCGCGCGCGCGCACGGGTGCCGCCTCGGCCCTGCGCTCCGCCGCTGCGAGGGAATCCGGCGCCGCCGCGGCACGGCCCAGTAATGCCCGCTCGGCAGGCTGCGCGGTATCGGAGCGCGCCGCACCAGTCACGACGACCGCTTGGAGCGAGAGCGTAGCCTGGCGACCGGTGATGACGTCGATTGCGGTGCTCGAGTCGAGCGCCTGCTTGACGACGACGACCGCGGAGTAGCCGATCAGGCGCGCCCGGTAAATGCCCCGGACCGGAAGGTCGGGCACGGCGTAGGGATCCGTGCCCAGGAGCGCACGAGCGCTGTCCAAGGTGACTGGGGAGCCGGTCAGGGCGTACTGCCCGACCATGCCAGCGACAGCCGGCGCGCGCTCTTGGTCGGCGCGGACGGGGGAAGGGGCGAGGGCGGGGCGGGGCACCGGCTGCTGGAGCGCACCGGCGGCGCGCTCGTCGCGCGCGCGGAGCGCGACTGCGGTCTCGGGCCGGGCGGCCTCGGCCGTCGACGCTCGATCCGCGACCACCGCCTCCATGGACTTGTCCTTCGCTCCCGATTTGCGTTCCACTACCGCGCTGGTCGCCGCGGGCGCGCGCGTGCGCCGCACCGGCAGTGGCGCGGCACGGCTCGTAGCGCCGTTCTCGGGCGCGGCCGCGGGAGGGAGGGTGCTCTTTGCGGCGAGATCGCCGGTGCGCTGGTCTACCGCCGGCTGCTCCCGCTGCAATGCCCGGGGCCCAAAATACATCCCGGCTCCGAGCGCGAGCACCACGGTCGCGGCCCAGGCGAGCGGCAACCGTACACGCCACCACAGCCGCACCGGGGGCTCCGGGTCACCCGGCCGGAACGGCGGGGTCGCGCGGTCTGGAGGGGCGGCGAGCCCGAGCAGCTCATCGGCGCGCGCGATGAGCGCCCGCTCTTCCTCCAGGCGGTCACGGCAGCCGGGGCACTGTGCGATATGCGCCTCGACGTCCTGAGACTGGACCGGCGAGAGCTCGGCGTCGAGATAAGCGTGCAGCGTGCCGTCATCCACGTGCGACATGTTCACCTGTCCTTCCCGCCTCGAACGCCTCCACCAGCCGGCGGCGCGCGCGGGCGAGGGTCGTGCCGATGGCGCCGCGCGCCAACCCCGTCTGCGTGGCGATCTCGTCGTACGACAGTCCCGAATCCCACAGGAGGAGCACTTCGCGGTCGCGCGGCGTGAGCTGTTCGAGTGCGGTGCGCACCTGCGACCGCTCGCCTTCCGTGTGCAGCGCCTCATCCGACGGCGGAGCGCTGGCCGGCGGCTCGCTCTTCAGGAGCGTGAGGTGGCGCCGCTCCCGCGCGGCGCGCCGGGCGTCGTCGCGCGCCATGTTCGCCGCCACGACGAACAGCCAGCCGCGCGCGTGCGCGGGCTTGTGGACGAGCGCCCGGGCGAACGCCTCCTGGGCGAGGTCCTCCGCGCGCTCCGCGTCCCACACCTTGCGGTACAGGAACCGCACCAGGGCGCGGTACGTGGTCCGGTACACGTCGGCCAGGTCGTCGGGCATGAGATCAAATGTGGAATGCGGAATGTGGAATGCGGAATGAACGGCCATGTCCCGTCCACGAACTACCCTTGTGATTCCGCATTCCGCATTCCGAATTCCGCATTCGCACTATCCCCTGAAATCCGTGACGACCTTCGCCAACTCGCCCGGTGCCCAAGCGGTCTTGCCCCCCGCCTCAATCTTGATGCTCACGCGCCGGCCGGCCACGAGGACTGCGGGCTCCAGCGTCGCGGGCTTCACGAGCTCGGGGAGGGCGTGCAGCAGGGCGAAGTAGGCGTCGCTGAACGCCGCCACCGAAACCACCTGCAACGAGTCGCCGTGCGCGCTGTCCGTCCAGGTGCTGTCGCGCCACAGGAAGACGCGACCGCCGACCCGCCGTATGCGCGTGGCCTCAGCGGAGCCGCGTGTGATCACGGAGTCGGCCGCCGCGCCAGTGACGGTCACGGCGCTCAGCTGGAGCGAGCCGGAGAGCGCCCGCTCTGCGCGGGACCGCTCCACCGCGGCGGCGCCTGCCTGGTCTTGCGGGGCCGGGGCAGCGGGCGGGGCGCGATCGAACATCGGCCGGACCACGACCTGATTGGGCTCCTGCACGAGATAGGATGTGTACTCGGTGAGGATGCCGTAGCGCAGCGCGAGCCGCTTCAGCTCGTTCACGATCTCCGTGTTCGGTCCGTGGAGCCGGATCTCTCGAGACAGGGCGCCCACTTTGCGAGCGGCCCACAGCTGCGGCACGTAGTCGCTCCCGGCGTTCTCGTCGCCGAACCGGGCATTCGTCGTGAAGGACTCTTCCCGGCCGTTTCTCCGTCCAGTCACGGTCACGGACCTCTCCCTTCTCCCTTCTCCCCGATTTCGCCCGAACAACACCAGCTCGTCACCCGCGAACAGATCGGGCAGGCGCTCCGGCTGCAGGTCGTAGAGCTCGACGCCGTCGCCCCGCAGGGCGAGATCGGTGAGCACCGGGCTTGCGATCTTCGTCGCGAGCGACCCCACCGCCTGCTCGATGTCGCCGCCCGGCCGGATGTATTCGGTGACGCCGCGCGCGCGGTCGGTCAGCCGGTCCAGGAGGTAGGTGTTCACGTCGTACCCGATTCCGAAGGCAAAGACCCGAAACGGCCCCCGGCCGTGCTCCGCCTGGTCGGCGATACGCTCGGGATCGGTCTCGCCCACCGTGGGCAGTCCATCCGTCAAGAACACGACGACGCCGAGGGCGCCCTCGCCCGGCCGCTCGGCGAAGGCCTCCGTGAGCGCACCCGCGATGTTGGTGCCGCCGTTGGTGTCGAGCCGGCGGACCCAGTCCTGGGCGGCGTGGACGTTGTCCGCCGATACCTCGGTCCACCCGGCGGCGTAGCGGCGCACTCCGCTCCCGAACGTGACCACGCGGAACCGGTCCCCCCGGCGCAATGTGCCGAGCAGTTGGACGAGCGCAGCCCTCGCCTGGTCGAGCTTGTCGCCGGACATCGACCCGGACACGTCGAGCACGGCTACGATGTCACGCCGCACAGGCGCTCCCGTCTCTGCGGCCCGGCCAGGTGCGAGCAGCAACATGAAGAATCCGTCCTCACCCACTGGTTGGTGCGTGAGGAGCGAGGTCCCTACCAACCCGCGCGCCAGCGGCAGCAGCAGCTCCAGATCGCCGCCGGCCGTGGTGTCCGCCAGGGCGAGCTCGAGGTGATCGCCGCTGTGGCTCACCGTCAGCCGGTGGGTGGGCGAGTACGGGTCGCCCCAGCGCGCGGCGCTGTCCACCTGGAGCCGGAAGCTCCGGGAGGGCGCTGCCGTCCCGGCTGCGTACCGGAACCGCATGGCATCACCTACTCGATCGAGGATCTGCGTGTAACGCAGCGTGATCTTGCGCGTCTCGCCAGGTGCGATGGGGAAGACCCTGGCCCGCAGCAGCCCGTGGCCGGCGAGCTCGATCAAGGCGGGGTCACGCCGGCGCCGCACGATCTGCTCGTAGATCGCGCGCGCTTGCCCGGCGTCCATCGGCTCGCCTTTCAGCTCGCGGTCCCCCTGCCAGAGGGAGAAATCGCTGAACACCGTCTCGCCCGGCAGCGGATACAGGTAGCTCCCCTCGTCCATCAGCGGCCCGGTGTTGCGGAACCATTCTTCTACGGACACGCGGGCGATGCGTCCGGTCACCGCCACCTGCACGGCGCTGCGCACCTTCTCGATCGTCCCACGGGGGAGCGGCCGCACCGGCTCGATCCAGCCCTGCGCGAGAGCCGCGGGTGCAATCGACAGGAGCGTGGAGCAGAGACCGAACAGACGCTTCAGAGACAACATGGCGACCGGTTCCTGTGAAGGGACGCCATGAGAGACGATTGACATGGAACGGGTTGCACAGTGGGCGTCACGACGGCGGGGGCGGGTGTGGTACTGTGCAGTGCGCCAAGGGGTTGCGGGGAGGGGACGCGCAGCGCCATTTTGGAGCGCGCCTGTGCGTTGTCGGCCGTACGATTGCCGCGCCCTAGGGGACGGGGACTCGTGCCGCGCTACACTTACCGCCGCCTCACCAAGCTGCCTACGACGGCGGAGGACTTGCGCCGCCATACGGTTCTCAATCTCCCCGGCATGCTCGCCGGGCTCAGCTTCGAGCACATGATCATGCAACCCGGTGCCGCGCTGCCGATCTCCGTGGAAGATGCGACGGGGATTCTGATCTTCACGCTCACGGGCCGCGGGGTGATGCTGCTCGACGGTGACCGCATCGAGGTGGCGGCGAACGACCTGGTGCACATTCCCGCGGGCGTGCCGTACGGGCTGCAGACCCTGGGCGGAACGGATTGGACGTACGTCGTGCTCCAGGCGCCAGTAGAATAGACGTCAGACGTCAGATGTCTGACGTCTGTCTGACGTCTATTTCACCGCGCACTGATTCTGCCCGAACTCCAAGATCTCCGCGTCCGCCTCCGACACATCCACCAGGCCCAGATTCGCCAGCTTGATCGTCCGGTAGCTCTCGGGTGGCGCGGGCGTGTTGTGCGCAACCCACCCGAGGAGCGCCGCTTCGTCGCGGATGGCGATCGCCTCGTTGGTCGCCGTGATGACATCGAAGCGCGCCGCGACGCTGCGGTCGGCGCGGCGCTCGGGCTCGCCGGCGTAGTGCGCGGGGAGCACGAGTCGATCGCCCGACCACTCGCGTCGTATCCGCGCGAGGCTCTGCCACAGGAGCCGGGTCCAAGCGTCCCGCTGCCCGCCCAGGTCAGGGCGGCCCACCGACTGGACGAACAGGAAGTCCCCCGTGAGCGCGAGTGCGTCGTCCGCCAGCAGCGCGATACTGCCCAGGGTGTGTCCGGGAACGTGCTGCACGCGCAGCGTGGCGCGCCCGAAGGCGACGGTGTCGCCCTCCGTGACCGGTTGAGAGGTGAAGCGGCCCTCGGTCCCGTCGTACGGGGAGCGGGCGTCGTCGGGATGGAGGAAGTAGGGCACACGCCACCGCGCGGCGGCCGCGCGCGCGCCGCTCAGGTAGTCCGCGTGCATGTGGGTGTCGACCACCGCGGCCGGCGTGGCCCCGAGCTCCTGGAGCAGCTCATCGTAGCGCTCGACGTGGCGGCCCGGATCGATGACTACGGCGTCGCCATCGCTCACCAGCACGTAGGAGAGCGCGCCCTTCCCGACCCGGTCGAGCTGGACGACGTGCTCCACGGAGGGCGTGGGTGTGAGGACTCGCGCCAGATACACCGTCTCCCACGCCGCCATCCCGCCGCTGACGGAGTACGCCTCGAACCCACGCTCGCGCAGGAACAGCGTGGCCTGTTTGCTCGAGTTGCCATGCCCGCAGATCACGACGACCGGCCGGCGTGGGTCGAGCTCGAGCGGCTCGAGGTGGGGTAGCCGATAGATCTGGGAGGCGGGGAGGGCACGGAAGTCGAGCGTAGGCCCGAAACTCACCGCGCCCTGCGCGACCCGCTCCGCGGCGCGGATATCGAGCAGTTGCACGGGCTCGCCTGAGTCGAGGCGCCGCGCGAGCTCATCGGGCGAGATTTGAGGAATCGGGGCGCTCGGCATGGGGATGAGTGTCGTCGCGGGCGTGCGAAAATGCAACCGCGGCCCCGGCGCGCGAGGTCTCCCGTTTTGCGGGCCGCCGGGTTATTGTGAACGCGTTCACAAGCGACACCCAGCCATCGTCTCGGAGGACATCAGCATGCGGTTGATTGCGCTCACCTCGCTTCTCGCGCTCGGCGCCGTGGCCTGCGGCGGCGGGAGCAAACCGGACGCGTCTCAGGCAGCGGCGGCCGTTCCCGCGGCGGCGAACGCTGCGGCGGCGCCCGCGGCGCCCGCGACCGGAGCGGTCATCGTCGAGGTGAAGATGACCGGCAACGGCACCACCAAGGCCGCGTTCGAGCCGGCGACGTTGACCATCAAGCCGGGCGCCATTGTGCGGTTCATCAATGTGTCGGGCGGCCCGCACAACGTCGCGTTCTACCCCGACTCGGTCCCGAAGGGCGCCGCGGACGTGCTGAAGAAGGGCATGCCCAACCCCATGGGCGATCTCACCGGCCCGTTCCTGACCCAGCCGAACGAGAAGTACGACGTGTCGTTCGCCGGGGCGCCGGCGGGCAACTACAAGGGGTACTGTATGCCGCACGTCGCGCTCGGCATGCACATCACGCTCACGGTGCAGTAGCCCGCTGCCTGCGTCGCGGGACGTCACGGCCCCGGGGCATTGGTCCCGGGGCCGTTTGACTTTCCGGTGACCGGCCGGGATGTTCTCTCGCCGGGACATCCATCCATGCCCTCGTTCTTCGAGCGGGTGCGGGCCGCTCTGGCGGAGAAGGGCTACCAGGTCGAACGCGAGCTGGGGAGCGGGGGCATGGGGATCGTCGTATTGGCCCGCCAGGTCTCGCTCGACCGCCCGGTCGCCGTCAAGGTCATCCGTCCCGAGCTGCACACCGCCATCGCCACCGAGCGCTTCCAGCGCGAAGCGAAGACCCTCGCCCACGTCTCCCATCCCAACATTGTGCCGGTGTACGAGGCCGACGAGACCCCTGATGGCCTGCCGTACTACACCATGCAGTATCTCGAGGGCGAGACGGTCGCCGATCGCCTGCGAAAAGGGCCGATTCCCGCAAACGAGGTTCGCAAGCTCGGCCGCGATCTGCTCGCCGCGCTCGAGGCCGCACACACCCGTGGCATCGTCCACCGGGACGTGAAGCCGGCGAACGTCTTCCTCGTCGCCGGTAGCGCCGTGCTCGTGGACTTCGGCATTGCCAAGAACGTTCAGGTACTGGGCGGGACGTTGGAGTCCATCGGCGATCCGCTCACCGCGCCGGGCATGAGACCGGGGACGCGCGCGTACTGGTCGCCCGAGCAGCTTGGCGGAGCGGAGGCGACGGCGGGCACCGATCTGTACGCAGCAGCGCTAGTGATTTATGAGGCCTACACGGGCCGGCACTGGCTCGAGACTCAGCGCTTGGCTCGCGGAGCGTGGTCCGGTGTCCCCCGTCTCGAGGCGCGTGTGCTCAAGCGCGCCCTCGCGTGGAAGCCTGAGGACCGTTGGCGCGACGCTACTTCGTTCCGGCGTCGGCTTTGGCATGCGCGAGTCTGGCCCTATCAGCGTCGCGTGATCGCCATTGCCATCGGGTGTCTCATGCTCGGAGCGAACTTGCCCGCATGGAGGCCGCTGGTCCTCCGCTGGTTGTCGGACATCTTCGGCTTTCAGCGTGGCCCGACGCGAATCCAGATCACACGCTTCGCGACCACGAGTTCGCCCGCAGAACAGTGGCTCGGGGATTCGATCTCCTGCGGCCTCGCAGACGCTCTCGGTCGGTATCCGGATCTAGCCGTGCGCGGCCCATGCGAACGGCCGTGGGGCCGGTTCCAGCGCAAGACGCGACTCGAGGGCGAGGTGAACGCGACTGGCGACACGATTCGCGTGAGGGCGGGTCCGGGGGGCGGGCGCTGGCAGAAGGTGGCGTCGTTCCCGGCGATGGCTTGGCGGCAGGGCGTCGCGGATCTGGCGGCCGGTAGCTTCGATTCTCTGCTCGGTCCGGGTCGAGCGCTCGAGCCGTCGCTACCCGCTGCGATCTTGCCCAAGGGTCCTGCGGCTCGGGGGGCGTTCCTCGCAGCGGAGCACTTGTTTGCCCAGGCGCGGTGGGGTGAAGCGTACGCGGCCTACGGCCGAGCCGCGGCAGCCGACACGACGTGCTGGATCTGTGACTGGCGCCACGTCGAAGTGGGCCGGTGGCTCAGCCTTCCCGAAGACAGCGACGAGGTCGCCCGCTACGAGCAGCACCGCAGTCTGTTTCCCGCTCAGTACCAATGGCTCATCGACGCTGAGGCACGTCCCCTCGATCACCGGATCGCCGATTTGGAGGCCGGCGTCCGCCGCTGGCCGGAGTTCTTCTTCGGGCGGTTTCGCCTCGCCGACGAGCTGTTGCACCGGGGCCCGCTTATCGGCCGCGCCCGGCGGGAAGCCGTACCGCCGTTCAACGACCTGCTCGAGGGGCGCGCCGACTTCGGCCCTGCGTGGGAGCACCTGGCGTGGCGGGCGATCGCAGACGGCGATTCGGAGGAGGCGACCCGCGCGCTTATACAATTGCGTTCCACCGGCCCGTCGAGCGATGCCTTCACCGCCCAGATTCGCGCGCTCCTCGATGTCGCCTTCGCCTGGCGCTTCCTGGACTCGGCCCGCGCCCACAGCGTCACGGTGGAGCAAGTTCGCAAAACGGAGGCTGCGGGCGCCACCGCGCTCGACGCTGGGGCGCGTTATTTGCCGTACTTCGACGCGCAACTCGGCGCGCTTGACCTCGGGCGGATCCTCGAAGCGCGCCCGCGGCTAGCCCGCTCGGCGCTGCTCGCGCAGACTTTTGGCGCTCTCGGCCTGGGCCGCGTCGACTCGGCCCGTGCGGCGCTACGCCGGCTCCAGGTCCGCTACGGCGAACGGCGTCTCGCGCTGTTCGCGGACGAGTTCGAGGCGGCTTGGCTCGCGTTCGATCCCGACTCGGCCGGACGCGCGCGGTGGGCGTCGATCCACGCGTCCCTCGCCGAGCGCGCTACGTTGCCGGCGACCGCTCCGGAAGAGCGGCAGCGAGCCGCGTGGATGATCGCCCTCGTCGCCCGGCGGCTGGGAGAGTGGGACGATGCCGGTGTGCACGCCCTGCTCGCGGACGAGCCGCAGCCCCGTCCCTTGGGTCGACTACTGTCCGCTGTGGAGGCTGCGTCTCGCGGCGATGTGCGTCAGGCGCTGAAGCTGTCAGAGCCCGCGATGGTCATGGAGGCAGGAGCGTCCGATCCAGATCCCTTCTTCCGCGCCGTGCTGCACCTGCTTCGCGCGGAGTGGTACCAAGGCGTTGCTTCGCCAGAAGGTGCGCGGCGGGAGCTGGTCTGGTACCAGAACTCGGACGTGTACCGCTACCCGGTCGGTGAACCCGAGCTCGCCGAAGTCGACTGGGCATTCGGCGCGCTCGCGCGGTGGCGCGTCGCGCCGCTGCTCGACCGTGGCGACGTCGCGTGCCGCGCATACCGGGATGTGAAGCGATTGTGGGCGAGCGGCGACGCGCGCTACCGCGCCCGCGCCGACAGCGCCACCCGGCGGATGTCCGAGCTCCACTGCGGAGCTTCGCCATGATCGTGTGCCGCGTCCTCGGGCCCGTGGAGGTGAGTGTGAACGGCATGGGCGCGCCGCCCGAGCTCCTGTGGCGCAAGAACCTGGCGCTCCTCGTGTACCTCGCACGCTCGCCGAAGCGCACCCGTACCCGGGAGCATCTGCTCGGGCTGCTGTGGGCTGAAAAGCTAGAGAAGGACGCGCGCCATTCGCTCAACGAGGCAGTGCGGATCCTGCGCCGCTACCTCGGTGAAGGCGGGCTCACGTCGGATACCAACCAAGTGCGACTCGGCGCGGGTGCCGTCGAGCTCGATATCGATCGGCTCGAAGCGCTCGTGGCCGGGCGGGACTACGCGGCCGCCGCCGCGCTCGTCAGCGGGGAGTTCCTCGAGGGCTTCAGCGTCCCGGGCGCGTCGGGCCTCGACGACTGGGTCGCCGCGGAACGGACGTTCTGGCGCACGCGTTCCGTGGACGCGCTGCTCCACCGCGTCGACGAGCTGCTCCGGTCGGGAAGCGTCACTGCCGCACAGGCCGTGGCCCAACGGGCGCTCGGGCTCGAGCGCAGCTCCGACGCGGCCGTGCGGGCGGTCATGTGCTGCCTCGCGCTCACGGGAGACCGGGCGGGCGCGCTCGCCCACTTCGACGAATTCGCGGCGCGCCTCCACTCCGACGTGGGCACCGAGCCTGATGCGGACACGAAAGCGCTCGCGGAGCGGATCCGGCGGGAGCGGGTGTGGCGGCTGCCCGCCCGCACGCGCCCGGGCGAGGACGTCGCCGCGACAGCACAGCGGTCGCCGCTGGTGGGGCGCGCCGCTGAGTTGGAGCAGCTGCTCGACGCGTGGGCCGCGTGTCGGCGGGAGCGGCGGCCTGCCGTGGCGATCGTCGAAGGAGACGCAGGCGCTGGGAAGACGCGGTTGGCCGAGGAGCTGATGGACCGGGCGCGCCTCGACGGGGCGGCGACCGCGGCGGTGCGCGCCGTGGAGGCAGACATGCACGATCCCTGGAGCGGGGTGCACGGTATCGCGCGGGGCGGCCTGCTCGAGGCGCCCGGTGTGGCAGGGGCGGCCCCGCCCTCGCTCTCCACGCTCCGCGCCGGCGGCGCGGCGGCGGAGCCAGTTGGCCGCGCGCTGAGCGAAGTGCTGCGCGCGATCTCGGACGAGCAGCCGGTTCTCGTGCTGGTGGATGACGCGCAGTGGGTCGACCGCGAGTCGTTGCTCGCGCTCGGTGCCGTCGCCCGCGATCTCACTCCGGCTCCGCTGTTCCTCCTCTTCACGATCACGGCTCAGCCGCCCCGCGCCGAGCTCGATGCGCTGCGGGTGCGGATCGGACGCGAGCTCCTGGGGGCCGCGGTGCGGCTCGAGTCGCTCTCCGGCGACGCGCTCCGGGCGCTGGCGCGCTGGGCGCTGCCCGGCTACAACGACGTGGAGCTCGACCGCGTGACGCGACGCGTGGCAACCGATTCGGCGGGCATCCCGCTGCTCGCGGTCGAGCTGTTGCGGGCGGTGGCGGTGGGCCTCGATCTGCGGGACTCGCACGGCGCCTGGCCTGAGCCGTTCCGCACCTTCGATCAGACCTTGCCGGGCGACCTCCCGGACGCCGTGGTGGCCGCCATCCGCATGGGCTTCCGGCGCTTCACGACCGAAGCGCAGCGCGTGCTGCAGGTCGCGGCGGTGCTGGGCGGGCGCGTCTCGGCGGCGCGCTTGGCGCGCGGGTCGGGGCTCGACGCCGACGCCCTTGCTGCGGCGCTGGATGAGCTCGAGTGGCAGCATTGGCTGACCGTCGAGCCGCGCGGCTACGCGTTCGTCGCCCGGATCATGCGCGACGTGGTGGAGCGCGACATGGTGACGCCGGGGCAGCGGCAGCGCATGCTCGACGCAGCGGACCCAGCCAGCTGACGTGCGTCTGGCCCGGCCCCGTCCCGCCGCGTAGTATTGCGGGACGGGGGTGCGGCCCCCGCTCAGGGGCGCTTGACCCGCGCTTGCGACCGGGCGCCTAGAAGGAGCGCGTATGGTGCGCATCTGGCAGTCCCCGTTCGTGCGGTTGGCGGGCTATTACGTCCTGCTGGGCCTCGTCGTTGTGCTGCTCGTGAAGGCCTTGCCCCAGATCGTCGATCTGTTCGACGCCTTCCAAAAAGTCTCCCCGATTTACGGCAGCGGCGGCAAGAAGGACGCGCTCGATCAGGCGGCGAATACGCCGGGGGTTGCCAGTCTCGGCTCGGCGAACTTGGCGCTCATCACCTTGCTGTCGATGCTCGGAGCGCTCGCACTCGCCTTACCCGTCGCCTGGGTCTATATGATCACGAAGCAGCACCGCGGGTACGACCAGTCCGTGGTGCAGACGGTGATCGTGCTCCCGATGACGGTCGCCGGCACGCTCATCCTCGTCCAAAACGCACTCGCGCTGGCGTTTGCGCTCGGCGGCATCGTGGCGGCGATTCGGTTCCGCAATACGCTCAAGGACACGAAGGACATTGTCTACATCTATCTCGCCTTGGGCGTGGGCATGGCTGCCGGAGTGTTCGCCCCCGTGGTGTCGGCGGTGATGTCGCTCGTTTTCAACTACACGCTGCTGGCGCTGTGGAAGTTCAACGTCGGGAACATCTACGCGGACCAGGCGTTGGCCGGACGTCTCCGGCTCGGTCAGGCGATTGTGGCTCCGCGCGCGCACACCGGTGAATATCAGGTCATCGGCGACCCCGAGATGTTGCAGGCGTTGGCACCGCGGGAATTCGAGAAGGTAGCGGCGGCGTCGGACCGCCTGCGTCGCTACATCGAGGATCGCGCCAAAGGCAAGAAGCGGCTCTTTAACACTCTGCTGCTCGTCCACACCACCATGCTGGAGCCGGCGCAGCAGGCCGTCGAAGCGGTGCTCGATCAACTCGCAAAGCGCTGGGAGCTCCGGGAGGTGCTTCCTGCCGGCGACGGCAAGTCCACGCTCGAATACTTGGTGCGGCTCGCGAAGGACGCGCCCCCCGGCCCGCTGCTCGACGCAGTGAAAGCGCGCGGCGCGCCCCACGTGATCGCCGCCGAATACCGCTCGTTGCGCGGGCTCGGGAACGAGTAGCGAGAGTGACCGATGCCGCCCGCCACGCCTTCGAGTGAACGAACCTGGGTTTGCGCGGCGCTCGTCGCGGCGGGCGGCCTCGCGCCGGGAGCGACCACGGGGCAGGGCGGCGCGAGCACGCCGCCTCCGCCCCGCACAGTCACCGTCACCGCCGGTCCCGAGTATCGGGCCGGGTGGCTGCATCAGGTGCTGTTCGGCCGCCACTACCGTGACCTCTGGACCACGCCGATCGAGGTGGAGTTGCTCGACCTCGGAGCCTTCGCCGGCGGCCTGACTCCGCTGCGGCGCGGCGGTGGTGCCCAGACGCGCGCGCTCCGCCTCGCCGGCGCGGACGGTCGCGAATACGTGTTTCGCTCCGTGAACAAACACCCGAGCTGGCTGCCGGCCGACCTGCGCGAGACGATCGCCGAACGCGTCGTCCGCGACCAGATCAGCGTGCTGCATCCGAGCGCGGCGCTGGTCGCGGCCCCCCTGCTCGGGGCGGCGGGCGTGCTGCACGTGCAGCCGTACCTCGTCGTGCTGCCGGACGATCCTCGCCTCGGCGACTTCCGCCCAGAGTTCGCCGGCATGCTGGGGATCCTCGAGGAGCGCCCGCGCGAGGGACCGGGCGGTGCGAGCGGGTTCGCAGGCGCGAGCGAGGTCGCGGGCACGGACCGCCTGCTGGACCTGCGACGGAGCAGCTCGCGTGAGCGGGTGGATTCCCGCGCGTTCCTCACGGCGCGCTTGCTCGACCTCCTGCTCGGTGACGGCGATCGCCATGCCGATCAATGGCGGTGGGCGCGCTTCGACGCAACGGAAGGCCACGTGTGGCGGCCGATCCCGCGCGACCGCGACGAAGCGTTCTCGCGCTTCGACGGTCTCTTGCCGCGGCTCGCGCGCATCAGCCACCCGGATCTGGTGGGTTTCGGTTACGACTACGGCAGCGTCTACGGGCTGAGTTGGCGGGCCGAGGATCTCGACCGACGCTTTCTGACCGATCTCGAGCGTCCGGTGTGGGACTCTGTCGCCCATGCGACGCAGGCGCGCCTGACCGACTCGGTGATCGACCTCGCCGTCGGGCGTCTACCCTCCGAGTACTACGGCGGCAACGCGGCTGACCTGGCACGGGCTCTGAAGCACCGGCGGAACAGATTGGCGGCCGCTGCGGGCGAGCTGTACGGGTTGCTCGCGGCCGACGTGGATATCGAGACGACGGACCACCCCGAGCTCATCGCTGTCGAGCGACGCGCCGACGGCCGCGTCACCCTGCGCCTGGCGCGGCGCCCCAAGGCGCCGGCGGCACCGATCGCAGCGCCCTATTTTGTGCGCACGTTCGATCGCGCCGAGACAAAGGAGATCCGCCTATATCTGCGGGGCAGTGACGATCGCGTGACGATCTCGGGCGCGGCGACGCGGAGTATCCTCGTGCGAGTGATCAGCGATACAGGACGTGCGGAGGTGGTGGATTCCTCGCGGGTCGCCGGGCGGGGACGGTCGACACGCGTGTACGACGGCGGCCGGGGTGCGACGTGGATCGTGGCGGGACCGACCACGGCAGTCGACCATCGACCCGCGGTTCCGCGACAGCGGCCCGACGTGTTCCACGCCCAGCCGCGAGACCAGGGACGTGCCTGGGCGCCGTGGACCTGGATCAGTGTCCAGCCGGACGTCGGGGTGATCGTGGGCGGCGGGGCCACGCTGCGCAGCTACGGCTTCCGCCGCTTCCCTTACCAGTCGTCGATGAGTTTTCGCCTGGGCTTCGCGACGGGCGCGGGAAACTTCGGCGTGGAGTACACGGGCGACTTTCGGACGGCGGGCGCCGCGCGCGTGGCGATACGCGCGGACTGGTCGGGGTTCGACGTCGTGCGGTTCTACGGCTTCGGCAACGAGACGCCGGACACGGGCTCGACCGACTTCTACAAGGTCAAGCAGCAGCAATACCTCGTCGCGCCGTCCCTGGTGCTCCCGCTGGGGCGCCGCACGGAGCTGACGGTCGGCCCCCTCTTGAAATACGCGTTCACGGATCTTCTCTCCGGCACTTTCATCGACACGAGACGGCCGTACGGAATCGGGAGCTGGGGGCAGGTGGGAGTGCAGGCCGGTTTGCGCGTCGACACACGGGACCGGGCCACGAGCCCCACCCGCGGCGTGCTGCTCACGCTGGGCGGCAGCGCCTACCCGACGTTTTGGGACGTGACCGCCCCGTTTCAGGAAGCGCACGCTGAGGCGGCGACCTACCTCACGGCGGCGATTGCGACGCGACCCACGTTGGCGGTTCGGATCGCCGGCAAGAGAGTGTGGGGGAGCGTTCCGTTCCACGAGGCGGCGTTCGTCGGCGGGGCCGGCACGGTCCGTGGCTACAGCGAGCACCGCTTCGCCGGCGATGCGGGGCTGTACGCGAATGTCGAGCTCCGTTTCCGACTCGCGCGGCCCTCCCTCGTCTTACCTGGCGACTTCGGCGCCTTCGGGCTGGCGGACGCGGGGCGAGTGTACGTCTCCGGGGAGCCGTCGGACCGCTGGCACGCCGCCGCCGGCGGTGGGCTGTGGTTTGCGCCTTTGAGCGCCTCCAACACGCTGAGTGTCGCGGTGGCCCGCAGTCCGAGGCGGACCGCGATCTACCTCCGGCTCGGGTTCGCGTTCTGATCATGGCGCGTAGACTGGGGTGCCGGGGCCTGCTGTTGGTCGCCGCCGGGAGCGGACCGCTCGGGGGGCAGGCACCGCCGCGGTCACCCGGCGCGCCGGCGCGGGGCTCCGCCACCGTGACGGCGGGCCCCCAGTACAGCGCCGGCTGGCTGCATCGGGCTTTGCTGGGCGCGCATTATCGCAACCTCTGGGCGACGCCGATTCAGGTGCCGGTGCTCGACCTGGCGCGCTTCGGCGGCGGACTCACGCCGCTCAAGCGCGGCGGCGGGCGCCAGACGAAGTCGCTCCGCCTCCGCGGCGCGGATGGTCACGTGTACGTCTTCCGGTCCGTCGACAAGGACCCCGCTGGTGCGATGCCCCCCGAGCTCCGGGCGACGTTCGTGGAGCGGCTCCTCCAGGATCAGATCAGCGCGAGCCATCCGGCTGGGGCCCTCGTGGTGGGTCCGCTGTTGCGGGCGGCGGGTGTGTACCACGCCGAGCCCCAACTGGTGGCGATGCCAGATGACCCGCGCCTGGATTCGTTTCCGGAATTCAAGGGGATGCTGGGCCAACTGGAGGAGCGTCCCACGGTCGATCCGGAGGAAGACGTCGGGTTCGAAGGGGCGGAGAAGATCGCGAGCACGCAGAAGCTGTGGGAGCACCTCACGCGGGATTCGCGTCATCGCGTCGATTCGCGCGCCTTGCTCGCGGCGCGCCTGCTCGACGTCTTCGTCGGCGACTGGGACCGCCACCCCGACCAGTGGCGCTGGGCGCGGTTCGATGAAGGTGGCGTCCACGTCTGGCGGCCGATCCCGCGGGATCGCGATCAGGCCTTCTCCCGGCTCGACGGCGTGCTCCCGGGGCTGGCGCGCTACTATTACCCGGACCTCGTCGGCTTCGGCGATCGCTATCCGGCCATGATCGGGCTCACGTGGGACGGTCGCGCGCTGGATCGCCGCCTGCTGGTCGACCTCGAGAAGCCGGTGTGGGATTCGGTGGCGGGAGCGCTGCAGGCACGGTTGCCGGACTCGGTGATCGACGCGGCGGTGCGGCGGTTGCCGCCCGAGTACTATGCGCGCGACGGTGCACGGCTGTCCCGCGCGCTCAAGCGGCGACGCGATCTGCTGCGGATGGCCTCGGACCGGTTCTACGCCTTGCTGGCGGGTTCGGTCGACGTGCAGGCCACGGACGAGGCCGACGTCGCTGGGGTGGAGCGTCGCGGGGACGGCGCGGTGGCGGTCCAGCTGTCGCGGCCCGACGGCACGCCGTATTTCGCCCGCACGTTCCGCCGGGAGGAAACGAGCGAGGTCCGGCTGTACCTGCACGGTGGGGACGATCGGGTCGTCGTGCGGGGGGCCGGCCACGGCGGCATCACCGTGCGCGTCATTACCGGGGCGGGGAAGAGCGCAGTCGTGGACTCGGCGCGGGGGTGGGGGCGGAACTACTTCTACATGGACCATCCACCGGCACGGCTGATCACCGGGCCGCGCACGTCCGTCGACCGCGGCGCGGCGCGGGACGGGCCGCGGGATGATCCCACCAAGCCACAGCTGCGCGATTGGGGCGCCCGCTGGAATCCGGGCGTGCGACTCCTCTTCGCGCCGGACTTGGGCGTCGTCGCCGGGATCGGCGAGACCGGTACCTGGTACGGTTTCCGCCAGGATCCGTACCGGTCGCAGCTCGGTTTCAGCGTGAGCTACGCGACCGCGGCGCAGCGCTTCCGCGCGGCGGTTACCGGCGATTTTCGCGATGTCGCGTGGGGCCTGGACGCTGACCTCGATCTTCGGGCATCGGGCATCGAGGTCGTGCGCTTCTACGGCTTCGGCAACGAGATCGCCGCGCCAAGGTCGGACGACTATTACAAGGTGCGCCAAGAGCAGTATTTGATCGGCCCGTCGTTCGTCGCCCGCTCGGGCATTGCCCGGTTCTCGCTCGGCCCACTGTTGAAGTACGCCCGAACGACGGTCGACACGGGGACGCTCGTCGGGTCGTTGCGGCCGTCCGGTGTCCCGCACTTCCTTCAGGTCGGCGCGCGGGCGGAGCTGCGGTTCGACGCTCGGGATCGGGTGCGGGCACCGGGACGGGGCGCACTGCTCACGCTCGGCGGCAGCTGGTATGCGGCGGCCTACGACGTCGCCGCGCCGTTCGGCGAGGGGCACGCGGAGGTGGCGACCTATCTGACGGCGCCGATCCCGCTCCAACCCACCCTCGCACTGCGGGTCGCGGGGAAGAAAGTTTGGGGGGCATATCCGTTCCATGAGGCTGCGTACATCGGGGGCGCTGCGACCGTGCGCGGCTTTTCCGAGCACCGCTTCGCCGGTGATGGGGCGGTGTACGGGAACGCAGAGCTCCGGCTGCGCCTTGCCAGACTCTTCATGCTGGTGCCGGAGGAGCTCGGCGTGTTCGGATTGGCCGACGCGGGGCGAGTCTACCTGGCTGGGGAGACGTCGGACCGGTGGCACGCGGCGGTGGGCGGCGGTATGTGGGTCGCGTTCTTGAGCCGGACCAACACCCTGAGCGTCGCCGCCGCGCGAAGCGTGGAGGGGACGCGTGTGTACGTGCGGGCCGGGTTCGCGTTTTGAGCAGGAGCCGGATGCGCGACTATCGCGGGGAGGTCAAGAGCCTCGAGCTGCTGAACCGCCTCGTCCTGGCGCCGCTGCCGGCCGGACTGCGGGCGGGGTCGATCGAGACGCTCTTCAACCGGGACGTCTACTTCGACGCGCCCGACCGGACCCTGCGCCGCCGGGGTGTCACCTGCCGTTTCCGGACTCGTATCGACGACCGGCGATTGCTGACTCTGCGAGTCGAGCCTGGGCCCGGGAGCGCAGTGGGATCGACCCAGCTGTACGAAGCCGAAGTGGCGGAGCTCGACGAGCCGTCGGCGCTCGCGGGCAGCTCCGACCCCGCGCGTCGGCTCCGCGCGCTGATCGATCCCCAGTTGCTGACGTCGCGAATCGAGTTCGAGACCGAGCGCCGGCTGCGCCGCAGCCGGCCCCGCTGGTTCGCGGAGGCCGTCTACGAGCTGTGCTACGATGTCGTCACAGTTCGGGCCGGCGGGCTCGCCCGGACGTTTCAAGAGCTCAAGATCCGCACCCTGCGTCGCGGGTGGCCCGGGCTCGATCGGTTGGTGAGCGCGTTCCGCGACGACCATGACGTGCGCCCGCTGTTGATCGGCAAGCGCGAGCGGGCCGAGAAGCTGCACGAGGCGCTCGAGAGTGAGGCGCTGGCGCGCGCGGTGCAGGAGAATCGCGCGGTGGCGGTGATGGCGTTGGAGCAGGGACAGATCGCGCTGCGCCACGCCGGTGGGACGCTGATGCTCCCGGCCGGAAGCGGCAGCGGTGAGGAGGGCTGCCGGTACGTGTTGCGCACGGAGTTCGGGAGCGCCGATGGCCAGGTCCGTCTGCTGGGGACCGTTCCGGCCGCGCCGGGCCGTCCCTTACTGGAAGTGTGGCTCGCGCGGCGGCTCGGTAAGGGGCTGGCGGTGCCCGAGGGAATGCAGATCCAGTGGGTGCCGCTTTCCGAGGTCGTCGAGCGCGTCGGGGCGCCGGTGCTGCACGAGCCGCGTACGCTCGCCGCCCTCGCCGTCGCCGCGCGCTCGGACCTCGTGCCCGAATGGCCGAACGGACCGCGGCCACGCGGTGCATCGAGAGATTCGGCCACTGTCTCCCCGGGGGTGATCACGCGTGAGTGGGCCATCGCCGGCCTGCGGGAACGACGGCCTTCGGCGGTCGAGGAGTCCGCGTTGGGCCTGCGCGACCACTTCTTGAACAGCCAACTGAGCTGGCTCGAGTTCAATGCCCGTGTGCTCGCCCTAGCGGAGGACGCGACGCTTCCCCTGCTCGCCCGGGTCCGCTTCCTGTCGATCTTCCGCACCAACCTCGACGAGTTCTTCATGGTGCGGGTCGGCGCCCTCAAGCGGGCGCTCCAGATGGGCGTGGCGGACCTGAGCGAGGACGGGCTCAGTGCCAAGGAGCAGCTCGACGCCATCTTCATCCGGCTGCGGTCCCACCTGGAGCGGTACGCGGACTGCTGGGCGCAGCAGTGCCTCCCCGCGCTCCAGGCCCAGGGCATCCGGGTGCGGGGCTGGAGCGATTTGAGCGAGCCGGAGCGGGTGCTGCTGCGCCGCTACTTCGTCGACCAGGTCTTTCCGCTGCTCACGCCGCAGGCGATCACCCGAGCCCCGGGCTACCCGTTCCCGGTCATGGCGAACCTGCGGCTGTCGCTCGCCGCCTTGGTGCGTGATTCGGTGACCGGGCCCGTGCACTTCGCGTATGTGAAACTGCCGGACGGCCTGCCGCGCCTCGTGCCGCTGCCGGACGACGGCGGGCTGGTATCGCTCGAGGAGGTGGTGCGCGGGTGTCTGGACCTCGTCTATCGAGGCCGCGAGATCGAAGCCGCCTACACGTTCCGCGTCACCCGCAGCGGGGATCTCGACTTGGACGAGCGGCACGCCGAGAATCTGCTGCACGTCATTGAGGAGGAAGCGAAGCGACGGCCGTACGGCCTCGCGGTGAGGATCGAAGTGGAGCAGGGGATGCGAACCGATGTGCGCCGCCTGCTGCTGCGCGAGCTGCAGTTCGAGGACGCGGCGCACGTCAGCACGCTCGGCGACGCCGACCTGTTCGACATGGCGGGACCACTCGACCCGTTGGCCCTCCGCGAGATCGCAGACCTCCCCCGGCCACCCCTGCAATACCCGCCGTTTCCCGGGCGTCGCGTCCTCGAGGCGGCGACGTCGGTGTTGGACGTCGTGGCCGAGCGTGACGTGCTCGTGCACCACCCGTACGATTCGTTTCCGGACGCGGTGGAGCGCTTCTTCGTCGAGGCGGCCGACGCCCCGGACGTGGTGGCGATCAAGCTGACGCTGTACCGGCCCGGCGGGCGCTCGCACATCGCCGACGCGCTGGTGCGGGCGGCGGCAGCCGGAAAAGAGGTCTTCGTGTTCGTCGAGCTCAAGGCGCGCTTCGACGAAGAGCGCAACGTGGACTGGGCCAAGAAGCTGGAGCGCGCCGGCATCCACGTGGTGTACGGCCTCGTGGACGTGAAGACGCACGCCAAGGTCGGTCTCGTGGTGCGTCGCGAGGGCGGTGGGATCCGGCGGTACGTCCACGTCGGGACGGGGAACTACAACGCCGCGACCGCGGCGGTCTACACGGACCTCGGATTGCTCACGGCGCACCCCGAGCTGGGCGCCGACGTGAACGACCTGTTCAACGAGCTGAGCGGGTCGTCGCGGCCTCCCCGGGTCACCTTCCGCCGCCTGCTGGTCGCGCCGGAACAGATGCTCGAGCGCCTTCTCGCACTCGTCAACCGTGAGGCGGAGTACGCCCGCGCGGGACGCGGTGGGCGCATCCGTGCCAAGCTCAACGGCCTGGCGGACGCCGACGTGATCGGCGCACTGTATCGCGCCTCCCAGGCGGGGGTGGAGATCGATCTCGTGGTTCGGGGCATCTGCTGTTTGCGCCCCGGGGTGCCGGGGCTCTCCGACCGGATTCGCGTCATCAGCATTCTCGGGCGCTTTCTCGAGCACGGGCGCATGTTCTGCTTCGCCAACGGCGGTGAGCCCGAGTACTACATCGGGTCGGCCGACTGGCGACCCCGCAACCTGCGCCGGCGGGTCGAGGTGGCCACTCCGATTCTGGATCGCGACTGTCGCACCCGACTCGACAGCATTCTCGAGATGGAGCTCGCAGACCCGACGGCATGGGAGCTGGGCCCGGACGGCGCGTACTATCGCCGTGCCGCGCCATCCGGCGCCGTCCGCGCCAGCGCACAGGAACACCTGATGCGTCTCGCCGAAGCAGGGCGCGCGTAGCCAGCCGGACGTGTGGCGCGTCGCCGTCCTGACCTTCGTCGGGCTCTGGTCCGAACCGCCGCCCCAGCGGCAGCGGTGCGCGGAGCCGCGCTACCGCTGGAGCGCGAAGATCGACACGACGCTCGCCGCAATCACGCCACAGCCCGCGTCGATTTCGGAGATGCTGCAGAGCTGGAATCCGCCGGCGGTCACGGCCCGGGATTGGTGCGTGCCGCGCGCCGCGCGGGAGCTGCTCGTCTACCGGGTGCGCGGCTGGGTCCGCCGCCTCGAGACGTCCAAGGACGACGGCGACTGGCACATCGAGCTGACCGATCGACGGGACAGCCCGGCCGATTCCTGCATCGTGGCCGAGATCCCGCTGGTGGAGCTCGGGGGCACGTATCGGCAGGCACGCGCGGACCTGGGAAGGCTGGTCGCCGGCCGGAGGCGGTCGAAAAGCGGCGTGCTGGCGAAGCCCGTCGCAGTGCAGATCGTCGGCGCCGCATTCTTCGATGGCCATCACCGGGCGGGCGCGCGCCGGCGCGATGCGATCGACCCGAAGCACGGGCGCTGCAATTCGTCGTTGCGCGCCCTGTGGGAAATCCATCCCGTCTACCGCGTGGAGCGTCCCTGAACCGGTCTCATCGGGGCTCGTGCGGACGGCATGCCCGCTCGATCTGCGGCAGCGCGACCTGATCCACGTACCCCACCAGAGCGTCGAAGCTGTCGCACGCTCGTCGGGCGGCCGCGGTGTCGCCGCGCGCCGTGGCGACGCGCGCCTGCTCGAGCCGGAGCGGCCACAGCGATGCAACGAGATCGAACGGCGCGCTCAGCACGGCGTAGCGACGTGTCGCGCGGTCCCACAGCGCGAGCGCGCCGGTCGTGTCAGCCGCCCCCAGGCGGACCCACGCGTCCAGGTCGAGACTCAGGCTCACGGGGAGCGGGGCGCTGTCGGGGCGAGCGAGACGGTGCAACGCCATCGCGTGGGCGCCCGGATCCCGACCGGCCCGTGCGAGGATCCAGTGCGCCGCGGCATCCCGGCCGCCGGCCGCCGAGCGGGCCCAGGCGCTCAGTCGGCTGGTCGCGCTCCGCCAATCCCCCAGCGAGTCGAGCTTCATCACGCGGGCGAGCACGATCCAGGCATCGCCTTCCCGGCCGGCGCTGCCAGGCGCCGCCCGGGCGATCCGCGCACGCGCGCTGTCGCCCCGCCCGCCGCGCAGGTGGGCGGCGACCGCCCAGCGCAGCGCCAGCGCGCGCTCGTACTCGGTCGCGGCGCGCCGCTCCAACGCGCGCACGATGCGGCGCGTCGCGAACTCCTTGACGGCGCTGTCGGTCGGCGTCGCGAACTGCGCCGCCTGGAACGCGAGGAATTGGAGCACCGGGAAACGGCGCCGCTCGAGCGTCGCGTCCAGGAGTCGCAGTCCCTCGGCGGGCCGAAAGAGCAGCGTATCGACGATGCGCACGACTTCGGCGACGACCGAGGTCGTGTCGATGCTGTGGTACAGTTGTATGAGACGTCGCACTTCCGGCTCGTCTCCTGCCAGATGGGCGAGCGAGATGCTGTTCGCCACGGCCGGCGCGAACTTCGGGTCGAGTGTCAGGACGCTGTCGAACTCCGCCTTCGCCTCCGGCAGGCGTTGCTCGAACAGGGCGCCGAAGTACAGGTAGAACTCGCCCAGCACGAACCGGACGTACGGCTGGTCCGGCGCGGCCTGCTTGGCGAGCTGGAAGTCCTCGAGCGCCCGGTACCCGTCGCCCCGCTCCAGCAGGTGGACGTAACCCGCGAGCAAGAGACTATCGGAGCGCTCCAGTCCGGTCCAATGCAGCCGGGCGCCGGTGATCGTCTGGCGCAGCGTCTCCTCGCTGGGATTCGTCTGCCCGACCACGAGGAGGCGGCCGAAGTACGCGGGCGCGAAGTCGGAATCGCCCGCGACGACCTCGTCGTAGAGTGCGCGCGCGCGCTCGTAGTCACCGCGGCGGAACGCCTCGTCCGCCTTGAGGTACGCCGCACACGCGCGGAAGCCGACCGGGCAGGTGCGCCCCGCCGGGATGATGCGGTGCAGCAGCTTCTCCCCGACGCTCGTCATCATATCGGCGAGCGAGTCCACCGAGCCCTCGACGTCCGCCTCGGCCACCACGTCGCCCGAGCGAGCGCGGTACAGGCGGGCGGTGAGCCGACTCCGCGTGCCCGTGAACACGACGCTCGGCTGGATGAAGAACTTGGCGCCGAGCTGCTTGGCGAGGGTGTCCGCCTCGGGATTACTCAGCGCGCCCGCCCCGTAGCGACTGACCGCTTCGGTGTACACCCGTGCGCCCGACAGCACGTCGAGCTTGGGGGCGGCGGACAGGCGGCGGGCGAACGACTCCATGAGCTGCCGGTCCGGCAAGGTCTCCCCCAGCTTGTCGAACGGCATCACGGCCACAGTCTCGATCGCGGCCGTCCGGCAGAGCAGGATGTGGGCGCGGCACAAGGACCACCCGGTCCCCGTGAGCGCCACCGCCGCGGCCACGCCCGCACCGCCCCAGCGGCGCCAGGCGCGCCTGCCGGCGCGGTCCCAGGCCGCGAGCCACGCCGCGGCGGTGACGGGGCGATCGTCCGGGCGGGCGGCGAGCGGCGCGACCAGTGCCGCGGCGACCGCCGCCGACAGCTCCCGGCGGGCCCCGCGCAGCGTGCGCGCCAGGGTGGCGAGGTCGCTGCCGCCCGCCGGTTTCGTCCCGGTCAGCGCTTCGAACGCCACGATGGCCAGCGAGTAGAGGTCCGCCCGACCGTCGACGTGCTCGCTGCCCGCTTCCTGTTCGGGCGCCATGTAGCCGGGGGTGCCGATCGGCACGCCCGGTGCGGTCAGCGCGGACGTCGCCACCCGCACGACGTGCGCCACGCCGAAGTCCGCCAGGAGGGCGCGGCCGCTATCCTCGTCGATCAGGATGTTGGATGGTTTGACGTCGCGGTGCACGACGCCGCGCCCGTGCGCGTGATCGAGCGCCGCGCCCACGTCTTGCACGACGCGCAGGCTGGCGGCGAGCGAAGGACGGCCCGTCGCGAGCACGCTTTCAAACGTCGTGCCCCGGACGAAGGGCATGATGAGGAAGGTGATGCCTTCGCGCGAGCCGAAGTCATAGACGGGCACGATGTGAGGGTGGGAGAGGGAGGCTGCCAGCGCCGCCTCTTGCTGGAAGCGCTTCAGCCGCATCGCGCTCGCGGCTACCTCGGGCGGCAGGATCTTCACCGCGACGATGTGTCCCAGGGCGCGGTGGCGTGCCCGATATACGAACCCCATGCCGCCGGCGCCGACGAGGCCCAGGACCTCGTAGCGCTCGCCGACGGCATGCTGGACCTCTGCGCTGTCCGGTGGTTGCATGCGCGTGATGAATCTAGGGGCGCTTGCCGCTCACCGCACTCCACCCGATAATCCCGGGCGCCATGCTTCCGTTTCCCCACGTCTACTGCCGCGTGCTCGGGCCCGCGCGTGTGACCGTCGATGGCGCGGACGCGCCGCCCGAGCTGCTGTGGCGCAAGCATCTCGCGCTGCTCGTCTACCTGGCGCGCAGCCCGCGCCGGAGCCGCACGCGCGAGCACCTCGTGGGCTTGCTGTGGAGCGACCGGGACGAGCGCCAGGCGCGCCATTCGCTGAGCGAGGCGCTGCGCGTGTTTCGGCGCATTCTCGGCGATGCGCAGGTGCACGCCGATGTGGACCAAATCCGGCTGGGCGTCGACGCGGTCACGCTCGACTGCGACCGGTTCGTAGAGTCGTGCGGGCAGGGCGACTGGCAGGCCGCCGCGGCCCTCGTCGAAGGGGACTTCTTGGAGGGCCTCTCGGTCCCCGGGGCGAACGAGTTCGAGAGCTGGCTGGGCGGCGAGCGCGTGCGGTGGCGCACCCAGGCGCTCGAGGCCCTCGTGCGGTATGCCGAGTGGCTGCTCGCGCGGGGTGATGCTCGTGGGGCGGCGGGCGTCGCGCTGCGGGCGCGGACGTTGGATCCCGCGTCCGAGCCGGCAGCGCGGGTGGCGATGCGCTCCCTCGCGCTCGCCGGCGATCGCGCGGCCGCGCTGCGCGTCGCCGACGAGCTGGGGCTCGCGCTCCGGGCGCAGGTCGGGACGGCGCCCGGGTCCGATACCACGCGGCTCGCCGACCGCATCCGTGAGGCCCGGGTGGGCCGCCGCGTGCTCGCGGCGCCGCCGGCCGCGCGGCCGCGCCCGCCGCTGTGCGGGCGGGGCCCCGAGCTCGCGGCGCTGGCGGCCGTGTGGGAGCGGACCAAGAGCGGGCGGGGGCAGGTGATGATCGTCGAGGGTGAGCCCGGCGAGGGGAAGAGCCGGCTGATCGAAGAGCTCGTCGCACGGGCTCGTCTCGATGACGCGACGGTCGCCGCGGCCCGAGCCGTGGCGGTCGATCAGGAGAAGCAGTGGAGCGCGGTCGCGGGGCTGCTCTCGGCCGGCCTCGCCGAGGCCCCGGGCCTCGCCGGTGCGCCGTCCGACGCGCTCGCCGCCCTCGGATTCCTCGACCCGGACCTGGGGGCGCGGTTCCGGTCCGCGGGTGCGGGGCTCCCGGTGTCCGAAGCGCTGAGCGCCGTGGTGCTCGCCGCCGCGGCGGAGCAGCCGGTGCTCCTGGCGCTCGACGACGCCCACTGGATCGACGGCGGAACGCTCGAGTCGCTCGCGGCGCTGGCGCGCGATACGGCACGGCGACCGGTGCTGCTGCTGTTCGGCCTCGCCCGGGGCTCGCCGGAGCGCGGGCGCCTGGACGACCTGCGAGCGCGACTCGGGCGCGACCTGGAAGGCGAGGTCATCCGGCTCGGCCGCCTCGACCCCGCCGCGCTGGAGGCGCTCGTCGCTTGGGCGCTCCCGCGCTACGACGCGGCCGCGGCCGCGCGGCTGGTCCGGCGCGTCGAGCGGGACACGGCGGGCATTCCGCTCCTCGCCACGGCGATGCTTGAGGCCGTGGCCGGCGGGTACAAGCTCGCGCCGGACGCGGCCGCGTGGCCGTCGCCCAAGCGCACGCTGGTGGACTCGCTGCCGAACGACTTGCCGCCGGCCGTGGTGGGTGTGATCTGCCAACGCTTCCGCCAGCTCGCGCCGGCGGCGCAGCAGGTGCTGGCTGCCGCGGCGGCGTTGGCGGAGCGAGCCGACGCCGGCCAGCTCGCGCGCGCCACCCGGCTCGATCGGGTCGCCGTCGAGGAGGGGCTCGACCTGCTCGAGTGGGAGCGGTGGCTCGTGGCGGACCCGCGGGGCTACGTTTTCGCCGCGCCGATCGTGCGTAGCGTCCTGCTCCAGGAAATGGTCACCCCGGGGCAGGCCAAGCGGTACCGCGAGAATCCCTCCACTTGAAACGGGCTTGAAGCGCTGAGCCCAACGTGTCCCCGGATCCTTTCCCGGAGACACCATGCAGTTCGGCCACCTGGGCATCGCCCTGGCGATCGCCTCGATCGATCCGCGGCCAGAGACCTTCGCCGTGGTCACCGCCGCGCAGTTCCTCCCTAACGCGGACTCGCTTTTAATCCGGGCCGGGTGGGCTCGGCCGGAGTTCCACGGCACCTGGAGTCACAGCCTGCCGTTCTGCGCAGCGGTCGGCGCGCTGGCCGCCGGCGTGTTCGGTCCGTGGCTCGGCGTGCTCGCGCTCGGGAGCATCGTGCTGCACGTCGTGGCCGATCTGCCGACCGATACGGGCATCCCGCTCCTGCTGCCGTTCAGCGAGCGGCGCTTTTCCCTCGACCTGTGGAGGAACACCGGCTACTGGGGCCACTCGATGTATGCGGGCTACTACCGGCAGCCGTGGGCATGGATCCTCGAAGGCGCGGTGTTCGCGGTCGTGGTGTGGCGCTACGCGGAACTGCTCGCGTGAAGCTCGTGGCCTTCTTTCTGCTCGCGCTGTTCGTGCACGGCCCGCTCTCGCCGCTGCTGCCGACCGCGTTCGAAGCGACCCTCCTCTACTACGCCCGCTTCTACCCGGGGTGGGTGCTGGCGCTCGTCGGGACGGCGGCCGCGTCGCTTGCCGAGGCGGTCAACTACCGGCTGATCGACTGGGTGGCCGAGCAGCCGAAGCTCTCGGCGTGGAAGGCCGGGAAAGCCGTGCGGTGGAGTATCGACGCCTTCTCGCGCGCGCCCTTTTGGACGACGGCGATCGTGATTTTCTCGCCGATCCCTGACTCCGCCGTCAGGATTCTCGCGCCGCTCTCGCGCTACCCACTCTCCAAGTTCCTCGCAGCCGTTGCGTTCGGACGCTTCCCGCGCCTGTTGTTGATCGCGGGATTCGGCGTGTTGGTGCACATGCCGACTTGGGTCCTGCTCGTCGGCACCGTCGCGCTCGTCGGGCTCACCGTCGTGCGTCGTCTTCTTCCCGCGGAGTGACCGATGTGGCTCCTCGCCGCGCTGCTGCTCGCGGACACGTCGCGCGCATTCGCAATCGCCCTCGCGCCGGCCGAGTCGGTATGGGTCACGGTCGGCGGAGCGGGCGACCCGGTCGTGCTCATTCCGGGGTTGTTCGGATCGGCGTTCGGCTACCGCAGCGTGCTGCCGAGGCTCGTCGAGGCGGGGTACCGCACGATCGTGATCGAGCCGCTCGGCATCGGCACCTCGGCCCGGCCCGAGCACGCCGACTATTCGCTCACCGCCCAGGCCGATCGAGTGGCCGCCGCGCTCGACCGTCTGGGCGTGCGCGACGCGATCGTCGTCGCGCATTCGGTCGGCGCAGCGATCGCCTACCGGCTCGCGTATCGGCGGCCCGATCTGGTTCGGGGCATCGTGTCGCTCGACGGCGGCCCCGCCGAGGCCGCTACGACCCGCGGCTTCCGCCGGGCGATCCAGCTCGCGCCGTGGATCAAGCTGTTCGGCGGCGAGCGATTGGTCCGAGCCAAGGTCCGGCACGGCCTGATCGCCGCATCGGGCGATACGACGTGGGTGACCGAGCAGGTCGTCGACGGCTACACGGCCGGGGCCGCGCGCGACCTCGATGGGACGCTCAAGGCCTATCTGGCGATGGCCCAGGCGCGCGAGGGCGAGCGGCTCGCGCCGCACCTCGGGGAGATCCGCTGCCCGGTGCGCCTCGTCGTGGGCACCGTAGGGCGCGGGTCCGGCGTGAGCCCGGCGGAGGTGGCCACGCTCGCCGGTCTGCTCCGCTCGTTCGCCGTGGACACCGTGCCCGGCGCGGGCCACTTCATCTATGAGGAGCAACCGGCCGCGGTGGTGGCGGCCGTGCAGCGGCTCCCCTCGGGCGACGGCGCCCCGCTCGCTCGCCCCGCGGCTCCTTGAGCGGACCGGAGGAGGGTCCGTTGCCTCGGGTCGGCGGCCGCTATTACAATTCCCCGCCATGATGCGTCATCGCTCGCTGCCGCTCGCCCTGCTCCTCGCGCTCGATCCCGGGGACGGGCGCCATCCCGGGCTGCCGGGCGACGCCGCCGGCGCTCGGATTTTCACCGACCTGGGGCGCGGCGCACTCGTCATCGACCTCGCGCCGCTCGACCTGCCCGGCAACACGCCGCACCACCAGCTCGCGCAGCCGCCCGTCGCGACGCTCGAGATTCCGGCCGACGGCTCCATCCACGGCTTTCGCGTCGCGGTGGTGGACAGCGCAGGTCGCGAGCTCCCCGACGAGCTGATCCATCATTTCAATTTGATCGACCCGGACCACCGCGAGCTGTTTCTCCCGATCTCGCGCCGCCTGCTCGCGGCCGGGCGCGAGACGGGCCCGGTCCGGCTGCCGGGGCTCCTCTTCGGGTTGCCGCTCAAGCGGGGCGAGCACGTCGTCGCCAGCGCGATGGTCGAGAACTTGACGCCCGCCACCTACCACCAGGCGCGGGTGCGGCTCGTGATGGACTTCACGCCTGCCGGGCGGCCGTGGCCGCTGTTCCGGGCGTCCCCGTGGCAGATGGACGTCGCCTTCCCGGTGGGAGACAAGTCCTTCACCCTCCCGCCGGGGCGCTCGTCGCGCACGTACGAGGGGCGTCCGGCGGTCCCGGGGAAGGTCGTCGGCCTAGGCGGCCACATGCACGACTATGGACGCCTGATCGAGTTCGTCGATGCTACGACGGGCGAGGTGATCTACCATGCGGCGCCGGTCGGCGACGCGGCCGGCCACATCGCGTCCGTCCCGGTGAGTCGGCTGTACGGTTGGACCGGGCTCGGCGTCCATATCGCCCCGGACCACACGTACCGGGTCAGCGTCTACTACGATAATCCGACCGCCCAATCGATTCCGGATGGCGGGATGGGGGTCGTGGGTGGCCTGTTTGTGCCCGACCGCGGCGTCGAGTGGCCGGCGGCGGATCGGACGGACTCGCTCTATCAGCAGGACTACCGGCATTACATGCGCCTCGGTGGAGGGCACGAGATGCCGATGCGCATGCCGATGCCGATGAGCGTGGGCGCGCACCAGCACGGCGCAGCGCACACGCACCGCGAGAAACCCACCCCCTGACCCCCGAGGTCGTTCTGTTCGACTTCGGCGGGACGCTCGATGCCGACGGGGTGCACTGGAGCCCGCGCTTCCACGCGGCGTACCGGGCGGCGGGCGGCGCGCTGGACTATGCGGCGTTCGAGCTGCTGTACAAGCGGTCCGATCAGGCGCTGGCGCAGGCGCCGGGGATCCGCGGCTTCGGGTTCCGAAAGATGGTCGAGACGCAGGTGCGGCTGCTCTTCGAGCTGGTCCCCGACCGCGACGCCGTGCACGCGAGGCGGATGGCGGAGACGTTCCACAGTCAGGCATGCGCGGCAGTGGAACGCAATCGGCCGGTGCTCGAGCGCGTCGCGCGTCGCTACCCGCTCGGTATCGTCTCAAATTTCACCGGGAACTTGGCGTTGTGCTTGGAGGAGTTGGGCCTCGCGCAGTTGTTCGCGGCCGTCAGCGACTCCGGCGTGCTGGGCGTGGCGAAGCCCGATCCCCGGATCTTCCGCGAGACGCTGGCCGCGCTGGGGGGGGCGCCGGCGGACCGCGCCTGGATGGTGGGCGACAACTTCGAGGTGGACATCACCGCGGCCGCCGGGCTCGGCATGAGCACGTGCTGGCTTGCCCCGTCGGACCGGGCGCAACCGGCGGGGCCCGGTCCCACGGCGCGCATCACGCGCCTCCCCGAGATCGAAAGGATCCTCGCCTAGGGTGCACGGCCTGATTCTCGCCGGTGGGGAAGGCTCGCGGCTCGCGACTGCTGGGATTTCGCTCCCCAAGCCGCTGGTGGAGGTAGCGGGCCAGCCGCAGATCCTGCGCCTGCTCGAGACCTTCGCGGCCCTCGGGTGCACCAGTCTCGCCTGTGCGGTGCGGGCAGATTTCCCGGTCGTGCGGCGCCTGCTTGACGGAACGCGGTTTGCGCGGCCCCTTACAGTGATCGAGTGCCGCACCCCCTCGTCGCTGCACACGCTGGTCGAGGGGCTCCGCGCCGTGCCGCCCGGCCCCGTCTTTTGCACCATGGTCGACACGGTGATGCGATGGGAGGACTGGGAGGCGGTCTACCGGGGGACGGAGCGGCATTTGGCGGAGGGCGCCGACATGGCGCTCGCTGTGACGCCGTACGTTGATGACGAGTCTCCTGTGTACGTGAGAAGGGGGGAGGGCGGCTTCGTCCTGGCCGTGAGCGACGACCCGATCCACCCGCCCTGCGTCACGGGCGGCGTGTACGGCCTGAGCGCCGGCGTCCGCCGCGCGGCCGCCGACGCTGTCGGCGGCGGCGTGCACAAGATGCGCCGGTTCCTTAAGGCGGTGGTGGCGGAGGGAGGGCGGTTGGGGACGGTGGAGGTGCCGCGCATCATCGATATCGATCGTCCATCAGATCTGCAAACTGCCAACGCGTGGCTGGCCGCGCGCGAGGCCTGAGTCCGGACCCCGGGGAGCGAGACCGCCTTGGCGCAACTGGTCGCGATTTACCGCAGCCCGTCGTATTCGCCGATGCAGCATCGGGTGAACGATACCGCCGTGCTGGACGCGACGGTCACCGCGCTCGAGACGAAGGGGTGGGACGCCGTCAAGACGAGCGAGCGCGAAGTCGAGCAGGGGCGGCTCCCGGTGGCGGAGCTGTACCTGAACATGTGTCAGGGGTCGCTCGCGGCGGAGCAGCTCATGCCGCTGGAGTGCGATGGCGCCGTGGTCGTGAACCGGCCGTCGAGCGCGCTCAACTGCCACCGCCACCGTCTGGTAAAGCGCCTCGGCGAGAGCACGCTGGCGTTTCCCCGTACCCTCATCCTTGCCAGCTCCGCGGCGTTGCCGCTGGAGCAGCTCGATGCCCTGTGTCCCGACCATCATGACGTGTGGATCAAGCGAGGGGACGTCCACGCCGAGCGGCCGGAGGACGTGGTCGCGACGCCGCGCGAGCGGGTCGCGGCAGCGCTCCGGGCGTTCACGGCCCGCGGCATCCCCTGGGTCGCGCTGCAGGAGCACGTGCCCGGTCCGATCGTGAAGTTCTACGGTGTGACGGACGGGCGGTTCTTCCGCTGGTACGGCTCGGATGCCGGATGCGCCGGCGAGCGGCCGGAGGTGGACGAGAGCCGGCTCAAGGCGCTGGCGTTCGAGGCGGCGGCGATCCTCGGGCTCGAGGTGTTCGGGGGCGACGTGGCGTTTCCCGAGCCCGATCGTCCCGTGCTCATCGACATCAACGACTGGCCGAGCTTCGCGCCGTTCCGCGAGGAGGCGGCGCGGGCCATCGCCGACTACATCACTGGTCGCTTCGCACACCGGAAACACGCGTGACGCATACCCTGCGCAAGACCCAGATCCCCGGGCCCAGGTCAAAGACGCTGTTCGACCTCGAGGCGCTCTCCCTCGCTCCCGGGACGCAGAGCGTGGCGTTGTTCAGCCAGCTCGCGATCGAGCGCGGCGAGGGCGCCGTCCTGTACGACGTGGACGGCAACAGCTACATCGACCTCCTCGCGGGCGTGGGGGTGGCGAGTCTCGGATACGCGCATCCCCGGTACGTGGCGGCGCTGCAGCGCCAGATCGCGCGGATTCACGTCGGCAGCTTCACCACCGAGCACCGTGCGGCGCTCGTCAAGTTGCTCGCGGAGCTCGCGCCCGGAGACTTGAACCGGACGCAGTTCTATTCGAGCGGGGCCGAAGCCGTCGAGGCGGCGCTGCGGCTCGCGAAGTCGCGCACCGGGCACACCGAAGTGCTCGGGTTTTGGGGCGGTTTTCACGGCAAGACGGGCGGCGTGCTCCCCGTGCTCGGCGCGAGCTTCAAGCACGCGCTCGGCCCCCTCATGCCGGGCGCCTATCTCTCGCCGTATGCCGCGTGCGCGCGCTGCGCGTTCGACAAGACGTTCCCGTCGTGCCAGTGGCACTGCGTGGAGTTCCTCAAGAAGAAGGTGGAGCTCGAGACGAGCAAGGACGTGGCGGCGATCATCGTCGAGCCGATCCAAGGGACCGCGGGCAACGTCGTCCCGCCGCCGGGCTATCTCCAGGTGCTCCGCCGTCTCGCCGACGAGCTCGGTGCGCTGCTGATCTGCGACGAGATGATCACCGGGTTCGGGCGCACCGGAAAGATGTTCGCCATCGAGCACGAGAGCGTGATCCCCGACGTAATCACCGTGGGAAAGGGGTTCGGCGGCGGCTTCCCGATGAGCGGGCTCATCGCGCGCGAGGAGGTCGCGTTCGCCAAGCCGTTCGCCAATCCGAGCGGCAGCTCGTCGAGTTACGGCGGGAATCCGCTTGCGGCCGCGGCCGCGCGGGTCACGATCGAGACGATTCTCGAGGAGGACCTGGTCGAGCATTCCCGCCGGCTGGGAGCGAAGATGCTGGCCGAGATGCGGCGCTGGGAGTCGGAGGTACCGATCGTCTCGGATGTGCGCGGCCGCGGCTTGCTGATCGGCCTGGACCTCGTGGTGCCGGGCACGCGCACGTTGCTCGACAAGCAGACGACCCGGTGGATCTTCGACACGCTGTTGTCGCGCGGCGTGCTGGCGATGATCTACAATCCCGAGGTGCGCATCAACCCGCCGCTCGTCATCGAGGAGGACCAGGCGATGGGCGCCCTCGCCACCATGAAGGATGTGCTCGGTGAAGCCGCGGAACGACTTGTCGGATAAGGGCCACGCCGTCGAGGAGTGGCTCGACCTGCGCTTCTTCCGGCCCGTCGGGATCCGGATCGCGCGGGCGCTCTACCCGACCGGGATCTCACCTGACCAGGTCACGCTGTGGTCGCTGCTCATCGGCCTGGTCGCGGGCCATCTCTTCGTGTACCAGGACCGCTGGATTGACGTCATCGGGTTCCTGCTGTTCGTCGTGTCGGACGTCTTCGATTCGGCGGACGGCCAGCTCGCCCGGCTGCGGGGCACCTCGACCCGGTTTGGGCGCGCGCTCGACGGCATCAGCGACAACCTGCGGTTCGTCAATCTGTACTTCCACCTGATGTACCGACTGGCCCACGGCGGCGTGTGGTGGCCCGGCGCCGCGTTGCTGGTCGCATGCGCCGGGCTCGCCCACACGTACCAGAGCGCCGCGGTGGATTTCATCCGGAACGCGTTTCTTCATATCGGCGCGGGGGCCGCCGGCGAGCTCGACCTCCCCGAGGACCTGGAGGCTCGACCCGGCGGCACGGTGCTGGAGCGCTTCGGGGCGCGGGTGTACCGGGACTACGTGGTGCGGCAGGCGCAGCTGTTTCCGCGCTCGGTCAAGCTGATCCGGCTGCTGCGGCGGGCGGGCGTGCCTGAGGCGTTCCGGGTGGAGTACCGCGAGCGCCAGGAGGTGCTGCTGCCGCTGTGCAGCTGGTTGGGCCAGAATATCCGCTTCGTGCTGCTCGGCGCAGCGGCCGTCGCGGGCCACATCTCGGCGTTCCTCTGGGCCGAGGCGGTGCCCATGAGCCTGCTCCTGGTGGTGCTGCTCCTGATGCACGAATGGAACGCCGCCTCGCTCGCCGACGCCCTCGAGCACCAGCGCAATGGCTACGCCCGGATCACCTGACGCGCGGCGGTACCGCGGCGCCGTCATCGGGGCGGGCGGCACCGCGCGGCAGTCCCACCTCCCCGCGCTGCTGACCGCGGCGGGCCTGCGCGAGCGGGTCGAGATCGTCGCCGTCGTGGACAGCGCCGCGGACGCGCCGCCCGTCGACGGCATCCCGCTGCTGTCGGGACGCGAGCAGCTCGCCGCCCTCGGACCGGTCGACTTCATCGACATCTGCACGCCGACGGCCTCGCACCTCGACCTCATCCTGTGGGGCCTCGAGCGGGGCTACCACGTCGTGTGCGAGAAGCCCGTGGCGCTCACGCGCGCCGAAGCGGACCGCATCGCCGCGGCGGCCCGGGTCCGCGACCGGATCGTGATGCCGTGTCATCAGTACCGCTTCAATCCGGTGTGGCTTCGGGTGAAGGAGTGGCTGCGCGAGGGCGCGATCGGACGCTGGCACCTCGCGGAGCTCGCGGTCTACCGGCTCACGGCCGATCCGGGGCGTGACGCTGGGGGTACGCCGTGGCGCGGGACGAGTGCGGCGGGCCGGGGCGGCGTATTGCTCGACCACGGGACGCATCTCGTGTACCAGCTGCTCGACGTCGCGGGGGTCCCCGCCGCCGTGGCCGCGTGGACCGGGCGACTGCGGCATCGCACCTACGAGGTCGAGGACACGGCGTCGCTGCAGTTCGAATACCCCGAGCGGCTGGTGACGATGTTCTTCACGTGGGCCGCGCGCCGTCGCGAGAACCGCATCCGGTTCGTGGGAGAGCGCGGCGCGATCGAGTGGGTGGGCGGTGAGCTGCGGCTCGAGCGCGACGGCACGCTCGAGCGGTACGACTGCTCCGCCGAGCTCGACAAGACGGCGTACCATCGCTGGTTCGCAGGCCTCTTCGAGTCGTTCGTCGCATCGCTCGACCGGGGCGATCCGACCCGCGCCGCCGTCCCCTACCTCGACGACATCCGACGCGTGGCGACGGTGGTCGAGCACGCCTACCAGGCCGCCCAGCGCGGCTGCAGGGTCGCGATCCCGGACGGCGTGTGAGCCGCAAGCTGCAGGCCCTGCTGTTTGTCTGCGGCTCCGCGGTATTCGCCTACCTGGTGGCGCGCATCGGCGTGGGGACGCTGCTCGCCGACGCCGTCCACACGGGCTGGATGTTCGTCCCGATCCTCATGCTCTACGGCGTGGTGTACGCCTGCAGTGCGGCGGCGTGGTGGCTCACCATGGCGGACGAGCCGGTGCGCCCGCCGTTCTGGCGCACGTACGCGATCACCGTCGCCGGCTTCTCCCTCAACTTCGTCACGCCGATGGTCAACGTCGGCGGGGAGCCGTTCAAGATCGCGGCGCTGTCGCGCTGGCTGGGCATGCGTCGTGCGGCGGGGTCGGTCGTGATCTATCAGATGCTGCATACGTTGGGGATGCTGCTGAGCTTCCTCACGGCAGTCATCCTCGGCGGGTTCCTGCTGCCTCCGCACCCGGCCCTGCTCGCCGGCCTGGCCGTCGCCGGTGCGGTGCTCGCCGCGCTGTGCTGGCTGCTGTTGACGGGACACCGCCGCGGCGTGCTGCAGCGGGCGCTCGATTTGATACACCATGTCCCGCTGCTCGACCGCCTCGCCCAGCGCCTCGAGGCCAAGCGGGCGACGCTCGCGGACATGGACGCGCAGATTACGGACTTCTATCACAAGCGAGCCGGTCGCTTCTGGCAGGCGCTCCTGCTCGAGTATCTCAGTCGCTCGATCTTCATGCTCGAGTACGTGCTGATCGGCCTCGGCGTGGGCTTGCACATCACGTATCTGCAAGCCTACGCCATCGGGGGGCTCACCTCGCTGATTCAGAACGTGATCTTCATCGTGCCCTTCGAAGTCGGCACCAAGGAGGGCTCCCTGTATCTCTTCTTCCGGCTGCTGCGTCTCGACCCGGCGCTCGGCGTTTATACGGCGATCGTGAGCCGGCTGCGCGACCTGGCCTGGATCGGGGCAGGACTCGGACTCGTGTGGTTGTCGGGGCGCCATCCGGCTGCGGAGCGGGCGACCGCGCCGTGACGCTGTTCACGCACATCCTCGCCACCACGCTCGGCGTGCAAGCGATGGAGCTGCACGGCCACGACGCGGCCCTCGCCTACGCGTTCGGAGTCGGCGTGGACGTGGACCACGTGGTGAAGGCGCCGTTCTACCTCCGGGAGGTGGGCCTGCGAGACAAGCGCGGCTATTACTGGCGCTCGTCCCTCCAGGAGCCGGTAGCGCTGCTTTGGATCGTGCCGCTGTCCGTCTTCCTCGGCACCGTGGTGCCCCTCGTGTTCTTCGCGATCCACATCGCCATGGACTACAGCGTGCGCTTCGAGAAGATGCCGTTGTACCCGTACTCGCCCTGGGTGACCCGTGGATGGCTCACCCACATCCCGGACAGGGTGAAGGAAGGCGTCCTGTTTACGGTGCTGCTGGCGGCGAATGTCGTGGTGTACTTCCGGTGGTTCGGCATCCATGTATGACTTTGCGCCGGTCGTCGGCCGGGGATTGGACCGGGCGATCCGCCCGCTGCTGCGGCTGGTTCACCTGACGCTCGGCCTGTCGCCTGCGCAGGTCACCTGGGCGGCGTTCGGAGCGAGCGTCGCCGCGGGGGCGGCGGTGGCCGCCGGGCGGCTCGGTTGGGGCCTCGGCTTGATGGCTCTGGGGCAGGTGCTGGACGGGATCGACGGCGGCATCGCGCGGGAGTTTGGGCTCGCCTCCGACGCGGGCCGCCGGCTCGACACTCGGCTCGATCGGGCGTGCGAAGCCGTCATCTTCGCCGGCTTCGTCTACGCCGGCCTCGTCTCGCTCAAGCTGGGCCTGCTCGCGCTGGTCGCGATTCTGCTCATGACGAGCATCGCGGACCGCTCGAAGCTCGACCCCGGGGTCAAGCGGTTCGCGCTCTACTTCGGGATCTGGCTCCCGTACCCGCTGCTCTTCACGATCGTGTTCGGCGTGAATTTGGCGGCGTACGTCGTGGGGTTGCTGATCATCGACATCCAGTTCCAACGCCGCATGGACGCGCTGGGCGGGGACCTGGACACCATCGCGTCGCGTGCGGCCCAGCTCACCCCCTGAGGCCGCCGGAGCCTCCCGGAGCGGACTGCGTATTTTTGTCACGCAGGGAGGCCCGGGCGGCCTCAGGGGAGGTCAGGCTTGCTCAAGGCTCCCCGCCGGGAGTCGGGCGCCGACCTGCTCCGGCTCCGCCCCGTAGATGTACTGCGATGCCAGCACCCCGCCGGCCACGAACAGGCCGGCCAGCGCGTCTACCGCGTAGTGGAACTGTCCGTACACCACCGACAGCACCAGGCCGAGCGTCAGGGGCGCGAGCGCGAGTCCCAACGGGCGCCAGTAGCGCAGCGCGCAGATCGCGGCGACCACGGCGGCGGCCACATGGGAGGAAGGGAACGCCGCGCCCCAGGAGTCGCCGCGGTCGAGCAACCACTGCGTGGCGCGCGCCGGCCAGGTGTCGGTCGCGGCGTTGTGCGCGAGATCGAAGGCGTAGCGCGGGCCTGCCACCGGAAAGAAGAGGAACACCACGTAGCAGAGATAGAACGTCACCATCACGGCGAAGATCGTGCGCCGCGCGGCGTCGCGCCGCCCGCTGATCCACAGGCCGAGGGGAGAGGCACACAGGATCGCGTAATAAGCGATGTAACACGTGTGCATGATCCATGAGAACACGGGGTTCGGCCATTCGCGAATCCAGCGGTACGACAGCTGCGAGCCGAACACCCACAGCTCGAGGCGTTGGATCGCGAGGTCGTGCTGGTAGCCGACGTCCACGTTGAGCACGCCCACCTCGGCGTACAGCCCGCCGAGCAGCAGCATGGGGTACCAGTCGCCGAGGAACCGGCCGACCGACCCCGCCTCGCGCGCCCGCGGGGCGAGCAGGACGAGCCCGACCAGCAGCACGTGCGCGAGGAGCAGCCAGTCCCACCCCGCTCGATCGTCGGCGGTGAAGAGCAGGACGGCGGCGGTCGCGACGGCGACGTACAGCAGGGTGACGAGATCGATGGCGGTGAACCGTTGCATGACCGCACGACGCAACGCCAGCGGTCCGGTGCGACGTGCCGTGGTGCCGTCGTGTGACGTGTCGTTCACAGCCATCCCTCCGCGCGGTACCACTCGGCGGTGCGCCGCAGCCCCGCGTCCAGGTCCGTCGCGGCGCGCCACCCCGTGTCCCGCATCAGCGCGTCGGACCGGCAGGTCCAGGCGGGGGCGAGGAACTCGTCCGCCTTGTCAGCCGACAACACGGTCGCGCGGCCCGCGAGGTGGGCGAGCGACCCGATGGCCCAGAGCATTGCGCGGGCGACGGGCGCGGGCAGCGGCACGATGCGCGGCTCGCGTCCCACCGCCCGGCCGACCGCCCGCACCAGCTCGCGGCTCGTCGTCACGGCGGGATGCGCCGCGTAGTATACCTTGCGCGCCGCGCCGGGGGAGGTCGCTGCGGCGACCAACGCGCCCGCCAGGTCTCCTGCATAGATGACCGACAGCTCCTGCGATCCGTCACCGAACACCGGCACGAGCCCCCTGCGGGCCAACTTGAAGACCTTCAAGACCTCGCGATCCCATTCGCCGTACACCGTCGGCGGGCGCACGATGGTCCAGGGAAACGGCATCGCCCGCACCAGGATCTCGGCCGCGAGCTTGCTCTGGCCGTACGGTGTCACGGGCGCAGGACGGCGCGCTTCGTCGATCGGCTGGCCCGGCGTCGTGGGCCCGCCGGCAGCGAGCGATGAGACGAGCACGAAGCGCTGCGGCGGCTGGAGCGAGGCGGCTTCGAGCACGTTGGCGGTGCCGTCGCGGTTCGCCTCCATGAATTCCCGCAGATCGCGGGCGCTGATCCGGCCGGCGACGTGAAACACGACGTCCGCGCCCGCGCAGCCCTCCGCCAGGGCGCGGGCGTCGTCCAGATCGCCCCGCACGATCCGGACGTTCCGCCAGCCGAGCGCTTGTGCCTTGGCGGGGCTGCGGACGAGGCACCCGACCTCGCCGCCGCGCTCGAGCAGCGCCCGAACGAGGTGCGCGCCGACGAAGCCCGTCCCGCCGGTGACGAACGCCTTCACAGCGGCTTGTCGTAGATCCGGTACGTGCGGTAGGGCCGGAAGCCGAGCTGCACGGCCGCGTTGTTCATGGCCGCGTTGTCCTCGAGGATCCAGCCCCCTTCGCCCCAGGTGAATCCGTGCGCGACACCCTTGGTCCAGATCCAGTGGTACATCAACGCGTCGACGCCGCTCGAGCGGTAGTCCCGCAGCACGCCCAGCAGCAGGATGCGCAGGCGGTGGACCTTGCGGGCGTGCCACAGGACCTTGAGGATGCCGGGGAACAAACGCCCCGACGGGTTGTGCTTGAGCGCCACGTTCAAGTCGGGCAAGGCCACGGCGAAGCCGATGACCTGTCCGGCGCGCTCGGCAAAGCACACCAGGTCGGGCACGACGATCGGCTTGAGCTGCTTGGCGAGGTGGTCGATCTCCGCCTCGCTCAACGGCACGAACCCCCAGTTCTTCTCCCACGCTTCGTTGTAGAGGGCCTTGACCAGCTCGACCTCGGCTGTGAAGCGCCGCATGTTGAGCGCCCGCAGCGTGATGCCCTTGCGCTGCGCGATCACGCTGGCCGCCCGCACGATGCGCTCGGGGAGGCGGGTGGTCGTGCTCTCGTACACCAGCAGATCCTTGGCCTTGGCGAAGCCGTAGCGCTGGTGCAGGTCGACGTAGTACGGGGGATTCTGCGGCATCATCACGGTGGGTGGGGTGGCGAACCCCTGGATGAGCAGGCCGCACTCGTCGTTGATGGACGGGCTCATCGGGCCGCGCATGATGGCGAGCTCCTTGCGTCGGAGCCAGGCCGCCGCCGCGTCGAACAGGGCGGTCGCCACGCCCGGGTCGTTCACGCATTCGAAGAAGCCATAGAACCCGACCCGGTCGTTGTGCGCGCGGGTGTGCGCGTCGTTCTTGATGGCCGCGATCCGCCCCGTCGGTCGACCGTTGGCGTGTGCGACGAAGTATTGCGCCTCCGCGTGCTGGAAGAACGGGTTCTTCGCGGGCGAGAGCAGCGTGCGCACGTCCATGCGCAGCTGTGGGACCCAGAGCGGGTCGCCGCGGTAATGGTCGTAGGGAAAGGCGATGAAGCGCTCGAGATCGCGCCCGTCGGTGACGGGCGCGATCTCCACTGCGCTCAGATGACCCCCAGCTCTTTGCCGAGCCGGGCGAACACCTCCAGGGCGTGGTCGATCTGCTGGGCGGTATGGGTCGCCATCAGGCTGGTGCGCAACCGGCAATGGGACGGCGGCACGGCGGGCGGCACCACGGGGTTCGTGAACACGCCGTTCTCGAACAGCTTCCGCCAGAAGAGGAACGTCTTCTCGAGCGGCCCGATGAGGACCGGCACGATGGGCGTCGCCGTCGGCCCGATATCGAAGCCCTCGCAGCGCAGCCCCTCCTGGAGGCGCCGCGTATTGACCCAGAGCTGGTCGCGCCGCTCCGGCTCGCGCTGCAGGATGTGCAGGGCGGCGAGCACTCCGGCCGTGTTGGCGGGCGGCAGCGCGGCGGTGAAAATCAGGGGCCGCGAGTTGTGCTTCAGGTAGTGGATGACGGTCTCGGACCCTGCCGCAAAGCCCCCGATCGAGGCGAGCGACTTCGAGAACGTGCCCACGATGATATCCACTTCGTCCACCAGGCCGAAGTGCGCGGCGGTGCCGTCTCCGCGCGGACCGAGCACGCCGACCGCGTGCGCGTCGTCCAGCGCGAGGGCGGAGCCGTACTTCTGCGCGACCTTGAGCAGGCTCGGCACGTCGGCGATGTCGCCTTCCATCGAGTAGACGCCGTCGACGATGATCATCATGCCCGTGCCCGCGGGCACCTGCTGCATTTTGTGCTCGAGGTTCCCCAGGTCGGCGTGGTTGAAGCGCACGGTGTCGCCGTACGACATCTTCGCCCCGTCCACGATCGAGGCGTGATCGAGCTTGTCGAGGAACACCACGTCGCCGCGCCCCACGAGGCCCGAGACCAGCCCCAGGTTCGCCTGGTACCCCGTCGAGAACACGAGGCACGCTTCCTTGCCGAAGAACTGCGCCAGCTCGGCCTCGAGCCGCTCGTGCAAATCGAGCGTGCCGTTCAACAGTCGGCTGCCGGTGCAGCCCGAGCCGTAGCGCTCGAGTGCGTGCTTGGCCGCGGCCAGGACCTCGGGATGATGCGTGAGCCCCAGATAGTTGTTGGAGCCCATCATGATCCGCTCTTTGCCTTCGATCACGACGACCGTGTCTTCCGAGTGGGAGATCGGGCGGAAGTACGGGTACAGCCCGGCAGCTTGAAGCTCCCGCGCCTTCGTGAAGCTCTTGCACTTATCGAACAGCGCGACGTGCTGCAGGGTCTCGGTAGTCACGGGGCCCCCAGACTGTTAGGGTGAGAAAGAGCAGCCTAGACACTAGTGGCGCTACCACGAAACCGCAAGGTCCCGCGCGGACGTAAGTTAGCACCCGTCGCCTGGACTACGTAACTTCCAAGCCTCCCGTTTCGAGCGAGAGCCCGCATGTCCCGGTCGGCGGTCGTCTTCGTCTGGCTGTTCGCCGCCGCTCGGCCGGCAGCGAGTCAGACGCCCTATCGTGTCACGTGGTGGGATGCTGCGTCGGTCGGAACCGCGGGCGCACTCTCACTCATCCCTGTCGCTTTGAATCTGCCGCATGGCCAGCCGCCGTGCGCCCCGTGCGACCCGGCCGCGGTTCCGGGCATCGATCGCGCCGGGCTGCACAACGCTTCGGCCAGCGCCGCGACCGCGAGCAGCGTTCTGCTCGGAGGCGTGGTCGGCGCCGCGGCGTTCGCCTCGCTCCACGGGCTCGATCCGGGTCAGCGGCGCGGTAACGCGGCGGTGCTCCTCAACTCGCTCGCCTGGACACAGGCGGCGACCGGGTGGCTCAAGGTCATCGTGCACCGCAGTCGCCCGGTCCTCTACACGGCGGACACGGCGGATGCCGTGGCGGCGGCGGCGCAGCGGGAAAGCCGGCAGTCGTTCCCCTCGGGGCACGCCTCGCTCGCGTTCGCGGCGGCGACGTCGTATCTCGTCATCGCCCAGCGCGAGCAGCTGCCGCACCGCGCCCGAAACGCGGTGCTGCTGTACGCGGGGGCGGCGGGCGTCGCCGCGCTGCGCGTGATCGGCGGCAAGCATTTCCCGACTGACGTGATGGGTGGCGCGGCGCTGGGCAGCGGCATCGGGTGGCTCACCGCCACGGTTCATGCCAAGGGTCCCTGACCAGCTCCCCCGCGTCATGCGGCTGCGCGACGTCGTGCTGTTCAACATCACGGCGATCGTCGGGCTGCGGTGGCTCACCACAGCGGCGAGCCAGTTCGGGCTCGCCAGCCTACTCCTGTGGGTGGTGGCGATGGTCGTCTTCTTCCTGCCTTCGGCAGTCGCAGTGCGGGAGCTCGCCGACATCGATCCCGCGGCGGGCGGTATCTACCGCTGGGTGCGACGGGCGTTCGGACCGCTCCAGGGATTCGTGGCGGGCTGGGGCTACTGGGTCAACAACCTGTTCTACTTCCCGTCGTTGCTCGTCGCCACCGCGGCGATCGCCGCCTACGCGGGCGGGCCGCGGTTCGTGCGCCTCGGCGACGACACCGTCTTCGTCGGCGCGCTGTCGCTCGCGGGGCTGTGGCTCGCGGTCGGCATGAACG